>NZ_CP083954.1:600000-1200000 GCF_006442975.2 Mesorhizobium sp. B2-1-1 | reverse complement strand
TCTTCTGCCCGGCCGGCTGCTGCGCACCCTGCGTACCGCCTTCGAGCTGCTGGAAGCGGAACTCGTTGTCTTCCTGCTGTTTGCGGATCTGCTCCTGCATTTGCAGGATCTGGAAGTTCAGTTCCTCGATCTTGCCGTTCATCTGGCGCAGTTGGTCCTCGAGCCCGGTGGCGCCTGTGCCAGTCGACTGCTGCGCGAACTGAACCTGGTCCGACTTCTTCTTTTCGCCGAAAACGCCAGGCAACTCGATGCTGGGCAGATGGAACGAGAAGCCGCTGTCGGCTGGCTGTCCCGTGCCATCAGTCCCTAAGCCACCCGCCATCGCGGTGACGCCTGAAAGGAGCAGCAGCGCAAGCGTGCCGCTCAGAACTGATCTCAAATGCATATGCCTCTCGCCGTGTCGTTAGCTTGTTCGCGCCTTCCAATCGGTATGGGACCAGCCAAGCGCCCTCGGCTCATAGCAGGACGCGAGACTTCGGCCAAATTTTGTTTGAAGGGACCAAACATGAAAAAGGCGGCCTTTCAGCCGCCTTTCGCAAGCCTGTGTTGCATTTTTGCCGTCGTGTTTTTCGCGCGTCGCTCGACGCGCGAAAAATGTCAGGAGCCGGCGCCGCTGAGCGTGGTGACCGCGCGGCGGTTCTGCGACCAGCAGGAGATGTCGTCGCAAACCGCGACCGGCCGTTCCTTGCCGTAGGAAATGGTCTTCAGGCGGTTGGCGGAGACGCCCTTGGAGACCAGGAAGTCGCGCGTGGCGGCGGCGCGGCGGGCACCGAGCGCCAAATTGTATTCGCGCGTGCCGCGTTCGTCGGCATGGCCTTCAACGACAATCGCATACTGCTTGTACTGGTTCAGCCACTGCGCCTGGCGCGACAGGGTCGTCTGGGCGTCGGCGCGGATCGAGGAGGAGTCCGTGTCGAAGAAGATGCGGTCGCCGATATTGACGGTGAAGTCCTGCGCCGATCCGGGCGTTGCGGCACCGGCGCCGTTGAGGCCGAGATCGGCGGCGCTGTTGGGCGTCTTCTTCGAAGCGCAACCGGCAATGGCGAGCATCGCCACCAGCGCGATCATGACGGGATTTCTGGTAAGTGCTGCGATACGGCTCATGCCGCCTCTCCTTCGCATTCGAGTGATTTCGTTGATCACCCAGTAACCACGTTTGGGTTAACCGGCATTCAAGAAACACGGTTAAAATTTGGTTTAGGCCGCCCGTCCGCAGCCCTTTGATCCGGGCCACAGTTGGCGCGGACCCTAGGCGGAAATGCGGCCAAAACGCGACAAAGAGGTGGAAATGGAGAATTGAGGAATTGAAGAAATGAGGAAAAGGGTCATTTCAACTTCTTCCTGAGATTCACCAGCATTCCATAGATATGGACATAGGATTGCAGCCATTCATCGCGCTGCGCGTGGGTGATGTAGCCAAGGTCGAACGCATACGAAATCCACGTCTCTACTTCGCTGCATGATCCCATGGCCATCGAAATGAAACGCGCAAATCGGGCCTGGAATGGGTCTGTTTGGCAAATCCTTCAGCCAGATTGGCACAGATCGCCTTGCTGGATCGCCGCATTTGGTCAGCCAACGCGTATTGTTTTTCGGAAAAACAAGCGTGGCCTTGTGGACGTCGAGGGAAACCCCATAAGCGTGCCTATAGACATCCAAATCCTTCGCGCGCTTGATGTAGCCCGCTTCTCTCTCCATCCCTCAATTCTTCATTTCTTCATTTCTCCAATTCCTCTCACTCCAGCAGCGGCGACCAGGCCGGATCGGAGGCAAAGTTCGCGGTCGGGATCGACTGCTCGTTGCGGCCGGTGAGATCGACAGAAACCAGTTTCGGGCCGCCGGCGGAATCGCGGAAGAACATCAGCACGCGGCCGTTCGGCGCCCAGGTCGGTCCTTCCTGCTGGAAGCCGGATGACAGGATGCGCTCGCCCGAACCGTCGGTCTTCATAACGCCGATCTGGAATTCGCCGCCGGTCTGCTTGGTGAAGGCGATGAGATCGCCGCGCGGCGACCACACCGGCGTCGAATAGACCCCGTCGCCGAAGGAGATGCGGGTCTGGCCCGAACCGTCGGCGCCCATCACATAGATCTGCGCGCGGCCGCCGCGGTCGGAGGTGAACACCACCTTGCTGCCGTCGGGCGAATAGGAAGGCGAAGTGTCGATGGCGGTCGAGTTGGTGAGCCGGGTCGTCGAGCGGCTCCTGAGGTCCATGGCGAAGATGTTGGAATTGCCGTCGTCGCGCAGCAGGCTCATGATCACCTTCTGGCCATCCGGCGAAAAGCGCGGCGCAAACGTCATGCCCGGAAAATTGCCGACCAGTTCGCGCTGGCCGGTCTCGATCTGCAGGAGATACACCCGCGGCTGGCCGCTCTCATAGGACATGTAGGTGATTTCCTGCCGGTTCGGCGAGAAGCGCGGCGTCAAGACGATCGCCCTGCCGTCCGAGAGATAGCGCACATTGGCGCCGTCCTGGTCCATGATGGCGAGGCGCTTCTTGCGCGCATTCTTGGCGCCGGACTCGTCGATGAAAACGACGCGCGTGTCGAAATAGCCCTTCTCGCCGGTCAGCCGCTCGTAGATGGCGTCGGCGATGATGTGAGCGACGCGTCGTTGATTGGCGTCGTTGGCGAAGAATTGTTCGCCCGACATCTGCTGTCCAGCGAACGTGTCCCACAGCCGATACTGCGCGCGGATGCGCCCGTCGGCCTCCTTGCTGACGCTGCCGGTGACCAGAGCCTGGGCATTGATCACCTTCCAGTCGTCGAAGCGAGGCGCTGCGTCAGGATTGGCGATCTTCTCGATGAAGGCGCTTTTGTCGATCGGTGCGAACAGGCCCGAGCGCTTCAGGTCGGCGGTGACGATGCCGGAAATCTGCGCGCCAAGCCCATCGCCCGACTGGAAATCGGTGATGGCGATCGGCAGCGGCTCGACATTGCCCTTGTTGACGTTGATCTCGACGAGCGCCCACGCAGGCATGACGGCGCCGGCCATCGAGCCCAGCGCCATTGTCGCGACCATCAGGAGCGGCTTGAGGATGAATTTCATGTCTTCTCGCTTCTCTTCACTGATTCTGCGGAGGGCAGGCCTCAAAGGCCAAGCATTTCCCTCGGATCGAAAGTGACACGGACCTGGGCCCAGATGTCCTGTTTGCCCGCCGGAACCTGAAGGCCGGCCATGTTGCATTTCTGAACCGCACGCACGGCGCTTTCATCGAATTGGCGATTCCCGCTCGATTTCTCGACGGTGGGCCGGCCATCCAGCTTGCCCGAGGGGTCGAGGTTGAACATGACCACGGCGACGAAATTCTCCGAGCCCTCCAGCCCCGCCGGCAATGTCCAGCAACCGCCAAGCTGATCCGACAGGGCGCCCAGTTCTGATCTCGACAGCTTCTGGCCCTGGTCCTTCTCGCCGCCGAGCGAAGCCTGCTGTGTCGAACGCTTGGCGCCGCCGCCGGAGGGCTTCTGCTTGTCCAGCAGGGCCGAGATCTCGTCGGAATTGAACTGCTTGTCCTCCGATTTCGGCTTGGATGAAGCCTCCTTGACCGGTTTGTCGGCGTCCTTGCGCTCCGGCGCCTTGGCGCTTTCGGCCTGTGCCGGCTGCGGCTTCGGCCGCGCCTGAGGCGCGGGCGCGGAGTCCGGCAGTTGGGCATCGTCAGGCTGGTCCTTGGCGATCGCCTGGGCGACCGCGTCCGGCTTCACCTCGGGCGTCGGCTCGATGGCCGCGGTCTTGTCCTGTGGCGGTGCGGGCGTCGGCTCCTTGGCCGGCGCCGGCTTCGGCTCGGTCTGCTTGACCGGCTCGGGCTTGACCTCTTCCTTGGGCTGCGGCGCGGGAGCCACTTCCGTGGCCGGCGTCGGCTTGGGCTTTTCCTGCGGCTTCGGCACGTCCTCGGTCTTCGGCTTTTCGATCGGCGTTGGCGCCGGCGGCGGAGCCGACGTCATGTCGACCGGCTTCGGCTTGGCCTCGGGCGTTATCGGCTTGTCGGTATCGACGCTGTTCTCGCCGACCTTCTGCGCGTCCGGCACCACATCGGGACGCTGCGTGGGCAAGGGCGCCGGCTTTTCATGCACCACCGATTTCTTGTCGCCCTGCAGCACCTGGGCAGTGGCTTCGATCGGCACGATGTCGACAGCGACCGACTCGACGTCGGCCGACGGAAGCGCGGCCGGTGCCGACAGCGTGAACAGGCCGAAGCCAATCAGCGCCGCATGCATGATCACCGATGTGGTGAGGCCGGTCCTCATAGTGGGTCTATTGATCCTGTTCCTGCAGTGAAACCAGGCCGATATTCTTGTAGCCGGCGGCCGAAATGCGGGCCATCACCTTCATCGCCGTGCCATAGTCGGTGGACTTGTCGCCGCGGATGAAGATGCGCTCGTCATAGCCGGTCTTCGAGATCGCCTGCAGCTTCGCCACCAGTTCCTCGATCGGGATTTCGGTCTCCTGGAGATAGATCTGGCCGGCGGCATTGATCGAAACGGTGATCGGCTGCGTGTCGGCATTCATCGCCTTGGCCTGCGTATCCGGCAGATCGATCGGCACGCCGACCGTCAAAAGCGGCGCCGCGACCATGAAGATGATCAACAGCACCAGCATCACGTCGACCATCGGCGTGACGTTGATTTCGGCGATGAGGCCATGATGGCGGCCGCGCCGCCTATGGCCGCGTCCGCCGCGTCCAGCCATGCCTACGGACATTCCCATCGGCTTACTCCTCAGGCCTTCGGCGCTACTTTTTCATCGATTTGGCGCGAGAGTATGGCGGAGAACTCGTCGGAGAACCCTTCCATGCGCACCGCGATCTTGCTCGCATCCGATGACAGCTTGTTGTAGGCGATGACGGCCGGAATGGCGGCGAGCAGGCCGATGGCGGTCGCCAGCAGCGCCTCGGCGATGCCGGGCGCGACCACCGACAGGCTGGTGTTCTTGGAGCCGGCGATCGCCTGGAACGACGTCATGATGCCAATGACGGTGCCGAACAGGCCGATGAACGGGGCCGCCGAGCCCGTGGTTGCGAGGAAGCCGAGGCGGCCTTCGAGCTTCTCCATCTCGCGGGTCAGCGCCAGGTCCATCGCCTTATCGATGCGGGTTTGCAAGCCGAGCGGCGTCTTGGCGCCTTTTTCGAAACTCTTCTTCCACTCGCGCATGGCAGCAACGAAGATGGCGCCCATGCCCGATGTCTTGCGGTCGGCCAACGTGCGGTAAAGCTCCTCCAGCGACTGCCCCGACCAGAACACCTGCTCGAACCGGTTCAGCGCCAGCCGCATGCGGGCATAGGATACGAGCTTGTCGACGATAATCGCCCAGGTCCAGACCGAGGCGCAGAGCAGCCCGATCATGACCAGCTTGACCACCCAGCTGGCCTGCATGAACAGCGCCCAAATCGACAATTGCGCGCCCGGTTCGGCGAGTGCGATATTTTCCATCGTAACGTCCTTAAGATTTCCGAGCGAAGCTGGCGGCTGGCCCCTGGCATCCCTTGTGGTCGGTTCGCGCGAAGCTACCGGAACAACCCCAAAACGTGCCTTTCGCGGCCTTTTCGGGGCAAATGTTGGTGAAAGGAAGGCGCTGGATAGCGCCAATCTTCACCAATCTCTTCATGAACCGTTATGGTTAAGGATGGGTTAGTCCACCAGACGCGGCGCATTGCCGCGCTTCAAGCCGGCGCCGGCGATACCAACGACGTCGGCCTTTTAGCCCGCCTTGGGTATGAACGCTGCTATCCACTCCCTGGGGAAGCGGCGTGGCCGGCCATTCTCGCCTATGATCGCCGCCTCCACCCTGGCCTCGACCAGCACCTCGTCGCCGCGCTTGAGCTGCTGGGCCATGAAGATGCGCGCGCCGGAGATTTCCTCGGTCCGGGTGTCGATCGTCAGGATGTCGTCCATGCGGGCCGGGATGCGGAAGTCGATCTCCATGCGACGCACCACCCAGACTATTCTTTCGCCATGCTTGCCATCGGCAAGTTCGGTGTGGTGGACGCCGCTCAGCCTCAGATAGTCGGAGCGGCCGCGCTCGAGGAATTCGAGATAGCGGGCGTGGTAGACGACGCCGGAGAAATCGGTGTCGGCATAGTAGACCCGCGCCATCAGCCGATGGCCGAACGCCGTCAGCGCACCGGAAATCCCCGCCAGCAAGGTCGCGGATTCACCATGATCGTCCATTGCGCTTCCTTTTTCAGTCGCGGCAAGGCACCTGTGCCGCGCGTGACATGGCATCGGATGGCACTGTTGACGGCGATGATCAAGACCTTGGTGACGGCGCTGTTCGTGGTGATGGCTCTGTTCGTCGTGATGGCTCTGGCCGGGCCGAGCCAGGCCGCGACCTTCTCCATGAAGCGCGGGCTCAATCTCGACCAGTGGGTGACCTGGCCGGGCGAAGACCAATGGGGCAACGCCAAGGCCATCCTGCCCTACCCGGAATGGCGCAAATTTCTCAAGGACGACGATCTCGAGGCTTTGAAGCATGCAGGCTTCGATTTCCTGCGCATGCCGGTCGATCCTTCGCCCTTCCTTTCCGAAAATACGATGGCCTTGCGCGAGGATCTCTATGCCAGCGTGCTGGACTCTGTCCGCATGATCAACCGCGCCGGCCTGAAGGTTGTCGTCGACATGCATCTGATCCCCGCCGGCAGTGGGCGCAAGATCGGCATGGCCGAGGTGATGAACAACCCGGTGACATTCGATGCCTATGTCGAGGTGGTGCGCAAGATGGCGCACACGCTCGCCGGGGAAGATCCGGGGCAAGTGGCCTTCGAACCGATGAACGAACCGATCGTCGACTGCGACGCCGACGGCACCAGCCTGTGGCCGCAACGCCAGCAGAGGTTGTTCGCCGCGGCGCGTTCTTCGGCGACGAGATTGACGCTTGTGCTGACCGGGGCCTGCTATTCCGCGGCGTCGTCGCTGGAAAAAATCGATCCGATGGCGATCCCGGACGACAACGTCATCTGGACCTTCCATTCCTACGATCCGTTCCTGCTTACCCATCAGGGCGCGACCTGGGCCGGCGATTTCATTCCCTATGTGACCGGCCTGCCCTACCCGCTGACCGCGGTGCCGCCGGCTGAGCTCGACGTCACGCTCGACGCCATCCGCGCCAGGATCAAGACCGAGGCACCTTGGGCGCGGCAGGGCGGGCTGCTTGTCTATCTCGACGAGCAGGTAGCCAGCATGGACACCGACGCCAAGCTGCTTGGTCTCATGGACGCCCCATTCAAGGCCGTCGATGCCTGGGCGAAGGCCAACCGCATCAGGCCGGAAAACGTCACGCTGGGCGAGTTCGGCATGATCCGCCAGGAATACGGCAATCCCTATGTGATGCCGGCCGGCTATCGTGCCGCCTATGTCCGGGACATGATCGCGCGCGCCGAGGCGCATGGCTTCTCCTGGTCGGTGTGGAGTTACGGCGGCGCTTTCGGCATCGTCGATGCTTTCAACGGCGAAAAGGCCGAACCCGATGTGCTGGACGTGATCCGGTCGCTTCACTGAGCGCCGTTGCTCCACGGCGCCGGCACCGATCAGCAAGATCTCCGGTCGCACGCCGCAAAGCGGTTGCGGACGCTTGATCGCCGGCCCGAACGCCGCCGCCGGGGCCGCTATTCTTCCTGGAACAAATTGATCTGCTGTTGCGCCAGGTCCTTCGGCGCGTCGAGACCGAGATGGCGCCAGGCATTGGCCGTCAGCACACGGCCGCGCGGCGTGCGCTGGATGAAACCCTGCTGGATGAGATAGGGCTCGATGATGTCCTCGATGGCATCGCGCGGCTCGGACAGGCCGGCGGCGATCGTCTCGATGCCGACCGGCCCGCCGCCGAAATTGCGCGCGATCATCGAAAGATACCGGCGGTCGAGCGCATCGAGGCCGAGCGCGTCGACCTCCAGCCGGGTCAAGGCCTCGTCGGCGATCAAGCGGTTCACATGACCATCGCCGGCGACCGAAGCGAAATCGCGCACGCGCCGCAACAGCCGGCCGGCGATGCGCGGCGTGCCTCGCGCGCGCCGCGCGATCTCCAGCGCGCCGTCATCGCCGAGCGGCATTTGCAGGATGCGTGCGCCGCGCCGCACGATCTGCTCCAGTTCCTCGACCGTGTAGAAGTTGAGCCGCACCGGGATGCCGAAGCGGTCGCGCAGCGGATTGGTGAGCAGGCCGAGCCGCGTGGTGGCGGCGACCAGGGTGAAACGGGCAAGATCGATCTTGACCGAGCGCGCCGCCGGCCCCTCGCCGATGATCAGGTCGAGCTGGAAATCCTCCATCGCCGGATAGAGGATCTCTTCCACCGCAGGATTCAGCCTGTGGATCTCGTCGATGAACAGGACGTCGCCTTCTTCGAGATTGGTCAAGAGTGCGGCGAGATCGCCGGCTTTGGCGATGACCGGTCCGGAGGTTGAGCGGAAGTTGACGCCGAGCTCGCGCGCCATGATCTGCGCCAGCGTCGTCTTGCCTAGACCTGGCGGCCCGACGAACAGCACATGATCGAGCGCCTCCTTGCGCCCCTTGGCGGCCTCGATGAACACTTTGAGGTTGGCCCGCACCGCCGCCTGGCCGACGAAATCGTCAAGCGTCTGCGGCCGCAAACTCTGGTCGGCATCCTCGCCGCGTTTTTCCGGAGCGATCAGACGGGGGGAAAGGCTCATGCCGCCTTCCTTGCATATGGCCGGGAACCGAACAAGCGTGCGCTCATCGCGCCAGTTCCTTGAGCCCGAAGCGAATCAGCTTCGACGCGTCCGCCTCCTCGCCCGCCGTCTTCAGTGCCGCCGCCACCGCATTGGCGGCGGTGTCGCGGGAATAGCCGAGATTGACTAGGGCCGAGACCGCGTCTGTGATCGGCGCGGCTGCGACGCCTTCGCCGAGCTCCTGCTTGAGACCGATCGTGCCCGCCGCTGAACCCGCATAGGCCGGCGCCTTGTTCTTCAATTCGGTAACGATGCGCTCGGCCACTTTCTTGCCGACGCCGGGCGCGCGGGAGACCATAGCGATGTCGCGCAGCGCGATCGCGTTGGCAAGGTCGGCCGGCGCCAGCGTCGACAGGATTGCCAGCGCCACCTTGGCGCCGACGCCCTGCACATTGCTCATCAACAGCCGGAACCATTCACGCTCCAGCACCGACTGGAAGCCGTAGAGCCGGATCATATCCTCGCGCACATAGGTCTCGACGAACAGCACCACCGCTTCGCCGGGCGAAGGCAGCGCGGCAAGCGTCCGCGCCGAGCAGTAGGCGACATAGCCGACGCCATGCACGTCGACGAGGCAGTGGTCCTCCTCGATCTCGTCGAGCATACCCTTGAGCTTGCCGATCATGCCAAATCTTTCATGGAAGATAGGCCCTCATGGGTGCGTTTCAGGAGAAATGATGTCAAGGTCCGGGAAATAACTGCGATAACGCGCGGCGTCGCGCGTCAAAAGACGATGTCCGGCAACGGTCGCATGAGCGCCAATAAAGAAGTCCGGCAAGGTTCGTTCGCGGATTCCACCAGCACGGCGATAACGGGAATGCGTCACACCTGCAAGGAAGGCCGCATCCCAGGGCAGAAACTCGCGATCGATCTCGAGCATGTCGACCGCTTTTCGAAGCGCTGCCTCCGAGGCGATCAGCGGCGCCAGTTCAGACCAGATGATCGTATTGACCACCAAGTCGCCGTCGCGGCGGCATGAGGCGATTGCAGACGCCGACCATTTTGTCAGCGGTCCGGCCGGCCCCCAAACGTCGATCAGGACATTTGTGTCAATCAACGTCGAGATCTTCACGCGGCCCCCTCAGCCACTCCATATACTCGTCGGTCGTCATGCCACCCAGATCCAACGTCCCCTCCATCCGGTCAAGGACATTACTGAACCTGCGCAATTTCTCCTCCTCGGGGAGATTCTCGTTGACGGCCACAAGCCGAGCACCCTCATCGGTGGCCACGAATTCCACCTCGGAGCCCGGGCGGATACCCAGGTGATCCCTTATCTGTTTGGGGATCGTGACTTGGCCTTTGGTGGTGACGCGCATGGTAATACCTCAAAGTATTACCTACGACAGACAAGGGAACAAGTCAAGAACATCGTCAACCGGCAAGTGCCATCCGATAGGCGACGCTTTGCCGGTGATGCGCGTGGCAAATGGCTATGGCGAGCGCGTCGGCGGCATGTTCGGTGTCGAAGGTCGCTTTCGGCAGCAGCACCTTCACCATCATGTGGATCTGCTTCTTGTCGCCATGGCCGACGCCGATCACCGCCTTCTTGACGGCATTGGGTGCATATTCGGCAACGACCAGGCCGGCGCGTGCCGGCACCAGCATGGCGATGCCGCGCGCCTGGCCAAGCTTCAGCGTCGCCACCGCATCCTTGTTGACGAAGGTCTGTTCGACGGCCGCCTCATGCGGCATGGCCGTATGCAGGATTTCAGCCAACCCGTCATGCAGCTGGCACAGCCGCGTCGCCAGCGCCGCCTTGTCTTCGGAACGCACCGTGCCGGACGCGACGAAGCGCAGCGAATTGCCGAGGCTTTCGACAATGCCCCAGCCGGTGCGCCTGAGCCCCGGATCGATACCGATGATGCGAATCGTGTCCCCCATCCGGTTACTCTACCTCCCGGAGACAGCGATGCCAGCGAAATGTGAACAAACCGGAAACAGCAGCCTGCCGGGGCCAGAAATGCTCCGAACCCCTTAGTTGCGGGCGAAAGCCGTGTTGAGCAGGCTGATCTGGTCCGAGACCGGATTGGGCCGGCGGCTCAAGGGCTGCATGTCGACCACCGCGCCGGCGCCGTAGATCTCCTCGTCCATGCGGCGCACCAGTGCCTGCAGGCGCAGCGACCGGTTGACGAGGTCGAGGAAATCCTTGGGCAGTTCGGCCCAGCCGGCCGCCTCGTCATGGGCGGAGGCAGTGTCGAGGCGCACCTTGGACTTTTCCGACGCGACCTGGTCGCGGGTCATCTCGCCGGAATTCGCGGCGCGCTGCAGAAGCAGCCACGAGGCGACCTGCATCAGCCTTGTGGTTAGCCGCATCGATTCGGCCGCATAGAGCGTGGCCGCCAGCCGCGACAGCTTCTTGGCCTCGGCCCGGCCCTTGCCGTCGAGATACTCCGCCGCCTGTTCGACCAGCCCCATGCCTTCCTGATAGAGCGGTTTGAAGGAGTGCGAAAAGACCCGACGTTCCGCCAGCTTGACGGTTTTCGCGCTGCCCTTCGAAGGCTCGTTCATCGATACGCCCCTGCACTTGCAACCGGCCGATTCGGCTTACTGCCGATACACCCGGAACCCTACATAACTGAAGCTTGAAAATGCGCCTCGTCCGGGGTGAAGGCAAGCACATGTTTAACAGAAGGTTAACGTGATCCGGTGCGGACCGTGTCGCTGGAAAGCGGACAAAAAAAGAGCCGCGGATAAGGCGGCTCTCAGGAGTTTAACAGGGAGGCGTCAAACAAAGTGGCTCCAACCACTCGGTAAGAATCCAGATCACTGGATGCGCATAGTAAACGCCTGTAAAGCTTAATGAACCCTTAACGGCGCCGATGTTTTTTGAGCGAACCCCGCGCCACTGTGCCGTAACAGCACAGTTCCTGAAGGATGTGCCGAGACTCGGCTCAGGCCGTTTTCCAAACCGCCGGCAAGGCAATGAAGGCAAACAGCAGCAAGGCCGCGTAGAAACCCATCGAAGACGCCGCCACCAGCGGTTCGATCGCGGCATCGCCGCCAAGCAGGAAGTAGAGCCCGATCAAAAGGCCGATGCCGCTGATTGCGGTCAGCCAGAAGTGAACGACGGCAACCGTCTTCTGTCCGACCGCCGGAAACAGGTGATAGAAGAAGGCGAAGACCGCCGACATCAGCCAGCCAGCGACCATCGTATGGGCGTGGGTCGGCATCTGGCCATGGTCCTGGCTGATCGCCATGTACAGGCCGAGCGCCATGCCGCACAGCGCATAGATAACGGCCAGCGTGAAGAAATTCCGTGCTACCCCTTGCATATCTTTCCCCCGAGTTGCCTTTCCCGTGTTCGGGAAAGGGTTGATCGTCAGGCGATTGCTCTCGCCACCGGGCTCCCGGCGCGGGCGCACTAGCATCGGCACTGTTTCTGGACGATGTCGCGCCCCCGGACGCCCCTCATAATAGCAGAAAACCGAATGGCGCGCTCGCAATATCAGTGGCTCCTTACGTTAGCCGGCACTTGAAACAGAACTGGTTTTTTCACGACATCGTTCCGAAACAGGCGCGGCGATAAACGCTTGGCCATCGAAGCGGCAGGCGAGGATTCGCTCCTTCCGCTACATCAGGCGCCGGGGAGAAGCATGGACTGGTATTCGATCGTTAAATTGCTGCACATTCTTTCGGCGACCCTATGGGTCGGCGGCGGTTTCGCGCTGATGGTGCTGGCGACGCTCGCCGATCGGTCGGGAAACATCCAGGGAACGCTGCAGGCAATGCGGGCTACGGGCGAATTGGGAAACCGCTTCTTCGCGCCGATGTCGATGCTGACATTGGCCTTCGGGCTAATCATGTGCTGGTTCTGGGTCGGCTTCTCGCAACTGTGGATCCTGATCGGCCTTGCCGGCTACGCCACCACCTTTTCAATCGGCATGTTCGTCTTCAAGCCGAGCGCCGACCACATGGGCGCGATGATCGCCAGGGATGGCGTGACGCCGGCCGCCCTTGCCTCTGGCCAGCGCATCTTGCGGGCGGCGCGCTTCGACTATGCGGTAATGCTGATCATCATCGCCGACATGGTGCTGAAGCCGACCATCGACGACTTCACGGTCCTTGCCGCCATGGGGCTTGTGTTGGCGGCTGGCGCCACCCTGGCGCTCGGCCGACCAAGGCGCATGGTGCCGAGCGTCGCCTGAGGCAGGCGAAAACGGTCCCGGCTACATCAGGCCGGCGATCCCGTCCCACAGAAGCTTCACCGCGACGACGGCCACCGTCGCATAGGTGAAGGGATAGAAGATCTCCGGACGCATGCGGCGCACCAGCCAGGCGCCGGCGATGGTCGATAGCGGCGCCAGCGGCATCAGCACCGCCGACGCGGTCAGATTGGTGCTGTCGAACTGGCCGAGCGCGAAATAGGGAACGAGCTTCAGCGCGTTGGTGGCGGCAAAGAAGATCGCCGCCGTGCCGGACAACACCTTCGGGTCGAGCCGGATCGGCAGCGCGTAGACCTGAAAGGGCGGGCCGCCGACATGGGCGACGAAGCTGGTGAAGCCGGCGACCGTGCCCCAGAGGGCCGCGGCGACGCGGTTGGGCTGCGCCGCATGGTCGGCGCCGTGGCGGTACTTCAGATAGAGCCAGCGCAGCACGAAAATGATGGCGACGGCGCCGACGATCAGCCGCACGGCCTCCTCGGTGACCAGTGCGGCCGTCAGCCAACCGAGACCGATGCCGATCACCGCGCCGGGCATCATGTCGACCAGCATCTTCCTGTTATAGACGCCCCACCATGTCCATACCGAAACGATGTCCATCAGGCACAGGATGGGCAGCAGGATGGCCGCCGCCTGCACCGGCGGCATGGTCAGCGCCATCAGCGGCACGCCGACGAAACCGACCGCGCCGCCAAACCCGCCCTTGGACAGGCCGACCAGAATGACCGCCGGGACGGCGGCCGCATAGAACCACGGATCGGAAAGCAGGCCTGACATGGAGGAGGGACTGGTCTGGAGGGAAAGCGAGTCAACGCCTGAATAGCCCAGATTCCCGAGCGGAGCGACAGCAAATGTGGGCGTCGCCACAGCAAGGCCGGCCCATTCTGCTCTGCCTATCGCCGGGCCGAGACCAGCAGGAACATCGGCCGCTCGAGCTCTTCCGCCAGTTCGGGCTTGGCCGCGATCTGCGCGTCGGTCGGACGGAATTCCTCGACATGCTCGATGGTGAAGCCGCACCGGATCAGCGTGTTGAGCGTGGTGCCGATGGTGCGGTGATGTTTCACAACTCCCTTGGCCAGCCAGTCCGTCTTGCGCGGTCCCTCCACCAGATACCGGTCGACGGGCCATGTCTTGCGGCCTTCGGCATCGACAGACCAGCCGGGATGGGTCGGAGCCATATAGATCGGATGCTCCGTCGAGAAGACGAAATGCCCGCCGGGGACTAGGCACCGGTGCACGGTCTGGAACAGCCGCGCGGCATCGCTGACATAGTGCAGGGCAAGCGAGCTGTAGGCGAGATCGAAAGCCGTCGGCGGCAGGCTGAGTTCATCGAGATCGGCGCGTTCGTAGACGATGCCGGCGTCCGGGCCGGCGGCACGCGCCCGGGCGAGCATCTTTTCCGACAGGTCGAGACCCAGAACCTCCTTGGCCCCGTGTTCAAGAGCCCAGCGGCAGAACCAGCCGAAACCGCAACCAAGATCGACGATTCGCAAGCCGCCGAGGTCGGGAAGCATCGCGCGCAACGCCGGCCACTCGGCGGCGCCGTCCAGCCCTTGGATGGACCGGCCGAGCTGGCTGTAGCCTGCGAAGAAATCCGGCTGATCGTAGACATTCTGCGCCATGTTCTTTCCTCGTTGTTCATATGCCTGACTGGCGGAGCCGCCACGCATTTCCACCACCGCCAAGCAGAGTCAAGAAAGGCCGACCGGTCATGCGCCGAGCGGTGGCGGCCGCCGCCGGATCGGCTGCGCCTTGATGATGGCGGTGCTGGTCTCGGCCTTGTCGGCGATGCGATCGAGGATACCGTCGAGGTCGCCGATCGAGCGCACGAACAGCCTGGCCACGAAGCAGTCGTCCCCCGTGACCTTGTCGCATTCGCCGAACTCAGGGATCTCCTCGATCAGCTTCTGGACGATGTGCAGCTTGCCCGGCAGCGGCTTGATGCGCACGATCGCCTGCAATGTATAGCCGAGCGCCAGCGGGTCGATCTCGACGGTGAAAGCCCTGATAACCCCGCGCTCCTCGAGCCGCCTCAGCCGCTCCGAAACGCTCGGCGATGACAGCCCGACCTGGCCGGCCAGCTCCTTCAATGAAGTCCGCGCATCCCTCACCAGGATTTCGAGGAGACGTCGGTCGAGATCGTCAAGCATTTCACATTCTCAGGATTTCCGGGTATTTGCCTATTTTTAATAGGCAAAACCAGCATGTCACCTTTCTCGCTGGGTGGAAAGCTCAGGATCAGCATGAGATTATGCACAAGCAACGATCTGGAGATTTGTCGTGAGCGATACAGCACGTGGGACGATCGAAATGTCCGCCGCAATGGCGATCCTGGGAACGATCGGATGGTTCGTCGTCCTGTCCGGCCAGCCTATCATGGATGTGGTGTTCTGGCGCTGCGCTTTCGGCGCGGTGACGCTGCTCTTCATCTGCGTCGGCCTCGGCCTGTTGCGCAACAGGCTGTCGCTTCGCGTTTTCGCCATCGCGGCCCTCGGTGGCGCCGCTATCGTCGTCAACTGGCTGCTGCTGTTTAGTGCATTCTCGCGCGCGTCGATCTCGATCGCCACCGCTGTCTACAATACCCAGCCTTTCATGCTGGTCGGCTTCGGCGCGCTCTTCTTCGGCGAGCGGCTGACCCTGACGAAATTGACTTGGCTGGCAATCGCCTTCGCCGGCATGGTGCTGATCGTCGAGGCCGCCCCTGACGCCGGCGATATCGGCACCAACTATTTCGCCGGCATCGTCATGGCGCTGGCCGCTGCCTTCTTCTGGGCCGTCGCCGCCATCGTCACCAAAAAGCTCAAGGGCACGCCGCCGCATCTCATCGCGCTCGTCCAGGTCTGCGTCGGCGTGTTGATGCTGGCGCCCTTCGCCAATCTCTCGCATCTTCCGACCGACGCAAGGAGCTGGGCCATGCTGGCGACGCTCGGCATCGTCCACACCGGTCTGATGTACATCCTGATGTACGGCGCCATCCAGAAGCTGCCGACGCACCTGCAGGGGTCGCTGTCCTTCATCTACCCGATCGTTGCGATCCTGGTCGACGTCACGGCATTCGGCCATCGCCTGCATCTCAGCCAACTCGTCGGTGCCGCCGCCATCCTGATCGCGGCCGCCGGCATGAATCTCGGCTGGAAATTGTGGAAGCCAAGGCCTGCCGCGGCAGGTGCGCAACCGATCGAGTAACGCCAATCGCCGGCGCTTCGGCGGTCAAAAATAGCGATCCCGCCTGCCCGCCTGTTCAAAGCGGGCACTTTGCTCTATGCCGCAATCCAACCATCTTCGCCCGGCATAGGCGAAACCCGGGATCGAAGACCATGAACGACGCAACGCCCCCCAATCGCTGCCGCATCGTGCTGATCGCGCCATCTCGCGTGCCGGCCGCCCGTATCGTCTCGGCGTTCGAGGGCGGCGACGTCGCCTCGCTCATCCTGCCGCAGAACGACATGGACGAAGCTTCCTTCCAGGCCTTCGCCGCCGAAATCGTACCGGCGGCACAGGCGGCCGGCATCGCGGTCGTCATTGCCGGCGATACGCGCATTGCCGGGCGTGTCCAGGCCGACGGCATTCATGTCGAGGTCTCCAAGGCCGAGCTCGCCGAGACGGTCGAGCATTTCCAGGCAAAAATGATGGTCGGCGCCGGCGGCGCCAAGACGCGTGATGACGCGCTCGAACTCGGCGAAGTCAGGCCCGACTATATTTTCTTCGGCCGCTTCGGCTACGACAACAAGCCCGATCCGCATCCGCGCAACGTGGCGCTGGGACAATGGTGGGCGCAGATGATTCAGATCCCCTGCATTGTCATGGCCGGATCGGAGCTCGCTTCGATCGAAACCGTCGCAGATACGGGCGCCGAGTTCGTCGCCCTGTCGAGTGCGGTGTTCGCCGACGGTGTCGATCCCAAGGCGGCGATCGCGCAGGCCAATGCGCTGCTCGACGAAACCGCACCGCGTTTCGAGGACTGACGTGTCTTCGGCAAGGCTTCCCCTTCAGGCCCTGCTTGCTGCGGTCATGATCCAGGCCGCTGCCGCCGAAACGATTCCTTTACCGCACCCTAAGCCGGATGCCGGCGTGCATACCGACAAGCCGATCGAAAAGCAGCTGCCGCAGCCCGCCACCACCGCCGAGCCAGCGCCATTGCCTTCGGCCGACGCGATCAATCCCGACCGCTTCGGCGCCAAGCCGGCGGATGCGGCCTACGGCGCTTTCCAGCGCGGGCTCTACAAGACCGCCTACAACCTCGCGCTGGTGCGCGCGCAAAACGGCGACCCGGCGGCGCAGACGCTGGTGGCCGAGATCCTGTCGCGCGGACTGGGCGTGCCCCTTAATGCGGCCGAAGCGGCGAAATGGTACGCAGCCGCCGCCGAGCAAGGGGTGCCGGAATCGCAGTTCCAATATGCGCTGATGCTGCTCGACGGCCGCTACGTCAAAAAGGACGAAAAGGAAGCTTATGCGCTGATGCAGGCCGCCGCCGAAGCGGGCAACCGGCTGGCACAATTCAATTTCGCGCAGATGCTGGTCCAGCAGGACCCCGGCGACGCCGGCATCGCCAAGGCCGTGACCTATTACGAGCGCGCCGCGGCGACCGGCCTCGCCGACGCCCAGTATGCGATGTCACAGATCTATGCCAACGGCGTCGGCGGCAAATCGCGCGACGACGCCCAGGCCCGGCGCCTGCTGGCTCAGGCCGCGCGGCAAAACTATGACACCGCGCAACTCGACCTCGCCACCTGGATGATCGAGGGCCGCGGCGGCGGGCGTGATTTGAAATCCGCCTTCGGCTGGATGAAGCAGGCCGCCGAAGGCGGCAATGTCGCCGCCCAGAACCGCCTGGCGAAACTCTATATGCAAGGCATCGGCACCGAGCCGGACCTCGTGCTTGCCGGCGCCTGGTACATCGTCGCCCGCCGCGCCGGCCTCATCGACCCCGAGATGGACGATTTCCTGCAAGGATTGAGCGACGACCAGACCAAGCAGGCACTGCAGAAGGCAAACCGCCTGCCCTGACGCGATCAGCGGAAATCCAGCGGAAGTCATCGCGCGATGCTCGTCGAGGCAAGTGACCTCGATCTTTCCATGCAGATGGCTATCATGCGGTCGTCGCAGATCCGTCGGCTGGCAAAAGTCTTCGATATCATTACCGAAGCGGTCGCCGCGGTTTCGATGAGAGCGGTTGAGGGTTTATATCGCGGCATCGCTTCTCCAAGGAGGCAATGAAATGGCTTCGCCCGACAAACGATGCACGCATGGCAGCTTCATCCTCGAGGTAACGCCAAGCGCCGAAGGTTGCGAGGAGTGCCTGAAGACCGGTTCCTGGTGGGTGCATCTGCGGCTGTGCCGCACCTGTGGCCATGTCGGCTGCTGTGACAGTTCTCCGAACCGTCACGCCACCGGCCACTACCGGGCGACCGGCCATCCGGTCATCGAGGCCTACGACCCGCCCGAGACGTGGGGCTGGTGCTATGTCGACGAGGTCATGCTCGATTTCTCGCAGGACAAGACGCCGCAACGCGGCACCATCGTGCGCTTCGATTGAGCCGCCGCCACGGGACACCCGATCAGCGCCAGCTTGCCTCTTCGGGCGATTTGTGGTCTTGGAGGCCCGAAATCGCTGTCTTGCGAACATCTCATTCCCGGATCACATCATTATGGCCAAGATCAACGGCAACGAAATCCGTCCCGGCTACGTCATCGAGCACGATGGCGGCCTGTGGGTGGCCGTCAAGACCAACACGGTCAAGCCGGGCAAGGGCGGCGCCTATAACCAGGTCGAATTGAAGAACCTCATCAACGGCACAAAGCTGAACGAGCGCTTCCGTTCGGCAGAGACGGTCGAGCAGATCCGGCTCGATCTCAAGGATTTTTCCTTCCTCTACGAGCAGGGCGACGCCCTGGTGTTCATGGACACCGAGAGCTACGAGCAGCTCGAGCTGGCGAAGGACTTCGTCGGAGACCGCGCCGCTTTCCTGCAGGACGGCATGATGGTGACGGTCCAGCTCTACGAGGAAAGGCCTATCGGCATTTCGCTCCCCGACCAGGTAACGCTGACCATCACCGAAGCGGACCCGGTGGTAAGGGGCCAGACGGCGGCCTCTTCCTACAAGCCCGCGGTGCTGGAAAACGGCATTCGCGTGCTGGTGCCGCCATTCATCGGCGCGGGGGAACGCATCGTCGTCGACACCAATGAAATCACTTATATGCGCCGCGCCGACTGATGCATGTCGCCCAGAGGTGGCCCAGGTTTCGGGTCACCGACATGCATCAGGACAAAGGTTAAAGCGCGTGCAGCAGGAAGAGTTACGATGGCACGCTCAGCCCTTCTCAACGTCATGGTCCAGGCCGCAATGAAGGCCGGCCGCTCGCTGTCGCGCGATTTCGGCGAGGTCCAGAACCTGCAGGTCTCGATGAAGGGACCGGGCGACTATGTCAGCCAGGCCGACCGCAAGGCCGAGGATATTGTCTTTGCCGAACTGTCGAAGGCGCGGCCCGGTTACGGCTTCCTGATGGAAGAGCGCGGCACGATCGCCGGCGATGACAGCCAGCACCGCTGGATCGTCGATCCGCTCGACGGCACCACCAATTTCCTGCACGGCATTCCGCTTTTCGCTGTCTCGATCGCGCTCGAGCGCCAGGGCCAGATCGTGGCCGGCGTGATCTACAATCCGGCCATGGACGAGCTCTATACGACCGAGCGCGGCGGCGGCGCCTTCATGAACGACCGCCGCCTGCGTGTCGCCGGCCGCACCAAGCTCATCGACACCGTCATCGGCTGCGGGGTGCCGCATCTGGGGCGTGGCCAGCATGGCAATTTCCTGATCGAGTTACGCAATGTCATGGCCGAGGTTTCCGGCGTCCGGCGCCTGGGTTCGGCCTCGCTCGATCTCGCTTACGTCGCCGCCGGCCGCATGGACGGATTCTGGGAAGTCGGCCTGTCGCCCTGGGACATCGCAGCCGGCCTGTTGCTGATCCGTGAAGCAGGAGGGTTCGCCTCCGACATGGACGGCGGTCAGGACATGCTCGACAACGGTTCGGTCGTCGCCGGCAACGAGATCATCCAGCGCGCCCTCCTGAAGGCCGTGAAAAAGCCGCTCGCTGCCCGCTGAAGCAGGAATAAGCGCGGAGTAATGTCAAATCCCCGCCGCGCTGAAGCGCCGCAGTCGCAAAACCGCAAACAAAGCTTGAAATACTGTCCGGCGCTTGCCCAGATAGGGTTGACGCAGGATGATGATGATCAAGACGCCGCCGCAGATCGAGATCCCCTTTGTCGGACGATGGCACTATTCGCGTGCCGAGATGATCGCCGACGGCATCGTCCATGCCGTCGGCATCGTGCTGGCGATCGCGGCCGGTTCGGCGCTGCTGGCGCTGGCCGCCTTTCGGGTCGGACCGGGCGAATACATCGCCGCCGCCTTCTATGTCGTGTCGCTGCTCACCGTGCTCTCGGTGTCGCTGACCTACAATCTATGGCCGGTGACTTCGCCGGTGAAATGGATTTTGCGGCGTTTCGACCACGCTGCGATCTATCTGCTCATCGCCGCCACCTACACGCCCTTTCTCGCGCAGCTCGACGGCTCGGCGCTGGCCGGCTGGATGATCGTCCTGGTCTGGACCGCGGCCATTATCGGCATCGCCATAAAGGTGTTTTTCCCCGGCCGCTTCGACCGGCTGGCGATCGTCTTCTATCTCGCCATCGGCTGGAGCGGCATCGTCCTGGTCGAGCCGCTCGTCGCTACCTTGCCGACGACGGCGATCGTGCTCATCGTCGCCGGCGGCGTCGTCTATTCCTGCGGCGTGATCTTCTTCGCCTGGAAGGGGCTGCGCTTCCACAACGCGCTGTGGCATGGTTTCGTGGTCACCGGCGCAGGCCTGCATCTGGCGGCGATGGTCGATTGCCTGGTCATCAACCGTCTCTGAAACTGCTGGCGGCAATATTGCCAAGCACCATTCAATTTGGTCACAATTCCGTTTAGAGTCGCCGACGACGTGATCGGCGGCAGCGGCATCGGAAACGGGGCACGGATGGCTTTTCTCAGATCCTTCGGCATGGGCAGGCGCTCCGACGTGCTGATCTACGACCCACACAAATTGTCGAGCCCGCAGGTCTTTCTCCTGACCATGGTCATCTTCCTGGCCATCGTCGCCTTCATCGCAGCGATCCTGACACGGCAGATCTCGACCGCCTTCGTCACCAATCCGGGGCTCAACGGCCTGATCATCGGCGTGCTTGCCGTCGGCATCCTTTTGGCCTTCGTCCAGGTCGGGCGGCTGTTTCGCGAAGTGCGCTGGGTCAACTCCTTCCGCGCCGGTTCCGAGATCACCGAACCGGTGCTGCTGGCGCCGATGAAGGCGATGATCGGCCGCTCGTCGAGCATGGCGTTTTCGACCAGCTCGATGCGCACCATGCTCGACTCCATCGCCACGCGGCTCGATGAAAGCCGCGACACCTCGCGCTACCTCGTCGGCCTCCTGGTGTTCCTTGGCCTGCTCGGCACCTTCTGGGGCCTGCTGAACACGATCGGCTCCATCCGCGAGACCATCGAGTCGCTCGATCCCGGCACCGGCGATGCCGCCGCTGTGCTGGATTCGCTGAAGCAAGGGCTGTCGGCGCCGCTCGCCGGCATGGGCACGGCCTTCTCGTCCTCGCTGTTCGGCCTGTCCGGCTCGCTCGTTCTCGGTTTCCTCGACCTGCAGGCCGGCCGCGCGCAGACGCGCTTCTACACCGAACTGGAGAACTGGCTGTCCTCGGTCACCGACCTGTCGTCCGACATCGTCGTCTCCGACGCGGTCCGGACCGAGCCTTCCGATGAAATCCGCCTGCTGTCGGAGCGGCTGCGCAGCATGCAGGAGAATGGCGGCGGCTCCAATCCGCGCGTCGCCACCGCCATGGCCAATCTCGCCGACGGCATTTCCGGCCTGGTCAAGAACATGCGCTCCGAGCAGCAGATCATGCGCGACTGGGTCGAAGCACAGTCGGATGAACAAAAGGCGATGCGCAACACGCTGGAAAAGATCGCCGACGCCCTGAAGAAGACCGGGGTGCACTAGCATGGCGCTCGCCAGGAGCCGGCGCGCCGACCGCCGCATCGACTATTGGCCGGGCTTCGTCGACGCGTTGTCGACGCTGCTTCTGGCCATCATGTTCCTGCTCACCGTCTTCGTGCTGGCGCAGTTCCTGCTCGGCCGCGAAATCTCCGGCAAGGACGCCGTGCTGTCGCGTCTCAATTCGCAGATCAACGAACTGACGCAGCTTCTGGCGCTGGAGCGTTCCACGACACAGGACAAGGAGGATTCGCTCGCCAATCTGCAGGCATCGCTGTCGGCGGCCGAAGCGGAGAAGAGCCGGCTCCAGCAGCTGCTGGCGCAAGGTGCGGGCGCCGGTGATGCGGCCAACCAGCGCGCGGCGGCGCTGACGGGCGAGCTCGACAGCCAGCGCCAGATCAGCCAGCAGGCGCTGAGCCAGGTCGAGATCCTCAATCAGCAGATCGCGGCCTTGCGCAAGCAGATCGGCGCGCTCGAGGACGCGCTCAACGTCTCCGAGGCCCGCGACCGGGATTCCAACACCAAGATCGCCGACCTTGGCCGCCGCCTCAACGTGGCGCTGGCGCAGCGCGTGCAGGAACTCAACCGCTACCGCTCCGACTTCTTCGGCCGCCTGCGCGAAATCCTCGCCGACCGCGAGAACATCCGCATAGTCGGCGACCGCTTCGTCTTCCAGTCGGAAGTGTTGTTTCCGACCGGCTCGGAGGTGATCAACGATGCCGGCAAGGTCGAGATGAAGAAACTTGCCGACGCCATCATCGAGTTGCAGAAGGAGATTCCCCCGGAGATCAACTGGGTGCTGCGCGTCGACGGCCATACCGACAACAAGCCGCTGTCCGGCACCGGTCGGTATCGCGACAATTGGGAGCTGTCGACGGCGCGCTCCACTTCCGTGGTGAAGTTCCTGATCGAGAACGGCGTGCCGGCCAACCGGCTGGTCGCCGCCGGCTTCGGCGAGTTCCAGCCGCTCGATCCCGCCGACACCGAAGAGGCGCGCAACAAGAACCGCCGGATCGAACTGAAGCTCACCGAACGGTGATCCATCATCACGCGATCTCACGCGAATTTGTTCGCCGGCTCAACTCTAGGGCGCAGTTGTGCACCGGCAAGGCCTGAAAAGATTATCTTTTTTTAATTACACTTCGCCGCAAAGCGCTCCTAGCGTGCTGCGCAGGGCCGAGAACCGCCGGCGATGCCTCCCATCGCGACGCGACGGAACTGGACGGCCCGCATCGTCCGGAAGCGGAACGGCAGAGCCGTTCTTTTCCGCAGCAAAAGGAGGCGCCGTCATGCGCTCTTCAGCATCTCTCAAGACTGCAACCCTTGCCGCGATTCTTGTCGCCGCCCCGCTTGCCGGCGCCTACGCCGCGGGTCACCACAAGGGCGCGCTCGACGCGACCGACCCAACCGACATGACCGGCCCGCGTGTCGAGGCTCTCATTGAACAGGTTCAAGGCGTGCATCAGGGCATAATCACCGCCAGACAGGCCAACAACATCACCCCGGCCGCGGCGGAGCGCCTGGAGATGCGCACCGCTCGCATAGGTCAGGCGGCGGAGAAGATAGCCTCGTCGGATCACGGCAGGATACCGGCCGCACAATATCATGACCTGCTGCGCCGTCTCGACAATGTCGACCAGCGGCTGAGGGTCGACATCGGTAGCGGTTTCCTGATGGGCGACGGCGCCGACGGCGGGAACTATCCGAACGGCTGAGGCCATTCTGATCGCGGCCCAAAAGGAAGGGACCACCTGGCGTCTACGGGACCCAATCCCGCAGGCGCCTCTTTTCCTCACCAGCCGAGCCAGACCGCTACCAAGGCAGCCGCTGCCGGCGCGGCCTGCACGAACAGGATCTTGCGACCGACCGTTGCCGCCCCGTAGAGCCCGGCAACGGCCACGCAGAGCAGGAAGAAAACCTTGACCTGGAAACCGGCCGTGCCGAGGTAGAGGGCCCAGATCAGGCCGGCGGCGAGAAAGCCGTTATAGAGACCCTGATTGGCGGCAAGCACCTTCGAGGCGCTGGCGAATTCCGGCGTCAGCCGGAATGCCTTGTGCCCGCGCGGCGTATCCCAGAGCACCATCTCCAGATAGACGATATAGACATGGATCAAAGCCACCAGCCCGACCAGGATGTTGCCGATCATCGTATTCCCTCGTGATGTATCGTCGGGCAGCATTTCACGCGTCGGCTCGCCAGCGCAAGGCGCATCTGCCGGACGGCGCGTGAGGGTTGCAAACGCGCCGGCGTTGGTATCTTTTTCGCCCTTCCCAATCACGGAAGCCGCCATGTCCTTTCAAAAACTCGATGACCTCGGCCACAAGCTCGAAGCCCTGGAGCACGCGCTGGCCATCCTCGGCGCCGATGAAGCGACCCACATGGCCGTCGGTGGCGGCGAGAAGCGCGCCGAGGCCATGGCGGCACTTGCCGGCATGTACCACACCAGGGCGACCGCGCCGGAAATAGCGGACTGGATCGCCGCCGCCGAAGGCGAGGCGCTTGACGATGAACAGCGGGCGGCGCTGGCCGAACTGCGGCGGCAATACACCAACCTGACCTGCCTGCCGGTCGAATTCGTCGAACGCCAGACGACCGCCCGCATGCGCTGCGAGCAGCTGTGGCGCGACCTGCGGGCCAAGAACGACTGGGCGGGCTTCCTGCCGGCGCTTGAAGGCGTGGTGGCGCTGGTGCGCGAAGAGGCGGCCCTGCGCGCCGACATCCTCGGCCTCGCCCCCTACGACGCGCTGATGGAGCAATACGACCCCGGCAACCGCACCGCCGACATCACCCCGGTGTTCGCCGACTTGAAGGCTTTCCTCAAGGGGTTCGTGCCGGAAGCGCTGGCGGCGCAGGAAGCGCGGCTGCGCAAGCATCCGCTGAAGCCGCTTGCGGGCAGCTACGCGATCGACAGGCAGCGTGAACTCGGCCTTGCCATGATGGCGGCGGTCGGCTTCGACCTGACGCACGGCTCGCTGTCGGTGTCGCACCATCCGTTCTGTGGCGGTGTGCCGAGCGACGTGCGCATCACCACCCGCTACAAGACTTCCGATTTCTTGTCGGCGCTGATGGGCGTGCTGCACGAGACCGGCCACGCACTCTACGAGCAGAACCTGCCGAAGGCCTGGTCGCACTGGCCGCTCGGCAAGGCGCGCGGCATGGCCGTGCATGAAAGCCAGAGTCTGTTCGTTGAAAAGCAGATCGGGCGCAATCCCGCCTTCTGGCGTTGGGCATTGCCGGTCGTGGAAAAGCATCTCGGCGAAATCTGGTCGCTCGACGACATCCTGCCGCATGTCCACCATGTCGAGCGCGGCCTGATCCGTGTCGATGCCGACGAGGTGACGTATCCGCTGCATGTCATCCTGCGCTATGAACTGGAGCAGGAGCTCGTCTCCGGCAGGCTCGAGGTGGCCGAACTGCCCGAGGCCTGGGACGCCAGGATGCGCGACTATCTCGGCCTCTCAACCATCGACAACCCCGCGGACGGGCCGATGCAGGACGTGCATTGGCCTGCTGCCGCCTTTGGCTACTTTCCCTCCTACACGCTGGGCGCGATAATGGCGGCGCAGCAATGGGCGGCGCTGACGCGGGAGCATCCGTCGGCCGATGACGATCTTGCCATGGGGAATTTCGGTGCCATCAACGATTGGCGCCGCAAGAACATATGGTCGCACGGATCGCGCTGGTCGACGCCCGACCTGCTCGAACGCGCCACCGGTGAAAAGCTCAATGCCGTCTATTTCACCGACCACCTGCGCAAACGGTATGGAGCCGCGTGAGCACGCCCAGCGTCGCCGCTACTCAGCCGCGCCCCTGAAGGCGCTGGCGCCGGTCTCGAACTGCAGCTTGGCCAGCCGGGCATAGATGCCGCCCTTGGTCACCAGGCTCTGATGCGTGCCTTCCTCGACGATGCGGCCGCCATCCATCACCAGGATGCGGTCGGCCTTCAGCACCGTCGCCAGGCGGTGCGCGATGACGATCGTGGTGCGGCCCCGCATCAGCCGCTCCAGCGCCATTTGCACCAGCGTCTCGCTTTCGGCGTCGAGTGCCGAGGTCGCCTCGTCGAGCAACAGAATCGGCGCGTCGCGCAGGATGGCGCGGGCGATCGCCACCCGCTGGCGTTGCCCGCCCGACAGCGTCACGCCGCGCTCGCCGACCTGGCTGTCATAGCCCTTCTCGAGCTTGAGGATGAATTCGTCGGCCAGCGCGTCCTTTGCCGCCGCTTCGATCTCTGACTCGCTGGCGCCCGGCCGGCCGAAGCCGATATTGTCGCGCGCGCTGGCCGCGAAGATGGTGACGTCCTGCGGCACGATGGCGATGCGCTGCCGTATCGAAAGGGGGTCGGCTTCGCGGATGTCGACGCCGTCGATCAGGATCCTGCCGGTCTCCGGATCGTAGAAGCGCAGGATCAGCGAGAACACCGTGCTCTTGCCCGCTCCCGAGGGACCGACGATCGCCACCGTCTCGCCAGGCTTGACCGAGAAGCTCAGGCCGTGGACGGCGGCGCGGTCGGGCCGGGCCGGGTAGGAAAAGGACACGGCCTCGAAGCTGATCGCTCCCTTGCTCGCCACCGGCAGCGGCCTGGGATTGGCAGGCGCCACGATCGCCGGCTCCTCGGCGAGGATTTCGGTCAGCCGTTCGGCGGCACCTGCTGCCTGGGCCAATTCGCCCCAGACCTCCGATAGCGCGCCGAGCGCACCGGCGGCGAATACCGAATAGAGCAGGAACTGGCCTAGCGTGCCCGGCGACAGATTGCCGTCGAGCACGTCGCGCGAGCCGAACCACAGCACCGCCACGACCGAGGAGAAAATCGTGAAGATGGCGAAGAAGGTGAGGAACGAGCGCGCGAAGATCGAGGCGCGCGCGGCCTCGAAGGCGGCCTCGACGGCACCCGAAAAACGCCCGGTGACCAGCGTCTCATTGGTGAAGGCCTGCAATGTGCGCACCGCGCCGATCTGCTCGCTGGCATAGGCGGTGGCATCGGCCAGCGTGTCCTGCGCCTGCCTTGACTTGCGCCGCACCGAGCGGCCGAAGGCGACCAGCGGCAGCACGATGATTGGAATGGCTGCGATGACCAGGCCGGACAGTTTCGGGCTGGTGAAAACCATCATCGCGACCGCGCCGAGGCCAAGGATGACATTGCGCAGCGCCACCGAAGCGGTCGCCCCGACCGCCGATTTGACCTGCGTGGTATCGGCGGCGAGCCGCGACACGATCTCGCCCGACTGGGCAGTGTCGAAGAAGGCCGGCGACAGTTTCGTCACATGGGCAAAGACATCGCGCCTGATATCGGCGACGACGCGCTCGCCGAGCGTGATGACGAAATAGTAGCGGCCCGCCGATGCCGCCGCCAGCAGCGCGGCCATCGCCACCAGCGCGGCGAAATATTCGGCGATGAAGGAGGAACCGGACGGCGTGAAACCATGATCGATCATGCGCCGTACCGCCAGCGGCAGCGCCAGCGTCGTCACCGCCGCGACGATCAGCGAGATGACGGCGCCCGCCACCAATGTGCGGTAGCGGCCGATGTAGGGAAACAGGCGCCTGAGCGGCTTGAGCGAGCGCCGGCGCTCGTCTGCGCTGCTGGTTTGCGCCATCCTGGTCTTTCCTCTTGGCCGCCTTCAGCTATGCGCCTCAATATGCGCTTGCCGCGGCCTTGTGATTCAATTCCGGCTGATGTATAGGCTCGCCGACCGTTTTAGAAGCCGTGGCTCCTCAATAGCTGCGGCTTCGAGTTTTAAAAAGGGGCGCATCGACGCAGGCTTTCAGCCCGTCAGCCGCGCCCGGCAAACCAGGAACCGAGCCATGAAGACCGATATCCATCCCGACTACCACACCATCAAGGTCGTCATGACCGACGGCACCGAGTACATGACCCGTTCGACCTGGGGCAAGGAAGGCGATACGATGAACCTCGACATCGACCCGACCACGCACCCGGCCTGGACCGGCGGCCAGCAGACCCTGCTCGACCGCGGCGGCCGCCTGTCGAAGTTCAAGAAGCGCTTCGAAGGTTTCGGCCTCTAGGCCTCATCAGCTTTTCGCAGACCAGAGAACCCGCCCCCGTGGCGGGTTTTTTGTTGGCCAATGCACGTCCCTTCACGCTGGCGCTTGCCCCCACCTCCGCCTTGTCGGTCCCGTGTGGGAGGTCGGACCGAAGGTCGGGGTGGGGGTCGGCGCTGCCCCACCCCGCTGCTTCGCAGCGACCCTCCCCACGAGGGGGCGGGTGAGAGCATCCTATTCCGCAAGCAATTCCCTGAGCGCCATGCGCTTGTAGGCGGCGACCAGCCTGTCGCCCTCCTTCCGCTCGACCGAGATCGCCAGCCGCATGGCGGCCTCGCCCATCTGCCAAACGAGAAACGCCGTCGTCTCCAGCGCGACGGCATCGGCATCGGGCCGCAGGCGTTTGAGCGTCGCAGTGAGAAATTCGGCGTTCGCACGGCTGTCGGCGAGTTCCAGTTCGCGCAGCGCTTTGTCGGCCTGCGTGCCCGACCAGATATCGCGCATCACCGGCTCCGCCAGGAACAGGTGGTAATAAATGTCCACCAATTCCGAGAACGCCCGCCGAAGGCCCTCGGCGTCGCCGACGTCCTTGAGCGTGGCTGAAATGCAGGCCTGGCTTTCGGCGGTGTAGCGCTCGGCCAGCGCCCAGACGATCGCCCGCTTGTCGGGGAAGAACTGGTAGAGCGAGCCGATCGACACCCCAGCCCGCTCCGCCACCTCGCCCATGCGCATGGCATCGCTGCCTTGCTCCGCAATCAGCGCCGAGGCGGCGGCGAGCATGCGCTCGACCCGTTCACGGCTGCGCTGCTGGCTCGGCGCGCGGCGTGGCGTGGCGACCTGTTCCGGTGGGGACGTGGCGGTTTTTTCCATGGCTCTTCAACAGACGCCGGGCGGCAATGCCACCCAGAAATGACTTGACTCGCAAAATACGAGGGTTTATCACGTTTTGCAAATATGAGGATTTCTCATGTTTTGAAAGAAGCAGACGGGATAATTGATTTGAAGGCGTCGAACAGGTGGCCGGCCATCCCGCAAAACTTTTCTGCCCATTGCGGCTGAAACCGCCGCAACCGGCATCTGGAGCAACTGACATGATCGCGAAACTACTTCCCAGCCTCATCTTCATCGCCGCTATCGGCTCGGGCGTTGTTGGCGGCGTGTTCTTCGCTTTTTCCAACTTCGTCATGCCGGCAATGGCTCGCCTGCCTCCGTCGGGCGGCATCGCCGCCATGAACTCGATCAACATCACCGTCATCACGCCGATGTTCATGACCGCCTTGTTCGGCACCGGCCTGATCTGCCTTGTCTTGATCGCCGGCGCCATCATCGGCTGGCAGCAGCCAGGCTCCTTCTGGCTGCTGGCCGGCGCAGTCATCTATCTCGTCGGCAACCCGATCGTGACGATGGTTTTCAACGTGCCGCTCAACGACGCGCTGGCCGCCGTCGATCCGGCGAGCAGCAACGGCGCTGCTGTATGGACCACCTATCTCAGGGACTGGGTGATGTGGAACCACGTGCGCGCCATCACCGCCATCGCCGCGCTGGCATCCTTCTGGTTCGCCGCGCGTTGACGTGTCTCGGTCCGCCGCGTTCGGCATCGCGGCGACCGAGGCGTGTTTATCGGGAGAAGCGCCGTGAACGACCCGTATTCCACCATGGCCTTGGGCATTGCCGCGGGGATCGGCCTCGGCGCTGTCTGTGGCGCAGCGATGGATGACCCTGCCGTCGGCATCGGCATGGGCATAGCAATCGGCGCGGGGATCGGCGCGATTTTCGGGCAGAGGCGAGGAAAATGACGTCCGGCTTCTGCGGAAGTCTCAGCTCTTCGCCTTGCGGTCGGAATGACCGAGATCGCGGTCCGGGTCGATGACGTCGCGCACCAGTTGCTTGAGTTTTGCCGCATCCGGAAAGCCGCCGTCGCGCTTGCGGTCCCAGACCAGCACCTCGTTGCACGATATGGTGAAGACGCCGCCGGTGCCGGGCACCAGCGTCACCTCGCCCAGATCGGTGCCGAATGTCGATAGCAGTTCCTGCGCCATCCAGCCGGCACGCAGCAGCCACTGGCACTGCGTGCAATAGGTGATGCGGATGGTGGGCAGCGGTTTTTCGATCATGTCAGGCTTTGCTCACGCAGCGCTGAGCTTGGCCATGGTCTCCTCGTCGACCTCGAAATTGGCGTAGACGCTTTGAACGTCATCGTCGTCCTCGAGCGTGGCGACCAGCTTCATCAGCGACTGGGCGCGTTCTTCATCGACCGGAATATTGTTCTGCGGTTTCCAGATCGGCTTCACCGATTCCGCCTCGCCGAGAGAGGCTTCGAGTGCCTTCGACACCTCGCCGAGGTTTTCGAAGGCGCAATAGATGGTGTGGCCTTCCTCATCCGACTCCACGTCATCGGCGCCGGCTTCGATTGCCGCGTCCATGACCTTGTCGGCGCTGCCGGCCGATGCTGGATAATAGATCTCGCCGACCCGATCCCACATGAACGACACCGAGCCGGTTTCGCCCATCGCCCCACCGGCCTTGGTGAAGGCGGCGCGCACATTCGAAGCCGAGCGGTTGCGATTGTCGGTCAGCGCCTCGACGATTACGGCGACGCCGCCGGGACCGTAGCCCTCGTAACGCACGGCTTCGTAATTTTCGGCGTCGCCCATCGACGCCTTGTTGATGGCGCGCTGGATGTTGTCCTTCGGCATCGACACCGCCTTGGCGTTCTGCACGGCAAGGCGCAGGCGCGGATTCATCGACGGATCGGGGGTCCCGCTCTTGGCCGCGACGGTGATTTCGCGCGCCAGCTTGGAAAACATTTTCGACCGCACCGCGTCCTGACGGCCCTTGCGGTGCATGATGTTCTTGAACTGTGAATGGCCAGCCATGGCACCCCTGTCGTGTTCGGCTAGAGCATCGCGCGGCGAGATGCATGACCCGCCTTCCGCAATGCTCGAATTCAAAATGTCAGAACGTCCCTGCTGCGTCCGAATGGACGTATGGCGCTCTTTGTCGGAATGGCCGGCTTATAGATAAATCGGCTCAATTCGTCCAGCCGCGCCGCGCTTTGCCACGCACGGCAAAAGCCGTGACGGCTGTTCACCCCTCCAGATCCGACTTCAGCCGGTCGATGATACTAAGCGCATGGCCGGCGTACTGGCTGATCCAGCGGTCGTGTATCTGCTTGATCGGCAGCGCATTGAGATTGTTCCAGCGCTCGCGCCCCTCGCGCCGCGCCACGATGAGATCGGCCTCTTCCAGCACTTTGAGATGCAGCATGACGGTGCAGCGGTCGATGTCGGAAAACGCCTCGCACAGCATGCCGGTCGTCTTTGGCGCGTCCTTCAGCAGATCCAGCATCTCGCGCCGGCGCGGATGCGCCAGCGCCTTGAAAACATTGTCGTCTTGCGATCGGCTTGACATGTTATTTTTTTATAACATAAGCTCCTATCAATCAAGGAAGGAACTGTGGATATGTCTCTTGGTTTCAGGGTTTCAGGACGCATCGGCAAACCGGTCGCCGACGTCTTCGACGCGGTCGTCAATCCGAAGAAGCTCAGCTCCTATTTCACCACCATCGGCGGTGCCAGCGCGCCCTTGGTGCCGGGCGCCAATGTCGTGTGGTGGGGCAAGGTGCCGGTCGAAGTAGACGAAATCGTCAGGGACAGCCGCATCGTGCTGCGCTGGGATGCCACCGACGAAGAGGGAAAGCCGGCCTACAAGACCCGCATCGAGATGAATTTCGAGCCGCTCGACGACGGCGGCACCTTCGTCACCATCGCCGAGGCCGGCTGGCACGAGGACGCGGTCGGCCTGAAGAAGTCCTATCTCAATTGCGAGGGCTGGTCGCAGATGCTGGCCTGCATGAAGGCCTATGTCGAACACGGCATCAATTTGCGCGAAGGCTACTACCGCAGCGAGATGAAGGGCGAGCCTGCCAACGAGACCAACATTTGAGCGAAGGGAGGCCTGCCGTGAAAGTAACTCCGTTCCTGATGTTCGAAGGCAAGGCCGAGGAGGCCATGGCCTTCTATTGCGAAACCATCCCGGAGAGCCGTGTCCTCGACCTCACGCGCTACGGTGCAGGCGAGGACGGACTCGAAGGGGCAGTCAAGCTGGCCCGCGCATCCATCGGCGGCACGGAGGTCATGATCTTCAACAGCCCTGTGCACCACGCCTTCACCTTCACGCCGTCGGTCTCGCTCTTCGTCGACTGTTCCACCGAAGAAGAGCTGGAACGCATCGTCGAGGCCCTGTCCAAAAACGGCACGTTTCTGATGCCGACCGGCAATTACGGCTTCAGCCGCCGTTTCGCCTGGCTGAACGACAGGTTCGGCGTTTCCTGGCAGATCAATCTGCCGTAGCAGGACCGGGCCAGGCCGAGATCCTGGCTGGGACTGTTCACCGGGGATTTCCCGGGCGCCGCCGATCATCTCGCCAAGGCCGGCGTCGAGCGATGCGACGTCATCGAGCCGCTGGGAGAGGGCTTCCGTGGTTTCTGGATCACCAGCCCCGCCAACATCGTTCACATGGTGCGGGAGCCCGACGCCTGGTGAAGGCGTGTTCGGCAGGGGAGAACGCTATGGAAATCCGCGAGACACCGACGGCCGAAGCCGCCATGCTGATCCGGCGGCCGGTCTCCGACGTTTTCGAGGCCATCGTCGACCCGGAGATCACCACGAAATTCTGGTTCACCCATTCCAGCGGCAGGCTGGACGGCGGCAAGCCGGTTCAATGGGAGTGGCGCATGTATGGCGTCTCGACGACGGTGGTCGCCAGCGAGATCGTCGTCAACGAAAAGATCGTCATGCAATGGAGCGATCCGCCGACCACGGTGATCTGGACCTTCACCGAAATGCCAGGTGACGCGACCTTCCTGGAGGTCCACAATTTCGGCTTTGCCGGCAATGGCGACGAACAGGCGAAACAGGCGGTCGATTCAACCGGCGGCTTCACGCTCGTTCTGGCCGGCGCCAAGGCCTGGCTCGAACAAGGCCTGACACTAGGCCTGATCGGCGACCGTCACTCGAAGGGCGCACCGGGGAGTTGAACCGGCTCAGGTTTTACGCTTTTCCTGCTCGATCACGTGATGGCGGAGCACACGATTGATTTCGGTCTGGTAACCACCACCCCCGACATGCTCCTTGAACCACGATAGCACGTCAGTATCGAGTCTGATTGTCACTGGCTGCTTGAGTGGTCTGTAAAGATGTCCACGACGAGCATGAATCCAATTCTCCGCCGGAACTTCTGGGATGTCGGAAGTATTAATTTCGCTGTCAGGCAAACCAGCCAGCTTGGCGAGCTGGTTGCGCTGATCCTGACTAAGGTCCTTCTTGCTCATAGCGCCTCCTTTCATGCGCTGTCGCTTTCCGGGCACCAACAATCCTAACTCGTCCTTCATCTTCGCGATCAGGATATGTGTGGACAACCAGCATGACCACTACGGCATCGATCGTCCCGATAGCGTGCCAACGCTGCTCACCATCTTCAAACCGGTCGGGCACGATGAGATAAAGCGGATCATCGAACACCTTCTGCGCGAGATCGAATCCGATGCCGAGCTTGGCAAGTTTGCGCCTGGCTCTTTCAGCATCCCATTCGAACCGCAAAGCAGCACCATCGATTACGATATTGTACGTACAATTTCGTAAAAGTCAGCCTGAACTCGGCATTGGCCATGTCGTCAGGCTCAATGCCCGCCGCCGGACTTCGCCTTCTTGCGGTTCCGCGCCAGCATGTTGAGGCCTTCGACGAGCGCCGAAAAACCCATAGCCGCGTAGATATAACCCTTGGGCACATGGTAGCCCATGCCGTCGGCGATCAGCGTCATGCCGATCATCAACAGGAAGCCCAGCGCCAGCATGACGATGCTCGGGTTCCTGGCTATGAAGTTCGCCAACGGCGTAGCCGCCAGCATCATCACCGTAACCGCCACGATGACGGCGATGTACATGATGGCGATCTCGTCGGTCATGCCGACGGCGGTAATGATGGAATCGATGGAGAAGACAAGGTCGAGAAGCAGTATCTGGAAGATGGCGCCGGCAAGGCTCATCTGCACGGTCTCGCCCAGCATCGTGTCCTGGTGGTCGTCGGGGTCGACCGTGTGATGGATCTCCTTGGTCGCCTTCCACACCAGGAACAGGCCACCGGCGATCAGGATCAGGTCGCGCCAGGAAAAGCCGTGGCCAAGGGCGGTGAAGACCGGCGCCGTCAGTTGGACGATGATCGAGATGGTGGCGAGCAGCACCAGCCGCATGACGAGCGCCGCCGAGATGCCGAGCCGGCGGGCGCGGGCTCGCTGTGCTTCCGGCAGCTTGTTGGTCAGGATCGAGATAAAGATCAGGTTGTCGATGCCGAGCACGATCTCGAGCACCACCAGGGTCAACAGCGCGACCCAGGCGGTGGGATCGAACACGAAGGCGAAGTGCGGCGCCAGGAACTCGATAAGCTGCATGGAGGTCGTCCCCTCTACGATCTAGAGCAGTGTCGCCGGCAGTTAGGTATTGAGAGCCCCTATATCAATGTCACGTCCAGAAGGACGGCGCCGTTTCCTCGAGCCGCGGCCCGCGGCGAAACGGCGCGATCTTCTCGGTCAGCCCCGTGCGGTCGGAAATATCAACGCCGACGCCGCACAAGGTCGCGGGTCCGGTCGCCGCCTCGAAACGCCCCTTCGGCACTTTCGACAGGAACCGGTTGAGCGGCTCCTCCTTGTCCATGCCGAGCGACGAATCATAATCGCCGCACATGCCCGCGTCGGAAATGTAGCCGGTGCCGCCATTGAGGATATGGTGATCGGCGGTCGGCTGGTGGGTGTGAGTGCCGACCACGAGGCTGGCGCGACCGTCGACGAAATGCGCGAAGCACATTTTTTCGGAGGTCGCCTCGGCGTGGAAGTCGATGACCACGGCATCCGCCTGCTCGCCGAGCGGACAGGCGGCAAGCTCGCGCTCGCCAGCCTGGAAGGGATCGTCGAGCTCGGGATGCATGAACACCCGGCCCATGATGTTGGCGACCAGCACGCGCGCGCCGCTCCTGGCGATGTAGACGCCCGAGCCGCGCCCGGGCGTGCCCTTGGGAAAATTGGAGGGGCGCAGGAAGCGCTCTTCGCGCGGCGCGAAGGCGAGCGCATCGCGCTGGTCCCAGACATGGTTGCCGGTGGTGACGACATCGGCGCCGGCCGCGATGGTCTCGCGAAAAATCTCCTCGGTGATGCCGAAGCCGCCGGCCGCGTTTTCGCCGTTGACGATGACGAAATCGAGCTTGAAGTCCGAGATCAGGCCCGGCAATTGCTCCCACACCGCCGTGCGGCCTGTCTTGCCGACCATGTCGCCGAGGAAGAGAAGCCTCATCACGCTTGACCCCGAAAAGTGGCATGACTTTCGGCAAAGATCATGCGTTCCAAAGAACTATCTACAATTCTGGCTCGAACCGGCGCAACCCGCTCTCGGTGAGTATTTCCGGGATGATGACGTCATGGTCCTCATTGGGAACCATCGTCACTTCCTGGCAGTCGAAAGCAATGCCGATCAGCCGGGGCGCATGCCCCTTGTCGACAAGCTTGGCGATCGCACGGTCATAATAGCCCGCGCCGTAACCGATGCGGTGGCCGCGCGCGTCGAAGCCGGCGAGCGGCACCAGCATGACGGAGGGGTCAAGAACTTCGGCTTCCTCATGCGGCCCGACGGTGCCAAATCCCATATCGATCATCGGCGCGCCGCGTACCAATTCGCGAAAGACGATGGTCGTCTTGTCGAGGATCGCCGGAAGGCAGAGCCGTGCGCCCTTTTCGCGCAAGGCGAACATCAGCGGCCGGACATCGACTTCCGAGCGCATTGGCCAGAAGCCGGACACGATTTGGCCTGGCTCGATGGCAAGCTGGTCGCGCGCGGTTTCGGCCATGTCGAGCGCGACTTCCACCCGCCAGAATTCATCGAGCGCGTCGCGGCGGCCAAGTGCTTCCTTGCGCAGCTGTTTTTTCAGGTCTTTTGAGGATGTCATGCGCAGACGCTAGAAAAAGCCAGACCTGAATGGACGTTTTGGGAGCGACGCTTTCCATCGCATGATCCACGAAATACGTGGATGTGGCGAATAAGTGACGATCCACACAACCGGTGGAGAAGTCGATCCCGGGTGCCTACAAGTAGGTGGGCGCCGTGTGAGAAAACCCACGGGTCTTCCCAGGGACAGCTCCCTAAGGATCGTTAAGGCCCCGGGGAAAAGTGTCTCCTGCCGGGAAGCGCAGACCGTCAGCCCCAATATAGGCCGATGCCCTCCCAAGCGCCAGAGACTTGGCGCCAGAGAGTTGGCGCTCTTTCCCTGCCGGCTTCACATTTCGCCGCCGCCAACCCACCCTTGCATGGGCCAAGCCGTCTCCTTACGGTCGTCCGTACTGAACCAAGGAGCAAAAATGCGTTTCGAAGGCACTGCGGCCTACGTCGCCGACAAGGATCTGATGGTGGCGGTCAACGCGGCGATCGCGCTGGAACGGCCCTTGCTGGTCAAAGGTGAGCCCGGCACCGGCAAGACGGAGCTTGCCAGGCAAGTGGCGGCGGCACTCGGGCTGGAACTCATCGAATGGCACGTCAAATCGACGACGCGGGCGCAGCAAGGCCTCTACGAGTACGATGCAGTGTCGCGGCTGCGCGACAGCCAACTTGGCGATACCAGGTTCAACGATATCAAGAACTACATCAAGCGCGGCAAATTGTGGGAAGCCTTCGCCGCCGGCAAGAAAGTCGTCCTCCTAATCGACGAGATCGACAAGGCCGATATCGAATTTCCCAACGACCTCTTGCAGGAACTCGACCGGATGGAGTTCTTCGTCTACGAGACCGGCGAGACGATCCGCGCCGCGGTGAGGCCGATCGTCATCATCACCTCCAACAACGAGAAGGAGCTGCCGGACGCCTTCCTGCGTCGCTGCTTCTTCCACTACATCCGCTTTCCCGACGTCGAGACGCTGCACAGGATAGTCGATGTGCACTATCCCGGCATCAAGCAGAATCTGGTGCGGGCGGCGCTCACTCAGTTCTACGAAATCCGCGACGTGCCGGGGCTGAAGAAGAAGCCGTCGACCTCCGAGGCGCTTGACTGGATAAGGCTGCTGGTCGCCGACGACATCGCGCCCGAGGATCTGCGCGCCGACCCGAAGAACGCGCTGCCCAAGCTGCATGGCGCACTGCTGAAGAACGAGCAGGACGTGCATCTGTTCGAACGGCTGGCCTTCATGGCGAGACGGCAAGGGTGACGAGCGGCTCGGCGTCCTGAGGCCGAGCCGCAAGGCATTGCTAGGAGCGCACCTCGCCAGCACCCTGCGCAGGACGCCCGCTTCGCTGCTGCGGCGCGACATGTTTTGGACCGAAGATAGCAAAGCTGATGACGGCAAGAGCCAGAACGCCGATCCCGCTATAGAGCATGACCCAGCCAAAACCGTTGACCAGGGCGGCATGAACGATGGCGCCCGTCGGGTCGAGGGTCGCAAGCTTGGGCGAGTATTGCGCCAGGCCGTCGAGATTGCCGGCTGCGATCTTCTCCGCCAGGGCGCGCAGTTCGTTCGGGTCGACAGCCGTGCCGAATGCGTTGCGCAGATAAGAAACGATCCCCTGCGTCAGCAGCAGTCCCAGCACCGCGATGTTGATGGCAAGCGTGATCAGCCGCGCACTGATATCGATGCCGGACGCCATGCCGGCACGATCGGGTGGCACCGAGCCGGTCGTGGTGTTGGTGGTCGGCGAATTGGTCAGGCCGATGCCGATGCCGGCGATCAGCGTGCCGGGCAGCATGGTCAGCCAGTTGCCCTCGAGCCCGGACCCTATCCACATGGCGATGAAACCGACCCCCAATGTCAACAAGCCGAGCGGGATCGCCACCCGCGCCTGATAGCGTGCCCGAAGGCGCTCGGCGATCGACGGCATCAGCATGAAGGGTAGCGTGTAGACGAGCAGCAACAGCCCGGTCGTGGTGCTGTCGTAACCGAGGACCCCCGAAAAATAGATCGGCAGATAGATGATGAACGGCCAGTAGCTGAAATTCATGCCGATGCCGCCCATGATCGCTCCCGAGAATTGGCGGATGCGGAAAACGGAGAAATCGAACATCGGATAGGGATTGATCTTCTCGGCTACGAGGAACGCGACGAAGGCCAGCACGGCCGCGCTTGCCACGCCGGTGCGCGCGCCAGCGCCCAGATCGGCCCCTTGCGTGATCAGATAGGAGAAGCCGAACACCGCGAACGACAGTGTCAGTATGCCGGCCCGGTCAAGCTTCTGCGCGTTGCGATCGCGCGATTCGGTGACACCGGCGCCGATGAAGGCCAGGGCAAGAACGGCAAGCGGCACATGGATGAGGAACACCCATTGCCAACTCGACAGCGTCACAATCAATCCGCCAATGGCGGGGCCGAAGCCAAGCCCGATGCCCGAGACGACGCTCCAGGCGACGAAGGCTTTGCCGCGTTCACTGCCGTCTTGAAACTGGTGAGACAACACCGCCACGCTGCAGGTAAACATCGCTCCGCCCGCCAGGCCTTGCAGAAAGCGCGCGATGATAAGGAGCGAAGCGCTCGTTGCGAGACCGCATAGCAGGGAGGCGAGGCCAAAGGCGACGGTGGTGCCCACCATCACGCGTTTGCGGCCGAGACGGTCGGCCAATGTCCCCGTCGCCATCAACACCGTGGTGCAGGCAATGGTGTAGGCATTCATGATCCATTGCAGATCCTTGAAATCAGCGCCAAGCACGGTTTCCAGTTTCGGCAGGATCACCGGGACGCTGGAGATTTCGAGGCCGAACAGCAGCGAGGCGAGGCAGACCCCCGCAAGAGCAACGGTGTTTCGGTCGATTGGAAACGTCATGTCGGTCACTTTCAGTCGGAGCATTCGGAAGTGGCTGCGAGCGTCGCTCTTCACACAGCGGTCGACATGACTTAAATGACCCCCCATCATGAAAAAAGACTATGCGTTTCTATTTCAGAAATGACAAAATGGAATGATTAGAGATGACCAGTCTTGACGTCGATGCCGTGCGGACCTTCGTCATGGTGGCCGACCTGCAGAGCTTCACGCGTGCGGCTGCCGCGCTGGGCAGCACCCAGGCGACGATCAGCGTTAAGCTGCGTCGGCTGGAAGAGAAGCTCGGCGCGCGTCTGATCGAACGAACGCCGCGCCGCGTGGCCCTCTCGGCAAGGGGAGCGGCTTTTCTCACGGCGGCGCGTGAATTCCTTGCCGCCCACGAACGAGCCGTTACGGAATTTTCCGACGCGCCGTGTCGGCTTGCTCTCGGCTTTGTCGATCACGTCGCCGGGCCTGAGCTGTCCATATTGATAGCCCAGTTGCATGCCCATGATCCGTCGCTCGCGCTCAACATCAGGATCGATACGAGCTCCATGCTGGAGGAGGCTTTCGATCGCGGTGAGCTCGATGCGGTGATTGTCCATCAGGAAGACGACAGCCGCCGCGGCGAAGCCTTGTCGCGCACTCAATATGGCTGGTTCGCCGCCCCGGCCTTCGAATGGCGGCCGGGAACGCCATTGCGCCTGGCGCTGCTAAGCACCGTATGCAATTGCCCTGACCGCGTGAGAGCTGTCGAGACGCTGGATAAGGCAGGCATTGCCTGGAACGAGGCTTTCGTGGGCGGCGGCGGCGCAGCCGTCAATATCGCGGTGTCGGCCGGCTTCGCCGTCGCTGCGCTCGCCTACCGTGTCGCGCCGCCCGGCCTGGTCGAGGTGGGCCGCAAACTCGGCCTGCCGCCAATTCCCCCTTCCGAGATCGTTTTGCATTCGCACAGCTTGGCGCCAAGGGCACGAGAGGCGCTGCACATGCTCGCGACCGCTTTTCGCGAGTATAATTCGCCGGCGGGATAGGCAAGGGTGTTCCTGATCCCGATTCTGTTGGTATGGATTGAGTTCCAGACCTCAGAGGGAACGAAATGGCCGAGATCACTATCCGCCCGCTCGCAGAATCCGACCACGCCGACTGGCGCAGGCTTTGGACCGCTTACCTTGCTTTCTACGAGACGAAACTGCCGCAAGAGGTCTACGAGGTCACCTGGAAGCGCCTGTTCACGCAAGGCGAGTTCGAACCTAAGGGCTTTATCGCCGTCCTCGACGGCAAGGCTGTCGGCCTCACCCATTACCTGTACCATCGCTCTTGCTGGTCCGAGAAAAACAACTGCTACTTGCAAGATCTGTTCGCCGACCCCGAAGTGCGCGGCAAGGGGATTGGCGCTGCGCTGATCGAAGCCGTGAAGCAGGAAGCCGGCAAGATCGGCGTCAGGAATGTCTACTGGATGACGCACGAAACCAACGCCACGGCGCGCAAGCTCTATGACCATGTCGCGCGCCGCACCGGCTTCATCGAATATGATCTTCTATAGGTAGAAAATGTTCATCCCCTTCTTCCTCGAACTGAAGGCAGCGCGCGTTCCCGTTTCACTCAGGGAATACCTGTTGCTGCTGGAGGGGTTGGAAGCCGGGCTGGTCGACTACGACGTCGAAGGTTTTTACTACCTCGCTCGCGCAGCGCTGGTGAAGGACGAACGCCATATCGACCGCTTCGACCAGGTGTTCGCGCATGTATTCAAGGGTGTGGAGGCGCTCAGCGGTCCGAATGCCGTCAACGTCGCTGATATCCCCGAGGAATGGCTGCGCCGGCTGGCCGAAAAGCACCTGACCGAGGAAGAGAAAAAGCTGGTCGCGGCGCTCGGTGGTTTCGAGAAGCTGATGGAGACGCTGAAGCAGCGGCTCGAGGAGCAGAAAGGCCGCCACCAAGGCGGCTCGAAATGGATCGGCACTGGCGGCACCTCGCCTTTCGGCGCCTATGGCTACAATCCCGAAGGCGTGCGCATCGGCCAGCATGAGAGCCGCAACCGCCGGGCCGTGAAGGTTTGGGACAGGCGCGAGTTCAGGAATTTCGACGACGCCGTCGAGCTCGGCACCCGCAACATCAAGATCGCGCTCAAGCGGCTGCGCCGCTGGGTGCGTGAAGGCGCCGAGGAGGAGTTCGACCTGCCCGGCACCATCCACGCCACCGCCGAGCACGGTTATCTCGACGTCAAGACGCGGCCAGAGCGGCGCAACGCGGTGAAGCTTTTGATGTTCTTCGATGTCGGCGGCTCGATGGACGACCACATTAGAAGCGTCGAGGAATTGTTCTCGGCCGCCCGCGCCGAATTCCGCCAGCTCGAATATTTTTATTTCCACAACTGCCTCTACGAGGGCGTGTGGAAGGACAATCGCCGCCGTCATGCCGAGACGATCCCGACCTTCGACCTCCTCCACAAATATGGACCTGACTACAAGGTGATCGTGGTCGGCGATGCCTCGATGAGCCCTTACGAGATCGCGCATCCCGGTGGCTCGGTCGAGCACTGGAACCCGGAGGCGGGCGCCGTCTGGCTCGGCCGTCTGCTGCGGCAGTGGCCGAACGCGGTATGGGTGAACCCCGAGAGCCAGAAGAACTGGGATTTCACCCATTCGATTGCTATGATCCGCGACATGTTCGGCGGCCGCATGTTTCCGCTGACGCTGGCCGGGCTGGAAGGCGCAACGAGGCAATTGTCGCGCAAGCACTAAGCCGGGACAATGACGGGAGGTTCCATGACCTGTTTCCTGTGCCTGCAATGCGGCGTCCAGTTCGCGCAGAGCGAAGCGCCGCCTCGGCATTGTCCTATCTGCGAGGACGAGCGGCAATATGTGCGCTGGGAAGGCCAGGCCTGGATCACACCGGAAGAGCTCGCCGCCGGGCATCGGCTCGTGATGAAGGATGATGCCGGCGTTCTCGCCTTCGGCATCGAGCCGCGCTTCGCCATCGGTCAGCGGGCGCTGCTGGCGCAGACGCGGCACGGCAACGTTCTGTGGGACTGTATCTCGCTTGTGACCGACGAGGCGGTGGCCGAGATCAAGCGCCGCGGCGGCCTTGCCGCGATCGCCATCTCGCACTGCCACTACTATTCGGTGATGGTCGAATGGAGCGAGGCGTTTGGCGGCGTGCCGATCTATCTCCATGACGACGACCGGCAGTGGATCATGCGGCCGCACCCGTCGATCGTCAGTTGGCAAGGCGAGACACTGGACCTGAACCCGGCGTTGACGCTCATCCGCTGCGGCGGCCACTTTGCTGGCGGCCAGGTGCTGCACTGGAAGCGCGAAGGCGGCAATGCTCTCTTGGCCGGCGATATCTTGCAGGTGACGCCGACCCGCCGCCACGTCAGCTTCATGTACAGCTATCCCAACTACATCCCGCTCAATGCGGCCGCCGTGCGCCGCATCGCGGCCGCGCTGGAGCCCTTCACATTCGATGACATCTACGGCGCGTGGTGGAACCAGAACGTTATCGGTGGCGCGAAAGAGGCGCTGGCGGCCTCCGTTGCGCGCTATCTCACGGCGATCACATGAGGATTGCAGAAGGCACGCTCGAAAATGCGGGCAAATCTCGTAACAAACGCCTATCTTGTTGCGAATAGACATTGCGATCAACAATGAGCCGTCAAGGCCGAGGAGTTTTCTGCATGGACACCCACACCTATCCCGTCACCCGCACCGACGCCGAATGGCGCGCCCGGCTGACGCCTGAGCAATATGCCGTCATGCGCAACCATGGCACCGAACGCCCGGGCAGCTGTGCGCTGCTTCACGAAAAGCGCGCCGGCACTTTCTTTTGCGTCGGCTGCGACCAGCCGCTGTTCGAATCCAAGCTGAAGTTCGAGAGCGGCACCGGCTGGCCGAGCTTCAACGACCCCGTTCCCGGTTCCATCGAGACCACGACCGACCGCAGCTACGGCATGGTCCGCACGGAATGCCATTGCGCTCGCTGCGGCAGCCATCTCGGCCACGTCTTCGAGGACGGCCCGCCGCCGACCGGGCTGCGCTACTGCATCAACGGCGTGGCGCTGAGATTCGAGCCGGCCTGAGCGAGGCCTCGCCAATGTTTTCTGCGAAGGGCGGCCTCGGCCGCCCTTTTTCGTGCAGCATTGTCAGACGACGACTGTTGCGATCAGCCAGAGCGCCGAACCCAGCATAGCAAGGGAGGCCTTGGCGCCACCGGTTCGCTCCGCCGTCCGCCAGACGGCCGAAGTCAGGAAGATGTTGTAGGGCACCGGCGCGAAATGCACCGCCAGCACAAGACCGAGCGGCATCTTCAACCCCAGCAGAATGAGCGCCGCCACGGACGATGCAACGTTGATCGCCGTGCCGACGAGCACCATATCGCGCCAGAACAGCCGGTCGAGCCGCACCTGGCCATCCCAACGCGAGCGGAAGAAATCCGCGAGCATCGGCGGTCTATCCCTGTCCCAGAACTTCGGTGACGGCGCACTCGAACCGCGAGCATTCGGTCACCAGCCAGTCGGTCATGGCCGGCCAATTGTCCTCGGCAAAGCAGTTGACCCGCCACTGTGAATTGATGCCGAGGTTTTGTGCGCTCTGCTCCGGCCTGAGCTTCAGCCGTTCCTCGATCGCCGGCTGAAACGGCTTGAGGCGCACCCAGACGTCGGTTGCGCCAAGCTTCTCGTTACGGCCGAAGAAGATGCCGACCACATTCTCGCTCGGCGCCACATACATGGACAGCACCAGCGCGAATTCCGGCAGCCCGCGCTGCCAGAACCAGGGCCCTCGCCTCGCCAGCCGGGTTCTTTCTTCCGGGTGACGCCCGGCAAACAGCGTCCAGAAGCCGCGTTGGCGGAACTCTGAGGCCCTTCGGCCACCGAAGTCGAACTCACTCATCGCCGACCCCGGACATCACGAGATGCCTCGCCTTACACCATGCCGAGAGCGGCCTTGTAGAGGTCCAGGATGGACTCCTCCTCCTGGCGCTCGGCCTGGTCCTTCTTGCGCAGCCGGATGATCGCGCGCATCGCCTTGGTGTCGAAGCCGGTGCCCTTGGCCTCGGCGAACACTTCCTTGATGTCGTCAGAAATGGTCTTCTTCTCCTCCTCGAGCCGCTCGATGCGCTCGATGAAGGCACGCAACTGGCCGGCGGCAACAGTCTGGCTGGTCTCTGTGATATCGTCGGCCATGTTTTTCTCCAAAAAAATCGATGCTTCGCCGCGACTCGGCAACCGTGCCGCCGCAAATTTCTGCGGTTCGATGCCCGACCGGGGACGGCGGGTCAAGCGGTTATCGAACAGGCTGGCAGGGCTGCCGACAGAAGCCGACAGTCTGTGGCTCTCTCTTGCGAGATCTCAATTGAAGGCGATCAGCAGGTCCTTGGCATCGATCTGGTCGCCGGCCTTGACCAGCACCTCGGCGACCGTGCCGTCACGCTCGGCATGCAGCGCCGTTTCCATCTTCATCGCTTCGATGGAAAGCAGCACGTCGCCGGCCTTGACGGCCTGGCCGGCGGCCACCGCGAGCGCCGAGACGACGCCCGGCATCGGCGCCCCGACATGCGCCTCGTTGCCGGGTTCGGCCTTGCGCCTTGCCTTCGCGGCGGACGCGCCATGCGCCCGGTCGGGCACCTTGACGCGGCGCGGCTGGCCGTTGAGTTCGAAGAACACGGTGACCATGCCCTTGTCGTCCACGTCGCCGATCGCCTGGCAGCGCACGACCAGCGTCTTGCCCTTCTCGATGTCGACGAACACCTCGTCTTCCGGCTTCATGCCGTAGAAATAGGTCGGCGTCGGCAGCACGCTGACGGGACCGTAGGTTTCCTGCGCGGCCGCGAAGTCCGAGAAGACCTTCGGATACATCAGCCAGGAAGCGAACTCGTATTCGCTGAGCTTGCGCTCGAGCTTCCGTTCGATCTCCTTGCGGCTGGCCTTGAGGTCTGCCGGCTTGAGCAGCGAGCCCGGCCGCGCCGTGATCGGCCTGTCGCCCTTCAGCACTTTCTTCTGCAGCGCCTGCGGCCAGCCGCCAGGCGACTGGCCGAGATCGCCGCGCAGCATCGAGACGACCGAGTCCGGGAAGGCGATGTCCCTCACCGGGTTCTCGACGTCGGCGACGGTGAGATCCTGGCTGACCATCATCAGCGCCATGTCGCCGACCACCTTGGACGACGGGGTCACCTTGACGATGTCGCCGAACATCAGATTGACGTCGTGATAGGTCTGCGCCACCTCGTGCCAGCGCGTCTCCAGCCCAAGCGAACGCGCCTGTTCCTTGAGGTTCGTGAACTGTCCGCCCGGCATCTCGTGCAGGTAGACTTCCGACGCCGGCCCCTTGAGGTCGCTTTCGAAGGCGGCATACTGGTTGCGCACCGCTTCCCAGTAGAAGGAGATCCTCCGGATCCATTGCGGGTCGAGCCCGGGATCGCGCTCGGTGCCCTTCAGCGCCTCGACGATCGAGCCCAGGCAGGGCTGCGAGGTGTTGCCGGAGAACGCATCCATCGCCGCGTCGATGGCGTCGACGCCGCTCTCCACCGCCGCCAGAACCGTTGCCGCTGAGAGCCCCGATGTATCGTGCGTGTGGAAATGGATGGGCAGGTCTGTCGCTTCGCGCAGCGCCTTGAACAGCACGCGCGCGGCGCTCGGCTTCAACAGCCCGGCCATATCCTTGACCGCTATGATATGGGCGCCGGCCGCCTCGAGCTCTTTCGCCAGCCCGACATAATATTTCAGGTCGTACTTCGCCCGCGCGGGATCGAGAATATCGCCGGTATAGCAGATCGCCGCCTCGATCAGCTTGCCCTCGGCGCCGACCGCGTCCATGGCGACGCGCATGTTCTCGACCCAGTTCAGGCAGTCGAACACCCGGAACAGGTCGATACCGCCTGATGCCGCCTGTTTGACGAAATGCTGCACGACATTGTCGGGATAGTTGGTGTAGCCGACGCCGTTGGCGCCCCGCAGAAGCATCTGCAGCAGGAGGTTGGGCGCCGCCTCGCGTACCAGCGAGAGCCGCTCCCAGGGATCCTCGGTGAGAAAGCGCATGGCGACGTCGAAGGTGGCGCCGCCCCAGCATTCAAGCGAAAGCAACTGCGGCAGGGCACGCGCATAGGTGCCCGCTATGCCGGCGATGTCGTGCGTGCGCACACGCGTCGCCAGCAGGGATTGATGGCCGTCGCGCATCGTCGTGTCGGTGACCAGCACCTCTTTTTGCGTGCGCATCCAGGCGGCGAATTTTTCCGGACCGAGCACGTCAAGCTTCTGCTTGCTGCCGCCGGGCACATTGCCGTTGAGGTAGGGCACCACGGGTGCGGCGGCATCGGCTTTCGGCTGCGGCCGGCCGCGCGTCTCGGGATGGCCGTTGACGCTGACGTCGGCAAGATAGTTGAGCAGCTTCGTGGCGCGGTCCTGGCGCTTGACCTGCTCGAACAGCTCCGGCGTCGTGTCTATGAACTTGGTCGTGTAGGAATTGTCGGCGAAGCTCGGGTGGTTGATGATCGCTTCGAGGAAGGTCAGGTTGGTGGCCACGCCGCGGATGCGGAATTCGCGCAGCGCCCGGTTCATACGTGCGATTGTCTCGGCCGGCGTCGGCGCCCATGCGGTCACCTTTTCCAGCAACGGGTCATAGAAGCGGGTAATGACCGCGCCCGAATAGGCGGTGCCGCCATCGAGGCGGATGCCGAAGCCGGTGGCGCCGCGATAGGCAGTGATGCGGCCATAGTCCGGGATGAAATTGTGCTCGGGATCCTCGGTGGTGATGCGGCACTGCAGCGCGTGGCCGTTCAGCCTGATGTCCTTTTGTGCCGGAACGCCCGATTCCGGCGTGCCGATGGCGAAGCCGTCGAGAATGTGGATCTGCGCCTTGACGATGTCGATGCCCGTCACCTGTTCGGTGACGGTGTGCTCGACCTGGATGCGCGGATTGACCTCGATGAAATAGAACTTGCCGGTGTCGGCGTCCTGCAGGAACTCGACCGTGCCGGCGCCGATATAGCTGGTTTCGCGCGCGATCTTCAGCGCATGGCCGCACAGCTCCTGGCGCAGCTCCTCGCTGAGATAGGGCGCGGGCGCCCGCTCGACGACCTTCTGGTTGCGGCGCTGGATCGAGCAGTCGCGCTCGAACAGATGCACCGCATTGCCACTGGTATCGCCCAGGATCTGCACTTCGACATGGCGGGCGCGCTCGATCAGCTTTTCGAGATAGACCTCGTCCTTGCCGAAGGCGGCTTTCGCCTCGCGCTTGCCCTCGGTGACCTCGCGGGCGAGATCGGCCTCGGCACGGATGGCGCGCATGCCGCGCCGCCGCCGCCCCCACGAAGCCTTCAGCATCAGGGGATAGCCGATCTCCGTGGCAAGTTTCTTGACCGCCTCCATGTCGTCCGGCAACGGATCGGTGGCGGGAATGACAGGCACGCCGACCTCGATGGCCAGATTGCGCGCCGCGACCTTGTTGCCAAGCCGGCGCATCGTCTCCGGCTTGGGTCCGATGAAGGTGATCCCGGCTTCGGCGCAGGCCTCGGCGAATTCGGGGCTTTCCGAAAGCAGCCCGTAACCGGGGTGGATCGCATCGGCGCCCGACAACCTGGCGACGCGGATCACCTCCTCGATCGAGAGATAGCTTTCGATCGGCCCCATGTCCTTGTTGAGATGCGGCCCGCGCCCGACCTGGTAGCTCTCGTCGGCCTTGAAGCGATGCAACGAATATTTGTCCTCCTCGGCCCAGATCGCCACCGTTTTGAGGCCGAGTTCATTGGCCGCGCGAAACACGCGGATGGCGATTTCGGACCGGTTGGCGACGAGGATCTTCGTGATGGCCAAGGATTGGGCTCCAGCAGCGGAAGGAAGAGCAGAAGCGCCATGATTAGCGTGAAAATGCTGCAGTGCAAACAAAATTTGACGCGCGTTTAAACCGATTTAAACCCGAGTCTTCGCCTTGAGCGTGGCCCCAAACGGCTGAACATCAGTGGAAAGCCGCCGCTGTCCTCAAAACGAGGATCTTTGCCAGATAATAAACGCGCGATCGCTGCTTCCGTAAAAGAAAATGCCCGGCGCGAGGCGCCGGGCATTCCGTGAAGTCAATTCGGACAGGCTTACATCTTCTGGACGTAGGTGTACTTGCCGTCGTCGCCCTTCTTCCACTCGTACATGACGTAGCCGGGCAGCGTCGGGTCACCCTTGGCGTCGTAGGAGAGGTCGCCGAGCACGGTCTTGAACGGACCCTTCTCATGCAGCGCCTTGGCAACTTCCTGCGGGTCGTTGGACTTGGCAGAGGTGGCTGCCTCGGCGATCGCCTGCATGGCCGCGTAGGCGTAGAGCGTGTAGGCCTCCGGCTCGAAGCCCTGCGCGCGGAACTTCTCGACCAGTTCCTTGTTGGCCGGGATCAGGCGAGGGTCCGGGCCGAACGTGTTGAGTGTGCCCGCGACCGCGTCGCCAGCGATCGAAGCCAGTTCGTTCGACACGATGCCGTCGCCGGAAACCAGCGTCGCCTTGAGGCCCTGGTCGGCCGCCTGGCGGATGATCAGGCCGGCTTCAGTGTGCAGGCCGCCCCAGTAGATGATGGAGACGCCGGCTTCCTTCATCTTGGCGATCAGCGCCGAGAAGTCCTTGTCGCCGACATTGACGCCTTCATACATGACTTCCTTCACGCCCTTGGCGTTCATAGCCTTCTTGGTCTCGTCGGCAAGGCCCTGGCCGTAGGTGGTCTTGTCGTGCACGACGGCGATCTTGGCGTCCTTGAAATTGGCCGCCAGATAACCGCCGGCGATGCCGCCCTGCTGGTCATCGCGTCCGCAGGTGCGGAACACGTTCCACAGGCCGCGCTCGGTGAACTGGGGGTTGGTCGCGGCAGGCGTGATCTCGACGATGCCGTTTTCCGCGTAGACTTCCGACGCCGGAATGGAGACGCCCGAGTTGAAGTGGCCGACCACGAACTTGACTCCGTCGCCGACGAACTTGTTGGCGACCGAGATGCCTTGCTTCGGATCGGAGACGTCGTCGCCGACTTCGAGCTTGATCTGCTCGCCGTTGATGCCGCCCGCCGCATTGATGTCGGCGACCGCCTGCTCCGCGCCCTTCTGCAACTGTGCGCCGAAGGCGGCATTCGGACCCGTGATCGGGCCAGCAACGCCGACCATTAGATCAGCCCACGCATTGCCGCTGAACGCGATCAGCGCGGTCAGGGCGACGGCGGACAAAAGTGATTTTTTCATTTAAACGCTCCCATTAACGGAGTGGGCGTGGATGAAGCTTTCATGCGATGCCCACCCTTATCGCAGAAAGCATAGTTTGCCGATTTTCAGGCACTTGTCACGCCGATTCATCCCCGAAACGGCGTTAATGATGAACGTCAACCTTTCGGTTTCCAGCTCAAGATTGAAGCTCTTTCGTAGAGCCAATTATACTGTGTCACCATCTGGTTGGTTCGTGTGTATTGATAGCCGACGAAGCCGAGGATCATCAGTACGATGGTGTCGACGACATAGTAATGCAGCGAGAACATCGTGCCGTTGAACAGCGCGTGATGGATGAAGCGGATGCCGATGCCGAGACCCAGCAGATAGGCGAACAGCTGGACGAAGCTGCGCCAGGTCTGGGCACTGGCCTTGCCGGTCATCCATGCCGCCCAGCCGCCGAGCAGGCAGGTGACGAAGAAGAACTGCCAGATGGACGGTTCCTCGTAGAGAATGCCTTGCATGGTAAGGACTCCTGAACTCAGTGATGGCCGCCTTCGAGATAGGCGGCGCGCACTTCCGGATTGGCGAGCAGTTCCTTGCCGGTGCCGCTCATGGTCACATTGCCGTTGACCATGACATAGCCGCGCGTCGCCAGCTTCAGCGCGCCGAAGGCGTTCTGCTCGACCAGGAACACGGTCAGCCCCTGCGTGCGGTTCAGCTCGCGAATGGCATCGAAGATCTGTTTGACGATCAGCGGCGCAAGACCGAGCGACGGCTCGTCGAGCAGAAGCAGCTTCGGCCGCGCCATCAGCGCGCGCCCGATCGACAGCATCTGCTGCTCGCCGCCCGACAGCGTGCCGCCGCGCTGGGCGATGCGCTCCTTCAGGCGCGGGAACAGTGCGAACACCTTCTCGACGTCCTCGTCATAGTGCTTGAGGTTGTCGAGGCTGGCGCCCATCTGCAGATTTTCCATCACCGTCATGCGCGGGAAGATGCGCCGGCCTTCCGGCGACTGGGCAATGCGCAAGCGCGCGATCTCGTGCGTCGGCAATTGGGTGATGTCGGCGCCGGCGAAGGTGATGGTGCCCGCGCGGGCGCGCGGCGCTCCAAAAATGGTCATCATCAGCGTCGATTTGCCGGCGCCGTTGGCGCCGATCAGCGCCACGATCTCGCCCTCGTTGACGGTGACGTCGACGCCGTTCAGCGCACGGATGTTGCCGTAATAGGTCTGCACGCCCTTGATATCGAGCAGCGTCTTCCCGGCCATCACTTGCCCCCTCCGCGCTTGGCCCGAACGGGCTTGCCCGCTCCTGTCGCGGGCTTTGCTGCCTGCTTACCGGAAGCATGGCTCGTCGCCACCTTGCCGGCGTCGACGCGGCGCGAGAATTCCGTGTCCTTGCCCTGGCTAAGCAGCCTGGCCTGCTTGACCCATTCTTCGCGGGCGATGCGTCCGTCAAAGGCGAGATACGCTTCGACGGCCTCGACATCGGCCTTCTTCCAGGCGCCGATCTGGTCGAAGTGGAAGATGCCGTGTTCGTTGAGCTTCTTCTCGTTGACCGCGCCGATCCCCTTGATGCGGGTGAGATTGTCGGCTTTGCCGCCGCGGGGCGCCGTGAGGCGGTTCGAGATGCCCGCGGCCTTCGCGGCCGGCGTCTTGGCCCCTGTCTTGACACTCGCCTTGGTGGCCGGCTTCGCCGCCGGCTTGGTCCGCGAAGCAGGTGCTGGCGCGACAGCCTTGGCCGCAACGCTCGCCGCCCGCGCATCGACCTGCGCCGCCTTCGAGGCGCCCTTCGACACCGTGATGCGCTCGCCTTCGCTGTGGCCGACCGTGTCGCTCACCGGGCCGGCGAGATAGGACGACGATGTTCCCGGACCATGCGCGGCATCGGGACCGGTATCGAGTTGCTCGATGACGTCCTCGTCGCCGACTTCAGTCAGCACGGTCTCGACCTCCTCGTCGTCGACGCCGAGATAGGCGGCGATGACGCGCGGATCGGTGCGCACCGACTGCGGATTGCCGTCGGAGATCTTGCGGCCGTATTCCAGAACCACGACGTGATCGGAGATCTGCATGACCACCGACATGTCGTGCTCGATCAGCAGGATCGAGGTGCCGGTGTTGTTCTTGATGTCCATCAGCAGGTCGTTGAGCGCGGCCGATTCCTTTGGATTGAGACCGGCGGCGGGCTCGTCGAGGCACAAAAGCTCCGGGCCGGTGCACATGGCGCGCGCGATCTCGAGGCGCCGCTGCGCGCCATAGGGCAGGTCGCCGGCCGGATCGTCGGCGCGGTCGACCAGATCGGCTTTCTCAAGCCAGTGCTTGGCAAGTTCGACGGATTCGGCCGAGGCCTTGCGGTAACCGCTGAAGCCGAACAGGCCGAGCACCGTATAGCCCGAAGCCTTCATCAGCTTGTTGTGCTGGGCAACGAGCAGGTTCTCGAGCACCGTCATGCCCGAGAACAGGCGGATGTTCTGGAAGGTGCGCGCCACCTTGGCGCGCGCCGGGATCTCATGGTTGGGCAGCCGTTCGAGCAGGTAGATCGAGCCGTCCTGCCGGGTGAGAGTGATCATGCCTTCCGACGGCTTGTAGAAGCCGGTGATGCAGTTGAACACGGTGGTCTTGCCGGCGCCGTTGGGCCCGATCAGCGCGGTGATCTCGCCGCGCCTGGCGGTGAAGGACAGGTCGCCGATCGCGACCAGGCCGCCGAACTTCATCGACAGGTGTTCGACGTTCAGGATGGCGTCGTTCATGGAGGGGTTCGCGTTCATCAGCCGTGCCCCTCCTTGGTGAAGGAACTGGAGACAGCCCTTCGCACCTTGAGGAAGGCGGTCGGCTCACGGCTGCCGACAAAGCCGCGCGGCTTCCACAGCATGACGATCACCATGGCCATGCCGAACAGCAGCATACGGTAGAGTTCCGGCGTGAAGTCGGGTCCGAAGACCTGCTTGAGGAAGTCGAGTTCGCGCAGCACCTCGGTGCCGCCGATCATGACCAGAGCCGCGACGGCAATGCCGACCAGTGATCCCATGCCGCCAAGCACGACGATGGCCAGGATGATGGCCGATTCCAGGAAGACGAAGGATTCGGGGCTGACGAAGCCTTGCCGGGCGGCGAAGAACGAGCCGGCAAAACCGCCGAACATGGCGCCGGTGGCAAAGGCGGTCAGCTTGGTGGTCGTGGTGTTGATGCCGAGCGAGCGGCAGGCGATCTCGTCCTCGCGCAAGGCTTCCCAGGCGCGGCCGACCGGCATGCGCCTCAGCCTGACCGTGACGAAGGCGGTGAGCAGCGCCAGCCCCAGGATGAGGTAATAGAGGAAGATCTTGTAATAGGCGCTCGATGTGGCGATGTTCAGCACCTTGCCGATGTAGTTCGGATCCGAGACGTTGAAGCTCATCAGGCCGAAGAAGGTGACCTTCGGGATGCCGGAAATGCCGGCCGAGCCATTGGTCACCTCGCGCCAGTTGATGATCACCAGCCGGATGATCTCGCCGAAGGCAAGCGTCACGATGGCCAGGTAGTCGCCGCGCAGGCGCAGCACCGGAAAGCCGAGCAGCACGCCCCAGAAGGCGGCCATGGCGCCTGCGGCCGGCAGGAGGATCCAGAAGGAGAGGCCGTAATGCGTGCCGAGCAGCGCATAGGCATAGGCGCCGACCGCATAGAAGGCGACATAGCCGAGGTCGAGCAGGCCGGCCAGACCGACGACGATGTTCAGCCCCCAGGCCAGCATGACATAGATCAGGATCTGGATACCGAAATTATCGACCCATTTCAGCGACCCTTGCAGCCCGCCGACGAGCGACCACGACATCAGCGACAGCATGCCCACGACAATGATCGGATAGAGCACCAGTGCGGCGATGCCGAGTTTTGTGAAGTTGGCATGGATGAAGCCGCGGAAATAGTAGATCACGCAGGCCAGCGCGTAGATGACCGCAAGGGCGCGCAGGAATTGCAGATAGCCGGCCGGCTCCGCCCCTACCCAGCCGGCGAGAGACCTGCTGAAGACGAACAGCAGCGCCGCGACGATGACGGCCACGATGAAGGCTGGAAAGAGGAAGAAGCGCGACGCCACGCTGGCCGGCAGCAAGCCGGTGGCGACGTCGGCGATCTTCTGGTTGGCCAAAAAGGGCTGGCCGTAGGCGACATAGAGGAAGCGGCCGACGGCGGTGGCGATGACCACTGCGGCGAGCAACCCCCAGCGCTGCACCAGGATCAGCTCGTTTGAGATGTTCTGGTCGGTCTTGAGCCCGATAAACAGCACGAACAGGCCGAGCGCGATGGCACCGGCATAGAAGGCCTCGCGCAAGGCGCGCTGCATGGGCGTGGCTGCGACGGTGTCGCGCTCGGGAGATACGGTGACGGCCATGATCTCAGACCTTTTCGACTTCTGGCCGGCCGAGAATGCCGGAAGGCAGGAAGATCAGCACGATAGCCAGGATCGAGAAGGCGGCGACATCCTTGTAGTCGATCGAGAAATAGGCCGACCACATGCTCTCGATGAAGCCGATCAAAAGACCGCCCAGCACCGCGCCCGGCAACGAACCGATGCCGCCCAGCACCGCTGCGGTGAATGCCTTCACGCCGGGCACGAAGCCGTCCGAGAAGGCGATGACGCCGTAATACATCAGGAACAGCGTGCCGGCGACGGCGGCAAGTGCCGCGCCCATGATGAAGGTGATCGAGATGGTGCGGTCGACATCGATGCCGAGCAGCGCCGCCATCTTGCGGTCCTGCTCGCAGGCGCGCTGCGCCCGGCCAAGCGAGGTCTTGTTGACCAGGTACCAGAACAACACCAAGAGCAACGCGGTGACGACGACGATGATGATCTGCTTCAGCGACACGCTGATGCCTTCGATGTTGTAGACCTTCGACACCATCGGCGGGATCGGCTTGTTGCGCGGGCCTTGCGTCACCTGCACGAAATTCGACAGCGCGATCGACATGCCGATGGCGGTGATCAGCGGCGCCAGCCGGAACGAGCCGCGCAGCGGCCGGTAGGCCACCTTCTCGATCGTCCAGTTGTAGAGGCTGGTCAGCAGCATCGCCACGATCATCATCACCAACAGCGCGATGACCACGGGAACCGAATAGAACAGAGCGCCCAGGATGAGGAAAACGATCAGCGCCGTGAAAGCGCCCACCATGAAGATATCGCCATGAGCAAAGTTGATCATGCCGATGATGCCGTAGACCATCGTGTAGCCGATCGCGATCAGCCCATAGATCGATCCCAGCGTCAGCCCATTGATAAGCTGCTGGACAAAATACTGCATGTGTACATGGCTCCCCTGGAATGTCGCCCATGCAGACGCATTCCTTTTCGTATTTCCCCTAGTCGTAAGGTTTCGAGGCGGGATTGCAACGTCATTTTTTGAACGTCATGCGTGTTTCCGACTGCACGCCGTTCGATTGCCCGTTTTTTCGCACCCGCCCCCTGGACTATCGCGGACCCTATCATTGGCATAACGCAATGTCTTTGACGATTAAGCGTCATCATGCGCTCCATTTCGAAGAAATCGCCGTCAAAATAAGTTGATGAGACGATTCGTTGCGCTCGTGACAGCAATCCTTTTTGTCCTTCCCGACCTTCCGCAGCGTGATGAATCGCCTATTTGACGACGAAGCCGTGCGCGAACGGATCGCGGTCATCGATGAAGATCGTGTTGAGCCCGGTCATGCGCGCCCAGCCGCCGATCGAGGGAATGATCGCCGGCTTGCCTGCGACCGTGACGTCTTTTTCAACCTTGCCCTTGAACAGCGAGCCGATGATCGATTCATGGACGAACGCATCGCCGGCCTTGAGCTTGCCCTTGGCATGGAGCTGCGCCATGCGCGCCGAGGTGCCCGTGCCGCACGGTGAGCGGTCGATCGCCTTGTCGCCGTAGAAGACCGCATTGCGCGCGTCCGCACCCGCCACCGTCGGCTCGCCGGTCCACAGCATGTGCGACAGCCGGTTGATGCCCGGATTCTCCGGATGCACGAATGAGTATTTCTCGTTGAGCCGCTGCCGCACCACCGGGCTCCAGGCGATGAGGTCGCCCGCGGAATGATCAGCCATGTCGCGATAGTTTTTCTGCGGCTCGACGATGGCGTAGAAATTGCCGCCATAGGCGACGTCGACGACGATCTCGCCGAGCCCGGGGCATTCGACCGTCAACCCCTCGGCATGGAGGAAGGAGGGCACGTTGGTGATGCGCACCTCCTCGACATATTCGCCGACCTGTTTGTATTCGGCGATGACCAGGCCGGCCGGTGTGTCGAGCCTGAGCACGCCGGGCGTCTTCGGCTTGATCAGCCCGTGCTCGATGGCCATCGTCACCGTGCCGATGGTGCCGTGGCCGCACATTGGCAGGCAGCCCGAGGTCTCGATGAACAGGATGGCGATGTCGCAATCCTCGCGCGTCGGCGGGTAGAGGATCGAGCCGGACATGACATCGTGGCCGCGCGGCTCGAACATCAGGCCGGTGCGGATCCAGTCATATTCGGCCAGGAAATGCGCGCGCCGCTCCATCATCGTCGAACCCTGGAGCAGCGGGCCGCCGCCGGCGACCAGTCGCACCGGGTTGCCGCAGGTGTGGCCGTCGATGCAGAAGAAGGATTTCCTGGCCATGACGCTCCTCGAAAAATCAAAACCGTTGTGGACTGAAGGGGGCCACGTCGATCGGCGGAGTCTGCCCCAGGACAAGCTCGCGGATCAACCGTCCCGTCGCAGCAGCCTGAGTCAGGCCAAGATGGCCGTGGCCGAAAGCGTAGACCACCGGCCGGCTTCCCGATGCGCGGCCGACGACAGGCAATGAATCCGGCAGCGAGGGACGAAACCCCATCCATTCGCGTCCGCCCGAAGGATCGAGGCCCGGCAGGAAGTCTTGCGCCTTGCGCAGCAGCGCCTTCGAGCGCGCGTAGTTGGGCGGCCGCTCGATGCCGCCGAGCTCAACCGCGCCGCCGATGCGCAGGCCCGTGTCGAGCGGCGTGATGACGAAGCCTTGGCCGGAGAAGATCAGCATCCGCTTCACCTCGAAGGCGGCCTTTGGCAACGTCGTGTTGTAGCCGCGCTCGGTTTCGAGCGGAATGCGATCGCCGAGCTGCCGCGCCAGCAGATGCGACCAGGCGCCGGCGGTGACGACCAGGTGCCGGGCTTGCCGCGTCGTGCCGTCGGCCAGCGTCAACGTCGCGCCGTTCCCGTCCGCGGCGACGCCGGCGATGCGGGCCTTCTCGAACCGCGCGCCCTTGGATTGCGCATAGTCCCAGATCGCCTTGCCGAGCAGTTTTGGATCGGCGATTGTCTTCCAGCCCGGCACGAACGTGCCTTTGCCGAAGCGCGGCGACAGGCCGGGCTGCAGCTCCGCCAGCTCCTCGCCGCCGACATGGCGGAAGCCGATGCCGAAGCGCTGGCGCGCCGCCCAGCCGGACAGCGAGGCCTGGAATTCGGCCCCGCTTTCGTAGAGTTCGAGCGAGCCATCCTCGCGCAGCATCCGCCTCGTGCCGGAGCGGTCGAGCAGGCCCATCCATTCGGCCTCGGCGAGCGCCATCATTGCGGCCTGCGCCGCCAGGCCAGCCTCGTAGTGCTTCGCCGAGCCGGCACGCCAGAAGCGGATCAGCCAGGGCAGCAGCTTCGGCAGGTAGGTGGGCGGGATGGCGAGCGGGCCGAGCGGATCGGCCAGCCATTTCGGCAATTGCCGGAGCATGCCCTTGTGCGCCAGTGGCAGCACGTCGGAAAAGGCGAAGGCGGCGGCATTGCCGGAGCTCGTCTCCTCGCAGATGCCGGTGCGGTCGTAGACCGTGACGTTTCGCCCCGCCTCGGCAAGAAACGCCGCCGCGCAGATGCCGATGATGCCGCCGCCGACGATGGCGATATCTATTTCTTCTCCCTGTTCACGGGGAGAAGACGCCCGCAGGGCGGGGCGCCGCCGCGCTTCCATCGATTTGGAACTTCCTGTCACCTGGGCGCCGCCTCTCGGAAGAAAGCCTCAGAACGCCGGTAGTGTCGGCCGCACCGCCAGTGCGTCCTTGACGATCTTCTCGACCGCCTTGCGGCGCTCGCCCGACAGCGGCTGGCGCGGCATGCGGACGCGGTCGTTGGTTTGAATGGCGAACACCTCGGCAAGCTTGATGTTCTGCACCAGATAGGTCGAGACGTCGAGATCAAGCAGCGGCCGGAACCAGCGATAGATGGCGAGCGCCTCTTCGCGGCGGCCCCGCTGCATCAGCTGGTAGATCGCCACCGTCTCGCGCGGGAAGGCGGTGACGAGACCGGCCACCCAGCCGATGGCGCCCACCGACAGCGCCTCGAAAGCGAGATTGTCGACGCCGGTAAACAGGTCGTAGCGGCTGCCCAGGCGATTGATGATCTCGGTCGAGCGCCTGATGTCGTCGGAGGATTCCTTGATGGCGACGAAGCGCTCGTCCGACGCCAGCTCCTCCATCTGGTCGACGGTGACATCCACGCGGTAGGCGAGCCGGTTGGAATAGATCATGACCGGCAAGTCGCCGGCCTCCGCGACGGCGCGCAGCGCCGCCACCGTCTCTTCCGCATTGGTATGGTAGATCGGGCTGGGCACCACCATCAGGCCGTTGGCGCCTTCCTTGGCGGCGCGGCGGGCGATGCTGGCGGCCTCGCGTGTCCCCGCCTCGTTCACCGTCAGCAGCACCGGTTTCTTGCCAGCCACCTTCTGCGCGGTTTTCAGCACTTCAATCTTTTCGTCATGGGACAGCATCGGCCCTTCGCCGAGCGATCCGCAGACGATGATGCCGTCGCAGCCGGCCTCCATCTGCAAGCCGAAGCAGCGCTCCATCTCGGCATGGTCGAGGCGGTCGTCCGTGGTGAATTTAGTCGTGACGGCTGGGAAAACTCCGGTCCACATGGTCATCGCTCCTCTGATATATCAGCCGTATATCTATTAAGAAAGCCGCTGTCAACACGGATTCTCCTATGATATATGCAAAATATATCAGGAGACTGCCTTTGATATCCATGCAAATGAGCGCTGCGTTCGAGCCGGCTGCGACCAAGGCCTATCGCATGCTCGAGCATATGATTGTCACGCTCGAACTGGCGCCGGCGAGTTTCGTCACTGAAGGCGGCCTGATCGAGAAGCTGGCGCTCGGCCGTACGCCGGTGCGCGAGGCGATCCAGAGGCTGGCCTGGGAAGGACTGCTCGACGTGCGGCCGCGCGCAGGCATCGCCATCGCGCCGCTGCACCCCGGCGACTGGCTGCGCGTCCTCGACGCGCGCCGCGGCGTCGAGGTGGTGCTGGCCCGCTCCGCGGCGCGCTTCGTCACCCGCGACGCAGCCGACCTCTTCCACGATGCCGCGCTTGCCATGCAGAAGGCTGTCATCTCCGGCAACGTGCTTGCCTTCATCCAGGCCGACAAGACGCTGGACGAGGCGCTGGCGCGGGCTGCCGACAACCCGTTCGCGGCCAGGCTGGCTGCCCCGCTGCAGACCCATAGCCGCCGCTTCTGGTTCCGCTACAAGGCCGATACCGGCCTGGCGGAATCGGCCGAACATCACGTCGCGCTGATCCGCTCGATTGTCGACGGTGACGAGGAAGCCGCCGCGAAGGATGCCAAGCGGCTGATGGCATTGCTGCGCGCCCATGCCGAGGCGGCCGCCACACGTTGAAGCATACCGCCCGACACCGACCTCGGTTCAGGACAGTGCATGCCCAAGACTACGCGTCGCCTGAACCGCTTCGACGCGATGAGGCTCAGGCTCCTGGCAAGGCCGCCTTGATCGTCGGGCTGTCCCAGCCCTCGCCGACGGACAGGATGCAACTCTGGCCCTTGGTGTCGGAGGCGAGGACGGTCCAACTGCCCTGTTCGGAAACGAACACCTCAAGCACCACGTTGGGATTGATCAGACCACGCCCGGCCTCGCTTTCGTGGAAATTCTCGCCGAGCGCCTTGACGATGTCGGCGCGTGCCGCACATTGGCCGGCTGCATTCGCCGGCCCTATCGATAGCGCCGCCGCGGCGCATAGCAGCATGGACATAAGACGTTGTGCCATCGGACACCTCCTTGCGCCCGACGATGCGATGCTAACGGTCAGCCGTCGGCGCTCTGGTTGCCTTCCATGCCTCCTCCAGGGCAGGATCGTAGCTCTAAGTCCTGGCGCCCTCGCCGGTTCCATCACATTAGCGTTTGCAAAATAAACGGCCCGAGCCAGGGGACTCGGGCCGTAGATTTTTGGGTGGTCCTGCCGGCCCGCGCGGCCGCAGCCGAAGGACGCGCAAGCGGACAAGCGTCCGGCTAGTTCATCGTCGGGATGACGAACTCGGCCCCGTCCTTGATGCCGGCCCGCGCGCCCCGCAGCCGAAGGCGAGGACGCGCAAGCAGACAAGCGTCCGGCTAGTTCATCGTCGGGATGACGAACTCGGCCCCGTCCTTGATGCCGGACGGCCAGCGCGAGGTGACCGTCTTGGTCTTGGTGTAGAAGCGGAACGCGTCCGGACCGTGCTGGTTGAGATCGCCGAAGGACGACGCCTTCCAGCCACCGAACGTGTAGTAGGCGATCGGCACCGGGATCGGCACGTTGACGCCGACCATGCCGACCTGAACCCTGGAAGCAAAGTCTCGCGCGGCGTCGCCGTCGCGCGTGTAGATGGCGACGCCATTGCCCATCTCGTGGTCATTGGCGAGCTTGATGGCGTTCTCGTAGGTCGGCGCGCGCACCACCGACAGCACCGGCCCGAAGATCTCTTCCTTGTAGATGCGCATGTCCGACGTGACGTTGTCGAACAGGCAGCCGCCCATATAGTAGCCGTTCTCGTAGCCCTGCATCTTGAAGCCGCGACCGTCGACGACCAGCTTGGCGCCTTCCTTGACGCCGATATCGACATAGCCCTTCACCCGCTCCAGCGCCTGAGCGGTGACCAGCGGGCCAAAATCGGCGGCGGAATCCGTCGAGGGGCCGACCTTCAGGCTTTCGACGCGCGGCACCAGTTTTTCCATCAGCCGGTTGGCGGTGTCGTTGCCGACAGGGACCGCCACCGAGATCGCCATGCAGCGCTCGCCGGCCGATCCGTAGCCCGCGCCGATCAGTGCATCGACGGTCTGGTCCATGTCGGCGTCGGGCATGATGATCATGTGGTTCTTGGCGCCGCCGAAGCACTGCACGCGTTTTCCCGACGCAGTGCCGCGCGAATAGATGTAATGAGCGATCGGCGTCGAGCCGACGAAGCCGATAGCCTTGATATCGGGGTCGTCAAGGATGGCGTCGACGACTTCCTTGTCGCCGTTGACGACATTGAGGATACCGGCAGGCAGGCCCGCCTCGATGAACAGCTCGGCGATGCGGATCGGCACGCCCGGGTCGCGCTCGGAAGGCTTCAGGATGAAGGCGTTGCCGCAGGCGATCGCCGGCGCGATCTTCCACAGCGGGATCATCGCCGGAAAGTTGAACGGCGTGATGCCGGCGACGACGCCGAGCGGCTGGCGCATCGAATAGACGTCGATGCCGGGGCCGGCACCGTCGGTGAATTCACCCTTCATCATGTGCGGCGCGCCGATGCAGACCTCGACCACTTCGAGGCCGCGCTGGATGTCGCCCCTGGCATCGGCGATCGTCTTGCCGTGCTCTCGCGCCAGGATGTCGGCCAGTTCGTCATAGTCGCGGGCGACCAGTTCAAGGAACTTCATAAGGACGCGCACGCGGCGCTGCGGGTTGGTCGCGGCCCATTTCGGCTGCGCCGCCTTGGCGTTCTCGACCGCCGCGCGCAGTTCCGCCTGCGAGGCCAGCGCCACCGTGCCGCGCACGGAGCCGTCCATCGGCTGCATCACGTCCTGCTTGCGGCCGCTGGTGCCGGCGACACGCTTGCCGCCGATGAAATGACCGTATTCGATCATGATGTCTCTCCCTGTGTTTATGATGGTGCATTGTCCGCCTTTGGCACGCCGATGGCAACGCGAGGGAGAACGCAACCGTTGTGCAGAAAATAGACAGCGGTTGACGGGAGAGCATCAATTCTCGCAAATGAGAAGGGTCACAAAGATGACGTTCACGGATTGATAGATTGAGTTCCTTCACGCCCCTCTGTCCTGCCGGACATCTCCCCTGCCTTCACCCTCCCCCTTGTGGGGAGGTCGGCGAGCCGTCGGAGCGGAGCGGAGATCGTTCGACGGGGTGGGGATCAAGCGCCGGCGTCGCCCCTACCCCGCTCCGCTACGCGGATCGACCTCCCACAAAGGGAGGGTAAAATGAACTGGGATGACGTCCGCATCTTTCTCGCCGTGGCGCGCGCCGGGCAAATCCTTGGCGCCGCCAGGCGGCTGGAACTCAACCACGCCACCGTCTCGCGCCGCATCGCCGCACTTGAAGACGCGCTGCGCACGAAACTCTTTCGCCGGCTGACCACCGGCAGCGAGCTGACGCCCGCCGGCGAGCGTTTCCTCGATATTGCCGAGCGCATGGAGGGCGACATGATCGCCGCCCGCTCGACAATATCGGGCGAAGGCGACGACGTTTCGGGCACGGTGCGGATCGGTGCGCCGGACGGGTTTGGCGTCGCATTCCTCGCCCGGCGCCTCGGCGCACTGACCGCGCTGCACCGTGAATTGACGATTCAGCTCGTACCGGTGCCGCGCTCCTTCTCCCTGTCTCGCCGCGAGGCCGACATTGCCATCACCGTCGAGCGCCCGACCGAGGGCCGGCTGGTAGCGGGCAAGCTGGTCGACTACTCGCTCGGCCTGTTTGCCTCGCGTGCCTATGCTGAAGCCCACGGCCTGCCCCAGACCGCTGCCGAGCTGGGACGGCATAAATTGATCGGCTATGTGCCGGACCTCATCGTCAGCCCGTCGCTCGACTACGCCGCCGAATTCAGCGCTGACTGGCGCACCAGCTTCGCCATTTCCTCCGCGCTCGGGCAGGCCGAAGCGGTGCGGTCGGGCGCCGGCATCGGCATCCTGCACACTTTCGTCGCCCGCTCGATGCCGGAATTGGTGGCCGTCGACGTGGTGGCGCCCATCCGCCGTGCCTACTGGCTGGTCTATCACGAATCGGTCAGGCCGCTGCGCCGCGTCCAGATCGTCGCCTCCTTCATTACAAAGGCGGTGGAGCGGGAGAGAAATCTTTTCGTCTGACGCATGTCGGCCATCGCAGCTTCTTCCACGACACGGAGAACGGCATGATGGTGCTCGACCCCGCCTTCTTCGCCAGATGACGAGTATCTCGCCCATTCCAATCGGTCGCCACCGAAGTGACCATCCCGTGGGCTTACCGGCTGCTGTTCGACGAGGGCTGGGTGAAACAGGCGTTCTGACGCGATATCCCCCGGCCGCACCCGCCGATGGCGAGCGGGCGGCGTCTATTTCAGATAGCGCTCCTGCGCCAGCGCGCGGGCGTCGATATCGGGCACTTTGTTCGAGATGATGTCGGCCAGCACCTTGGCCGAGCCGCAGGCCATGGTCCAGCCGAGCGTTCCATGGCCGGTGTTGAGGTAGAGATTGGAAAGCTCCGTGCGCCCGATCAGCGGCGGCCCGTCCGGCGTCATCGGCCGCAGGCCGCACCAGAACGTCGCCTCCCGCATGGCGCCGGCTCCCGGGAACAGGTCGCCGACCGAGTGTTCGAGCGTGCGCCGTCGCGATTCGTGCAGCCGGAGGTCGAACCCGGAAATCTCGGCCGTGCCGCCGACGCGGATGCGGTCGCCGAGCCTCGTGATCGCGACCTTGTAGGTTTCGTCCATCACCGTCGACACCGGTGCGGCGGCGGCATCCTTGATCGGCACCGTGATCGAATAGCCCTTGACCGGATAGACCGGGATCGGCCGCTTCATCCGGCGCATGAAGTCCGCCGAATAGCTGCCCAGCGCCATCACATAGGCATCGGCGGACAGCCAGCCCTTGCTGGTGCTCATATTGTTGACGCGGTTGCGGCTGCGGATGACGCGCCATATCGTCGTGTCGTATTCGAACTTGACCCCGCGTGCCACGCAAAGCTCGGCCAGCCTGTCGGTGAACATCTTGCAGTCACCGGTCTCGTCGCCCGGCAGCCTCAGGCCGCCGACGAATTTTTCGCGCACCGCGGCCAGAGCCGGTTCCGCCGCGATGCAGCCGTCTTGGTCGAGGATTTCGTAGGGCACGCCATATCTCTTCAGCACCTCGACATCGCCTGATGTGCCGTCGAGCTGCTTTTGCGTGCGAAACAGCTGCAGCGTGCCCTGCGTCCGCTCGTCATAGGCTATGCCGGTCGCCTCGCGCAGCGCCTTCAGCGTGTCGCGGCTGTATTCGGCCAGCGGCACCATGCGCGATTTGTTGACCGCGTAGCGTTCGGCGGTGCAGTTGCGCAGCATCTTGACCAGCCACGTCCACATATGCGGATCGAAGGCCGGCCGCACCACCAGCGGACCATGCTTCATCAGCAGCCATTTGATCGCCTTGAGGGGGATACCGGGCCCGGCCCAAGGCGAGGCATAGCCGGGCGAAATCTCGCCGGCATTGGCGAAGCTGGTTTCCAGTCCCGGCCCTTTCTGGCGGTCGATCACGGTCACCTCGTGGCCAGCCTCGGCGAGATAATAGGCCGTGGTCACCCCGATCACGCCACTGCCCAGCACCATGATTTTCATTCATTCACTCCTTGCCGCGCCGAGCGTCCTCAGGACGCCCGTGGACGCGGCCGTATTTTCGATTTGCGCATGATCCCGAGCGAAAATCGATGTCGATCTTCGAGACCACGCGCCGTTGCCCATTCACGCCGCCGAGGGACCGGGGTCGTCTTCTTCTGTCTGCCGCATTCCGGCCGTCTCGCCAAGAGGCCGCCAATCGGCTGCGGCACTGTAGACGAGCCTGGGCCCGTGCGGTCGCCGCGCGTCAGCCTGGTCTTTCTGCTTGATCGTGCGCCGGGCAGCTTCCGGCTGGTAAAGCACGGCCTTGATCAGGATCGACTCCCGCCTGCCGTCGGCGTGTTCGACCGTTGCCGTCTGGCCTTGCGCCATGCCAAGCATGCAGAGCCCGCGCCTCGTTGCGACCGACAGGCTCGAGCCGACCGGCCCGCGCACCTCGTGCTGCACCAGGGTTCGCGTCTCGGCGGGACCGGCATCGACGCCGAACACCACCCTGCTGTTCAGCGTAACGATGTCGGGGCCGACCGAATCGATCGGCACGACATCGGCGCCTGAAAGCTTGTGTTCGAGCATGCGCACGATCGGATCCGCGAACGCCCGTCGGCGCTCCAGCATGAATTCGAGAACGGCGAAGTCCTTCGTCGTCAGGCAACAATTCGTGCTCGTCATCACCGCCTCGCCATCAAGCTCGTTGCGGGCCGGAAGCCGGCGCATCGACGGCCTCGACGGTCACTGACAGTTCCCGACCGCCACGACCGTTCCAGCAAACCGCCTGCCCAACACTCGCGCCAATGAGCGCGGTTCCCATCGGCGTCAGCACCGAGATGCGGTTCTCGGCTATGTCGGCCTCACCCGGGTAGACCAGCATGATGCGCTGGGCGTCGCCGCTTTCGCCGCGCACGATCACCGTCGAACCCATTCGCACCACACCGGCCGGCATCGCCGCCGCGTTCGTGACGACGGCCCTGTCCATTTCCGAAAGCAGCTCCTCGGCCGTCTCGGGCGCGCGATCGAGCAAAGCCCTCGCCAGCCCCGTTAGCCTGTCATGGTCGGCGTCGCTGATCAGAAGATGGCTGTTTGGACGCAGTTCTTTCGCGTGTTGCATGGCAAACCTCATGGACCGGCGCATCGAGCGGATGCGCGCCTGCCGGCGCGCTGGCGGCGGCGTGATGAAAGGCCGGCAGCCGCGAAGGGCTGTTCGGCTTGATGGCGATTGTGGATGGATGGATGCCCCGGTACGGACGGACGCCGGAAGGCGGCCGCGCCGGGGCTACGATCCCGCGATCGGGCAGACCCTGAAGAAGGTTTTGATATAAGCGAGCTTGCTCATGTGCCAAAGCTTGCCGAATGGCGCCCGCTTGTCAAGCGCGGCCAAACCGCTCAACCGCCCAGATAGCGCCGGTGAAAACGCGTTCCGAGGCTGGCCAGGATTTCATACCCGATGGTGCCGGCATGGTCGGCAGCATCATCGACGCTCTGTGAGGGCCCTAGCAACTCCACCAGGTCGCCCTCTCCGAGCCGGCCGGGCGGCAAGGCGGAAATGTCGAGAATGATCGAATCCATCGACACGCGCCCGAGGAAAGGCAGGCGCACCGCCTCGAACCATGCGGCCGAAGCGGAGCGGCGCAGCCAGCCGTCCGCATAGCCGAATGAAATCGTCGCCAGGCTGAGCGGGCCCTGCGCATGGTAGCTGTGGCCATAGCCGACGCCAGTGCCCTTTTGGACACTGCGCGTCTGCGCCACCTTGGCCTGCAGCCCGACCACGGGCAGCATCGGGTTGGCTTCGCCAGGCGTCGGGTTGATGCCGTAGAGGGCGGCACCGGGCCGGGCGAGATCGCAATGATAAAGCGGGCCTAAAAAGATGCCGGAGGAGTTGGCGAGCGAGGCCGGCGCCACGGGTAGCATGGCACGCAACCGCGCGAATGCCAGCCTCTGCTGTTCATTGGCTGGGTGGCGCGGTTCATCGGCGCAGGCCAGGTGGCTCATCACATATCTGACGTCGATGCCATCGAAAGCGCCGAGATCCCCGGCCACCGCCTCGACCTCGGCTGGCGCCATCCCAAGCCGCGACATGCCGCTGTCGACCTGGACGGCAGCCGGGAGCCGGCGCCCGGCGCGGTGTGCCGCTGCGCGCCAGGCTTGCAACTGTGCGCCACTGTTGATGACAGCGCACAAGCCAGCCGCCACCGCTTCCGGCTCGGAACCCGGCGGCAGCCCGTTCAGCACGTAGATGTCCGGTCCGGCCCCCACCGCCTTGCGCAGCGCGATGCCTTCGGACAGCAGCGCGACGAAGAAGATGTCGCAGCCTTCCTTCATCAGCGCCGATGCCACTTGCGCGGCGCCGAGACCGTAGCCGTCGGCCTTGACCACGCCCGCGCAGCGCACGCCGCCCAGCCGCGCCTTCAGCCGCCGGTAATTTTCGCGGATCGCGCCAAGGTCGATGGTGAGGATGGCCCCGGCAGCAGCCTCGCTTGTGGCGTCGGCTTCCTCGGGCAGCGATCTTTTGGGGGCGTCGTGCATGGCGGCCCTTCTTGTGGCGGATGGACATCAATAAGACGGTCGAACCGGCGCGGCAACCGCTGGCGTTTGAACCGCGGCCTCGGCCCGTCCAGCTATGGCACAAGGTGACGGAACGCCGTCACCACGTCTTCATAGACCTTGCGCTTGAACGGCACGATCAGGTCGGGCAGCTCCTGCATCGGCCGCCACGACCATTTGTCGAATTCGGCGGTGTGGCCGCCGGGCGGCGGATTGATCTGGATCTCGCTGGTATCGCCATGGAAGCGGAAGGCGAACCATCGCTGCGTCTGACCCCGATAGCGCCCCTTGAAGGCGACGCCGACCAGGTTGTCCGGCAGATCATAGTTGATCCAGTCCGGCGCCTCGGCGAGCAGCGAGACGCTGCGCATGCCGGTCTCCTCATAGAGCTCCGCTCCTCCGCCGCCTGCAGGGGCTCCTCGCCCTTGTCGATGCCGCCTTGCGGCATCTGCCAGAGCTGCGTGGTGCCGGCGAATTCGCTGTCCGGCTCGGCTATGCGATGGCCGACCCAGACCAGGCCCTCGGCGTTGAGGATCATCAGCCCGACACAGGGACGGTAGGGCAGCGTCTCGCGGTCGACCTTCTTCGTCTTCGGCATCATTCAGTCTTTCAAGCTGTTTCCCGGTGGCTAGCCCTTTTGCGGATCGATCGCCACCGCTGAAATCGGCACGATCTCGATGCCGCGTTTCTTGGCCTCGGCCGCCCATGACGACACCGTGTCGACCGTCAGGTCGAAAGCGGAGCCGATGCCGACCGCGGTTCCCTTGGCACGGGCGGTCGCCTCCAGGCTGTCCAGTTTCTTCAGGATGGCGCCGCGATCCTGCACGGCGTCGATCGCCGTGTCGCCGGAGACGAAGGGCACGCCGTCCTTCAGCGCCAGATCCGGCGCCAGGCTACGCGCCGACGAGCCGTCGTCGATATAGGCGAGCCCGCGTTTGCCGAGCTCGGCCATGAAGGGTTCCATTGCCGCCGGGTCGGCGGAAAACCGCGCGCCCATATAGTTCATGACACCGGTATAGTTCGTCGTCCGCGACAGTGCCCAGCGCAGGTTCTTCAGGTTCTCTTCCGCGCTCGCCGCCACCGTCAGCGTGTTGCGCCCGGGGTTGACATTGGGATAGTCGAACGGTTCGAGCGGCACCTGCATGACGATCTCGTGGCCGCTCTGCCGGGCGGCCTGCATCCAGCGGCCGATGCTGTTGCCTTGCGGCGCGAACGCCAGCGTCACTTCCGCCGGCAGCTTGGCGATGGCCGCCTGGGTGCCGGTCTGTGAAACCGCGAGCCCGCCGATGACGATCGCCACGCGGGCGCCGCGCGCGCCTGACCACGGCCGCGCGTAGACATCGAAGGGCCGCCGGCCGTCTGCGGCGCGCACCGGCAAGGGGCCGGCATCGCCGGCCTCGATCAGCGCCCTGTCGGGAATATGCGCGATCTTCAGGTTTTGGCCGATGGTCGACGGATCGCGGATGACGATTGCCGCCTTGGGCGGACCATCGCCTTCCTCTGTCTGCACATGGATGATCTGCGGGCCCCCAGCCTTGGCCGGCATTTCCGCCTTTGGCGTCGTGACCGGCGCCAAAGCGGACGGCGCAGCGGTCGGCTCCGGCACCACTTTCGGCGTCGAAACCGCGACTTCCTGCGGCTTGCGAAACGGCTTGTCCCTGAGCGCGATCGCGCCGGAGACGCCGACAACGGCCAGCACGACGAACGCAGCCACGAGCGCACCCACGCTGACCTTGCCGGCGGCGCGCGGCGGACGGACAGTCAGTCCGAGCGGTCGTTCGATGTCCTTGCCGATATCAGCCAAGCCCTGTCCCCGTCCGCATGGCTTCGAACATGGAACCTTTCGAAGAGACATGCGCGAATTCTTCAACCCCGGCGCACCCCTGGCGCCCTGTATCGAGGGATTCGCGTTACCCCCGAATCAAACTGCCGGAACCTTTCGGTCCCGGCAGCATCGCATTGCTTCCATCGGGCGGCCAGACCCGTTGTTGGCCGCCACCTGTTACTGGTTGAGGACAGCCTTCTGCGGATTGGGCGGGAAGGACGGATCGGTCTTCTGGCCGCGCAGAAGCTGCTCGGCATAGATGAGCTGGAGGTCGTTCTTCGGATCCGGCGGCACATAGGCTGCCGAGCCCGAACCGGTCGAGCTCTCGTCGGCACCCTTGATGTGGCCCTTGAGGTCGGATTCGCCGCGCGTCAGGTCCCTGCCCTGCAGTTCCGGCGGCAGCGGCTGGTCGACCTTGATGTCGGGCGTGATGCCCTTGCCCTGGATCGACTTGCCGGACGGCGTGTAATAGAGCGCCGTCGTCAGCCTGAGCGCGCCGTTCTCGCCAAGCGGGATGATGGTCTGCACCGAACCCTTGCCGAAGGACTGCGTTCCGACCACCGTGGCGCGGCGTAGGTCCTGCAGCGCGCCAGCGACGATTTCGGACGCGCTCGCCGATCCGCCATTGACCAGCACGATCAGCGGCTTGCCGCCGATATCGTCGACCTGCTTGGACTTGGCGTCGAAGCGGGTAACGTCCTTGGGATCGCGGCCGCGCGTCGAAACGATCTCGCCACGGTTGAGGAAGGCATCCGATACGCTCACCGCCTGATCGAGCAGACCGCCGGGATTGAGGCGCAGATCGAGCACATAGCCCTTGAGCTTGTCGTTCGGCACCTGCTTCTTGATGGTGTCGATGGCATTCTCGAGGTCGTCATAGGTCTTTTCGGTGAAGGAGGTGATCTTCATGTAGCCGATGTCGTTCTCGACCCGAAACTTGACCGCCTTGACCTTGATGATGTCGCGCACGACCGTCAGCTCGATCGGCTTGTCGGCGCCCTGGCGCAGGATGGTGAGCTTGATCGGCGTGTTGACCAGGCCGCGCATCTTGTCGACCGCGTCGTTCAGGGTCAGGCCGCGAACCTCCTCGCCATCGATCTTGGCGATGTAATCGCCTGCCAGCACGCCCGCCTTGGCGGCCGGCGTATCGTCGATCGGCGTGATCACCTTGACCAGGTCGTTCTCCATGGTGACCTCGATGCCGAGGCCGCCGAATTCACCCTTGGTCTGCACGCGCATGTCCTGCGCCTGCTCGGCGTTCATGTACGAGGAGTGCGGGTCGAGCGAGGCAAGCATGCCGTTGATGGCGTTCTCGACCAGCGATTTGTCGTCGGGCGGTGTCACATACTGCGCCCGCACCCGCTCGAAGATATCGCCGAAGATCGCCAGTTGCTTGTAGGTCTCCGACCCCGCAGCGTTCGCTGCCGAGCCGGGCGCGCCATAGACCAGGCTCATGGCGGACGCGCCCATCAGCGCACCGGCAAACAGAAGCGACAGTTTCCGCATCATTTCACGTCCTTCCAGAAAAACGGTCCGCCCACCATGGGGTCGGATCGACGGGTTTTCCATCCTTGCGGAACTCGACATAGAGCTCCGGCGTGGCATTTCCATTCTTCGAAGCCGAGGTGCTTGCCACCCGGGCCTCTCCCATCGCACCGACCGGCTCTCCTGCGAGCACTGATTGGCCGGTTGCGACGCTGATTCTGCTCATCCCCGCCAGGACGACATGATAACCGTCGCCGGCATTCAGGATCAAGAGTTGACCGTAGGAGCGAAACGGCCCCGCATAAAGCACATTCCCATCCGCCGGTGCGGTGACGATGGCGCCCGATTGTGTCGCAACCATGTCCCCAAGCATCACCGCGCCGTTACCGTCTTCGGCGCCGAACCGGCGTTTGATGCGGCCGATGACCGGCAGCGCGATCTGTCCTTGCAGCGCCGAGAAGGGTGCCGCAGCGGCAAGCCGGTTGGCCTCGGGAACCGGCAGCGACGCCGTCATATCGCCGCCCGCCTTATCCCTGCCCGCCTTGTCGCCGCCCGCCTTGTCGCCGCCGGCTTGGCCGGCCTCCGCGGCCTTTGCGGCATCCGCGGCCTTGCGGTTGCGTTCGGCCTGGGCTTCGAGCGAGGCGATCAATTCCTTCAGGCTGCTGGCCTTGGCCGCGAGCGCCTCGGAATGCTGTCGCTCGGCCGACAACTGCGCCTGCGTGTCGGCTTCGAGCTTCTGCTTGGCTTCCAGCAGCATGCCGAGCCGCTTCTTTTCCGCAGTCTGCTCGCCGACTGCCGCCGTCAGCCGTGCCCGCTCGGCCTCGATCGAGGCCGTCACTCTTGTCTGCTCCTTGAGGTCGGCCAGGAGCCTGTCGGTCTGCTGGCGCAATTCAGGCACCACGGCGCCAAGCAAGATGGCGCTGCGCACCGACGACAGCGCGTCCTCCGGCTTGACCAGGATCGCCGGCGGCGGGTTCAGCCCCATGCGCTGCAATGCGCCCAGCACCTCCGCCAGCACGTCGCGCCGCGCCATCAGCGAGGCGCGGATCTTCTGCTGCTGGGTCTTCAGCCCCTCCAGCTTGGCGCCGATGTCCTCGATATCCTGCCCAAGCTTTTGCTCGGTCATTGCCGACTGGATCAGCGCGGCGGTGATCGAGGCGTGGTCCTTCTTGACTGCGGCGATGTCGGCGGCCAGCTTGGCCAGCCGCTCGGACGACAGGCTTATCTCCTTGGAGATCTGTTCGTATTCGGCGCGGCTCTGGCCCGGATCGGGGGCCGTGTCGAGCGTGTTCTCGGCCCACGCGGCATTGAGCGACAGGATGACCACCGCCGCCGCGATGCCGCAGCGCGCGCGCCAGGAGCCCGCTGTCGATGAGCCCGTCGTCGATTTCCAGCCTTCAGCCATGCGGGATGGACTCTATCTGCGGCTTCGTTAACGAACCATCAACCATATTAATGCGCATCGCCCAAAACTGTGCAGCGGTTTCGCACACCGGTGAGCAAAATAGGGAAAGCCGGCCCGAAGCGGTGATCTTGCGCGGCATTGGGGCGGAATTCGGTGCGATGCGACCTTCAGGCTCTGTGATAGGGGTGGCCGGACAGGATCGTCGAGACCCTGTAGAGCTGCTCTGCCAGCATCACCCGCACCAATTGGTGCGGCCATGTCAGCGCACCGAAAGACATCACCAGCTCGGCCTGCGCGCGCAACGACGGATCGTGGCCGTCAGCGCCGCCTATAGCCAGCGCCAGCGCCTTGCGGCCGGCGTCGCGCAACTGGCCGATGCGGCCGGCGAAATCTTCCGAGGACAGGTTCTTGCCGCGCTCGTCGAGCAGGATCAGCGCCGAGCCGGGCTGCAACTGCGCCTGCAGCCTTGCGCCTTCATCGCGCCGGCGTTCATCGGCGTTCTGGGCGCGGCCTTCGGCGATCTCGGCGATGCCGGAGAATTCGAGGCCGACAGCCGGGCCGCTCTTGGAGAAACGCTCGAAATAGCGGTCGGCGAGTTCTCTCTCGGGGCCGCTTTTCATCCGGCCCACGGCATGAACGGTAATCTTCATCCTCGCCTCAGAGGGCCGCCGATGCGTGTCGCCCGAAAATCGTCAATGGGCCAGGAACCACGGCACGCATCCAAACCAACCGGCTCAGTGCAAGGTCTCTTCCTCGAGGTCCGGCGCCTGCCACATCTTTTCGAGATTGTAGAATTCGCGGATTTCGGGGCGGAAGACATGGACGATAATGTCGCCTGAATCGATCAGGACCCAGTCGGCGCCGGACAGCCCCTCGACACGCGCCGTGCCGAGGCCGGCATCCTTCAACGCCTTGAGGAGATGATCGGCAACAGCCGAGACATGACGGTGCGATCGACCCGACGCGACGACCATGTAGTCGCCGAGGCTCGATTTTCCCTGAATGTCGATTGAGACGATGTTTTCGGCCTTGGAGTCTTCCAGACTGGCAAGGACTGTCTTGATGGCGCGGGACACGGCGTCGTTTACGCTGATCCCGGCCGGCGAAGGCACGATGTCGGCCTTCTTCCGCAGTGCTGTTCTCAGTGTATTTCCTTTCGCAGCAAGAACAACCAAATCACCCCTGAAAGCGGGTGACACCGCTTAGATAGGCAGAGTTCCGTTGCAGTTTCAAGACGGAGCCCCGCTTCCATGCGAACTCATTGAGGCTCCGCTTGTTCCGCGCGACACTCAAAAGATCGGAACCCAGGCGTTCCGCAGGGGTTATCGGCTGATTGATCAACCGGAATCCCATTATGCCGATCGACCCGCAAAATGCCCTCCTGACCGTGCAGGCGGGGCTCTCTCAGCTCAGCGCGCTCATTGTCTCCTATTCCCTTTCGGCGGTCGGCGCCGTCATCCTTCTGGTTGTCGGCTACATCGTCGCCGGCTTTGCCGAGCGCTCGATCTTTGCCGGCCTGGGCCACATCCACGGCTTTGACCAGACGCTGCGGCACTTCTTTTCCAAGATCGTCCGCTATGCCATCCTCGTCCTGGTCGTCATCATGGTGCTCGGCCAGTTCGGCGTGCAGACGGCCTCGATCATCGCCGCGATCGGCGCCATCGGCCTGGCCATCGGCCTGGCGCTGCAAGGCACGCTGCAGAACATTGCCGCCGGGATCATGCTTTTGGCATTGCGGCCGTTCCGCATCGGCGAATCCGTCGAAGTCGGGTCCATTGCCGGCTCGATCGAGGAAATCGGCCTTTTCGCCACCAAGCTCCGGAGCGCCGAAGGCGTCTACATCCTGGCGCCCAACTCGACGCTGTGGAACCAGCCGGTGCGCAATTTTTCGCGCAACGGCGTGCGGCGCGGCGACATCACCCTCTCGATCGGCTCCTGGAACGACATCGACCGCGCCCAGAAGACGCTGCTTGCGATCGCCGCCGCCGAGCGCCGCGTCAAGCGTGAGCCGGCGCCGACCGCCTTTGTCGCGGCATTGGGCGAAAGCACCGTCTCGATCACCTTGCGCTACTGGACATCATCGGCGGATTTCTTCGCCGCCCAGGCCGACCTCACCAAGCGGGCCAAGCAGGAGTTCGACCGCGAACGCATATCGATCCCGCTGCCGCCACCGCAGGTCCCGGCGCCGGAAACCCGCCGGCAATAGTCAATCGCCCCTGTGCCGGTGCTGTTCGTCCGGCGCGAAGGCGAGTTCCACCGGCAATGGCGCTTGCGCCGTCATCGGCGCGAAGCTGCCGGTTTCGGTTGCCGGCACCGGCCGCGCGGTGAACACGCGCAAAAGCACGAACAGGCAGAAGACGCAGGCGATGACCACTGTTACATAGATGAAGGCCTGCGTGCCGAAGACGGCTGACAGCGCGGTCACGATGCCCGGCACGATGAAGCCGGACAGCGACCAGGCAAACAACAAGGAACTCGACAGCGCCACCATGTCGTCCTTGCCGGCGCGGTCGGCGGCGTGGGCACTGGCCAACGAGTAGATCGATTCCGAGGCGCCGTCCCACATCACATAAATCACCAGCAGCACCGCCAGCGTACCGCCGTCGAAGCCGAGCGCAAACATCCCTGCCGCCGCGGCGATCGCGGATGCCGCGACCAGCACATAGCGGCGATCGGTGCGATCGGAAATCCAGCCGAGCGGAACCTGCAGGATCAGCGTGCCGAGCGGCATCACCGAAAGCAGCAGCGCCACGTCGGCCTGGCTGTACCCCTTCGCGGTGGCGTGGATCGGCGCAAAACCGGAAATCGACATGGACAGGCCACCGACCGCCAGCATGCCGGCGACGCCGACCGGCGAAATCCGCCAGGCCCGGCGCAGCGCCACCGATGCCGCCTGCGGCGCCGGCGGCTGGGCCAGCCGGGTCATCCCGACGGGCAGGATGGATAGCGCGGTGAAGGCTATGCCGATCAGCGATGCATCCGCCGTCCTGATGTCGACCAGCGCCAGCGTCGCATAGCCGATGCCGAGCCCGCCGACATAGGCGACGTAGAAGACGGCCATTACCCTGCCGCGTATGGCGTTGGCCACGGCATCGTTGAGCCAGCTCTGCGCGACGATGAAAAGCCCACATATGGCAAAGCCGTAGAGAGCGCGCGCCGCGATCCACAACAGGGGGTGCGGCCCGGCGCCGATTGCGGCATTCGACAGCGCGATCAGCGCCGACAGCACCATGAAGGCACGGGCATGGCCAACCCTGCGCACCAGCGGTCCGGTCAGGATGCAGCCGGCGAGACCACCCGCCGACAGACCGGTGACGATCAGACCGGCCCAGGTCGGATCGAAGCCTTCCACGCCGAGCCGGACGGGGATGTAAGCGAACATCAGCCCGTTGCCGATGGCGATCAGCGCCATCGACACCACGACGCTGGCAATCGCGATCAGCGGCGTGGGCGTGTCGCCGTGCCTCGGTTCCGTTTCGGTTTGGCTTTTCACGAGAGTGGTCATATCAGCGCAAGATCATCCATTCGATGACGAAAGGCCGCCGCAAAAGCGACATTGCCGGACTTGCCTTCCTCCTTGCGAAGAAAGGGCGCTGTGCGTACCGATCAGCCCTTCGCCTGCTCGCGGATAGCCGTCGACGACAGCGACGAGCGCGGGCCGTGGATGAAGGTCCACGCGGGCGCCTTCATGCGGGCGAGCCTTGGCGCATCGCCTTCGTCGACGCGGGCATAGTCGAAGGTCTTGGCCACGACCGACGACAGGAACGACAGCGTCGCGCCCGGACGGTCGATGACCGCGATCGGGAAGGTCATGACGATTTCGCGCCAGCGCTGCCAGCGGTGGAAATCGCGCAAGCTGTCGGCGCCCATGATCCAGACGAAGTCGACGCCGGGATTGCGCGCCTTGACCAGCGCCAGCGCGTCGGCGGTGTAGCGCACATGATGCGCCGCTTCGAAGGCGGTTACCTTGATCTTCGGGTTCTTGGCGATCCGTTCGGACAGGCGCAGCCGCTCGGCCAGCGGCGCCAGCTCGTGCGTGTTCTTCAGTGGATTGCCCGGGGTGACCATCCACCACAGCTGATCGAGCGCCAGCCGCCTGAGCGCGATCTCGGCGACCAGCGCGTGGCCGGCATGCGGCGGATTGAACGAGCCGCCGAACAGGCCGACGGCAAGGCCTTTGCCGGCATGCGGCATTTTGAGGTAGCTGGACGGGATAGCTTGCTCAGGCAGGGAAAGCATTCGCTAGGCACCCCCCTCTGTCCTGCCGGACATCTCCCCCGCTAGGGGGGAGATTAGCAGCTTCGGTGAAGGCACAAATCTTGCAGCATTGAAGATCGGCGAAACCAAAAATATCAGCCGATCTCCCCCCTTGCGGGGGAGATGTCCGGCAGGACAGAGGGGGGTGGCTGGGCGCAAGCTTCAAGCCCTTTGGACGAAAAGCGTCAAGGCCTCACCTGTCCCGAGCCGCGCACGCGGTATTTAAACGAGGTCAGCTGCTCGACGCCAACGGGCCCGCGCGCGTGCATCTTGCCGGTGGCGATGCCGATCTCGGCGCCCATGCCGAACTCGCCGCCATCGGCGAACTGCGTTGAGGCGTTGTGCAGCAGGATCGCCGAGTCGATCTCGTTGAAGAACCGTTCCACCGCCTGCGCGTCCTCGGCGACGATCGCCTCGGTGTGATGCGAGGAGAAAGTCTCGATATGCTCGATTGCGCCAGCGACACCGTCGACCAGCTTCACCGCGATGACGGCGTCGAGATATTCGGTGACCCAGTCGGCATCGGTCGCCGGCTTGGCGTCGAAGAACAGCTTCAGCACCTCGGCATCGGCATGGATCTCGCAGCCGGCGGCGCGCAAGGCGTCGAGGATCGGCACCAGGTGGGTGGAGGCAACCGCACGGTCGACCAGCAGCGTTTCGGCAGCGCCGCAGATGCCGGTGCGCCGCATCTTGGCGTTGACGGCGATGCCGACCGCCATGTCGAGCTTGGCCGAGCGGTCGACATAGAGATGGCAGATGCCTTCGAGATGCGCGAAGACCGGCACGCGGGCCTCGGTCTGCACCCGCTCGACCAGGCTCTTGCCGCCGCGCGGGATGATGACGTCGAGATTGCCGCCGAGGCCCTTCAGCATTTCGCCGACGGCGGCGCGGTCGGCGGTCGGCACAAGCTGGATGGCGTCCTGAGGCAGGCCGGCTGCCTTCAAGCCGTCGACCAGGCAGGCGTGGATCACCGACGACGAGTTCAGCGAATCCGAGCCGCCGCGCAGGATCACCGGGTTGCCGGCCTTGAGGCAGAGCGCGCCGGCATCCGCCGTGACGTTCGGCCGGCTCTCATAGATGACGCCGATGACGCCGAGCGGCGTGCGCACGCGCTCGATCCTGAGGCCGTTCGGCCGCTCCCAACTGGCGATCACGTCGCCGACGGGATCGCCGAGTTCGGCAATTTCGCGAATGCCGTCGGCCATGGCGCGGATGCGGGCTGGATTGAGCTTCAGCCGGTCCATGGAGGACGCCGACAGACCGGCTTCATGCCCGTTCGCGATGTCGATGGCATTGGCGTCAAGTATGGCTCGCTCGCGGGCGATGATCGCCTCCGCCATGGCGGCAAGTGCCGCGTTCTTGGCGGCTGTCGTGGCGATGGCCAGCGGTCGTGCGGCGGCGCGGGCACGGCGGCCGAGGTCGGCCATCGTCGCCACTGTATCGTTCCGGGATTTTTCATGCAGCTTCAGCATGGCTCATCCTCCGCCCGTTACTTGGTCGCCCGCGAGGCTGACCACAAGGTCGTCGCGGTGGATCATCGCCGAACGCGCCTCGTAGCCGAGCACGGTCTCGATTTCGGTTGTCTTCAGGCCTGCGATCCTTACGGCATCCGCGGCATCATAGGCAACCAGCCCGCGGGCGATCTCGCGGCCCTCGGGCGACAGGATCGCCACCGTATCGCCGCGCGAGAAATTGCCGCTGACCAGCTTCACACCGGCCGGCAGCAGCGACTTGCCCGACGTCAGGGCCCCGACGGCGCCGGCATCGACGGTCAGCCTTCCCGCCGGTTCGAGCTGGCCGGCGATCCAGCTCTTGTAGCCTTTCACCGGATGGGCGCTCGGGCGGAAGAAGGTGGCGCGCTCGCCGCGCTCGATCGCCATCAGCGGCGAAAGCCGCGTGCCAGAGGTAATGATCATGGCGGTGCCGGCCGCGGTGGCGATCTTGCCGGCGTCGAGCTTCGTGCGCATGCCGCCGCGCGACAGTTCGGAAGCCGCTGCGCCCGCCATCGCTTCGATCTCAGGCGTGATGCGATCGACCACCGCGACGAATTTGGCCTCCGGGTCACGCGCCGGCGGCGCGGTGTAGAGACCGTCTATATCCGAGAGCAGCACCAAAAGGTCGGCGCCCATCATCGTCGCCACCCGCGCGGCCAGCCGGTCATTGTCGCCATAGCGGATCTCGGAGGTCGCCACGGTGTCGTTCTCGTTGATGACCGGCACCGCCTTCATCTTCAAGAGCGTCGAGATCGTCGCCCGGGCGTTGAGGTAGCGGCGGCGCTCCTCGGTGTCGCCAAGCGTGAGCAGGATCTGGCCCGATTTCAACCCGCCCTTGCCGAGCGCATCCGACCAGGCGCCGGCCAGCGCGATCTGGCCGACGGCTGCGGCCGCCTGGCTCTCCTCGAGCTTCAGCGCCCTTTTTCCAAGATCCAGAATGGTACGGCCCAGCGCGATGGCGCCCGACGACACGACCAGGATTTCCGCGCCGCCTTGAGCCAGCACGGCGATGTCGTCGGCCAGCGACGCCAGCCAGTCGCGCTTCAGCCCAGCGGTGCGGTCGACCAGAAGCGCCGAACCGATCTTGACGGTGATGCGTCGGTATTTCTTCAGCGACTGCACGGTCATGCTATTTTTCCCAGCGCGTGTCGACCGGCGCCGCGATCGCGTCGCGCGCTTCGGCCACCACCGCCATCAGCGCGCGCAGCACCGCTTCGACCCCTTCGCCGGTGACCGCCGACAGAAGCATCGGCGCACGGCCGGCGGCGCGCTTCAGCGACGCGACCTTCTTCTTGCGCTCATCCGCATCAAGCGTGTCGACCTGCGAAAGGGCCAGTATCTCGGCCTTGTCGGTCAAGCCATGGCCATAGGCTTCGAGTTCGGCGCGCACGGTCTTGTAGGCCTTGCCGGGGTTCTCCTCCTGCGCCGACACCAGGTGCAGCAGCACGCGCGTGCGCTCGACATGGCCAAGGAAGCGATCGCCGATGCCGACGCCCTCATGCGCGCCTTCGATGAGGCCGGGAATGTCGGCGATGACGAATTCGCGCGCATCGATGCGTGCCACCCCCAGGCCGGGATGCAGCGTGGTGAAGGGATAGTCGGCGATCTTCGGCTTGGCGGCGGTGACGGAGGCGAGAAAGGTCGATTTGCCGGCATTGGGCAACCCGACCAGCCCGGCATCGGCGATCAGCTTCAGCCTGAGCCAGATGTTGAGCTCCTCGCCGGGCTGACCCGGATTGGCGCGGCGCGGCGCCTGGTTGGTCGAGGTCTTGAAATGCTGGTTGCCGAAGCCGCCATTGCCGCCCTTGGCCAGCAGGAAGCGCTGGCCGACCACGGTGAGGTCGCAGATCAGCGTCTCGTTGTCCTCTTCGAACACCTGCGTTCCAGCCGGCACTTTCAGCGTGACGTCGGCGCCCTTGGCGCCGGTCATGTTGCGGCCCATGCCATGAGTGCCGGTCTTGGCCTTGAAATGCTGCTGGTAGCGGTAGTCGATCAGCGTGTTCAGCCCGTCGACCGCTTCCAGCCAGACGTCGCCGCCGCGGCCGCCATCGCCGCCGTCCGGTCCGCCGAACTCGATGAATTTCTCGCGCCGGAACGACACGGAACCCGCGCCCCCGTCGCCGGAGCGGACATAGACCTTGGCTTGATCGAGAAATTTCATCGGACAGCAGTTTCTTTATTGGCCTTGCGGCATTGCTCTAAACCTTGCGCCTTGCTCTAAACCAAGGCGCGGCGAAGGGCGAGGCCGTTTTGTGACAGTGGCCGCGTGGGGTTGGCCGGAGATGTCGGCATGAAGCTTGTAACCTACAACATCCAGTACGGCATCGGCCTCGATGGGCAGTACGATGTCGGGCGTATCGCCGACGCCGTGCGCGGCGCCGATGTCATCGCGCTGCAGGAGGTCACCCGCAACAATCCCAGGAACGGCGGACGCGACATGGTCGCCGAGATCGGCGAGGCGCTGCCCGACTATTTCGCCGTCTATGGCAGCAATTTCGAGGCCAATATCGGCTCGCGCATCGAAAACGGCCGCGCCATCACCACCACCTTCCAGCTCGGCAACATGGTGCTGTCGAAGACGCCCATTCATCTGTCGCGCAACCTGCTCCTGCCGCGAAGCCGCAGCTTCGAGATGATGAACTTCCAGCGCGGCGCGCTGGAGGCGCTGATCGAGACGCCGCTTGGTTTCATCCGCTTCTATTCCATCCATCTCGATCACCGCAGCCCGGTCGAGCGCGCCAGCCAGATCCAGTTCCTGCGCCGGCGCCTGTTGAACTATGCGCTTGAAGGCGGCGCGCTGTCCGGCGTCGCCGAGATCGGCCTGCCGGAACTGCCGCACCCCGAGGCCTTCGTCGGCATGGGCGACTTCAACATGCTGGCCGGATCGCCCGAATATGTCGAACTCGCCGGCCGGCCGGACCACGAATTCGGCATGCCGCTGACCGCCGACTTCGCCGTCGATGCCGCCCTGCGCCTCAATGTCGCCGGCGACGATCTCGTCAGCTGGGTCGACCCCAAGGACCCCGGCAATACCGACCGCCACAAGCGTATCGACTATATCTTCACCAGCGCCTCGCTTGCCCGGTCGCTGAAGCGCCTGTGGGTCGACCGAAAGGCTGTTGGCTCGGACCATCTGCCGGTATGGGCCGAACTGGGCTGAGCCCAAATCGATGCACGTTTCTTTCCGAACCTTTGACCAGAGGCCCAGCGCCGATGTGTGCTGAGATTCAGGTCAGGCCGAGCCGAAAACGTTGGTTTTCGAGAACCGGAGCGGAGCGTACTTAAGGTACGCGAGCACCGGAAGCGCAGAAAATCAGCGTTTGCAGGCCGGCCTCACCTGAATATCGGCACACATCAAAAATGTACCCAGTTGCGCAGGCTGGTCCATGTCTTCCGGTCGAGGCGGTAACGCTCGACGGGCACCTGGCCGGCGACGATCGAGTTCAGCATGCCCTGGCCCGCATACTGGAAGCCGCATTTGTGGATCACCCGGCGCGAGGCCGGATTGATGACCCGCGTCGAGGCATGAAGCACCTGGATGTTTGTCCGCTGGAACGCGAGATCGACCAGGGCGTGCGACGCCTCGGTGGCGAAGCCGCGCTTCCAATAGGGCTCACCGATCCAGTAGCCGAGCTCCAGTCCGCGGTCGGTGGTATTCAATCCGGCGCAGCCAACGAAGGTTTCGGTGCCCGCCAGCGTCAGCGCATAGGCGATGCCGGCGCGGCGCGACTTGGTCATGGCCAGGAAAGCGCGTGCCTCGGCCTCGCCATAGGGATGCGGCATGCGCGCCAGCATCTCGGCGACATGACGATTGTCGGCGAGCTCGACCAATTGCGCGATATCGCTTTCGCGCGGAGCCCGCATCACCAGCCGCTCGGTGGCCAGCACCGGGCAATCGATCGCATAACTTTCGTCTTCTGAGTCTTCCGCTTCGGCAACCATGTCAAAGTCCTCCAGGCACAAGAAAAAAGGGAGATGGAAACCCATCTCCCCTGATCCTTTTCCTGGCTTTGCCAAACCTTCTGGCTTCCAGACACCGGTTCCCGAGATGGGCTGCCGGTGTTGTGGTGCGGAACCGGCTACTCCGCTGCTTTGGTAATCGGGTTGACCGATACGTAGGTTCGGCCGTTGGCTTTTTTGTTGAACGTCACGGCGCCGGCTTCGAGCGCGAAAAGGGTGTGATCCGTGCCCATGCCGACATTGACGCCGGGATGCCAGGTGGTGCCGCGTTGACGAATGATGATGTTGCCCGGGATGACGGCTTCGCCGCCGAACTTCTTCACGCCCAGACGCTTGGAATGCGAGTCGCGACCGTTGCGCGACGAGCCGCCAGCTTTCTTGTGTGCCATCTAACTAACTCCGATGCGCCCAAGGGCGCTTGAATGGTCTTATGAACGCGTTCGCGTTCCGTTTCAAGTCCGATCCGGCGACGTTTCGCGCCGGTTCGCCTTACTTCTTTGCCAGTTCCTTGGCCTGCTCGCGCCAGTCCTTGATCTGCTCGGCGCTGAACGGCATGTTCTCGTCGATCTTGGCCACATCCTTCTCGGTCAGCTTGGCGAGCTGGGCGAAGGTGATGATGCCCTGTTCGTTGAGATCCTTGGCGGCGACCGGGCCGATGCCCTTGATCACGGTCAGATCGTCCGGCTCGCCCTTCGGCGCCTTGAACAGCGGCGCTGCCGCGGTCTCGGCCTTTGCCTCTTCCTTCGGGGCATCCTTCTTGGCCTTGGCTTCCTTCGGCGCCGCGTCGGCGGCTACCTCGGCCTTGGCTTCCGCCTTGGCAGCGGTCTTCTTGGCCGGCTTGGCGCCGCCCAGCAGGATCTCGGAGATCCTGACCGTGGTCAGCAACTGGCGATGGCCGATCTTGCGGCGCGAATTCTGGCGGCGGCGCTTCTTGAAAGCGATGACCGTGCGGTTCTTGCCCTGCTCGACGACTTCGGCGGTGACGACCGCGCCGTCGACGAACGGCGCGCCGAACGTGACATTCTCGCCCTCGCCATGCGCGAGCACGTGGCCGATCTCGACGATGTCGCCGACATTGGCTTCGACTTTTTCGATCTTCAGGAGATCGTTGGCGGCGACGCGATACTGCTTGCCGCCCGTTTTGATGACTGCGAACATTTTTTGCCTTTCGCTGTTCGGTCGGCCTCGATGAACCGCCTGTGGCGGTTCGGCCGTCTTTTTGTCAGTCTGCGGGTTCAAAAAACAAGCGGCGCGGAAGAACCCTCCACGCCGATTGCGCGCTGTCCCTAACCGAAGGTTTGTTGCGAGTCAAGGCAAACGGCCAGATTCTCAGGGCAACGAATCCGGGCTAACGGGTTCCTTCGGAGCTTTCGTCGGCGCGCTGTTGATGGAGCCTTGAACGGAAAAACCCGCCTGTGCGGCGGGTCCCTGGCGCAACTCAGCACCATAACCAGATCTCTACCATAGTTGCCTTCATCCCGTCAAGAAAAAATTCCTATCAGGAGGTCGCCGGCACCGCCGGACTGGCGTCCCTATGCCTCGTTAATCGGAGTTCGAAATCTTGGCCGGTTTCCTGGCCGGCGCAGTGTCCGGCATCGTCTACCGCGGTCGGGACGGCGTCGCTCCGGGCCAGCCTCTGACGCAAGCTGAGTTTCCGGCCGATTTGGCCTTGTAACCTGCCCGTTCAGCCGTTATCTAGTGCGCCGCGCCGGCAACGGCCGACCATGACCGCGGAGAGGTGGCAGAGTGGTCGAATGCACCGCACTCGAAATGCGGCATGGGTGCAAGCCCATCGGGGGTTCGAATCCCTCCCTCTCCGCCATCCTGCTTCTGTACAGCCCGGAGACATGGGTAACAGTTTACCCGCTGTAGCCTGGGCGTGACGCGCCAACCGGTTCAGCTCAATTCGGATGATGTCCCGCGATTGCGCCCAGAAAAATTTCCCCGAATTCCCTAAGCTTTGCCGCTCCCACGCCATTCACCTCGGCGAACGCGTCGAGGTCGCGCGGGCGGCGTTCGGCCATGTCGATCAGCGTGCGGTCGGAGAACACGACATAGGCCGGCACCTGCCGCTCCTTGGCCAGCCGCAGCCGCAGCGCCTTGAGCGCGCCCAGCAGCGATGCATCCACACCCTCGGCGCCGGCGGCGGAGCCTTCCCCGGATCGCTTCCTGCCGCGCGCGAGAGGGTCCCGCATCTCGACGCGATAATGGAACGCAACCTCGCCGCGCCCGAGGGCGCGGCCGCTTTCGGAAATGGCGAGGCCGCCATGGCCGTCCGGATCCGGCACAAGGAACCCGCCGGCGACCAGTTGCCGGATAAGCGACAGCCAGACCGTTTTCCTATGCGCCGCGCCGGCCCGGAAACTGGTCAGCGTTTGATGGCCTCTCGCCAGTACTTTCTCCGTCTCGTGGCCGAGCAGGATGTCGATGACATGGGCGGCGCCGAAGCGCTCGCCGGTCTGCGCGACGGCCGTCAGGATGATCCGCGCTTCCGTTCCGCCATCGGCACGCGGCGCCTGGTCGAGGCAATTGTCGCAATTGCCGCAGGGCGCTGCCTGTTCGCCGAAATAGCCGAGCAGGATCTGGCGGCGGCACTGTACCGCCTCGCAATAGCCGATCAACGTATCGAGCCGGCGATGCCCGCGCCTCTTGTGTTCAGGTGATGATTCTTCGTCGTCGATGAACAGGCGCCGCATGCGGATGTCGCCGAGCCCGTAAAGCATATGCGCCTCGGCCGCCCGCCCGTCGCGGCCCGCGCGACCGATCTCCTGATAATAGGCTTCAAGGCTGCCCGGCAGGTCGGTGTGGAAGACATAGGCGACGTCGGGCTTGTCGATGCCCATGCCGAAGGCGATGGTCGCCACCATGACGACGCCGGAGAGCGTCATGAAGGCGTTCTGATTCGCCTCACGCGTCTCCTTGCTCATCCCGGCGTGATAGGCGAGCGCGGTGACGCCGTTCTTCTCGAGGAAGGCCGCCATCTCCTCGGTCTTCTTGCGTGACAGGCAGTAGACGATGCCGCTTTTGCCCGCGTGACGCTCGACGAAGCGCAGCAACTGGCGCTTGCTGTCCTGCTTGGCCTCGAGGGCAAGCTTGATGTTCGGCCGGTCGAAACCCAGCACCACGGTTTCGGCGCGCCCGGCAAACAGACGCGCTTCGATATCGGTGCGGGTAGCCTCGTCCGCCGTCGCCGTCAGCGCGATGATCGGCACTCGCGGGAAGATGGAGCGCAGCCGCGACAGATCCTCATATTCGCGCCGGAACGCCGGGCCCCATTGCGAGATGCAATGCGCCTCGTCGACGGCGATCAGGCTGACGTCGAGCCTGGCCAGCGCGTCGAGCATCCGCTCGGTCATCAGCCGCTCCGGCGCAAGGTAGAGCAGGCGCGTCTGGCCGGAGGCGACACGGCGCCATGCCGCCACATTGGCCTCGCGCTCGATCGAGGAGTTGATCGTATCGGCTGACACGCCGGCAAGGCGCAACGCCGCGACCTGATCCTGCATCAGCGCCACCAGCGGTGAGACGACGATCGCAAGGCCGCCCAGGACCAGCGCCGGAACCTGGTAGCAGAGCGATTTGCCCGCACCCGTCGGCATGACGGCCAGCACATGGCGTCCGCCCAGCAGCGCGTCCATGATTTCGGCCTGGCCGGGACGAAAATCGTCGAAGCCGAACACGTCCTTCAGCACGCGTTGCTTGCGGTCTGGTGCATCCGGCGGAACACTTGCCGTCGATATTGGCATCTCGCAATGGTCCCCGGTTTGGCTGAGGCAACGTTCTTAAAGCGAAGATCGCCGGAACGCTATCCGTGGATGCGCGGGGTGGCATGTCCACCGGCTCCAATTCGCGCCTTCCCCTGCGACATCAGCACCCCTGCTGGATTCCCTCACGTGCTGCGATGTAAGCTTGCCCGGGACGACCAGGGAGAGAGCGATGCTGCAGACCAGACAGGATGCTCTCGGCGAACGCTTCAAGCAGCAGCGCGCCGCATTCGAGGCGCAGCCCTTTCCGGGCCTCGATGTCCGCAAGGATCGCCTCGCCCGGCTGCTGGCGCTCACGGAAAAGCATGAGGCTCACATCTGCGCTGCGATCGACACCGACTTTGGCGGCCGCTCGGCGCATGAGACCCGCCTTGCCGAACTGTTCGTGGTGCGGGCCGGCATCCGCCACGCACTGTCCCACCTAAAAGGCTGGATGCGGGAACGCCGCGTCGCCACCACCTTGCCCTTCCTGCCGGGCAGGAACCGCCTCGTCGCGCAGCCGCTCGGTGTCGTCGGCATCGTATCGCCCTGGAATTACCCTTTCCAGCTCGCCGTCGCGCCGGTCACCGCGGCGCTCGCCGCGGGCAATCGCGTGCTGGTCAAACCATCCGAATTGACGCCCGCCTTTTCAGCGCTGCTGGCGCGCCTGGCCGCCGAGCATTTCGCACCGGACGAACTCGGCGTCATCACCGGCGACGCGGAGGTCGGCAAGGCTTTCGTGTCGATGCCTTTCGATCACCTGCTGTTCACCGGCTCGACGGCCGTCGGCCGCCAGGTCGCATTGGCCGCCGCGGCCAACCTGACCCCGGTCACGCTGGAACTCGGCGGCAAGTCGCCGGCGATCTTCGACCCCTCATGCGACCTCGATGCGGCGGCGGCCAGCGTCGCCTATGGCAAGCTCCTCAATGCCGGGCAGACCTGCATCGCGCCGGACTACCTGCTGGTGCCCAAGGGACAGGCGGAAACGGTCGCCGCCAAGCTCGCAACGGCTATGGCGAAGCTCTACCCCAGCCTGCGCGACAATCCGGACTATACCGCCATCGTCAGCGACCGACATTATCAGCGCCTGCGGGCCATGATCGCGGAAGCCCGCGACGCCGGCGCCGATGTCACCGAAATCAACCCGGCCGGCGAGGCGTTCGGCGCCACAGGCCGCAAATTGCCGCCGACCCTGGTCAGGAACGCCGATCCCGACCTGCGGCTGATGCGCGAGGAGATTTTCGGGCCGGTGCTGCCGATCCTCGAATATGCCGGGATCGACGACGCCATCGCCCATGTCAACCGGGCCGACCGGCCGCTGGCGCTCTACTGGTTCGGGCGAGACGGCGGCAACCGGCAACGCATCCTGCACGAGACCATCGCCGGCGGCGTCACCATCAACGATTGCATGCTGCATCTGGTGCAGGAGAACCAACCCTTCGGCGGCGTCGGCGCCAGCGGCATGGGCGCCTATCACGGGGAATGGGGCTTTCGCACCTTCAGCAAGGAGAAGCCGGTTTTCCTGCAGTCGCGCTTGAGCGCGGGAAGCCTTCTGCGTCCGCCCTACGGCAAGACCTTCGAACGGCTTTTCGGCCTGCTCAGGCACATGACTTGAACGACGTGCACCGCCCGCCGCCGGCAACGCGATCACATGCCTGCGCGATCACATGGCGTCCGCGCGTTAAGCCTATCTTCACCATGATTCGGCAGGCTCCATTTCCTGCGGCCACGTTTCGAGTACCGCGGCGCGCAAGCGCCCAGGCAACAGACCCGCGCCTCTCCGGAGGCGCGGGTTTTTCATTTGGAAACAGCGCGTCAAAATGAGCATCCATCGCTCATCGCATGGCCGGCCCTCAGGCGAGGAAATCGGCGCGGTGCGGCGTAAAGCTGTCGACGAGCCGGCCGGCTTCGAGCGCCTTGACGCCGTGCACCAGGCCTGACGGCACGATGAAGCTGCCGCCTGTCTCGAGGATTTCGGTCCGGCCGTCGATGGTCACCTCGAAGCGGCCTTCGGCGACGTAGCTTGCCTGTACATGCGGATGCGAATGCAGGGCGCCGACGCCGCCCTTGTCGAAGGCGAACTCGACCATCATCAGTTCATCCGTGTGCAGGAGAACGCGCCGCCTGTTGCCGTCCGGCGTCGCCGTCCAGGCGCCCGCGCCGGCCTGGGAGAAGATTTTCGTTTCGCTCATCGCAATATCCTCATCGCGCCAGCCAGCCGCCATCCACCGGCACCACCGCGCCATGCATATAGTCCGACGCCGGCGCCAGCAGGAAGGCCACCGCATCGCCAACATCTTCCGGCCGGCCCCAGCGGCCGGCCGGGATGCGCGCCAGGATAGAGGCGCTGCGGTCGGGATCGGCGCGCAGCGCCTGCGTATTGTTGGTTTCGATATAGCCCGGCGCGATGCCGTTGACGTTGATGCCTTTCGCTGCCCATTCGCAGGCGAGCAGCCGGGTGATGCCGAGCACGCCGTGCTTCGAGGCGGTGTAGGACGCGACGCGGATGCCGCCCTGGAAGCTCAGCACCGAGGCGATGTTGACGATCTTGCCTTTGCGTCCGCCGGCAAGGACGCGCCTGGCAAAGCCTTGGCAGAGCAGAAAAGCCGTCTTCAGGTTGAGGTCGAGCACCTCGTCCCAATCGGCCTCAGAAAGGTCGATTGCATCGGCGCGCCGGATGATGCCGGCATTGTTGACCAGCCCGTCGAGCGGCCCGCTTTCGTCCCACACGCGCTCCAGCATCGGACCTGCGGCAGATGTGTCGGCAAGGTCGGCCGCGACCGCCTCGAACCGCCCGCCCGCCGCGGCGATCCTTGCGGCCGTCTCATCCATCGAGGAACGGCCGACACCGACGACCGTGCCGCCGGCGCGCGCGATCGAGACGGCAATGCCCTGGCCGATGCCGGTGTTGGCGCCGGTGACGAGGATGCGCCGGCCGGTCAGGCTGAAGGCGGAAAGATCGCTCACCGCAGGTCTTCCATCGCCACCGGATCGACATCGGTATAGTCGACATTGTCGCCGGCCATCGCCCAGATGAAGGCATAGCTGGAGGTGCCGGCGCCTGAATGGATAGACCAGCCCGGCGACAGCACGGCCTCCCCGTTGCGCATGACGATGTGTCGGGTCTCGTCCGGCTCGCCCATGAAATGGAAGACGCGCGCCGCCTCCGGCAGGTCGAAATAGAGATAGGCCTCCATGCGCCGGTCGTGCACATGGCACGGCATGGTGTTCCAGATGGAGCCCGGCGCGAGTTGCGTCATCCCGACGACGAGCTGGCAGGTCCTGGCCCCGTCGGCATGGATGAACTGGAAGATCGAGCGTTCATTGCAGGCCTCCTTGCTGCCGAGATCGAGACGCCGGGCGTCACCGATGCGGATCAGCCGGTTGGGAAAGGTTTGATGCGCCGGCGCGCTGAGCAGATAAAACTTTGCCGGCGCCGCCTTGTCGACTGAGGCGAATGACACATCCTGCGTGCCCATGCCGAGATAGAGCATGTCGCGCGCCTGCAGCTCATGGAGCTGGCCGCCGGCTTCGATCGTGCCGGCGCCGCCGATATTGACGGCGATCAACTCGCGGCGCTCGAGAAAGCCTTTCGTTCCGGTCGGCTTGATTGCCTCCAGCCGAAGCGGCGCGCCGGCCGGCATCGCGCCGCCCACGATCATGCGGTCGTAATGTGTGTAGGTCAGGCTGACGCGGTCGGGCTGGAACAGGTCTTCGATGTGGAAATTGTGGCGCAACTCGTCGGTCCCCATGGCCGCGGCGGCGGCGGGGCCGATGGCAAAACGCGATGTATAGTCGGTATGGTTCTGGCTCATTGCTGTCCTGACTTGAGATGGATCATTCGCCGCCGGCCGCCTTGACCGAGTCGGAATAATAGACCTGCCGCGCATGCAGGCGCTCGCGATAGCGCTGCTGGCTGGCCGAGAGATGCGTGCGCATCGCCTCGCGCGCGGCTTCGGCATCGCCCGATGTGATCGCGTTCAGGATCACCAGATGCTCGCGCTGCAGCCCGCGCTGATAGCTGTCGGACTGCACAAGCTCGGTCGACCAGGGCGAGGTCACGTCGCACGGAATGGCACGCCGGCCGAGCACGTCGAGCATTTCGACATAGAACGGGTTATTGGTGGCGCTGGCGATGGCGCGATGGAAGGCGAGATCGGCCGGACCGGTCGGCTCGCTGGCGAGCAATAGCCGCTCGAAGTCGAAGAAGGCTTCCTGGATCGCCGCCTCCTGGGCCGCGTTGCGGCGGATAGCGGCGAGCCCGGCCGATTCGATCTCGATGGCGAGCCGCACTTCGAGCACGTTGAGTGCGATCGAATCCTTGCTGCCCATATCGGCCGCGAGCGCGCCGAACATCGTCGAGATGTGCTCTGTGACGAAGACGCCGGCACCCTGCCGCGGCTCGACCAGGCCATCGGCGGCGAGCTTGGCCAGGGCTTCGCGGATGACGGTGCGGCTGACGCCGAAGGTTTCGGTCAGCTGGCCCTCGGTCGGCAGTTTGTGGCCGGGCAGGATCTCGCCGGCCTGAAGCTGCCTGCGGATTGCCGCGACGACGGTCTCCGACAGTTTGGGTTTTCTCTCGACCCTGAGGTCGGTTGCGCTATCCAATGCCATGTCGTCCTCTATTTGAACACGCTCGGCAACCAGAGCGAGATGGCCGGAATATACGTCACCAGCCCGAGAACCATGATACCGGCGCCATAGAACGGCCAGATCGAGCGCATCGCTTCCCAGACCGTGATCTTGCCGACGGCGCAGGCGACGAACTGCACCGTGCCGACCGGCGGCGTGTTCAGCCCGATGCCGAGATTGAGAATGGTGATGACGCCGAAATGCACAGGATCCACGCCATAATGCGTGACAAGCGGCAGGAAGATCGGCGTGCAGATGATGATCATCGGCCCCATGTCCATGAAGGTACCGAGCACCAGCATCAGGACATTGAGCAGCAGCAGCACGACGAGCGGATCGGTGGAGATCGCATTCATGCCGGCGATCAGCAGCACCGGCACTTTGAGATAGGCCATCAGCCAGCTGAAAGAAGCCGCCGTGCCGATGATCAACAGCACCATCGAAGTGGTGCGCACGGCGCCCTTGGTGGCGTGGACGAAATCGCTCCAGCCCATCGAACGGTAAACGAGGACGGTAACAAGCAAGGCGTAGAGAATGGCGATGCACGAACTCTCCGTCGCTGTGAAGATTCCGGAGCGGACGCCGCCGAAGATGATGCCGATCAGGAGCAGTCCCGGAATAGCGATGAGCGCCAGCTGCCCGACGCGCGAAAAACCGGGGAAGGCCTCGACCGGATAGCCGCGGCTGCGGGCGACGAAATAGGCGGTGACCATCAGCGAGGCGGCGAACAAAAGGCCCGGTAGTATGCCGGCGGTGAACAGGTCGGCGATCGAAATCTTGCCGCCCCCTGCGATCGAATAGATGATCATGTTCTGCGATGGCGGCAAAAGCAGCGCGATCAGCGCCGCCATCGAGGTGACGTTGACGGCATAGTCGGCGCCATAGCCGCGTGCCTTCATCTGCGGGATCATCAGCCCGCCGACGGCCGCGGCCTCGGCCACGGCCGAGCCGGAAATGCCGCCGAACAGCGTGCCGGCGATGATGTTGACTTGGCCGAGACCGCCTCGGACATGGCCGACCAGGGAGCCGGCAAAGGAAACGATGCGCTGCGCGATGCCGCCGCGCACCATCAGATCGCCGGCATAGATGAAGAACGGGATCGCCATCAGGGAGAACACGCTCATGCCCGACTTCATTTGCTGGAACACGACCAGGGGCGGCAGGCCGAGATAGAGCACGGTGGCGAAGGAGGCCGCACCGAGGCAGAACGCGATCGGCGTGCCGCCGAACATCAGCAGCGTGAAGACGCCGAACAGGATCCAGAGTTCCATCTAGGCCTCCTGCACCGCCGGCATCTCCGGCACGTCCTCGAGATTGATGTCCTTGTCGATATCGACGCCCGACCAGCGCAGCGCGATGCGCTCGGCCGAGAACAGGCAGATCAGCACGCCGCCGGCGACCAGCGGCAGATAGTCGAAGCCGCCCGGCAGCTCGAGCGCCGGGATGATGGTGTGCCAGGTCAGGCCGACAAGCTTGCAGCCGTACCAGACCATGCCGAATCCGAAGCCGAGCACGATCAGGTCGGACAGCGTGCGCAACGCTCCCTTGCTGCCTTTCGGCAGGACATAAAGCAGCACGTCGAACCCCATATGGTAGTTCTCCCGCACGCCGACGGCGGCGCCGAGGAAGATGAACCAGTTCATCAGCATGATGGCGCTGGTTTCGGTCCAGCTCGGCGACGAATTGAGCACGAAGCGGAAGAAGACCTGATAGGCGACGAGCGCGGTCATGGCGACCAAGCCGATGCCGGCCAGGTAGAGTGCCCCGTCGCAGATCCTCGAAAGCACGACGCTGAACCGTGGCGGCGCCGCGCTGCTTGTCATTGTCGCCATCTGATCCTCCCGATCGCCGGCCGGTCACGAAGGCGCGGGACGGCGTGCATTGCCCGTCCCGCGGCCGACTTCACTTGGTTGCCTGGACGCGGGCGGCGAGGTCCTTCAGCGCCCGCGTCGACAGGTATTTGTCGTAGACCGGCTTCATCGCGTCGATCAGCGGCTGCTTGTCGATCTCGCTGACCTTGACGCCTGCCTTTTCGACGATATCGCGGGATTTCTTCTCCTGCGCGTCCCACAGTTCGCGCATCTTGACGACGCTGTCCTTGGCCGCCTGGCGCACGATCGCCTGGTCTTCCGGCGAGAGCTTGTCCCAGCTCGCCTTCGCCATCACCAGCACCTCCGGAACGATCTGGTGCTGGTCGAGCGTGTAGTGCTTGGCGACCTCATAGTGCTTGGCGGATTCGAAGCTCGGCCAGTTGTTTTCCGCGCCGTCGATGACGCCGGTCTCAAGTGCCGAATAGACTTCGCCATAAGCCATTGGCGTGGCGTTGGCGCCCAGTGCGTTGACCATGTCGACGAACACGTCCGACTGGATGACGCGGAATTTCATGCCCTTCAGATCGGCGATCGAGGCGATGTCCTTCTTGGTGTTGTAGAAGGAGCGCGCGCCGGAATCGTAGAAGGCCAGACCGACCAGGTCATGTGCCTCGAAAGCTTTCAGGATGTCGTCGCCGATCGGCCCGTCCATGACATGGCGCATATGTTCGACCGAGCGGAATATGTAGGGCAGCGACGGCACCGCGGTTTCCGGCACGATGCCGTTGAACGGCCCCATCGAGACACGGTTGAGGTCGATGACGCCGGTCTGGGTCTGCTCGATCGTGTCCTTCTCCTCGCCGAGCTGCGCCGAATGATAGACCTCGACCGAATAGCGGCCATCGGTGCGCTGCTTGATCAACTCGCCCATGTATTTCACCGCCTCGACCGTCGGATAGCCGTCGGGGTGCGTGTCGGCCGACCGCAGCACGGTTTGCGCGTTGGCGATGCCAATCAGCAGCGAGCCGAACGCGAATGTAGCCGCCGTCAATTTCGAAAAATGCAACATGACTTTCCTCCCTTTTTCAAAAATCAAGGCGCCGGCTCAGAGCCGGCGCATCACCAGCCCGTCATCCCTGCTCAATCTTGGCCATTTCGGTCAGCATCCGGTGCGGGCGAGCGAGCGTGGACGCGCGTCGGTGCTAAGCAGCAAATCCGCATCTGTCACTGCCACGGTGATCCTCCCCATGAGGCGTTATCGGTAGGGTCGCAAGGAAATAATGTCAACATACAAAAGATTGATTGTTGTATGATGACTTTGACCCGGGAACCGGCCATTGTGCCGGACGGCAGTGGATGTTACGCCGCTGCCGTTTTCCTTCGCCGACCCTACGGGGCGGCTCCCAAAGGCCAATCGGGGACTTCGCACAGCAATGAACAGGCGTCTTTCGAAGGATACGATCGCGACGTTGCCGGCCAGGATCGCCGTGCCGCGTTTTGATCGCGCATCGGTCACGCAAGGCATCGTGCATCTGGGGGTCGGCGCCTTTCATCGCGCCCACCAGGCAGCCTATGTCGACGATTGCCTGGCTGCCGGAGAGACGGATTGGGGCATCGTCGGCGTGTCGCTGCGCAGTGCCGACACGCGCGATGCGCTTGCGCCGCAGGACGGGCTCTACACGCTGGCGATCCGCAGCGGGGGCGAGGAAAGTCTTCATGTCATCGGCTCCATCGGCGCGATGCTGGTGGCGCCGGAAGATCCCGCCGCCGTGCTGGCCGCGCTGACCGATCCGCGCACCCGCATCGTGACGCTGACCATCACCGAGAAAGCCTATCTGCGGGCCGCCGGCGGCGGGCTCGACGCAGCCCACCCTGACATCGCCCACGATCTGGCGAACCCGCATCTGCCGAAGACCGCGCACGGTTTTCTGGCCGAGGCGCTTGCACGCCGTCGCGCGGCCGGCTTGCAGCCCTTCACCGTGCTCTGCTGCGACAACCTGCCTGCCAACGGGACGACCTTGCACAGGCTGCTGGTGGAATTCGCCGCGCTGCGCGATGCCAGCCTCGGTGAGAAGAGCGCTACCAGGCTTGCCGGCCATATCGCCGACGAGGTCGCGTTTCCCTCGAGCATGGTCGATCGCATCGTGCCGGCCACGACCGATGCCGACCGGGCGCGGATCGCTCTCGAGCTCGGCGTCGACGACGCCTGGCCGGTCATGACCGAGCCGTTCCGCCAGTGGGTGGTCGAGGACAATTTTCCGGCAGGCCGCCCGGCCTGGGAAAAGTTCGGCGTCACCATGGTCGGGGATGTCAGGCCCTTCGAGGACATGAAGCTGAGACTGCTCAACGGTGCGCATTCGGCCATTGCCTATCTCGGCCTGCTCAGCGGACACGCCACCGTCGACCGCGCCTTCGCCGATCCGGCGATCAGGCGCTTTGTCGATGCGCTGTGGGCCGAGGCAATCCCGACGCTGCCCACCGATGCCGGGCTGGATACCGCGAGCTATACGGCAGAGCTTGCCCAGCGTTTCTCCAACACAGCACTTGCCCACCGCACCGCGCAGATCGCCAATGACGGCAGCCAGAAACTGCCGCAGCGCATCATGGCCTCCGCGATCGAGCGCCTCCATTCAGGCGCCGCGCCCGGACATCTCATGCTGGCGGTTGCCGCCTGGATCGCCGCCTGCGAAGCGCGCGGCAAATCCCTGCCCGACGGCCATTTTACCGACCCGCTCGACATGCCGATGACGGCGATCATTGACCGGAATCTGCCCGCTGCCGAAACCGTCGCGGCAGTGTTCGATCTCGCTGGCTTCGCGACCGGGGCGCCTGAGCGGCCAGGATTGATGGACCTTGCGGCCGTCCATCTCGAGCAGTTGCGCCGTGGCGGACCGACTCAGGCCTTCGCGGCATTGGGCATTTAAAAACAAAAAAGCGAGGCAAGGCCCCGCTTTTCAGTCGAGTACTGGTGCCAGCCTCAAGCCGGCAGGATGGCGCCTTCCAGCGTGGTGAGCTGGCTGAGGAATTGTTCGGCCTTCGTGCGCGACCGGTCGTCCTTGGCGTCGGCGGCGTCTTCCCTGGCTTCCTGGATGCGGCGCGCGAGATCGGCGCGGTCGACATCCTTCACCGCGACAGCCGATTCCGCCAGCAGCGTGCAGCCGGCCGGAACGATGTCGGCGAACCCACCGAACACCACATAACGCTCTTCACCGCCCGAGGCGGCCTTCACCGTCACGACGCCTGGCTTGATGGTGGTCATGACCGGTGCGTGATGCGCCATGACGGTCATCTCGCCCTCGGCACCCGGAATGACGACGGCCTCGACCTCTGCGGAAACCAGCAGGCGCTCCGGCGAGACCAGTTCGAACTTGAAAGCTTCAGCCATGTCGATTTAGCGAGTAGGCAATAGTGAGTAGGGAAGTAGGGAGAAGGGGCAATTTGCCCCCGGTCACCTGCCTGCCATTCACTACTGACTACTGACTACTCCCTATTCCCTTGATTAAGCCGCTTCAGCCGCGAGACGCTGTGCCTTCTCGACCGCTTCCTCGATGCCGCCGACCATGTAGAAAGCGGCTTCCGGCAGGTGGTCGTAGTCGCCGTTGCAGAGGCCCTTGAAGCCCTTGATGGTGTCGGCGAGGTCGACCAGTTTGCCCGGCGCGCCGGTGAACACTTCGGCGACGAAGAAGGGCTGCGACAGGAAGCGCTCGATCTTGCGGGCGCGGGCCACCGTCTGCTTGTCCTCTTCCGACAGCTCGTCCATGCCCAGGATGGCGATGATGTCCTGCAGCGACTTGTAGCGCTGGAGGATCGACTGCACCTGGCGCGCGACGGCATAATGCTCTTCGCCGACCACCAGCGGGTCGAGCATGCGCGAGGTCGAGTCCAGCGGATCGACGGCCGGATAGATGCCCTTTTCGGCGATCGAGCGGTTGAGCGTCGTCGTCGCGTCGAGGTGGGCGAACGAGGTCGCCGGCGCCGGGTCGGTCAAGTCGTCGGCCGGCACGTAGATGGCCTGCACCGAGGTGATCGAGCCCTTGGTGGTGGTGGTGATACGTTCCTGCAGGGCGCCCATGTCGGTGGCGAGCGTGGGCTGATAGCCCACGGCCGACGGGATACGGCCGAGCAGCGCCGACACTTCGGAACCGGCCTGCGTGAAGCGGAAGATGTTGTCGACGAAGAACAGCACGTCCTGGCCCTGGTCGCGGAAATATTCGGCGACCGTCAGGCCGGTCAGTCCGACGCGGGCACGCGCGCCCGGCGGCTCGTTCATCTGGCCATAGACCAGCGCCGCCTTGGAGCCTTCGCCGCCGCCCTTCTTGTTGACGCCGGATTCGATGAACTCGTGATAGAGGTCATTGCCCTCGCGGGTGCGCTCGCCGACGCCGGCGAACACCGAATAGCCGCCGTGCGCCTTGGCGATGTTGTTGATCAGTTCCTGGATCAGCACCGTCTTGCCGACGCCGGCGCCGCCGAACAGGCCGATCTTGCCGCCCTTGGCGTAAGGTGCGAGCAGGTCGAGCACCTTGATGCCGGTGATCAGGATCTGTGCTTCCGTCGACTGTTCGATATAGGCCGGGGCCGGCTGGTGGATCGAGCGCAACTCGACCGCGTCGACCGGGCCTGCTTCGTCGACCGGCTCGCCGATGACGTTGATGATGCGGCCGAGCATGCCCGGACCGACCGGCACGGCGATCGGGCCGCCGGTGTCGCGCACTTCCTGGCCGCGCACCAGGCCTTCGGTGGAATCCATGGCGATGCAGCGCACGGTGTTTTCACCCAGATGCTGGGCAACTTCGAGAACCAGGCGGTTGCCGACATTGGTGGTCTCGAGCGCATTCAGGATCGGCGGCAGGTGATCGCCGAACTGCACGTCGACCACGGCGCCGATGACCTGCCGGACCTTGCCGACGATGCCGGTGGCTTTGCTGGCCACGGCCGGGGTTTTTACCGCGGCGGCCCTGGTCGGCGCTGCCGCTTTCTTGGCCGGAGCCGCCTTAGCTGCTGCGGCCGGAGCCTTTGCCGGTGCCGCCTTGGCCGGGGCTGCTGCCTTGGGAGCCGCCGTCTTGGGGGTCGCTGCTTTCGCCATCGTCTTTACCCTTTTCGTCCTTTGTTTCTCGCGCGGTCGGATCGAGGTCGTTGACCCCGGGAAACCGTGCCTAGAGCGCCTCGGCGCCCGAAATGATTTCGATCAGTTCCTTGGTGATCTGCGCCTGGCGCTGGCGGTTATAGGTGATCGACAGCTTGTTGATCATCTCGCCGGCGTTGCGCGTGGCGTTGTCCATCGCGCTCATCTTGGCGCCCATTTCGCCAGCCGCGTTTTCGAGCAGCGCGCGGAAAATCTGCACCGCGATGTTGCGCGGAATGAGCTCGGACAGGATTTCACCCGGCTCGGGTTCGTATTCGTAGACGGCGCTGGCGCCGTCAGCAGCCTCGGCCGGAGCTGACGAAGCAGCGGCCGGAATGATCTGCTGCGCGGTCGGAACCTGGCTGATCACCGACTTGAACTGCGAATAGAACAGCGTGCAGATGTCGAAGCCGCCCTCGTTGAACAGGTGGATGACCTTGCGGGCGATCGTGTCGGCATTGACGAAGCCGAGCGTCTTGACCTCGCGCAGGTCGATCCGGTCGAGGATCATCGACGCATAGTCGCGGCGCAGGATATCGAAACCCTTCTTGCCGACGCAGATGATCTTGACCTGCTTGCCGTCGGCCAGGAGCCTGCGGATGTGGTCACGGGCAAGACGGGCGATCTGCGAATTGAAGCCGCCGCACAGGCCGCGCTCGGCCGTGCAGACAACAAGCAGGTGCACGTCGTCCTTGCCGGTGCCGGTCATCAGCGCCGGGGCATCGCCACCGCCGCCGATCGCCTGGGTGATGTTGGCCAGCACGGAACCCATGCGCTCCGAATAGGGGCGCGCCGCTTCCGCGGCCTCCTGTGCACGGCGCAGCTTCGCCGCGGCGACCATCTGCATCGCCTTGGTGATCTTCTGCGTCGCCTTGACCGAGGCGATACGGTTACGAAGGTCTTTTAATGAAGGCATGCTTCAAACCTGATCCCGTCTTGTCTCATCCGGACTGGCGCTTCGCTCAGGCGAAGGTCTTGGCGAAAGCGTCGATCTCGGCCTTCAGCTTGCCGCGCAGATCGTCCGACAGCGCCTTTTCCTTGCGGATTGCGTCGAGGACGTCCTTGCCGGCCGAACGCATGTGGCTGAGCAGGCCATGCTCGAACTTGCCGACCTGGTTGACCGGCAGCTTGTCGAGATAGCCGTTGACGCCGGCGAAGATCACCGCGACCTGCTCTTCCGTCTTCAGTGGCGAGAACTGCGGCTGCTTCAGGAGCTCGGTCAGGCGCGAACCGCGGTTGAGCAGGCGCTGCGTGGCGGCATCGAGATCCGAGCCGAACTGCGCGAAGGCCGCCATTTCGCGGTACTGCGCGAGCTCGCCCTTGATCGAGCCGGCAACCTGCTTCATCGCCTTGATCTGCGCCGAGGAGCCGACGCGCGACACCGACAGGCCGACATTGACGGCTGGACGGATGCCCTGGAAGAACAGGTTGGTTTCGAGGAAGATCTGGCCGTCGGTGATCGAGATCACGTTGGTCGGGATATAGGCCGACACGTCGTTGGCTTGGGTTTCGATGACCGGCAACGCCGTCAGCGAACCGTTGCCCATGTCGTCATTGAGCTTGGCGGCGCGCTCGAGCAGGCGCGAGTGCAGGTAGAAGACGTCGCCCGGATAGGCTTCGCGGCCCGGCGGGCGGCGCAACAGCAGCGACATCTGGCGATAGGCGACGGCCTGCTTCGACAGATCGTCGTAGCTGATCAGCGCATGCATGCCGTTGTCGCGGAAATACTCGCCCATGGTGCAGCCGGCGAACGGCGCCAGGAACTGCATCGGCGCCGGATCAGAAGCGGTGGCGGCGACGATGATCGAATATTCGAGCGCGCCGCGCTCTTCCAGCACCTTGACGAACTGCGCCACGGTCGAGCGCTTCTGGCCGACGGCGACGTAGACGCAGTAGAGCTTTTCCTTCTCGGGGCCGTTGTCGTGCACCGACTTCTGGTTGAGCATCGTGTCGAGGATGATGGCGGTCTTGCCGGTCTGGCGATCGCCGATGACCAGCTCGCGCTGGCCGCGGCCGACCGGGATCAGCGCGTCGATGGCCTTGAGGCCCGTCGACATCGGCTCATGCACCGACTTGCGCGGAATGATGCCGGGCGCCTTGACGTCGACGCGCTTGCGTTCGGTCGCCTTGATCGGGCCCTTGCCGTCGATCGGGTTGCCGAGCGCGTCGACGACGCGGCCGAGCAGGCCGGGACCGACCGGAACGTCGACGATCGCGCCGGTGCGCTTGACGGTGTCGCCTTCCTTGATGTCGCGGTCGGCGCCGAAAATGACGACGCCGACATTGTCGGCTTCGAGATTGAGCGCCATGCCGCGGATGCCGCCGGGGAATTCGACCATCTCGCCGGCCTGGACATTGTCGAGGCCGTAGACGCGGGCGATACCGTCACCGACGGACAGCACCTGTCCAACTTCGGAGACCTCGGCCTCCTTGCCGAAATTCTTGATCTGGTCTTTCAGAATTGCGGAAATTTCCGCGGCGCGGATGTCCATCAGCCGACCTCTTTCAGTGCAAGCTTGAGCGAATTGAGTTTGGTTTTGAGCGACGTATCGATCTGGCGCGAGCCCATCCTGACCACCAGCCCGCCGAGCAGCGACGGATCGACGGTGACGGAGATGGAAACGTCCTTGCCGGCAACGCTCTTCAGCGCCGCCTTGAGTTCAGTCTGCTGGGCAGCGCTCAATTGGTGAGCCGACGTTACCTCGGCGGTCGTCTCGCCACGATGTTCGGCGGCGATCTGGCGGAATGCCCTGATCATGCCGGGCACGGCGAACAGCCGGCGGTTCTTGGCGACGACGCGCAGGAAATTGCCGGTCAGGCCGGTGATCCCGGCCTTGTCGGCGATCGCCGCGATGGCCTTGGCCTGGTCCTCGCTGGAGAACACCGGGCTGTTGATCAGCCGGGTCAAGTCGGCGCTGCCCGCGAGCATCGCCTCGAAACTGTTGAGGTCGGCTTCGACCTTGGCGACGGAATTCGCCTGCGATGCCAGTTCGAACAGCGAACCCGCATAGCGTTCTGCGACACCTGAGATTGGCGATGACGATTGGGCCACGGACCGTCTTTTCTCTTGTCTGACAGGCCGCAGATTGTTGGCGCGAGCGAAAACTCTGGCTAAATCTTTGACCTTACTGCATTTTTTCAAGCACGGAGGCGCGGCTTCCGCTATCCCCGGCCGAAAGTCGATTGCCGTCTAGCACAGGCCTTTTAAGACCGCAATGCGTCGTTCCGCATGGTTTTCAGGCACTATTGTCGCATCCGGGGACGAAGTCCCTGGATTGCCTGCGGATTCAGGGCAGGAAGCCGAAGGCAAAGGCAAGCGGCAACGCCGCCAGCGCCAGTTCCACGACGATGGAAACCCAGTTGAAGGGCGTGTTGGCGCCATCCGACATCATCGACAGCAACCGGCCGAAGGCGGTGAACAGCCAGGAGAAGCCGAGCGCCATGTAGATCAGCGGCTGCGCCAGCAGGATGCAGCACAGGCCGACGCCGAGATAGAAGCCCGACATGCGGCCGCGCCCTTCGGCGATCGCCGCCGCCTTCTCCGGCTTGACCTGCAAGCGCAGAATGCGGAAGGCAAGCCCCGGCGCCAGGAAAAGCACCAGGCCGAGCAGCACCGTGACGACGGCGCTCGACCAGGCCAGCCATTCGCCCTGGCTCACCGGCCATGGAAACGCAAAATCCATAGTGTCCCCTCGTAAATGCCGCTCTGAAATCGCGGGCATTCTAGCGGAGGAAAAGCCGCGCGCCAGATGGCGGCCAGCACTTTAGGCCAAACGCATCAGGAGAGCGCGAAGGCGACCGCCGCTTCAGCATGGATGCGCGTCGTGTCGAAGACCGGAATGTCGAAATCCTGCTGGCCGATCAACATCGTGATTTCGGTGCAGCCCATGATCACGCAGTCGACATTTTCATCGCGCCGCAGGCGGTTGATCTCGGCGATATAGGCGGTTTTCGATGGCTCGGTGACGATGCCCTGGCAGAGCTCGTCATAGATGATGCGATGGACCATGTCGCGTCCTGCCTGGTCCGGCACGATCGGCTGCAATCCATATGTGTCGGCAAGCCGGCGCTTGTAGAAATCCTGCTCCATGGTGAACCGTGTTGCCAGCAGCGCCGGGCGCCGCATGCCGGCCGCCTTGACAGCGGCTGCGGTGGCGTCGGCGATGTGGGTCAGCGGGACCGATACCGAGGCCTGCACCTGGTCGGCGAGCTTGTGCATGGTGTTGGTGCACAAAAGCAGGCCTTCCGCGCCAGCTGACTCGAGCTTGCGCGCGGCATCGACCAGAAGCGCGCCGGCGCCGTCCCAGTCCCCGTGATGCTGCAGCTCGGCGATCTCGGCGAAGTCGAAGGACCACAGCAGCAATTTCGCCGAATGCAGCCCGCCGAGACGCTGCCTCACGAGATCGTTGAGCAGGCGATAATAGATCGCCGTCGATTCCCAGCTCATGCCGCCCAGAAGGCCAAGGGTTTTCAAAACGGTTTCCTTTCCTTGCAGCGACTTATGATACAGTCCAAGGCGATGTTGAGGGCTACTCGATGAAAACAAAATCCAGCAGCAAAGCACGCAGCGAACTGTGCGCCGTGGTCGCTGAAGCCAGCAAAGGCAGCCCGACAACAATCACCAAGCGGGGACGCCCCGTGGCCATAGTGATATCGATCGAGACGCCCGTCGACTCTATCCTGAAGAGTTTAGGCAACGTCCCGAACTGAAGGACACGACCAGCAATCCGCGCGAACGCTGAGCGACCTTACAAAAAGCTCTGCGGATCGATGTCGACCTGCACCCGGACCGAGCCGCGCTGCTTCGGCCCGTTGGCGAGCATGGTCCGGATAAACCTTTGCATGTCGGCGCGGCGCTCGCCCTGGATCAGCAGGCGGAAACGGTGACGGCCGCCGAGCAGCGACAGCGGCGCTTCGGCCGGCCCGAGCACGAACAGGTCGGATGCCTCGGGCGCGGCACGGCGCAGGGCGCGGGCATGGCCCTCGGCTTCCGCCCGCGTCACCGCGCTGACGATGACGCCGGCGAGCCGGCCGAAGGGTGGCAGAGCCGCCCGCTCGCGCTCGGAAATCTCGCGCTCGTAGAACGCATCGGCATCGCCGGAGACGATCGCCCGCATCACCGGATGGTCGGGCTGGAAGGTCTGCAGCAGGCCGAGACTCTTCTTGCCGGTGCGCCCGGCGCGGCCGGTCACCTGGCTGAGCAGCTGGAAGGTGCGTTCGGCGGCGCGCGGATCGCCATTGGCAAGGCCGAGATCGGCATCGACGACACCAACCAAGGTCATGTTCGGGAAATTGTGGCCCTTGGCGACGAGTTGCGTGCCGATGACGATATCGGCCTCGCCATTGGCGATGGCTTCCAGCTCCAGCCGCAGCCGCCGCACGCCGCCCATCAGATCCGACGACAAAACGATGGTGCGCGCATCCGGGAAATGTGTGACGACTTCCTCGGCGATGCGCTCGACGCCCGGCCCGCAGGCGACCAGATGATCGAGCGTGCCGCATTCCGGACAGGCTTCCGGACGGCGCTCATTGTGCCCGCAATGGTGGCAGACGAGCTGGCCGCGAAAGCGGTGCTCGACCAGCCAGGCCGAGCAGACCGGGCAACCGAAGCGGTGACCGCAGACGCGGCACAGCGTCAGCGGCGCATAGCCGCGCCGGTTGAGGAACAAAAGCGATTGTTCCTTCCTCTCCAGCGTCCGTCGCATATGGTCGAGCAGCACCGGCGACAGGAAGCCGCCGCGCGCCGGCGGCGCGCGCCGCATGTCGATCGCTTTCAGGTCGGGAAGTGCCGCCTCGGCGAAGCGGGCGGACAGCACCGCCCTGGCGTAGCGGCCCTGGCTGGCATTGACGCGGCTCTCGACCGATGGCGTCGCCGATGCCAGCACCACGGGGAAGCCACCTATATGGCCGCGCACGACAGCCATGTCGCGGGCATTGTAGAAGACGCGGTCTTCCTGCTTGTAGGCGGGGTCGTGCTCCTCGTCGACGACGATCAGGCCAAGCTCCTTGAACGGCAGGAACAGCGCCGAGCGTGCGCCGGCCACGACCCGCACGCCGCCTTCCGCCACCTGCCGCCAGACGCGTTCGCGCATCCTCGGCGGCAGGTCGGAGTGCCATTCGGCGGGCTTGGCGCCAAAACGCTGCTGGAACCGTTCGAGGAAAGCGTGGGTCAATGCGATTTCGGGCAGCAGGATCAGCACCTGCTTGCCCCGGTCGAGTGCCGCCGCCACCGCCTCGAAATAAACCTCCGTCTTGCCCGAACCGGTGACGCCGTCGAGCAGTGCGACGTTGAAGCCGCTGCCCGCGACATTGGCGCGCAGCAGCCGCGCGGCTTCGTTCTGGTCGGGCATCAATTCCGGCGCGGCGTAGGCTGGGTCGGGCTCCGCCACCACGGGCTGCGGCGGGATCATCACCGTTTCGAACACGCCTTGCGCCTTCAGCCCTTCGATTACCGTCGACGACACGCCGGCCGCATGGGCAAGGCCGGATCGCGTCCAGGCCAGTCCGCCTTCGGCCGTCTCCAGCACGCGGGCCCGCGCATCCGTCATCCGGTCCGGAACGGCCGCGGTTCGCTGCAATCCCTCGATCCACGGTTCCGGATCGAAGGCCTCCGGCGCCCTCAGCAGCATGCGCGCCACCATGCCCGGCGCCGACAGCGTATACTGCGCCACCCAGTCGACGAAACGGCGCATCGCCCGATCGATCGGCGGACAGTCGAAGACCTGTTCGATCGGGCGCAGCTTTTTCGCGTCGACCGTCTCGACCGCGCCGTCCCACACGATGCCGGCGACCTGGCGGGGGCCGAGCGGCACGCGCACGATCGAGCCCGGCACCACCCGCATGCCGGCGGGCACGGCATAGGTGTAGGGGCGTTCGGCCGGCATCGGCACCAGCACCGGTGCGGCTGCGACAAAGGGCGAATCTTCGATCATGAGGCGTGACCTTGCCCCGACTTTGCTCTAGATCAAAGGGCAACGCTGAACGTGCCTTCCCAAGCACGAGGAAATCGTCAGGAGACCGCCATGAAATTTTTTGCCGACACCGCCGACATCAAGGAAATCCGCGAACTGATTGATCTGGGGCTGCTCGACGGCGTCACCACCAACCCGTCGCTGATTCTCAAATCGGGCGGCAAGATCTCCGAGGTCACCAAGCAAATCTGCGACATCGTCGAAGGTCCGGTTTCGGCCGAGGTCGTGGCCACCGAATACAAGCAGATGATGGCGGAGGCCGAGGTGCTGGCCAAGATCGCGCCGAATGTCGCCATCAAGGTGCCGTTGACGCTGGATGGATTGAAGGCCTGCAAGACGATCCGCACCCAGATGAACCGCATGGTCAATGTCACGCTCTGCTTCTCGGCCAACCAGGCGCTGCTCGCCGCCAAGGCCGGCGCCTCCTTCATCTCGCCCTTCGTCGGCCGCATCGACGATACCGGCTCGGACGGCATGGAAGTGATCCAGGAGATCCGTCAGATCTACGACAATTACGATTTCCAGACCGAGATCCTGACGGCTTCCGTGCGCACCGTGAACCACGTCAAGCAGGCGGCGCTCATCGGCGCCGATATCGTCACCGCGCCGCCCGCGACACTGAAGGCGCTGGTCAACCACCCGCTGACTGACAAGGGCCTTGCCGCCTTCCTCGCCGACTGGGCCAAGACCGGCCAGAAAATCGGCTGAGCGAGCTTATATCCGACACGAAAAAAGGCCGGGCAACCGGCCTTTTTTCGTGCGCTGCGGATCAAGAGGCCGGTCAGTCCGTGCCGTCATCCTCAGCTGCGGTTACCGGCGGGCGCCGGCCCATGATGATCTCGCGCTTGCCGACATGGTTTGGTGCACCGACCAGACCCTCCTTCTCCATGCGCTCGACCAGGGACGCGGCGCGGTTATAGCCGATGCCGAGGCGGCGCTGAATGTAGGACGTCGAGCACTTCTTGTCGCGCAACACCACCTTGACCGCCTCGTCATAGCTGGTATCGCCGTCCTCCGACGCAACGGCGCCCTTGTCGAATACCGCGCCCTCATCGCCTTCGTCTTCCTCTTCCTCCTCGTCGGCCGTCACGGTTTCCAGGTATTCGGGGCGACCCTGCGCCTTCAGATGCGCCACGACATGCTCGACCTCCACGTCGGAGACAAACGGGCCGTGCACGCGGGCGATGCGCCCGCCGCCCATCATATGCAGCATGTCGCCCTGACCCAGCAGCTGCTCGGCGCCCTGCTCGCCAAGGATGGTGCGGCTGTCGATCTTGGAAGTGACCTGGAAGGAAATCCGGGTCGGGAAATTGGCCTTGATCGTGCCCGTGATGACATCGACCGAGGGGCGCTGCGTCGCCATGATCAGGTGGATGCCGGCCGCGCGCGCCATCTGCGCCAGGCGCTGGATGGCGCCTTCGATCTCCTTGCCGGCGACCATCATCAGGTCGGCCATCTCGTCGACGATGACGACGATGTAAGGCATTGGCGCGAGGTCGATTTCCTGCTGCTCGAAGAGCGGCTCGCCGGTGCCTTTTTCGAAGCCCGCCTGCACGGTCATGACGACCGTCTCGCCGTTTTCGCGGGCTTGGGCGGCGCGCTGATTGTAGCCGTCGATATTGCGCACGCCGAGCCGCGCCATCTTGCGATAGCGGTCCTCCATCTCGCGCACCGCCCATTTGAGCGCGGTAACGGCCTTTTTTGGATCGGTGACGACCGGGGTCAGAAGATGCGGGATGCCGTCATAGACGGAGAGTTCGAGCATCTTGGGATCGACCATGATCAGCCGGCATTCCTCCGGCTTCAGCCGGTAGAGCAGCGACAGGATCATCGTGTTGATGGCAACCGACTTGCCGGAACCGGTGGTGCCGGCAACGAGCAAGTGGGGCATCTTTGCCAGTTCGGCGATGACAGGCTCACCGCCGATCGTCTTGCCGAGGCAGAGCGCCAGCTTGCAGCCGGTCTTGCGGAAGCCCTCCGATTCGATCAGCTCGCGGAAATAGACGGTTTCGCGCGCCTCGTTCGGAAGCTCGATGCCGATGACGTTGCGGCCCGGCACGACGGCGACGCGCGCCGAGATCGCCGACATGGAGCGGGCGATGTCGTCGGCGAGACCGATGACGCGGGAGGATTTCACGCCCGGCGCCGGCTCGAATTCATAGAGGGTGACGACCGGACCGGGGCGAACATGGATGATCTCGCCGCGCACGCCGAAATCCTCGAGCACGCTTTCCAGAAGATCGGCATTCTGCTCGAGCCGCTCCTGCGACATGTAGAAGCCTTGTCCCTCCGGCGGCTGCTGCAACAATTCTTCCGAGGGGAGTTCGTACGTCTCGCCCGTCGCGGTCGGCACGATCCTGCCGACCAGTGGCGCTCGCGACGATGCGCGCGCAGCCGGAGCCGGGACGGCTTGCTCCAGACTTTGCGTGACCTGGGCCGGAAGGGCGTTGCTCGCGACGGCGGCAATTGCGGCCTTCGCCCGGGCTTGCTGCGGCACACGGTTCGCCGCCGTCTGAACCGCGGCCTGGTTGGAGTTGGCCGGACGGACATCCGGCGCGGCGGACGGAGCTGGCGACCCGGGAAGGCATTCGATGACACGGAACAACGCGGTCGGATCGGCCGTTGGCGCGGGGCGGTTGTCGGTCCGCTCGGTGACCACGGGCGCGGTCGTGCGTGCAACCGGAACGGCCCGGGGCGCGGGTGACGGGCCTTCGACCAAATAGGGCGCCATGACCTCGAAAAAGACGTGATCCGACAGATAGGGCCAGCGCACATTTTCGCGGCCTGTCGTCTTGACCGGGGCTGTCGCTGCTTGGGCGGACGCTGCCGGTGCGGACGCCCGCGCCGCCGCAGTCATCCTGTGGCCCGCAGGCGTAGCGGCGGCCCGCGCCTTTTCGCCGGCATGCCCTGACGGAACGGGGGCCGGGGCCGGTTGCACCACCGCTCTGTTGCCGACGGGCGGCCTGGCGGCGCCCGAAGAAAGGTTTCGGCTTGGTATCGGCGCCGATGAAGACGTCCCAGCCGCGGTGGATTGGCCAGGTGCCTGCGGTGCTGGTGATTCGCTTTGCTCGACGGCAATCGCCTCGTCCCGCGGACGGCGCGTGCTGGCTTCATAGTCCGGCGTGCGCGTAAACCGCACATTGGGCGCCAGGAAGAAATAGTCTTGCCAGGCAGGGCTTTCGTTGCCGCCGAGATCGACAGGGGATGGGGAAGGGCCGGCTCCTGCTGCTCTTGCCCGCTGGCTGTCCGCCTTGTTGTCCACACCCGTGAAACGCTTCACCCCGGGGTCATCGGGCGACGCTGCCTTCAATGAACTGACCCGAGGAAAACGCTTGGATTCCATGCTCAAGACTCACGCTGAAATGTCTGCTGAGCAATAGAGAGCGAGTGGTTAACAGTTGCTTCCCGTCGGCCCCCCAAGAGCGGCGAAGCGTGACTTTCACAGCGGTGTCGGACGATCGGATCCGTGCGGCCGATCGTCATCCCACGATCCTCAACACACCCGCGCGCTTCGGCTAAAGGCGAACGGAGAACCGGCTCCGGAGCCGTGGCAAAGGCGGCCTTCAGGCACCAGATTGTTATGCCACCATGAAACGGAGAGCGGCGCTAACCGGCCGTCTTGCCGTGCCGTGCGAGATCCTGGGCGATGGACAGTTGCAGCGCGTTGGCAAGCTCGCGCGCGGCGCGGTTCTCGGCATCGATCTGTGCCCGGTACGCGGCGAATTCCTGGCGCGGCCTGTCGAAGGACGAAGTGATCGCCCGCTTGCCGGTCGCGATCACCGCCCCGGTTTTGGCATCGGTCAGCCTGTAGCCGGCGGTCAGCGTCACCGAACCGGCGGTCGGCTCGTCCTGGTCGGTTCCGACCTGCACGAGCGCCGAGGATTCAACGGCTTCGGTCACGCCGAGGTCGAGCGAGTAGGCCGGCGATGCCGGTTCGCCGGCGCCGCGCCCAAATCCGAAGATCAAATTGTTGCGCACCTGCTGGCCGTAACGCGTCCTGACCGGTTTGATGGCGATCGACGCCAGTTCGGCATTGGCGCTCGAGCCGGTCGACAGCGGCGCGCTCGAGTAGAGCGGCCGCACCTGGCAGGCCGAAACGAGCGCAAGCGAGCCGACAAGGCCGGCAAGCGCGGCACGGCGCAGCAAACGGCTCAGCTCTGTCTTTTCCCGATCAGGCAACGACATTGACGATCCTCTGCGGCACGATGATCACCTTGCGCGGAGCCTTGCCTTCGAGCGCCTTCTGCACGAAGTCGAGAGCGAGCACGGCTTTTTCGACCGCACCTTGGTCCGCGTCGCGGGCAATTGTCAAATCCCCGCGCTTCTTGCCGTTGACCTGGACCGGATAGGTGACCTCATTGTCAACGACCAGCGCCGGGTCGAAGATCGGCCACGGCCGTTCGGCGACCAGATCGGCACCGCCGAGCGCCTCCCAGCATTCCTCGGCCAGATGCGGCATGATCGGCGCGATCAGGTGCACGAGCACCTCCACGGCCTCCCGGCAGGCGCCTTTGAGCGCGGTATCGGCCTTGCCTTCGGCCACGTCATTGAGCGGCGTGGTCAGCACGTTGGCGAGTTCATAGATGCGGGCGATGGCGCGGTTGAATGCGAGTTTCTCGATGTCCTCGCCGACCGCTTTCAGGATCTTGTGCGTGGCCTTGGAAACCGCCCCGGCTTCACCGCCACCGCCCGCTATGGGTGCGATGCCGGCCAGCGATTCGGCCGCGGTCGAGACCAGGCGCCAGATGCGCTGCATGAAGCGATGCGCGCCGGCGGCGCCATCGTCGGTCCATTCGACGTCGCGTTCGGGCGGCGAATCCGACAGCATGAACCAGCGCGCGGTGTCGGCGCCGTAGCCGTCGGTGATGTCTTCCGGGCTGACCGTGTTCTTCTTCGACTTCGACATCTTTTCCAGGGAGCCGATCTCCGCCGTCTCGCCCGTGGCGATCTCGACGGCGCGGCGCTTGCCGTCGACGTCCTCCAGCCGCACCTCGGTCGGCGCCAGCCAGCGCCCGTTCGATGCCGATCCCACGCGATAGGTCTCGTGCACCACCATGCCTTGCGTGAACAGGCCCTTGAACGGCTCGGCCAGGTCGAGATGGCCGGTCTCGCGCATGGCCCGGGTGAAGAAGCGCGAATAGAGCAGATGCAGGATCGCGTGCTCGATGCCGCCGATATACTGGTCGACGGCCAGCCACTCGTTCGCCGCCTTCGGGTCGGTCGGCTCGTTCGCCCAGGGCGCGGTGAAGCGGGCGAAATACCAGGACGAATCGACGAACGTGTCCATCGTGTCGGTTTCGCGCCGCGCATCCTTGCCGCATTGCGGGCATTTGACGTGCCGCCAGGTCGGGTGGCGGTCCAGCGGGTTGCCTGGGCGGTCGAACTCGACATCGTCGGGCAGCTTCACCGGCAGGTCTGCCTTCGGCACCGGCACCACGCCGCAATCCTCGCAATGGATCATCGGGATCGGGCAGCCCCAGTAGCGCTGGCGCGAAATGCCCCAGTCGCGCAGGCGGAAGTTGACCTTGCGCTCGGCCATCGGCCGGTTGCCGATCGTCTTCTGCTCCAGCAGCTTCGCCACCTCGTCGAACGCCCGCTCCGGCTTCATGCCATCGAGGAAGCGCGAATTGATCATCACGCCGTCGTCGACATAGGCTTCCTCGATGACCTGGAAGGTCTTGGGCTCAGCCCCTTCCGGCATCACCACCGGGATCACCGGCAGGCCGTATTTGTTGGCGAAGTCGAGGTCGCGCTGGTCGCCGGACGGGCAGCCGAAGATGGCGCCGGTGCCGTAGTCCATCAGCACGAAATTGGCGACGTAGACCGGCAGCGTCCAGTTCTCGTCGAACGGATGCACGACGCGGATGCCGGTGTCGAAGCCCTTCTTCTCGGCCGTCTCCAGCGCCGCCACCGAAGTGCCCATATGGCGGACTTCGTCAATAAAGCTCGCCAGCGCCGGATTGGTCTCGGCGGCCTTCCGGGCCAGCGGATGGTCGGCGGCGACCGCCATGAAGGAGGCGCCGAAGATGGTGTCGGGCCTGGTCGTATAGACTTCCAGCTCTTGCTCGCCGGCGACGGGAGCCGCCAGCGGCCAGCGGATCAGCAGGCCTTCCGAACGGCCGATCCAATTGTGCTGCATCAGCTTGACCTTCTCGGGCCATTCGTCGAGGCGATCGAGCGAATCCAGGAGATCCTGCGCAAAGTCGGTTATCCTGAAGAACCATTGCGTCAGCTCGCGCTGTTCGACCAGCGCGCCCGAGCGCCAGCCGCGCCCGTCGATGACCTGCTCGTTGGCGAGCACCGTCATGTCCTCCGGATCCCAATTGACCTTCGAGGATTTGCGCGTCACCAGGCCTTTCTCGACAAAGTCGAGGAACAGCATCTGCTGGCGGTGGTAGTAGTCGACATCGCAGGTCGCGAATTCGCGCGCCCAGTCCAGCGACAGGCCCATGACCTTGAGCTGCTCGCGCATGGTGGCAATATTCTGATAGGTCCATTCCTTGGGATGGACCTTGTTCTGCATCGCCGCGTTCTCGGCCGGCATGCCGAAGGCGTCCCAGCCCATCGGATGCAGTACGTTGAAACCCTTGGCCCGCTTGTAGCGCGCCACCACGTCGCCCATCGTATAGTTGCGCGTATGCCCGATATGGATGCGTCCCGACGGATACGGGAACATCTCCAGCACGTAGTATTTCGGGCGCGGATCATCGTTGTGCGCCTCGAACAGCTTCCTGTCGGCCCAGGCCTTCTGCCATTTGGGCTCTGACGCGCGCGGATTGTATCGTTCGGTTGCCATGGGACGTTTTTCACTTAAAAAGCATGCGGACTGCGGGCGACAGCTCGGCAGTCCATTGGATGTGGTCCGGGTGTTCACCATGGTTTGGCAAACCCGTCAACCATATGGGTATCGCGTCTGGAAAAAACGCGGTCAAAACAGCGGGATTTGGACATGGACGATGCCGTTCAGCAGTTTTTCGCGGTCAAGGCGCAGATCGCCGCCGCCGAGCGCGAAGCCCGGCGCGACGCTGGCGCGGTGACGCTGGTCGCCGTTTCCAAGACCTTTGACGCCGCCGACATCAGGCCCGTCATCGAGGCCGGCCAGCGCGTCTTCGGCGAGAACCGGGTGCAGGAAGCGCAGGGCAAGTGGCCGGCGCTGAAAGAGGCTTTCCCCGATGTCGAACTGCATCTGATCGGACCGCTGCAATCGAACAAAGCCAGGGAAGCCGTGGCGCTGTTCGACGTCATCGAGACGGTCGATCGCGAGAAGATCGCCGCCGAACTCGCCAAGGAGATCGCCCGACAAGGCCGGGCACCAAAGCTCTACGTCCAGGTCAACACCGGCTCCGAGCCGCAGAAGGCCGGCATCGAGCCGCGCGACGCCGTGACCTTCGTCGCCCGCTGCCGCGATGTCCACGGCCTCGCCATCGAAGGCCTGATGTGCATCCCGCCGGCGGACGAGAACCCCGGCCCGCATTTCGCCCTGCTGGAAAAATTGGCGCGGGAGGCAGGCGTCGCCAAACTGTCGATGGGCATGTCCGGCGATTACGAGACGGCCATCGCCTTCGGCGCCACCAGTGTCAGGGTCGGTTCGGCGATCTTCGGCAGTCGATAAAGCCGTCCGCCCTGGGTTGGCCCTGTCGTCTGTGAGTTCTAAGCCCATGATACACAGACGGACTGAACACATCTTGCGAGTTAAGCGAGGAGTAGTCTTCTTGAGCTGGCAGCTGCGGGACGCAAGAAACAACCTCTCGAAGCTGGTAAGACAGTCGCGCGAAAAAGGGCCGCAAACCATTACGGTGCGAGGGCAGCCATCTGCCGTGGTGCTAGCGGTTGAGGACTACGAACGGTGGGTTGGCGCAAAGCCCTCCCTTGCGCAATATCTTCTCTCCGGCCCCGTCTGGGATGACGAGTTTGTCGAGGAGGTCAATCGCCGCCCGAACACAATGATCCGAGCGGTCCATCTCTGACAAGTTTCTGTCACCGGCAAGATGGTCCAGTTCTACCGGCTGATTACGCCAGCGCTGGAAACGAAACGTACCGTTCCTATTTGATCTGTGTCATCACAAATCTTTGGAGCCTTCGCCATGCGTTACAACCAGCTTGGAAATACCGGCCTGTTCGTCTCCGAACTCTGCCTCGGCACCATGACCTTCGGTGCAGCCGGCCAGAATGCCCAATGGGGCCTGATCGCCAGTCTCGACCAGAAAGGCGTCAACGAGATCGTCGGCCGCTCGCTCGCCGCCGGGGTCAATTTCTTCGACACGGCCGATGTCTATTCCTTCGGCGAATCCGAGCGCCTGCTCGGCCAGTCGCTCAGGGATCTCGGCGTTGACAGGTCGAGCGTGGTCGTCGCCACCAAGGTTCACGGCGCCATGGGCGAAGGCCCGAACCAGCGCGGCTCCTCGCGCGGCCACATCATGGACTCGGTCGATGCCAGCCTGGAACGGCTGCAGCTCGATCATATCGATCTCTATCAGTTGCACGGAACCGACGCGGTGACGCCGATCGATGAGACGCTCAGGGCACTGGACGATCTCGTCGCCAGCGGCAAGGTCCGCTATGTCGGCGTATCCAACTGGCAGGCCTGGCGCATCGCCAAGGCGCTTGGCATAGCCGACCGCAAGGGCTTTGCCCGCTTCGAGACCATCCAGTCCTATTACTCGATCGCCGGTCGTGATCTCGAGCGCGAGATCGTGCCGCTGATCAACGAGGAGAAGCTCGGTCTGATGGTCTGGTCGCCGATGGCCGGCGGCCTGCTGTCCGGCAAATACGGCCCTGGTGCGCCCGGCAATGGCCAGGGCCGCCGCGCCTCCTTCAACTTCCCACCGGTCAACGAGGACCGCGCCTGGGCGGCGGTCGCGGTCATGCGCGAGATCGCCAAAAAGCATGACGTCAGCGTCGCTACCGTGGCACTAGGCTATGTCCTGGCCAAGCCCTTCGTGATGAGCGTGATCATCGGCGCCAGCCGCATGGATCAGCTCGAACAGAACCTTGCCGCCACGAACCTCAAACTTGATACCGATGATCTCGCCAGACTGGACGAGGTGAGCGCGCTGCCGGCCGAATATCCCGGCTGGATGCTGGAGCGGCAGGCGGCCGGCCGGCGGCCGGCGCCGTTCGTGCCGAAGGCCTGATCGCTTTTCGAGCTTGCTTCGAAGCCGCGTGCCTTAGGTACGCGGCTTCTCAGTTAGAGCAATTCCAAGAAAAGTGTGTGCGGTTTTCTGTCCAGAATTGCGTCAAAACAAAGAGTTAGAGCGGTTCGCCGTTTCCACGAAACGGTGAACTGCTCTAGAGGCGAACGGCCTCCGAGAGAAAATCGAGAAAAGCCCGCACCCGCGCAGGCAGATGCTTGCCCTGGCCGACATAGACGGCATGGGTGGCCTCCTCGTCGCCTGGGTTGAATTCCTCCAGCAACGGGACGAATGCCCCGGCGTCGATGTCCGGCTGGACATGCCAGCGCGCCAGCCTAGCGATTCCGCCTCCCGCCAGCGCGATCCGCCGCATCGCCTCGCCGTCGGTCAGCGTTGCGTTTCCGACAACCGGGACGATGACCGGCGCACCTGCCGCATCGACAAAAGGCCAGCCGTCTATATGCCGCGCAAAGCCGAAGGCCAGCATATTGTGACGCCCGAGATCGGCCAGCGTGCGCGGCGTCCCACGCGCTTCGACATAGGAGGGTGCCGCGACCAGCACCATCCGGCTCTGCCCCAGTTTGCGCGCTACCAGCCGTGACTCGCGCAAGGGCCCGGCGCGTATCGCCACATCGGCGCGCTCCTCCAGAAGGTCGATCACGCTGTCTGTCAGCACGGCGTCGACGGAAATCTCGGGATAACGCTCCAGAAACCGAGGCAGCAGCGACATCAGCCGGTGGTGGCCGAACGGCACGTAGCTGTTGACCCTCAACCGGCCGCGCGGCGCCGCCCCGGCGGCCGCCTCGCGCTCGGCCGCGTCCATGTCGGCGAGGATGCGCATGCCGCTGTCGTAGAAAGCAGTGCCTTCCGGCGTCAGTTGCAGCTTGCGCGTCGAGCGGGTGACCAGCCGCGCGCCGAGCCTGGCCTCCAGCCGCGCGATCAATTTGCTCACCGCGGACGGGGTCATGCGCAAGGCACGTGCCGCCGCCGAAAAGCTGCCCGCCTCGACGACGCGTACAAACACTTCGATCTCGCCGGAACGGTTGATGTCGGATCTCGCCATCTGTGAATCTATTTCACAGAAAGTATGCCTGGAGCAAGTCTGGTTCACATCGCATGGCCACACGATCTTCCCGTTCGGGGCGCGGCCTGGACAGGGCGCCCGTCACCGCCGAAGTGGAAACATCATGCCTCTCGCTCTTTATGCTCTCGCCGCCGGCGCCTTCGGCATCGGCGTCACCGAATTCGTCATCATGGGCCTGCTCATCGACGTCAGCAAAGATCTCGGCGTCTCGATCTCGGCCGCCGGCCAACTGATTTCCGGCTATGCGCTGGGCGTCGTCATCGGAGCACCTCTGCTGACGATCGCCACCGGCAACTGGCCGCGCAAGACGGTGCTTCTGGCGCTGATGGCGATCTTCACCATTGGCAACCTGGCCTGTGCGCTGGCGCCTGATTATTGGACATTGATGGGCGCGCGCGTCATCACCGCCTTTGCCCATGGCACCTTCTTCGGCGTTGGCTCGGTGGTCGCCACCGGACTCGTCGCTCCCAACAAGAAGGCGTCGGCGATCGCGCTCATGTTCACCGGCCTGACCATCGCCAACATTCTCGGCGTTCCCTTCGGCACCTGGCTCGGCCAGGCTTTCGGCTGGCGCGCCACCTTCTGGGCGGTGACCGCGGTCGGTCTCGCGGCCTTTGCCGTCATCCTGGCACTGGTGCCGCGCAGCCAAGCAACTCCCGTGAAGAGCGACCTGCGCGCCGATCTCGCCGTGCTGCGCCGCACGCCCGTCCTGCTCGGCTTCGCCACCACCGTTCTCGGCTATGCCGGCGTCTTCGCCGTCTTCACCTACATCGCCCCGTTGCTGACCGAGATCAGCGGCTTCAAGGAAGCGGCCGTTTCGCCGATCCTGCTCGTCTTCGGCGGCGGCCTCATCGCCGGCAATATCGCCGGCGGCAAGATCGCCGACCGCTGGCTGGTGCCGGCGGTGCTCGGCAGTCTTGTGGTGCTCGCCCTGGTTCTGGCGACCATGAGCTTTGCTATCCACAGCCAGGTGTTGGCCGTGATCTATGTCGGCCTGCTGGGCGCCGCCGCCTTCGCCACCGTGGCGCCATTGCAGATGTGGGTGCTGGAAAAGGCCCAAGGTGCTGGCCAGAGCCTCGCCTCGTCCTTCAACATCGCCGCCTTCAACCTCGGCAACGCGGCCGGCGCTTGGCTCGGCGGCGCGGTCATTGCCCAAGGTCTTGGCCTGGGTTCGCTCACCTGGGTCGCCGCGCTGCTGCCGGTCGCGGCACTCGCCGTGGCGGGACTGGCCCTGCGTCTCGACCGCGGCACCGCGCTCGGCGCGCCCGTCTGCGTTCGGTCGTGAAGCTCGCCGGCAAAGCCGGATCGATTCGACTTCTTTCAAAATCACAAGGAGTAAGAAAATGGACTATCGAAATCTTGGCGCATCGGGCCTGAAGGTGCCGGTGCTCTCGTTCGGAGCGGGAACCTTCGGCGGTTCCGGCCCGCTGTTCGGCGCATGGGGCAACAGCGACGCCAGGGAAGCGCGGCGGCTGGTCGACATTTGCCTCGAGGCCGGCGTCAATCTGTTCGACACCGCCGATGTCTATTCGAACGGCGCCTCGGAAGAGGTGCTCGGCGAGGCGATCAAGGGCCGGCGCGATGCCGTGCTGATCTCGACCAAGACCTCGCTGCCGATGGGCGACGGGCCGGCCGACTATGGTTCCTCGCGTTCGCGGCTGATCAAGGCCGTCGACGCCGCGCTGAAGCGGCTCGGCACCGATTACATCGACCTGTTGCAACTGCACGCCTTCGATGCCGGCACGCCGATCGAGGAAGTGCTATCGACGCTGGACGGCCTCGTGCGCGCCGGCAAATTGCGCTATGTCGGGGTCTCCAATTTCTCCGGCTGGCAGGTGATGAAATCGCTCGGGCTGGCCGACAGGCACGGCTATCCGCGCTATGTCGCGCATCAGGTCTACTATTCGCTGGTCGGCCGCGACTATGAATGGGAGCTGATGCCGCTCGGCCTCGACCAGGGCGTCGGCGCGCTGGTCTGGAGCCCGCTCGGCTGGGGCCGCCTGACCGGCAAGATCCGTCGCGGCCAGCCATTGCCCGACAAAAGCCGGCTGCACGACACCGCGAGCTTCGGACCGCCGGTCGAGGACGAGCATCTCTACCGGGTCATGGAGGCCCTCGATGCGGTGGCGCAGGAGACAGGCAGGACCGTGCCGCAGATCGCCATCAACTGGCTGTTGCAGCGCCCGACCGTGTCGTCCGTCATCATCGGCGCCCGCAACGAGGAGCAGTTGCGCCAGAACCTCGGCGCCGTCGGCTGGACGTTGACGCCGGAGCAGATCGGGAAGCTCGATGCGGCAAGCGAGGTCACCGCGCCCTACCCTTATTTTCCCTACCGCCGCCAGGAGGCCTTCGCCCGGCTGAGCCCGCCGGCGGTTTGAGCGTGTCCGACCGCTAGAGCCGAAGGTTAGCGGGGCAGCGCCCGCCTCTGTCCTGCCGGACATCTCCCCCACGGGGGGAGATTGGATGTCACCTCGGCTTTCGCCAATTTCCAACGTGAAGGGATGGCGCTGTTAGCAAAGCTGCCGATCTCCCCCCTCGTGGGGGAGATGTCCGGCAGGACAGAGGGGGGCGCCGTAGAGTGCCGACCTTACGGCCTCGAAGCAGCGGCCCCTAATGCAGCACGAATTCGCCGTCGACCTTGCGCCACTCGTTGGGCGCGATGAGCTTCTGGTGCGTGTAGCTGACCGAATGCAGCGGCCCCTCGAGCTTGGTCTTCCAGAACTCGATGAAGCGGATCAGCACCGGAAACTTCGGCGCGATGTCGTAGTCCTGCCATATGAAGCTCTGCAACAGATGCGGATGGTCTGGGAAATGATAAAGGATATTGGCCGTAGTCAGGCCATAGCCCCGCAGCATCAGGTCCATTTCAAGCTGGTCGCGCATTTTTGCTCCCCGGGTTGATTCTCCTTCCTCCCAACAATGGATTGTGCGCGCAGTTGCTTAACCGTCTATTGATTTTTTCTTGATCGAAACCGGCTTTAGCACGCGAAAACATGAAGTTAGCAGCGGTCCGGTGCAAGTGCTGACAGCAGCCGCGGACCCATGTGCGGCATCCCGCCGCGCAAACCCAACGTCTAATGTTGCCGTCATCGCGGAACTGTTAATAATGCGCGCGAATTCGCGGCCGCGTCGCCGCGATCCCGCTGGCGGTTCAAGCCGGCGTTAGTTTCGGGAGGAAAAGCAGGAAATGTCCGAGGTTCATGTCCACCGCGTTCAGCCGGCCTGGAAGAAGAATGCGCTGATCGACAACGACACCTATCTCAAATGGTACGCCGACAGCGTGAAGAATCCGGACAGGTTCTGGAGCAAGCACGGCAAGCGCATCGACTGGTTCAAACCCTTCTCCAAGGTCAGCAACGCCTCCTTCGACGGCAAGGTCTCCATCAAATGGTTCGAGGACGGCCAGACCAATGTTTCCTACAACTGCATCGACCGCCACCTGAAGAAGCGCGGCGACCAGACCGCCATCATCTGGGAAGGCGACAACCCCTACGACGACCGCAAGATCACCTACAATGAGCTCTATGCGCATGTCTGCCGCTTCGCCAACGTGCTGAAGAAGCACGGCGTCAAGAAGGGCGACCGCGTCACCCTCTATATGCCCATGATCCCGGAAGCGGCCTATGCGATGCTCGCCTGCACGCGTATCGGCGCCATCCACTCGGTCGTCTTCGGCGGCTTTTCGCCCGACGCGCTCGCCGGCCGCATCGACGATTGCAAGTCAACCATCGTCATCACCGCTGACGAGGGCCTGCGCGGCGGCAAGCCGATCCCGTTGAAGGAGAACACCGACAAGGCAATCGAGATCGCGGCAAAAGCCGGTACCAGGGTCGAAAAGGTAGTGGTGGTCCGCCGCACCGGCGGCAAGATCGGCTGGGCGCCGGGCCGCGACGTCTGGTACCACGAAGAGGCCGCGACCGTTAAGGCTGAGTGCAAGCCGGAGAAGATGAAGGCGGAGGATCCGCTGTTCATCCTCTATACGTCGGGTTCGACCGGCAAGCCGAAAGGCGTGCTGCACACCACGGCCGGTTATCTCGTCTACGTCTCGATGACGCACCAATATGTCTTCGACTATCATGATGGCGACATCTACTGGTGCACCGCCGATGTCGGCTGGGTCACCGGCCACAGCTACATCGTCTACGGGCCGCTCGCCAACGGCGCCACCACGCTGATGTTCGAGGGCGTGCCCAATTACCCCTCGCAGTCGCGCTTCTGGGAAGTCATCGACAAGCATCAGGTCAACATCTTCTACACCGCGCCGACGGCGCTGCGCGCCCTGATGGGCGCCGGCGACAACCATGTGAAAAAGGCCTCGCGCAAATCGCTGCGCGTGCTGGGCTCGGTCGGCGAACCGATCAATCCGGAGGCCTGGGAGTGGTATTTCAACATCGTCGGCAACGCCAAGGTGCCGATCGTCGACACCTGGTGGCAGACCGAGACCGGCGGCATCATGATCACGCCGCTGCCGGGCGCCACCGACCTCAAGGCCGGCTCGGCCACGCGGCCCTTCTTCGGTGTCAAGCCGCAACTGGTCGACGGCGATGGCAAGGTGCTTGAAGGAGCCGCCGACGGCAATCTGTGCATCACCGAGTCCTGGCCCGGCCAGATGCGCACCGTCTATGGCGATCACGACCGCTTCGTGCAGACCTATTTTTCGACCTACAAGGGCAAGTACTTCACCGGCGACGGCTGCCGCCGCGATGCCGACGGCTATTACTGGATCACCGGCCGCGTCGACGACGTCATCAACGTCTCCGGCCACCGCATGGGCACGGCCGAGGTCGAATCCGCATTGGTCAGCCACGACAAGGTTTCGGAAGCCGCCGTCGTCGGTTATCCCCACGACATCAAGGGCCAGGGCATCTACTGCTACGTCACCCTGATGGCCGGCGAGACGCCGAGCGAGGACTTGCGCAAGGAGCTCCTCGCCCATGTCCGCAAGGAGATCGGCGCCATTGCCACGCCCGACAAGATCCAGTTCGCACCGGGCCTGCCCAAGACCCGCTCGGGCAAGATCATGCGGCGCATCCTGCGCAAGATTGCCGAGGACGATTTCGGCGCCCTTGGCGATACCTCGACGCTCGCCGATCCGGCCGTCGTCGACGACCTCGTCGCCAACCGCCAGAACAAGAAAGGCTGACACCGGCCATGGCCGCGATAGGCAGCGTTGCCGAACTCTGGCGCTATCCGGCGAGTTCGCTCGCCGGCGAACGCCTGGAGATGATCGCGGTCGGCACCGAGAGCATCGAGGGCGACCGCATGTTCGGCCTGGTCGATGCCTCCGACAATGAGATCGCCCGGCCCGATCGCGAGCCGAAGTGGCACAAGGTGCCGCGCATCCGCACCCGGTTGACGGGCGACCGCAGGCTCGAGATCGCGATTCCCGGCGCAGATTGGCTGGCGGCGCCCGGCGCCGAAAGCGACCGTGCCGTTTCCGACTATCTAGGCTTTCCGGCCTCGATCCGTCCGTTCGGCCTGGAGAACGCCCCGCCGGCCTATGCCGGCCCGTTGACCGAGGCGCGCTACCGCAAGGCGCCGATCCATCTGTTGACCACCGCCTCCCTGGCGCGCCTGAAGGCGCTGCATCCGCAAGGCACTCCTGATCCACGCCGCTTCCGTCCCAACATCGTCATCGACATGGGGGCGGTCGAAGGCACTTTCCCCGAAACCGAATGGATCGGCAGGAAGCTCGCCGTCGGCAACCTGCTGTTGACCATCTCCGAGCCGTGCCGCCGCTGCGGCTTCACCATCATCGCCCAGGACGGTTTCGACGACGATCCGGCGATCCTGCGCAATCTGGTGCGTCATAACGCGCACAATCTCGGCGTCTACTGCACCATCGACCGCGCGGCCAACGTCAAGGTCGGCGACGGGATGCGATTCGCCTGACTACCGGTACAAATCCGCCCGCGTCGGCGGCAGGCCGCTCGGGCCCCGTGTCCGCTTGGTGGCGACCGTCTGGAAAATCTGCGCCGAGGCGCGATCGAAGGCGATCGAACAGCCGGCCAGGTAAAGCAGCCACAGCCGCGCCTTGGCTTCTCCCACTTCGGCGATGGCCTCGTCGAAGCGCGCATGCAGGCGCTCTGCCCACAGCCGGCAGGTGCGGGCGTAGTGCTCGCGTAGATTCTCGACGTCGTGGACGAGGAAGCCGTGTGCTTCCAGATTGCCGCACGTCATGCCGATCGTGTCGATTTCGCCACCCGGGAAGATGTATTTGATCAGCGCCTTGTATTCCGAGCCCTTGCGCAAGGTCTTCTTCATGCTGCCCTTGCTGCGCCTGGTGATGGCATGATGCAGATAGACGCCGCCCGGCTTGAGCAGGCGATGGACGGTCGAGAAGTAGGCGGCGTGGTTGGCCAGCCCCAGATGCTCGAACATGCCTATCGAGGATATCTTGTCGAAGCTTCCGGTGAGCTCGGCATAGGATTTTATCTCGACGGTGATCCGGTCCTCCAGCCCCTCGGCCCGAATGCGTTCGCGGGCGAGTCCGGTCTGGGCCTCCGACAACGAGACGCCATGGCCGACGACGCCATGATGCTTCACCGCATGGATCAGCATCGCGCCCCAGCCGCAGCCGATATCGAGCAGGCGGTCGCCAGGCTTCAGCCGGAGCTTGCGGCAGATATGCTCGAGCTTGTCGGCCTGGGCCTGGTCGATGTCATTGGCGAAATCCTTGAAATACCCGCAGCTGTAGACCATGCGCTCGTCGAGGAAGAGCCGGTAGAAGGCGTTCGATATGTCGTAATGATGCTGGATCGCCTGCTTGTTGGAGCCGCTGACAAAGGGATTTTGCCCGGCGAGGTCGGCGCGTTGCGTCATCTGCCTTCGCGAGAACAGCACGGCCGGCAGGTCGCGCATGATCGCGAGCTTCGGCAGCGCCTTGAACCGCAGCTTGCCCTGCGAAGGCAGCGCATAGAGATCAAACAGCGACCCCTCCTCCACATCGACCGCCTTGGAAATCCACATCTCGACAAGCGTCGAGAAATTTGGCCGGCGGGCCAGTTGCCAGACGATGTCCTGGTCGTTGATGGCAAGCACCGGGCCGCCGGCCGGACCGATGCGCTCGCCGGTCCAAAGCCTGACGGCAAAGCCCGGCTTCAGCGCCTGGACGACCGTGCGAACGATGCGTGCTGCTCTTTCGGTAGCGTCCATGCCGTCCCCCCACTACATTCGGTAGGCCGATCTTGTCCGCTTGAACCCCTGGCCGCAACCCGATTGCACGAAAGGACGCGGCCAAGCCGGAAAAACGTCTTTTTCCATCCGGCGTCTTGTCTTTTGCTGCAACGCACCCCATCATCAGTGCGTGTTCAACAAACTGAAAGGAGGTGATCCGATGTCGAGTGATTTCGTTTTCCAGAACGTGGCCTCAGCGGATTGCACTTTCGGGAAGCAGTCTTCCCGTTAAGGCGCGAGATGCGCGGCGGGCGACCCCTCGGGTTGCCGCCAGGAGCCGCGCCATGGACGGAAACACGGAAGGCCGCCGGCTTCGAAAGAAGCGGCGGCCTTTTCCTTGTGCGGCTTACTGCGTCAGCGCGACCTTTTCGGTGTTGCGGATGATTTCCTGAAAGGCGACGTCCAATTCCACCCCGGTCGACACTTCGAAATAATGTTTTTGAGCGGTGGAGGCATCTTTCGACGAACAGTCCTTCAGCACCGCCTTTGCCTGATCCCGCTCGGTTGCCGACATGTCCTTGTTGTTCAGGTCGAAGCCGATGGTGAAAATCTCGATGCCGTCATTTTTCATGTTGCCGCACAGCGTTTCGGCGTTGCCGCGCGCAAGATTGCCCTGGCTGTTGTAGCGGCCCCCGGTACCGGCGAAGGCGGTATTGAACTGGCCATCGGTCATCAGGATCGCGACCTTGACGATCTTCTTCGCGTTGACGTCCGAGGCGCCGTCGCCGAGGCCGGCATTCTTGATCGCTGCGCGCCATTGCGGCGACAGCATATAGTAGGTCCACTGAATGGCGATCGCGCCGGCGGTATAACCGTCAGCCTGGAAGTCGTCGATCGAACCAAGCAATGCGCCGGAATCGGCGGTCAGCGGGATCACTTCCGCATCGGGACACTTGTTCATTCCGCCGCCATCGAGATGATCATCCCGGTTGACCAGGGCATAGTACTTCTTGCCGTTCTTATCCATGCGAACAGCATCTGGGCCGTCGGCGCTTAAATCCGCATCGCCATTTTTGTCCTTGCGCTCCGTGGCGCAATTATCGGGGCGTGGCATCGCCGCGCCGACAATGGAGATGTAGTCGCTGAAGGACGGCAGCAAATTTTTGCCCGTCTTGGCGACGAGAAGCGAACTGCCGGCGACGGGTGGCAGCTCAGAGCTCCCTGGCTTCTCGGCATAGACGTTTTCGGCCAGCTTGCCGGCGTTCACGCCGGATGCGTAAGGCACAATCGCGACGCGGATGCGGGGGTTCTTCGGATCCTGGTTCCGGAGCATCGTCCGAACGGCGTTTTTCGCTGCTGCTTTCAGATCGCCGATCTTGTCGACCTTGCCCCGCTTCGCCATCGAGCCTGTTATGTCGAGCATCATGGCCACCTCGATCTGCTTGTCCGAATAGAGCGCTGTCGTCGAGGCGGGAACGCGCTGCATGTCGCGCGTGCCGAACAGCGGGAAATAGAAGGCGACGTCGGCATGGGCCTCCGCCTGCACCGTCCTGGCGGTCCTGTCGACCGTCAGCCTGTCGAGCACGATCTGGTTGGCCTGCAGGATGCCGGCCGTGCTGTTGGCGTCGAGGAAGGCCTGCACCGATTTGTTGGCATCGGCCTCCTTGATGACGCCGGTCGTCAGGTCCCGCGCCGTCGACGTCACCGCGGCGTCGACCACGCTCTGCAGGCTCGATTTGGCGTTGTAGAGCTGGGTGATGTTGACGGCGAAGCCGACGCCCAGCACCAAGACCGAGGCGGCGAATCCGAACAGGATGGCGAAATTCCCGCCGCGATGCCTGGCAAAGTCGCCGGCCGCGTCCACAAGACCCCCGAAAATCCGCATCGTTCTCTCTCCGCTCGCCCCGGCCTCGTCGCCGGGCAAACGGATCGATGCAGGATTCCGGCCGGGCGCGGCCAGCGGCCGCGCACCAGGGACTAGACACTTGTTTTTACTTCGCTTTCAAGGATGGAAAGGTGAATGACCGGTAAACGCCAATGCTGCGTTCGCGCGGCATTTACGAAGCGCTTACCAAGATCCTGCATGTCGCGGCACAGGGCGCGCGGCCGTGTCCCGCCGCGGCACAGCGGCACCTGTGCCAGAGCGAGGCAGTATGGGGATGCATGGAAACCCGGATCAGGCCAGCATCTGCGCGGTGACCGTCCTGTCGATGGCGTGGTAGGGCGGGTTGAACAGATTGTTCTCCTGTTCGTAGGTCCATACCTTGAACAGGCTGAGCCGGTGCGGGCCGAAACTGTGCAGCAACGGCACGTCGGTGGCATCGCGTCCGCGCGCGATGACGATGCGGCCGATCCTCGGAACATTGTGGCGGGGGTCGAACGTGTACCACTTGCCGTCGAGAAACACTTCCATCCAGGCCGAGAAATCCATCGGCGCCGGATCGGCCGGCACGCCGATGTCGCCGAGATAGCCATTCACATAGCGTGCCGGAATGTTCATGCAGCGGCAGAGCGTGATCGCCAGATGGGCGAAGTCTCGGCAGACGCCGACCTGCTCCTCATGCGCCTGCGCCGCGGTGCGGGTCGAGCGGGCATAGCCATAGCCGAAGGACAGCCGGTTGTGGACGTAATCGACGATCGCCTGCACCCTCGCCCAGCCGGACGGCAAACGGCCGAAAAGCTCCCAGGCGAGCTGGCTCAGGTGATCGGTCTCGCAATAGCGGCTGCCCAGCAGATAAAACAGCACCTCGTCGGGCAGCTCGGCCACCGGCACCTCGCGTGCCAGCGTGTTGACCTCGTCCGTCTCGCCGCTGTCCTCGACCACGGCATCGTAGAGGATGCGAAAAGTGCCGGCGGGTGCGGTAAAGCGGCGGCACGAATTGCCATGCAAATCGCTGTAGAGCCTGGTCGGAACCGCGGGCGACGTCAGCATGCGCGTCTGCCGCTTGATGTCGGCCTGCCTGTCCCTGTGGATCTCGAGCATTGAAATCACCGGCGTGGCTCCAGCGCATTCAATGGCCATTTCGTAGCCGAGCCGAATCAGCATCGCGTCCCCCTTCGATGGTCGTGGAAAAGCAGCGAAGTTGAAACGCCGGAGGCGGATCGCGGTTCCCTGACTTGCGGAAAAGGGGACTTGCCGAAAAGGGAAATGGCCGAAAAGGGGAAATGCCGAAAAGGTGGCCGCGCGGCTTCCAATGCCGGCGCCGGGAAGTTACCATCGGCGCTCCCTCGAAAGACCTCCCCGAAATCAAGGAAAATCATGTACGCAGGCAGAAAATTCGCCGCCTTCCTCTTCGACATGGACGGCACGCTCATCAATTCCATTGCCTCGGCCGAACGGGTGTGGAGCGACTGGGCGCGGCGGCAAGGGCTCGACGTCGCCGCCTTCCTGCCGACGATCCATGGCGTGCGGGCGATCGAGACGATCGCCGGTCTGGCGCTCCCGGGCGTCGATCCGGCGCATGAGGCCGACCTCTTGCTCAAGGCCGAAGCCGCCGATCTGGAGGGCATTGTTCAGATCGCCAGCGCCGCCGCGTTTCTCAACGCGCTCCCGCCGGGGCGCTGGGCGATCGTAACCTCGGCACCGCGCGAACTGGCGCTCTTGCGCATGAAGGCCGCCGGCATCCCCGTCCCTGCCGTGCTGATCGCGGCGGAAGATGTTTCACGCGGCAAGCCGGCGCCCGACTGCTTTCAGCTCGGCGCGACGCGGCTCGGTGTCGATGCGCGCGATTGCCTCGTGTTCGAGGATGCCCCGGCGGGCATCACGGCGGCCGAGGCGGCGGGCGCAGCGGTCATGGTCATAAACGCCACCCACCGGCATCCCTTGGCGACGCGGCATGCCGCGATCGCTGGCTACGACGCCATCGGCGTCACCGTCGACGAGCGCGGCTGGATCGCGCTCGAGCCGCAGCGAGCGGCGGCAGCGGCCTTCTAGGCTCTGGCGACAATCAAACACCCGATTGCCAGCAAATTAGCTGTTTGCTGGGCCGGCATATTAGAAATCGCTGGTCAGGCCCTTGATCTCCCAGTCGCCGTAGCGGCCGGGCTCCTTGCCGCCGCGGCCGCCGACTTCCTTCGGCACCGCGGCTTCCTTGCGGCGGTAGTCCTCGCGCCGCGCCGCGGCCTCTTCAAGCGCGCGGTGGGCGGCGGGCGTCAGCGTCTTCAGCCGCGCTTCGTCATCAGTGGCAGGTGTTTTACTGGTCTCGTCGTTCATGCGATATTCCGGCGGATTGAAACAGGCCGATTGAAACGGGTACCGGCGTTTCCCATCATATAGCATATAGCGATGAGCCCACGAGGATCGACCCCCTTACATCACGACCAGGACGGGAGCAGACGATGAACACACTTCGCACCGCCATGCTTCTTGCCGCGATGACCGCGCTGTTCATGGGCGTCGGCTTCCTGATCGGCGGCACGGGCGGCATGATGATCGCCTTCCTGATCGCCGCCGCCACCAATCTGTTTAGCTATTGGAACGCCGACAAGATGGTGCTGTCGATGAACCGCGCCGTCGAGGTCGACGAGAAGAACGCGCCCGAATATTACGCCATCGTGCAGGCACTGGCCGAGCAGGCAGGCCTGCCGATGCCCAGGACCTACCTGATCGACAATCCGCAGCCCAACGCCTTCGCCACCGGCCGCAACCCGCAGAACGCGGCTGTCGCCGCTTCCACCGGCCTTTTGCAACGGCTGACGCATGAGGAAGTGGCCGCGGTGATGGCGCACGAGCTCGCCCACGTCCAGCACCGCGACACCTTGACGATGACGATCGTCGCGACCTTCGCCGGCGCCATCTCGATGCTTGGCAATTTCGCCTTCTTCCTCGGAGGCAACCGCGACAACAACAGCCCGTTCGGTTTTGTCGGCGTGCTGGCGGCGATGATCGTGGCGCCCTTTGCCGCGATGATCGTGCAGATGGCGGTCAGCCGCACCCGCGAATACGAGGCCGACCGGCGCGGCGCCGAAATCTGTGGACACCCGCTATGGCTGGCCTCGGCGCTTGACAAGATCGCCCGCGGCGCCGAACGCATACCCAACCCGGACGCCGAGCGCAATCCGGCGATGGCTCATCTCTTCATCATCAACCCGCTGCACGGCGAGCGCATGGACAGTCTGTTCTCCACCCATCCGAGCACCGAGAACCGCATCGCCGCGCTGCAAGCGATGGCGCAGCGCATGGACGGGGGCGTATCGCGGTCCCCGCAGCGCCAGGCGCCAGTGCCGCCGCAGGCCGACGAGCCGCAATCGGCAGGACCGTGGGGCAAGCCGGCCGCGCCGGAACCCTCGGCAGAGCCCAAATCCAATCCATGGGGTCGCAATCCGACCGGGCCCAAGGGCCCGTGGTCGTGAGCGCGGCGGGCAGAGCACCTCGACGCACAGGTGGTCAGGAACACAAAAAGGACGGCGAGTTCGTTGCCGGCCTTGCCGCCCGCAAGGCGGCTGCGCGGCTGCTGGCCGCCGTCATCGATGCCAGGACGCCGCTCGACGGCCTGACCGACCATGAAAACGGCCATCCGCAGTACAAGGCGCTGGACCTGCGCGATCGCGGTCTCGTGCGCGCCATTCTGGTCACCGCGCTGCGCTATCGCATGACCATTGCCGGGCTGCTGGCGCGGCGTTTGGAAAAACCGCTGCCGGCCAATGCCACCGCGCTGTCGCATATTTTGCATGTGGCGGCCGCGCAGATCCTGTTCCTCGACATTCCAGACAGCGCCGCGGTCGACCTCGCCGTCACCCATGCCAAGTCCGATCCCCGCACATTGCGCTTTGCCGGCCTGGTCAACGGTGTGCTGCGCACGCTCGCGCGGATCAAGGAGGCTGAACTTCCAGAGGCCCTTGCTACCACCGACGAAGCGCCGAAATGGTTTTCCGACCGTTTGAAGGCCGCCTATGGCGTGGACGAGGCCGGACGGATACTCGCCGCCCACCGCCAGGAGGCCCCTGTCGATTTCTCGGTCAAGGCCGATCCGGAGCACTGGGCCGAAAGGCTCGGCGGCATTGCCCTGCCGACCGGCACGATTCGGGTGGAGAAGCTTGCCGGCCCGGTCACCGAACTGCCTGGCTTCGCCGAAGGCGCCTGGTGGGTCCAGGATGCCGCAGCCGGCCTGCCTGCCCGGTTGCTCGGTGATGTCGGCGGGCTTCGCGTCGCCGATCTCTGCGCCGCGCCCGGCGGCAAGACCGCCCAATTGATCGTGGCCGGCGCACGCGTCACCGCGATCGACACCTCGAAGAACCGGCTGGCGCGGCTGGCGCAGAATCTCGAACGCCTCCGCCTGTCGGCGGATATCGTGCAGGCCGACCTCCTCCAGTACGAGCCGGACGAGCTGTTCGACGCCGTCCTCCTCGACGCGCCCTGCTCCTCGACCGGCACGGTGCGGCGGCATCCCGACGTGCCATGGACCAAGACTGTGGCTGATGTCGAGAAGCTCGCCGATCTCCAGCGCCGGCTGCTCGCGCGCGCCGTCACCCTGGTTAAGCCGGGCGGAAGGATCGTCTTTTCGAACTGTTCGCTCGACCCACTCGAAGGCGAGGAGCTTTATCGTGGCTTCCTCGCCGCGACGCCTGGCGTCGTTGCCGACCCGCTTCGCGCCGGCGAGATCGTCGGCATCGATCCCTTCCTGACGCAGGAAGGCACGTTGCGCACCACACCTGCCGACCTCGATCTGGGCTCGCCGGAACGTTCCGGTCTCGACGGCTTTTTCGCCGCGCGCATGCGTCGCGCCGGCTAGGGCAATTCCACGAAAGCTGCGTGATGATTCTCCGTCCGGAATTGCGTGGAACAAGGATCTGGAGCGGAGTATGGATGCCCATAGGGCACTGAACCGCTCCAAGGTTTAAGCATAGGAAGCTGCTGACTTTTTGGGGAGACACCGCGGCCAAGCCAGGCGCAGCGTCACCGCTCGCGGGAATTCGCCTTCGCATGAATCGTTGAATCAGATAAGCTTGCCCTTGGGATAGAGGACGATCAGGAGGGGTTTTGGCACTTGCTGCCGGCAACACGACGCGTCTGTGGGCGCTTGTCGCGAAGGAGTTTTGGCGCAAAACGCGCCGGCGCCTGCGTGCCGGACCGGTCTATCGCTGGCGCTATTCCGGCCGCACGCCCGAACGGGTGCTGATCGCGCCGCCGGACCTGCGGCTGGCCGACCCGCAGATCGCGCTCGAGATCTACTATGGCCGCTATCCCCTGTCGGGACATATGGTCGAGACCGGCGGCAAGTCGCCCTTCCAGATCAGCGTTCCCAATTACGGCTGGCAGAAGACGCTGCATGGCTTTCGCTGGCTGCGTCACATGCGCGCCGCCGGCACCGAGCTTGCCGCCGCCAATGCGCGTGCGCTGGTGTCCGACTGGATCGCCACGCATGGAAACAACATTTCCGGCATCGCCTGGGAGCCCGGCACGGCCGCCAAGCGCATCATCGCCTGGCTGCAGCATTCCTCGATCGTGCTGCAAGGCGCTGAATTCCCGTTCTACCGCGCCTTCCTGAAATCGCTGGCCGTCCAGATCCGCTACCTCAGGTCGATGGCGCGCGAAATGCCTGACGGCAAGGACAGGCTGCGCGCCCGCATCGCCCTCGCCTTCGCCGCCCTGTCGCTGCCGGCGCCCGCATCGGCGCTGCGCGGCGCCACCCGCAACCTCGCCGAGGAACTGGACCGCCAGATCCTTCCTGATGGCGGCCACATCTCGCGCAACCCAATGGCGGTGCTGGAAATCCTCGCCGACCTTTTGCCGCTGCGGCAGACCTACGCCAACCAGGCGGAAGCGCCGCCACAGGCCCTGATCGGCGCCATCGACAGGATGCTGCCGGCGCTGCGCTTCTTCCGCCACCAGGACGGCAGCCTCGCCCGCTTCAACGGCATGGGCGCCACCATCCATGACCGCATCGCCAGCATCCTGCGCCACGACGACACCGCCGGCTCGCCGCTGCTGCATGCACCGCATTCGGGCTATGAGCGGCTGTCCATGGGTGGCGTCACCGTCATCGCCGACACCGGCCTGCCGCCGCCCGTCCACGTCTCCAATGCCGCCCATGCCAGCTGCCTTGCGTTCGAGCTGTCGTCGGGCCGCCAGCACTACATCGTCAATGCCGGCATCGACACCTATGGCGCCGCCGAATTCCGGCCCCTGGCCCGCGCCACCGCCGCGCATTCGACCGCCACCATCAACGACACCTCGTCGGCGCGGTTCAGCCATTCGCTGCGCATCAACGATCTTCTGGGGTCGCCTTTGATCGGCGGCCCGCAGCATGTGCAGTGCAAGCGTATCGACCAGAAGGGCGTTCAAGGCTTCATCGCCCGCCATGACGGCTATATCCAGCGCTTCGGTTTCCTGCACGAGCGCGAGCTGAAACTGTCCTCGAACGGCAATGTGCTGACTGGCAGGGACCGCTTCCAGCGTCCTGGAGGTGCGGTGATCCGCAACAATGGCCGCGATTTCGTCACCGTGCGCTTCCACGTCCATCCCGACATCAACCTTTTGCAGGACGAGCATGACCGCCTGGTGCTGACCGCCGAGCAGGCCGATAGCTGGGTGTTCACCTGCACCGAGATGGTGCCGGAGGTCGAGGAATCGATCTACTTCGCCGGTCTCGGCGGCCCGCGCCGCAGCCGGCAGATCGTGCTTGCCTTCAAGCCGTCCGACATCGCCGAAGTCCACTGGCAGCTCACCCGCACCTCAATCGCCGGCTATCCCGAAAACAACTGACCGCGCCTGCGCTGACCGAGCTTGCGCCTTGATTTCCTGATCTCATATGATACGGCGCGGGCCTGCCCCTCCAGCCGTGAAAGCACGCCCATGGCCGTCGCCGCCAAGAACATTCCCGCTCCCGACCTCGTTCCCGTGCGTCGCGCGCTGCTCTCCGTCTTCGACAAGACCGGCCTCATCGATCTCGCCAGGGCGCTCGCCGCTTCCGGCGTCGAGCTGGTGTCGACCGGCGGCACGGCAAAAGCGATCGCCGATGCGGGCCTGGCGGTCCGCGACGTCTCCGAGCTCACCGGCTTTCCCGAGATCATGGATGGCCGCGTCAAGACCCTGCACCCGTCGGTGCATGGCGCCCTGCTCGGCGTTCGCGATGATCCCGATCACGCCGCGGCGATGCACAAATATGGCATCGAGCCGATCGACCTGGTCGTCTGCAATCTCTATCCGTTCGAGGAAGTCCGCCGCTCCGGCGCCGACTACGCGGCGATCGTCGAGAACATCGACATTGGCGGCCCGGCGATGATCCGCGCCTCGGCCAAGAACCACGCCTATGTCGCCATCGTCACCGACCCCGGCGACTATGCCTCCGTGCTCAATGCGCTGGAGATGAATATCGGCTCGCTTTCGCTGGATTTCCGCAAGAAGCTCGCGGCCAAGGCTTTTGCCCGCACCGCCAGCTATGACGCGGCAATCTCGGGCTGGTTCGCCGAGGCGCTGGAGATCGAGCACCCGACCTGGCGCGCCTTCGGCGGCAGGCTGGAAACCGTGATGCGCTATGGCGAGAACCCGCACCAGGGCGCCGGCTTCTATGTCAATGGCGACAAGCGGCCGGGCGTGGCCACGGCGCGCCAGCTCCAGGGCAAACAGCTTTCCTACAACAACATCAACGATACCGACGCCGCCTTCGAGCTGGCCGGCGAGTTCGACCCGGCGCACTCGGCCGCCGTCGCCATCATCAAGCATGCCAACCCGTGCGGCGTCGCCGAGGGTTCGACGCTGAAGGCCGCCTACGCCAGGGCACTGGCCTGCGATCCGGTCTCGGCCTATGGCGGCATTGTCGCTGTGAATCGCATCCTGGACGCCGAGGCGGCCGAAGAGATCGTGAAGACCTTCACCGAGGTCATTATCGCGCCCGGCGCCACCGACGAGGCGGCAGCGATCGTGGCCGCGAAGAAGAACCTGCGCCTGCTGGTCGCGGGCGGCCTGCCGGATCCGCGCGCGATCGGCACAACCGTCAAATCCGTCGCCGGCGGCCTGCTGGTGCAGGGCAGGGACAACGCCGTCGTCGACGACCTCGAGCTGAAGGTGGTGACGAAACGGGCGCCGACGCCGGCCGAACTGGCCGACCTGAAATTCGCCTTCCGCGTCGCCAAGCACGTCAAGTCGAACGCCATCGTCTACGCAAGGGACAGCGCCACGGTAGGCATCGGCGCCGGGCAGATGAGCCGCGTCGATTCCTCGCGCATCGCTGCCCGCAAGGCACTCGACGCTGCGGAAGCGGCGGGCTGGGCCGAGCCGCTGACCAAAGGCTCTGTCGTCGCCTCCGACGCCTTCTTCCCCTTCGCCGACGGCCTGCTGTCGGCCATCGAGGCCGGCGCCACGGCGGTGATCCAGCCCGGCGGCTCGATGCGCGACGACGATGTGGTTGCCGCCGCCGACGAGCATGGCATCGCCATGGTGTTCACGGGCGTGAGACACTTCAGACATTGAGCGCCTCACCCTCCCCCTTGTGGGGAGGGTCGGCGAGCGATGTTTGCGAAGCAAAGCTCGTGAGACGGGGTGGGGCCAGCGCCGTCCCCCACCCCGCTCCGCTTCGCGGATCGACCCTCCCCACAAGGGGGAGGGTAAATCACTCCGCCGCCCGGTCCGCCGGATACGGCGTCCTGATCAGGATCGCCATGCCTATGGCCAGGAACAGGATGATAACCGCCATGCCGAGCCGCGCCGAATCGCTCACCGCCGTGATGGTCGCCACCAGGAACGGCGCCAGGAAACTGGTCGCGCGCCCGGCCAGCGCATAGATGCCGAAATAGCGGCCGGATTCCGACGCCGTAACGCTGCGCGCCATATAGGACCGCGATGACGCCTGCACCGGCCCGAAGGCGAGCCCGATCAGCAATCCATAGAGGATGTAGGCCTTTTCCGCGGCGGTGCCGAACAGGCCCCCGGAATCGGTGGTCGAGAGCTGGATAAGCCCGAGCAGCGTGAAGCCGGGGCCGGTCGAGACGACGCCGATGGTGGCGACCGAAAGCATGACCAGCGCGATCATCACCACCGCCTTGGAGCCGAGCGCGGTGTCGAGCCGCGCAGCGATCCAGCAGCCGAAGATGGCGACGACGTTGAGGATGATGCCGAACATGCCGATCTCGGTGATCGACCACTGGAACATGCCGGCCGCGAAGGTGCCGCCGAGCGCCAGCAGCGCATTGACGCCGTCCTGATAGATCATGCGGGCGACGAGGAAGCGGAAGATGCCGCCGCGCCTGCGCACCTCGACCAAGGTCGACTTCAGCTCCGACAGGCCTTCGCGCACCGCAGGCTTGATCGGGATGCCTTTGATGGCATCGGGAGTGAAGAGGAACATCGGCAGGATGAACAGGAAATACCAGCCGGCCGACAGCGGCCCGGTGGCGCGGGCATCCTCGCCGAGCTTCGGGTCCAGCCCGAACAGCGGGTCGAGGCCGATGATGGTCTTGCCGGTCTCCTGCGATCCGGCCAGGAACAGCACGACGAAGATCAGCGCGATCATACCGCCGAGATAGCCAAGCCCCCAGGCCATGTTGGAGATGCGGCCGATCTCGCTCTTCGGCACCAGGCGCGGCATCATGGAATCGTTGAAGACGGTGGAGAATTCAGCCGCCACCGAGGCCAGCGAGAACAATGCCACGATCAGGAACAGGTTCGAGCCGGGCGCGGCGAGCCACAGCAGCGCCAGGCTGGCGATCTTGATCGCCGCGAAGAAGGCGATCCACGGCTTGCGCGGCCCGGTCTGGTCGGCGATCGAACCGAGGATCGGCGATAGCACGGCGATGACCAGTCCGGCCGCGGCGATGCCGTAGCCCCAGACGGCCTGGCCGGTGGTCGGATCGCTGGCCATGCGCGAAACGAAATAGGGGCCGAAGATGAAGGTGGTGACGACCGTGAAGAAGGGCTGCGCCGCCCAGTCGAACAACATCCACCCCCAGATGCCGCGCCCGGACGCCCGCTGCACTGCTACTTCGGCCATGTCCCCTCCGGTCGCCTTCGTTTCGTTGGCGGTTCACCCATGTCTGCATGTTTTCCGCGGGTCATGCAAACGAACACGCGCCGCGCCGCCGTTCTTTGGCCTACCCGCCTTCATTCAGATCAACGGAGCAAGGGCGCCACCCCTATGCCCCTTGTGCGACGGTCGGACCGAAGGTCCGGGTGAGGGCCGGCGCCGCCTCCCCGCCTAGGCGAGGGTAAGTCAGGCGATGGCTCACATCCCCGTCAGATCGCTCATCAGGCCCGATGCCACCGACAGCCGCGACACGGTGATGTCGCCGCCCTCGGTCAGCGCCTGCAGCCGTTCGCGGGTGCGGCCGATCCTCTCCCCGCCGGCCTCCAGCCACGCCGCCACCGGGTCGGCTGCCCCGGCGTGGTTCACGAGTGCCGCCACCGCGATGCCGCGCCGCGCGGTCCCGATCGTGTCGGTGGCGCGCGACAGGGCGAGCTGGTCGTAATAGTCCGCCGGTGTGATGGAGCGGGCCGCCTCCTCGACGCGCGGAATACGGAAGGCGTCGCTGACCGCGAAGAAGGCCTTCGCCGCGGCGACGATGTCGGCGCCTGCCGTTCGCGCCGTCAGCGCGATGTCGGGGATCAGCTCCGCCACATCGGCCAGCGCCAGTTGCGCTGCCAGCCTGTCCGGCGCCCCGGCCTTGAACAGTCCATGCCGCTTCTCGTCGATCCGTTCGCGCGAATAATCGGGGAGCAGCGAAACGAGTTTCGGCTCCAGCGCCTTGCGGGCCTCCTGCAATTCGGCGATGCGCTGGGCAAGCGGCGCCGTGCCGGCGTCGTTCTTCAAGTACCAGCCGCTGGTCACGTAGATCAGCCGGCTGACCGCCTGGTAGAGATCGAGCTGCATCTGGCCGTCGATCTGATTGTCGAGCGCGTCGATCTCGCGGTAAAGCGCCGGCAAGGCAAAGCCGTCGCGCACCACGGCGAAGGTGCGCACCACGTCGGCGGCGGTGCGCCCCGTCGCTTCCCGCAACCGGTTGACGAAGGAGGGACCGCCGCGGTTGACCAGCTCATTGGCGACGACGCGGGCGATGATCTCGCGGCGCAGGCGATGGCCGTGTATCTCGGCGGCATATTTCTTCGCCATCCGGTCGGGGAAATAGCCCATCAGGTCGCGGTCGAAATGCGGCTCGTCAGGCACGTCGCTTGCGACGATGTCGGAAAACAGCACGATCTTGGCATAGGCGAGCAGCACGCCGAGCTCGGCCCTGGTCAGCGGCTCGCCGCGCGTCTCGCGCTCGGCAAGGGCCGCCGGCGAGGGCAGCGTCTCGACCGTGCGGTCGAGCAGGCCGCGTGCTTCCAGCGCCGACATGAAGCGGGCCTGGTGGGCGATGTCGGCGAGGCCGCGCTTGCGGGCGATGGAGAGCGCCAGCGTCTGCTGGTAGTTGTTGGACAGGACCAGCTCGCCGACCTCGCCGGTCATCTCGGCGAGAAGCTTGTCGCGCGCAGGCCGGGTCAACGACCCTTTGCGCATGGCGGACGCCAGCGCGATCTTGATATTGACCTCGACGTCGGAACAGTTGACCCCGCCCGAATTGTCGATGGCGTCGGAATTGCAACGCCCGCCATTCATGCCGAATTCGATGCGCGCGCGCTGCGTCACCCCGAGATTGGCCCCCTCGCCGATCACCTTGGCGCGCACGTCGAGCGCGGTGATGCGGACGGCGTCGTTGGCGCGATCACCGACCTCGGCGTTGGTCTCGGTCGAGGCCCGCAAATACGTGCCGATGCCGCCGAACCACAAGAGGTCGACGGGCGCCTTGAGGATGGCGCTCATGATCTCGACCGGCGTGGCGGTCGTCTTGTTGAGGCCGATCGCAGCAGCAGCAGCGGCCGGCAAGGTGATCGATTTCTGGCCGCGCGAGACGATGACGCCGCCCTCGGAGAGCTTGCTCTTGTCGTAGTCCTGCCAGCTCGAACGGGGAAGAGCGAACATGCGCTGGCGCTCGGCCATCGATGCCGCCATGTCGGGATCGGGATCGATGAAGATGTCGCGGTGGTCGAAGGCTGCGATCAGCCTTGTCTTCGGTGACAACAGCATGCCGTTGCCGAACACGTCGCCCGACATGTCGCCCACCCCGACGACGGAGAAGGGCGTGGTCTGGATGTCGCGGTTCATCTCGCGGAAATGCCGCTTGACCGCCTCCCACGCGCCCTTGGCGGTGATGCCCATCTTCTTATGGTCGTACCCGGCCGAACCGCCGCTGGCGAAGGCATCGTCAAGCCAGAAGCCATGGCTTTCACTGATGGCGTTGGCGGTGTCCGAGAAAGTTGCCGTGCCCTTGTCGGCGGCAACGACGAAATAGGGATCGTCCTGGTCGCGCCTGACAACGCCGGCCGGCGGGATGACGCCGTCGAGGCCGATATTGTCGGTGATCGACAAAAGGCTGGAAACGAAGTTCTTGTAGGCCGATGTGCCGGCTTCGAAGATGGCGTCGCGGCCGGCGCTCATCGGCAGCTTCTTCGGATAGAACCCGCCCTTGGCGCCGACCGGCACGATGACCGCGTTCTTGACCTGCTGTGCCTTGACCAGGCCGAGCACCTCGGTGCGGTAATCCTGGGCGCGGTCCGACCAGCGCAGGCCGCCGCGCGCCACCGGACCGAAGCGCAGATGCACGCCCTCGACCTCAGAGCCGTAGACGAAGATTTCCCGCCACGGTCGCGGCTCGGGCAATCCGTCGACCGAACGCGAATCGAGTTTGATCGCCAGCGACTGGCCCTTGGCTTTCGTATCGGCAACGAAATGATTGGTGCGCAGCGAGGCTTCGATGAGATTGAGGTAGCGGCGGATGATGGCGTCGTCATCGATGTTGGGAACGTCTTCCAGTGCGTCCCTGATCTTGGCCTTGAGATGCTTTGCCGCCACCACGCCTTCCGTCTCGGCCGTCGGCCCGAGCCGGGCGATGAACAGCGCGTGCAGGCCGCGTGCGATCTCGGGATAGCGGTTGAGGGCCGCGGCGATGAAATCCTGGCTCTGCGGGATTCCGGCCTGCTGCAAATAGCGACCATAGGCGCGCAGGATGGTGATTTCGCCCGACCACAGGCCTGCGGTCTGGGCAAGGCCGTTGTAGCCGTCATTGTCGACGTCGCCGCGCCACACCGACAGGAATGCGTCCTCGAACAGCGCGCCGCCATTGCTGAGGTCGATCGGCTTTCCGTAGCCGTTCTCCAGTTCCATGTCGTGGATGAACACGGTGCCGGGCTGATCACTATCGATCATGCCGGGCTGGCCGCTATTCCCGGCCTTGTCGTCACCGACCTCGAAGGTGCGCTCGCTGATGACGCGGAAACCGATGTTTTCCAGCACCGGCACGCGCCGCGACAGCGCCACCGGGCTGCCATGGTGATAGATTTTCAGCGCCGCCTGATGCGGCTTCTGCTCGGCATGGCGATAGTAATCGATGGCGATCGGATTGCTGGCGCTGATCTTGGCGATACGCCCGGCATCGACCAGCGCCACACCGGCGCTGAAGGAGTCCCGGTAGCTTTCCGGAAATCGTGCCGCGATCCTCTTCAGCGCCGGGTCGCTGCCGCTGGTTTCCGCCGCCTCGGAAAGGGCATCCTCCCAGGTGCGCACGATGTCGCGGATCGCCGCCTCGATCGTCGCCTGTTCGACCTTCGGCGTCTTGCCGCCGGAGCGGCCGATGATGAAATGCACACGCGCCAGCCCGCCTTCCGGGAAGGCCGGGTAGTAGGCCGACAGCCGGCCTTCGAACACCGTCTTGAGGTAGGTGCCGACCTTCTCGCGCACGACGCTGTCGTAACGGTCGCGCGGCACGAAGACGAGAATGGAGACGAAGCGGTCGAACTGGTCGGCGCGCACCAGTGCCCGCACGCGCGGCCTCTCGACGAGGCCCAGAATGGCCGCGGCATGCTTCCTCAGGATGGGCACCGGCACCTGGAACAGCTCGTCGCGCGGATAGCTCTCCAGCACGTTGATCAGCGCCTTGCCGGAATGGTCGTGCCGGTCGAAACCGGATTTGGCGATGACGGTTTCGGCCTTCGACCTGAGATAGGGGATCTTCATCACCGAGCGCGTGTAGGCGGTCGACGTGAACAGGCCGACAATGCGCAGTTCGCCCGCCAGCGCGCCCTTGGCGGTGTAGGTCTTGATGCCGATATAATCGAGATAGATGCGCCGGTGCACGGAAGACTTGGCATTGGCCTTGGTGACGATCAGCGGCTCCGGCCCATGCAGGAAGGCTCGAATCTCCGGCGTTGTCGTCACCGCTTCGGTGCCGCGCCGCAGCACCAGCACGTCCAGGTCGGACAATATGCCCAGGCCAGGCTTGTCGGCACGCTCCAGCGTGCCGCTTTCCTCGCCGCCGACATATGTGAATTCGCGCATGCCGAGGAAAGTGAAATTGTCGTCGCGCAGCCACTCCAGGAAGGCGATCGCCTCGGCCACGCTCTTCTTGTCCAGCGGCACCGCCGAATAGCGGAACTCCGAGATCGCCTGGTCGAGGCGGGCCAGCATCGGCTTCCAGTCGCTGACGGCTGAATGGACCTGGCCGAGGATCTTGCGCAGCCGCTCTGCCAAGCCGTTCGCCTGCTCCGGGGTCAGCCGGGGAATATGGACATGGATGACGCTCAGCCGGTCGTGGCTGCCGTCGTCCCTGGCGAAATTGCCGTCGCCGAGAATTTCCTCGACGCCGTCCTTGCCATGGCGGACGGTGATGACGGGATGGGTGACCAGGGTCGGCTCGCCGGCACTCTCGGTGATCTCGCCGAGTATGGAATCGAACAGGAAAGGCATATTGTCGTTGACGACGGTGACGATCGTGACGGGTCGGCCCTCGCGAACGACGCCGGAATCGGTGTCGACGGCGACGGCGCACGCGCCCTTCTTGTGACCGGCGACCGCGCGGCCGGCGAGATCCGCGGCGCGTTCGAGGTCGGCCACCTCATAGGCGGCAATGTCTTCCGCCGGCGCGCGGGCGAGCAGGTAGTCGGCAAGCCTGGCCGGCCTTTCCTGCGTCTTCGGCATCGCCGTGGCTTTCTTCTTCGACCTGCTCGCCGATTTCACGCTGGCCATGACGCTTCTTTCCTCCAGTCGTATGCTTTTGCGGACTATGTAGCAGATGACCGCTATTTGGCGACAAAGGTTTGACGGCGTGCCAAGAATTATCGCAATTCGGCGGCAGCCGGCGACAAACGAGGAGGAATGCCCATGACCGACAGGATCACCGCGCTCGATCTCGCCGCCGCTGAGCTGAGCGATGCGACCAGGACCTATTTCACCAAATGCGAGGAGAAGCTCGGCCTGGTCCCCAACGTGTTGCGCGCCTATGCCTTCGACGACAAGAAGCTGCGTGCCTTCACCGACATGTACAATGATCTGATGCTGGGTGATTCAGGCCTGTCGAAGCTGGAGCGCGAGATGATCGCGGTCGCTGTCTCCTCCATCAACCATTGCTACTACTGCTTGACGGCGCATGGCGCCGCCGTGCGGCAGCTGTCGGGCGACCCTTCGCTCGGCGAGATGATGGTAATGAATTTCCGCGCCGCCGATCTTTCATCGAAGCAGCTCGCGATGCTGGAATTCGCGGTCAAGCTGACAGAGGAGCCGGCCAAGATCGTCGAAGCCGACCGCGCGGCCCTGCGTATGGCCGGCTTCACCGACCGCGACATTTGGGACATCGCCTCCACGGCCGCCTTCTTCAACATGTCGAACCGGGTGGCGGCGGCAATCGATATGCGCCCGAACTCCGAGTACCACGCCATGGCAAGGTGACGAGCAGGCTACCTGCTCATATATTAGCCACCTCTCATTCTCATTGCTTGTTTGCCGGTTTGGTCCGATGATCGCCGGGCGGCATGACCGCATGCCGGTTCGATGCCGCCGACAAGGGAGGAGAACATGGCGAAATTTCTCTATGTCTATCACGGCTCCGGCAAGATGCCGACCGAGGAGGCCGAACGCAAAGCGGCGATGGATGCCTGGAACGGCTGGTACGGCAAGCTCGGCTCGGCCGTGGTCGACGGCGGCAATCCGGTCGGCATGTCGAAGACGGTGCTGCCCGACGGCAAGGTCGAGAACAATGGCGGCAGCAACCCGACCGCCGGCTACACGATCGTGGAAGCCAGGGACATCGACGATGCCGTCGCCAAGGCCAGGGATGCCCGATCCTGATGAACCCGGCCTTCAGCGTCGAGATCGCGCCGATCGTCGAAATGATGTGACGGTCACGAGCGCGCCGCGATCGCCGCGGCTGCACTGGCCATGGTGGTGGCGCTGACGCGGTTGGCAATTCTCATGGCGCGCTTGCTCTTCAGGAGCTTGCGCGCCTGGGCGGCGGCCAGCACCCAGGCAAGGTCGATGATAACAAGCACCACCGCCATGGTCGCCGTCAGCTCGATCCAGCCAACCACCGTCACCGAAGCAAGGTCGATGATGGTCGGCAGCAAGGCCAGGTAGAACATCATGATCTTGGGGTTGCCGAGCGTCACGGCCATGCCGGCGAAGAACAGTTTGCCGGGCGAGTCCTCGCGCGGCATCTCGCCTTCATTCGCTTCGACAGGCGCGGTCCACATCTTCCAGGCGAGGTAAGCGAGATAGGCGACGCCGACCCATTTGACGATGACGAAAGCGAAATGGAAAGTCTGCGCCACCACCGCCAGCCCGAACACGGCCAGCGACAGCCAGATGCCCTCGCCGATCCACATGGCGAGCAGGAACGGGAACACGTCGCGAAACCCCTTGGCGATGACGCGGGCGACGAGTGCCGCGATCGAAGGACCCGGCGAACCGGCGGCCACGAAGAGCGCGCCGGCGAAGATCAGGAGCGAGGTGAGATGCATGGTGAGGATCTCGGCTTGAAAACCTTCAATGCCAGACAATAGCGCAAGCGATCGAGTTTCGGTAGCATCAACATGCTTGCCGGCCCGGCATCTCGCGGCTAGATAGATCGCCGCGAAACAATTTCGAGCTTCACTTTGCCTACGTAACCGCCGGTCTCGTCAACTCCCCCGACACAATGCATGGCGCCGCCACAACGGTGCCTTTTCCATTTCATGTGTTCCTCTGGGCGGCGGTTCGAGACCGGTTTGGCACTGCTGAACCGCTGTCGCATGCGCCGCGACGCCTGATCCCAAGAACCGCAGCCTACCGCCACGCCGTGCCCGCCTGGGCATCTCGACATTGCCGACCTGATGAACTTCCCGACGGGAAGGGCTTATCGGCATGTCTTCCGCCTTGCGCATCCGCTGGACGATCGCGCCTCAAACCGCACCACGTCCCCTGATCACCTGCAATCGCTGCGGCGGCGTCAAAGCCTATCGCAGCAGCGGAAAGTTCCGCGTCAACGCCAACGGCAAGCGCATTGACGTCTGGCTGATCTATCGTTGTATCAACTGCGACAATTCCTGGAATTTCGGCATTTTCGAGCGCCGCAACCGCCGCGAAATCGAGCCGGCGCTGCTGCGGGCGCTGGAGAGCAACGATGCAGCACTTGCCCGGCGCCATGCATTCGATGTGACCGCACTGCGCGGCCAGGTGGGGCGTGTCGAGGAGTTTCCCGACGTCGACGTGCACAAGACGGCGCTTGGCGGGACAAGCGAAGCTGCAAGCGTGCTGGAGCTCCGGCTCGGGCTCAAAATGCCGATATCGCTGCGGCTCGATCGTTTGCTCGCCAACGAACTCGGCATCTCACGGTCGCGACTTCAAGCCCTGGAGGAGAAAGGCCTGTTGGTTGTCGATTGCGACGGGGCCAAGGCTTTGCGCAAGCCGGCACGCGACGGGACGACGGTCCGCGTCGATCTGGCCGGCGAACCCGACCGGCAGGCCATCATATCTGCCGCTAGGGGATGAACGGCAGAGGGGCGAAGCACCTGTGCTCCGCCCCTCCCGGATACGATCAGAAAGCAGAAATTACGCGGCGCCGACGGCCTTGGACGATTTCTCGAAGCGCTTGCGCTCGTTGGGATCCAGATAAAGCTTGCGCAGGCGGATGGTCTTCGGTGTCACCTCGACCAGCTCGTCGTCCTGGATCCAGGCCAGCGCGCGCTCCAACGTCATGCGGATCGGCGGTGTCAGCTTGACCGCCTCGTCCTTGCCGGCGGCGCGGATGTTGGTCAGCTTCTTGCCCTTCAGCACGTTCACTTCCAGGTCGTTGTCGCGGGAGTGGATGCCGATGATCATGCCCTGATAGACCTTGACGCCCGGATCGATGACCATCGGGCCACGATCCTCCAGGTTCCACATGGCGTAGGCGACGGACTCGCCCTGCTCGTTGGAGATCAGCACGCCGTTGGTGCGGCCGGGCAGTTCGCCCTTATAGGGCTCATAGGCATGGAACAGCCGGTTCATCACGGCGGTGCCGCGCGTGTCGGTCAAGAGTTCCGACTGGTAGCCGATCAGGCCGCGCGTCGGCGCGTGGAAGACGAGGCGCTGGCGGTTGCCGCCGGAGGGGCGCAATTCGACCATCTCGGCCTTGCGCTCGGACATTTTCTGCACGACGACGCCGGCATGCTCCTCGTCGACGTCGATGACGACTTCCTCGACCGGCTCCAGCAATTCGCCGTTCTCGCCCTTCTGCATGACCACGCGCGGCCGCGACACGGCGATTTCAAAGCCCTCGCGGCGCATGGTCTCGATCAGCACGGCAAGCTGCAATTCGCCACGGCCCGACACGAAGAAGGAATCCTTGTCAGGCGATTCCTCGATCTTGAGCGCGACATTGCCCTCGGCTTCGCGCAGCAGGCGGTCGCGGATGACGCGGCTGGTCACCTTGTCGCCTTCCGTGCCGGCCAGCGGCGAATCGTTGACGAGGAAAGACATGGTCACGGTCGGCGGATCGATCGGCTGCGCGTGCAGCGGCTCGCTCACGCTCAGGTCGCAGAACGTGTCGGCGACGGTGCCTTTGGACAGGCCGGCAATGGCGACGATGTCGCCCGCCTGCGCTTCCTCGATCGGCTGGCGCTCGAGGCCGCGGAAGGCCAGTATCTTGGAAATGCGGCCGGTTTCGATCTGGGTACCGTCATGATGCAGCACCTTGACCGCCTGGTTGGCCTTCAGCGTTCCGCTCTCGATGCGGCCGGTGATGATACGGCCGAGGAACGGATTGGCTTCCAGGATAGTGCCGATCATGCGGAACGGGCCGGGATGCACGGTCGGCGCGGGCACATGCTTGAGGACGAGGTCGAACAGCGGCGACAGGCCCTGGTCCTTGGGACCTTCCGGATTTTCCGAGACCCAGCCGTCGCGCCCCGAACCATAAAGGATCGGGAAGTCGAGCTGCTCGTCGGTGGCGTCGAGCGCGGCAAACAGGTCGAACACCTCGTTGACCACCTCGACATGGCGGGCGTCCGGCCGGTCGATCTTGTTGATGACGACGATGGGCTTCAAGCCGACCTTGAGCGCCTTGCCGACGACGAACTTGGTCTGCGGCATCGGGCCTTCGGCGGCGTCGACCAGCACGATCGCCGAATCCACCATCGACAGGATGCGCTCGACCTCGCCGCCGAAATCGGCGTGGCCGGGGGTGTCGACGATGTTGACGCGGGTACCCTTCCAGTCGACCGAGGTCGCCTTGGCCAGGATGGTGATGCCGCGTTCCTTTTCGAGGTCGTTGGAATCCATGGCGCGTTCGGCGACGCGCTGATTGTCGCGGAAGGCGCCGGATTGTTTCAGAAGCTGGTCGACAAGGGTGGTCTTTCCATGGTCGACGTGCGCGATGATCGCGATATTGCGGAGGTTCATGATCTGGTCTCGGGAGCGTTGCAGGCAGCAGGCCAAAAGGCGCCGCCTCTTTCGTGTTGCGCGGCTCATACAGGGTTTTTCGCATTTGCGAAAGAGGAAGCGCGACACCAAATAATCATCAAATCTTAAGCATCGCCATGTGAAATGGTTTTGTTAACCAAGGCGGGAACCTTTTGCGGGCCCGGGCAGTTCGAACACCATGACCAACGCAGTCGTCAAATTTCGGCCGATTCTCGCAACTGCGGCTTTCGCCGTGCTGCTGGCTGCCGGCGCCGCTCAATCCGCGGCGACGCTCAAGGAAGCGCGGCCCGCTCTGCCGAGCGATATCCCGAGCGCCGAACAGGTCTTTGCGGATGCGCCCGATGGCGTCGATCCGGTGGTGACGGGGCCGGTCAGCGCGGCCTTCAAGCAAAGGCAGCAAAGCGCCAACTGCGATAGCGCGGTTTGGCCCAACGTTCCGATAGTCTGCTATCCCGACTGATCGGCTGCGCGCCGTTGGCGAAGCTGCCGATCTCCCCCTTATTGAAAGATCGCCAATCTGACCGACGGCCCCTCGTCCGAAGGCGCACTACGCCGCCTGCGGCTCCGGGTCGAACGCCGGCCGGCTGGTGTTGATCAGGAGCGAGATACAGGCGGCGGCAATCGCGGTCATGCCGGCGATCAGGAAGGCCAGTTCGTAATTGCCTTGCAGTTCGCGCATGGTGCCGCCGAAGAAGGCGGCGGTTGCCGCGCCCACCTGATGGCCCGCGACGATCCAGCCGAACACGATCGGGCCGCTGCGGTCGCCGAAGGCTTCATTGGCGAGCCGCAGCGTCGGCGGCACGGTGGCGATCCAGTCGAGACCGTAAAGCACGGCGAAGATGATCAGACTGGTCGCCGAAAAGCCGGAATAGGGCAGATAGATCAGCGAAAGGCCGCGGATCGCATAATAGACGCCGAGCAGCTTGCGCGGATCGAAACGGTCGGTGAGCCAGCCCGACAGCGTGGTGCCGATCAGGTCGAAAATGCCCATCATCGACAACAGGCCAGCCGCCTGCACCTCGTTGATGCCCATATCGCCGCAAAATGCGATGAGATGCGTGCCGACCAGCCCGTTGGTGGTGAAACCGCAGACGAAGAAGGTGGCGAACAGGTACCAGAAGACGCGCGTGCCGGCGGCGCGACGCAGCGTGGTCAGCGTGTGGGTCAGGAAATTGCCTTGTGCCGCCGGCGGTACCGGCGGCACGTCGTCGGCTTCCGCGCCATAGCGCACCATGCCGATCGATGCCGGGCGTTCCGGCACCAGCAGCAGCACCAGCGGCACCAGACAGGCCGTTGCGACGGAGATGGCGGTGACGACCGGCTTCCAGCCGCCTGACTGCGCCAGCGAGGCCAGCAGCGGCAGGAAGACCAGCAGACCGGTGGCGCTGGAGGCCGACATCAAGCCCATGACGAGACCGCGGTTGGTCTTGAACCAGCGGTTGACGATGGTGGCGCCGAGCACGGTGGCGACCGCGCCGGAGCCGACGCCGGAAAACACGCCCCAGGTGATCAGCAGATGCCATGGCTTGGTCATCAGCAGGCTGAGCGCGGTGGAGGCCGACATCACCACAAGCGCGGCAAGCAGCGTGCGCCGCAGCCCGATCCGCTCCATCAGCGCAGCGGCAAACGGTCCGGTCAGGCCGTAGAGGAAGATGCCGACCGCGGCAGCCAGCGACACCACGTCGCGCCGCCAGCCAAAACTTTCCTCCAGCGGCAGCATCATGACGGCTGGCGCGGAGCGCAGGCCGGCCGCGATCAGCAGGCAGAGAAAGATGACGGCGACCACGACGAAAGCGTAGCGCTGGCCAAATGGACGGGATTGAGCTAGCATGTTACTGACCGGTACGTTGCAGGATGGAAACATGTATACGTACCGATCGGTAACAGTGTCAACCGAGACCGCGAATGCCACCAGACAATAAAATTGAACCGTCCATCAGCAGCGCTCACGCGTCGGCTCCGCCAAAGGCGGCGGAAAAGATACTCGGCGTGGCGCGCGATCTGTTTTACCGGCAAGGCATCAGGGCAATTGGCGTCGATGAGATCGTCAGGCGCGCAGGGGTCACCAAGCCCAGCCTCTATCGCAGCTTTCCCTCCAAGGACGAATTGGCCGCCTCTTATCTGCGCCGATACGACCTCGAATTCTGGGAACGCTTCGACGAGGCGGTGAACGCCCATCCCGGCGATCCGCGCGCGCAAATCCGAGCCTTCCTGACCCGCGTCGGCAAGCGCACGCAGAAGCCTGACTATCGCGGCTGCGGCATGACCAATGCGGCCGTAGAATATCCCGAGCGCGGCCATCCGGCGCGCGTGGTGAGCGAGGACAACAAGCAGGAACTGCGCCGCCGGCTGCGCGCCATGGCCGCCGCGATGAATGCCGCCGACGCCGACACGCTGGGCGACGGTCTGCTGCTTCTGATCGAAGGCGCCTATATCAGCGGCCAGTTGTTCGGCGCCGGTGGCCCGGCGGCGTCGGTGGCGATCAACGCCGATCTGCTGATCGAGGCGAGCTTGAAGAAATAGTGTTTGGCGATAGGCTGCTGCGACCTTCAACGGAGATGTCCGCGATGCGCAGCCTGGTTCTTCCGCTCGTTCTCGCCAGCGTCTGCCAGGCAGCGCATGCCGGCGAGATATCGAGCGCCTCCACCGATCTTGACTGGAAGAACGACTGCGTCACCTATGCGCAAGCCGGGGACGGCGATGGCGACTGGGCCGACCTCGCCTGTTCGGGCTATCGTGGCTATCCGGTGCTGATCGCCTATGACGATGCGCGCGAATCGCTGTTTTATGGTTTCCCGCCCGGCGGCGACATGACATCGGTCTGGGAAAGTTTCTCCGGCTTCAATTCCTCAGGCGCCAGGATCGAGTGGCGCATCGAGACCGACGGCGACAAGGCGGTGCCGTTCGCGGTCATTCACCGCCGCTCCATCAGCAATCCGGAAGACGAAAAGAAACCCACCGACGTGCTGCTTGTCTCCAAGGTCGCGCAAATGGATGCGCGCGACGGCTGCACGGTCGCACTGGTGCTGGCTACAGGAAATCCTGCCGCCAACGATCAGGCGCGCAAGCTTGCCGACGAGAAAGCACGGTCCTTCGCCTGCGGCAAGGACCGGCGCACCGTCATCGGCGAGGTGCCGGCTTTCGGGCGCGTCGACAATTGAAGGACAAGCGTTCGCCGCTCGCCGACGCGTCAAATGCTTCTGTTTTCACGCGCCCTCGTCATCACCGTTGAGGAACAGCAATGTCTCGGAGCGCGCGAATTTGCTTGTTGTGGGCTCAGCCGTAGATCTGCTTGTGGACCTGATAAAGCATTTCCGAGCGGTCGGCGCGCATGTCGGCCAGATCGCGGCTGGAGAAGCTGTCGATTTCAGCGACGAGGCGGTTGTAGTTCTTGCGCTTGGCGATGCTGCTGCGGGCGCGGGTCAAGAGGCTGTCGAGGATCATAGCGAGTTTCCTTCTGGGGCCGCATTTGGCGGCCGGTTTCTTCCTCCCTTGATCGAGACGGAGCATGACATAGGAATGGTGCATCGCAAAAAGAAGATGTTGCAATGCACCATTGCGCTGTGTGCATAGCCGGTTAATGGCGCCTGAACGCCACCCCCGGCGCCGGCGCATTGCCCTTCCGTGATGGGAATGCCGGTTCCTGTCGTTTTGTCTTACAAATTGCGGAAATGTCATCGCCGCCGACCTTGCCATATCGATCTCCTGCTGGCTTGATCGCCGCCGGATTGCCAACGTTACCGGGAGGAAAGAATGGCCGCCGCCGACTACGAAATTCTCGATCCGCGTTTTGCGCGGCTGTTCAACGGCAATGCGCAAGTGGATAAGCTCTTCACCGGCTGCCGATGGGCGGAAGGGCCGGCCTGGTTCGCCGCCGGCCGCTATGTCGTCTGGTCCGACATCCCGAACAACCGCATGATGCGTTACGACGAGACCGACGGCAGCGTCAGCGTGTTTCGGCAGCCATGCGGCAATTCCAACGGCAACACCGTCGACCGGCAGGGCCGGCTGGTGACCTGCGAGCATTCGGGGCGCCGCGTCAGCCGCACCGAGTTCGACGGTTCGGTCACCACCATTGCCGCCAAATGGAAGGGCAAGCGGCTGAATTCGCCCAATGACGTAGTGGTCAAGTCGGACGGCTCGATCTGGTTCACCGATCCAACCTACGGCATCGACACCGATTACGAGGGCGACAGGGCCGAGAGCGAGATCGGCGCCTGCCATGTCTACCGGGTCGATCCCGGTACCGGCGATGTCGAGGCTGTCATCACCGACATGGTCAGGCCGAACGGGCTGGCTTTCTCGCTCGACGAGAGCAAGCTGTATGTCGTCGACACCGGCCGCACGCATGGCGCGCAGAACCCGGCGCATATGCGGGTATTCAATGTCGGCGAGGGCGGCAAGAAGGTCTCGGGTGAAAAAGTCTTCGCCGACTGCACCGCAGGCCTGTTCGACGGCTTCAGGCTCGACGATGCCGGGCGCATCTGGACCAGCGCCGCCGATGGCATCCATTGCTACGATCCGGACGGAACGCTGATCGGCAAGGTCAAGGTGCCCGAGGTGACGGCCAATTGCGTGTTCGGCGGCGCCAAGCTGAACTGTCTCTACATCGCCGGCACCACCTCGCTCTACATGGTCCGGCTGATGGTGAACGGCGCCAAGACCTACTGAGCTGAATTAAAGGGGAGGACGTCATGCCATTCGTCAACATCCGCATCGTCAAGGAAGTGATCGCCGCCGATCCGGCCGGCAAGAAAGCCGACATCGCCAAAAAAGTCACGGCGGCGATCATGGACGCCACCGGGCTCGGCAATGACGATGTCTGGGTGGTCTTCGAGGAGGTCAACGCCCGCGACTGGTACGTCGGCAAGACCGATGTCGAGACGCTGAGAAAAGGGTAGGCGCTAACGCGCGCGAATGAAATCCGCGAAAGCGGACAACGCATCGCGCGTTGCCAACGCGTTCGCCTGCTCCCCCAGGACGGCCTCCACCTCAGCTGGCTTCTTGCCGAGCAGCCCGATCTCCAGCCCGCCGTCATAAAGCGCGAAGGACATGGTGCGCATGATCTCCGCCAATGCAGCGCGGGCATAGAGCGAGCGCGGCGAGGCGTGCACCAGCATGGCCGGCTTGTCGACGGCGGCATCGCGCGACACCAGCCAGTCGAGCGCATTCTTCAGGCCGCCCGGCACGCCATGCGCATATTCCGGGCATGAGATGATGACGCCGTCGGCGGCGGTGACGGCATCGATCAGCCTGGACGCTTCGGACGGCGTCCGCTCACCCTCGTCGTCGGGGTTGAAGATCGGCAGCAGGCCGAGTCCTTCATGGATGGCGACGCGGCAGCCCTCTGGCGCGTTCCACGCCAGTGCCGCGACAAGGGCCGAATTGGTGGAGGCCGCCCGCAGGCTGCCGGAAATGGCAAGGAGGTTCAGCAAGGCGACGCTCGAACGAATCTCCCCCGCACGCTACCACATCGTCTGCTTGTATTCGTCGTCCAGCCAGCGGTCGGTCGCCTCGGCCGAATCAGCGAGCGCCAGCTGGTCGCGCAGGATCTGGCCGAGCGTTGGCAGCGTGGCGCGGTCGTACCAGCTGTCGGGCTTCCAGAGGTCGGAGCGCATGAAGGCCTTGGCGCAATGCATGTAGGCGGCCTTGACGGCGACCACGACGACGCTCTGCGGCTCCTTGCCGTCGACGGCCAGCCGTTCGCGCAAACCGGCGTCGACGGTGATGCGGGCGTCGCCATTGACGCGCAGCGTCTCGTTCATGCCGGGAATGAGGAACAGCAGCCCGACCGACGGGTTGAGCAGGATGTTCTCCAGCGTATCCAGCCGGTTGTTGCCGGGCCGGTCGGGGATGGCGATGGTCCTGTCGTCAAGCACGGCGGCGAATCCTGGCTTGTCGCCTTTGGGCGTCACATCGGCATTGCCTTCGCCGTCGGAGGAGCCGATCAGCACGAAGGGGCTCTTGCCGATGAAGGAGCGGCAATGGCCGTCCAGCGCCTTCAATTCTTTGCGGATCGAACCATCCGTCGGACGCGGCGTCTTGTAGATCGTCCGCAGCTCTTCGCGCGTGGTGACGAATTCCATGGCACTCCCCCCCAATTTGCAGGCCTTATTTGCGGGCCTTCTCTTCGCCGCCGGTCTTGTCGTCCAGCGAATGGCGCAGGATCAGCGGCATCTGGCTGAAGGTGAACAGAAGCGTGATCGGCATGATGCCCCAGACCTTGAAGGTAACCCAGGCATCGGTCGAAAAATTCCGCCACACCACCTCGTTGACGAGGGCCAGGAACAGGAAGAACAGACCCCAGCGGAAGGTGAGTTTTCTCCAGCCCTCGGCATCGAGCCTGAAGGCGGAATCGAAGACGTAGCCAAGCAGAGATCTGCCGAAGAACAACCCTCCGAGCAGCACGCCGCCGAACAGCGTGTTGACGATGGTCGGCTTCATCTTGATGAAGATGTCGTCCTGCAGGTAGAGCGTCAACGCGCCGAAGATGAAGACGACGACGCCCGACACCATCGGCATGATCGGCAGGGTGCGGGTGAGTAGCCACGACGCGACCAGCGCGATCGCGGTGGCGGCCATGAACAGGCCGGTGGCGACGAAGATCGGGCCGCCGAATTCAGCCAGCGCCGGGAATTTCTGCGTCAGCCATTCGCCTCGCGCATTGGCGAAAAAGAACACCAGCAGCGGCCCTAGCTCGAGAACGAGCTTGAGCAGCGGGTTGACGCCTTCCTTCTTCTCTTTCTGCGGGTCGGACGGATCGCGTTCGAGAATGGGTGGGTTCATATCTTCCTTCTTACGCACGATCCGGTTGAAGCAACTTCCGGGATCATGCCGTTACGCAACGCCAGCGATCGCCCTGGCGAATTCGCTTGCCGAGAACGGTTCGAGGTCGTCGACCTGTTCGCCGACGCCGATGAAATAGACCGGCAATCTGTGTTTTGCCGCGATCGCCACCAGAATACCGCCACGCGCCGTGCCGTCCAGCTTGGTCATCACCAGGCCGTTGACGCCGGCGATGTTGCGGAAGATCTCCACCTGGTTGAGCGCGTTCTGGCCGGTGGTGGCGTCGACCGTCTGCAGCACGGTGTGCGGGGCTTCCGGATCAAGCTTGCCCAGCACGCGCACGATCTTTTCCAACTCGGCCATCAGCTCGGCCTTGTTTTGCAATCGGCCGGCGGTGTCGATGATCAGCACGTCGGAACCCGCTTCCTTCGCCTTCTCGAAGGCATCGTAGGCGAGGCCGGCGGCATCGGCGCCGAGCTTGGAGGCGATGACCGGCGATTTCGTCCGCTCGCCCCAGATCTTGAGCTGCTCGATGGCGGCGGCTCGGAAGGTGTCGCCGGCGGCCAGCATCACCGACAGGCCGCCATCGGTCAGTTTGGCCGCCAGCTTGCCGATGGTCGTGGTCTTGCCGGTGCCGTTGACGCCGACCACCAGGATGACATGCGGTTTGTGGCTGAGGTCGAGTTCCAGCGGCAGGGCGACGGGGGTCAGCACCTTCTCGACCTCCTGCGCCATCACGGTGCGGACCTCGGCGTCGGAGACATCCTTGCCGTAGCGGCTGGCGGCCAGCGAATCGGTGACGCGCAAGGCCGTCTCCAGCCCGAGATCGGCGCGGATCAGCACGTCCTCCAGATCCTGCAGCGTGTCGTCGTCGAGCTTGCGCTTGGTGAAGACGCCGGCAATGTTGCCCGACAATTCGCGCGAGGAGCGGGCAAGCCCGTCCCGCATGCGCTGGAACCAGGAGCGCCGCGGCGCCGGCTCCGGCGCCTTCTGCGGCTCGGCCTTCTGCTCCACCTTTCTGGCGACCGTTACCTTTCCGGGGGCGGGCGCAGCCTTCGGCGGGACGGGAACTGCCTCAGGTTCCGGCGCGATCTCGGCGCGCACAGGCTGCGGCTCGATCGGCGCAGGCTGGCGAATCGGCGGCGAGATTTCGGCGGCGGTTTCGGCGCTGGGTGCCAGGTTCTCGACAGGTCGGCGCTGCCCCTCACCCTCGCCCTCTTCCCGTGAAGGACGGGGAGAGGGAGGCGTTGGCGTTGCAGCTTCTTCCTTCTCCCCGTCACTATACGGGGAGAAGGTGCCAGCAGGCGGATGAGGGGCGGCGCCGGCCTGTGAAGGCTGCGCGGAAGACGGTGTCGCAGGAATCTCGATTGGCGCCGGCGTCTCGACCGGAACTTCGGCGGGCGTCGGTACTTCGGCGGGTGCCGGTTCCGGCAGCTGCTCCGGGCGCGACGGGACAATTTCCGGCTCGGCGGGCGCTGGTTGCGGTACCTCCTGCGGCCGCGGTTCGGGCGCAGGCTCCGGAATGGCCGGGGGTGTCGGAATTTTCTCAGGGGCCGGCGGCTCCGGGCGCTCTGGCGCCGGTGCCGGTTCCTCCTCCGGCCGCGGCTCCGGCAGCGGTTCCGGCTCGGGCGGAATGGTCGGCTCCGGCACCGGCGGAATGGCCGGGGCAGGCTCGGGTGTCGGCTCCTCGGGCGGCGCGGGCTCGACGGGAGGCTGAGCCTGGCTCTCCTCCCGCTTCAGGAATTCCGGAACGGCCTGCTCGGCCGCCGGCTTCAGCGTGTCGAGCTGATCCCATTTGATCGGCGGCAGCGGGGCGGTCTCGTCGACGCGCTCCTCGACGACCTCCTTCTTGCCGAACGAAAATATCTTCTTGAAGAACCCGGCCATCTCTTGCGTTTCTCAGGCGGCACGGGCGGCAAGCGGAGCCGCGATCAGCCGGGCGCCGTCATGACCGGTGACTGTTGCTTCGACGATCTCGCCCGGCGCGCCGGTGGCGAGCGCGGCGAGCGTAAACCCTTCGGTGCGGCCGAGCCCGTCGCGCTCGATCAGGATCGACTGGCGCGTTCCGGAGAGCGACGACAGATGGCGGCGATATGCCGTCTCGCCGGCGGCGCGCAGGCGGGCTGCCCTCTGCTTGATCACTTCGCGGCGGACCTGCGGCATGCGCGCGGCGGGCGTGCCTTCGCGCGGCGAAAACGGAAAGACGTGCAGGTGGGTCAGCCCGCATTCCTCGACGATCTTTGCCGAATTTTCGAACATCGCCTCCGTCTCGGTCGGGAAGCCGGCGATGATGTCGGCGCCGAAGACGACGTCAGGGCGCAGCTTGCGCACGTCTTCGCAGAAGCGGATCGACTGATCGCGCAGATGCCGACGCTTCATGCGCTTCAAAATCATGTCATCGCCGGATTGCAGCGACAGATGCAGATGCGGCATCAGCCGCGGCTCGGTGGCGATGGCGTCGAGCAAATCGTCGTCGGCCTCGATGGAATCGATGGAGGAGAGGCGCAGGCGCTTCACGTCCGGCACCTGGCGCAGGATCGTCTTCACCAGCCTGCCGAGTTTCGGCGCACCCGGCAGGTCGGCGCCGAAACTGGTCATGTCGACGCCGGTCAGCACGATCTCGGCATAGCCGTTGCCGGTGAGCCGCTTGACCTGTTCGACCACGGCGCCCATCGGCACCGAGCGTGAATTGCCGCGGCCATAGGGGATGATGCAGAAGGTGCAGCGGTGGTCGCAGCCATTCTGCACCTGCACGAAGGCGCGTGCCCTGCCCTCGATGGCATCGACCATATGGCCGGCGGTCTCGCGTACGGAGAAGATGTCGTTGACGCGCGCCTTCTCGCTGTCGTTGACGCCGAAATCCGGCAGCGCGCGATAGGAATTGGCCTTCAGCTTCTCCTCATTGCCAAGGACGAGATCGACCTCGTCCATGGCCGCGAAATTCTGCGGCTCGGTCTGCGCCGCGCAGCCGGTGACGATGATGCGAGCTTCGGGGTTGTCGCGGCGCGCCTTGCGGATCGCCTGTTTGGCCTGGCGGACCGCTTCGCCGGTGACGGCGCAGGTGTTGAAGATGACGGCGCCGCCAGCCAGCCCACCGAGGCCCGCAGTTTCGGCCTCGCGCCGCATCACCTCGGATTCATAAGTGTTCAGCCGGCAGCCGAAGGTCACCAGTTCGATGCGATTGGGGCCCTTCCCCACATCGCCATCCTTGAAAGGAGCGGGCATCAGGCCGCGCTTTCGGTGTCGCGCGCCCAGGCGCCGCTCGAGGGATCGAAGCTGCCGGAAAACTCCCATTCGGCCGCACCGGTCAGGATGACATGGTCGTTTTCAAGCCATTCGACGTGCAGCGAGCCGCCGCCGGGGGTCAGTAGATTGACGCTGCGCCCGGTGCGCCGGGTGCGGGCCGCAGCCACGACGGCGGCGCAGGATGCCGTGCCGCAAGCCTTGGTCAGGCCGGCGCCGCGTTCCCAGGTGCGGATGATCATGCTGTCGGGCGAGGTCACCTGCGCGATGGTGATGTTGGCGCGCTCGGGGAAGATCGGATGGTTTTCGAGCAGCGGTCCGAAGCGGTCGAGTTCGTAGGACCAGACGTCGCGGTCGACCCAGAAGATGGCATGCGGATTGCCCATGGAGACGACCGAGGGCGAATGCAGCACCGGGGCGTCGATCGGGCCGACCTGCAATTCGATCATGCGGGTATCGCGAAACTCCTCAGCGAGCGGAATGTCCCGCCAGCCGAAGCGCGGCGTGCCCATGTCGACCGAGATCGAGCCGTCGGCATGTTCCTGCGCGTTGAGGATTCCGGCGACGGTCTCGAAGGTGAATGTCTTTTGTCCGGTCTCGGCCGCCAGCGCCTGGACGACGCAGCGCATGCCGTTGCCGCAGGCCTGCGCGCCCGAGCCGTCCGAATTCAATATGTCGATGAAATAGGCCGTACCCGGCGTCCGCGCCTCATGGATCGCCATGATCTGGTCGAAGCGCGTCGAGGCATCGGCGTTGAGCGCGATCGCAGCTGTCGGCGTCACCCGGTCGGCACGGCCGCGCATGTCGGCAACGATGATCTCGTTGCCGATGCCGTTCATCTTGGCGAAAGGGGCGGTGCCTGCCATTTCTTCCGGTCATTCCGTACTGTTTGCCGCTATATGGCGGAAAAGGGCGGGAATTACCAGTGCATCGCGCCTTCAGGTGACGGCGAAGACGCCGAGCACGATCAGCAGGAATATGATCAGCACGATACCGATCAGGATGCGCGCGCCGGTGGCGGCCGCACCTGCTAATGCCGGCATGCCGAGCAGGCTCGCAGCGGCGGCGATAATCAGGAGAATGATGATCCATTTAAGCATGGAAATGCCTCGCAAAGCGATAGAAATCGAAGCCCCTTCAACAAACGCGCCGGTGGCGCTCGGGTTCCGCCGGCCGCGGCCGGCCCCGGTCAAAGCGCCGCTTCCTGCGGCACGTCCCAGACCTCACCTGGCCGCAAGGCGCGAAAACGTTCGCGCGGCAGGCCCTCGGCCTCCAGCGCCTCGTCGAGCTTGCGTGCCGGCTCGTCGATCGGTTCGTCGGTGAGCTGGAACGTGCCCCAATGGCAGCCGGCCGCATAGGCGGCGTTGCACAATGTCATGCCTTGCACCGCCTCCTCCGGGTTTTGATGCTGCGAGGCCATGAACCAGCGCGGCTCATAGGCGCCGATCGGCAGGATGGCGAAGCGGAAGCCGCCGTGCTTGTGAGCCATGAGCCGGTAGTTGATGCCGTCATGGAAGCCGGTATCGCCCGCGAAATAGATCCGGCCGGCCGGCGTCTCGATGACGAAGCCGGCCCATAGCGCCATGCGCCGGTCGCGTGTGCCGCGCGCCGACCAGTGATGCGCCGGCTCGACATGGACGGCCACGCCATCGCCGATGTCGACCCTGTCGCCCCAGTCATGCGCCGAGAGCCGCATGCCGGGAACCGCCCCGCCAATCAGGACGTCATTGCCGAACGGGGTCACCACCAGCGGGTCGTGCCTGGCCTTGAGCTGCTTCAGCGTCGCAATGTCGAGATGGTCGTAGTGATTGTGGCTGACCAGCACGAGATCGATCGGCGGCAGGTCGGCCAGGGCGATGCCCGGCGCGTTGACGCGTTTCGGCCCGACGAAGGAGAACGGCGAGGCCCGCAGCGACCATACCGGATCGGTGAGGATGTTCAGGCCCGCGGTCTGGACCAGCAGCGTGGAATGACCGACCATGGTCACGGTCAGGCCGGCGCCCTCGACACGTGCAGGCGGCTTTGCCTGCGGAAAGGGGCTCGGATTGGTGGCCGGCCATTTCGAGCGTTGGCCATTGAACTGCCATTTCAGCAGATCGGCGAAACGCGCCGGCGGCTGGCCGCCGGGATTGAAGAACAAGATTCCGTCGAAATGATCGCTGGGCGGGCCGTTATAGTAGCGATTGGCGGCTTTCGGTCTCGCAGCCAATTTGCGGCTCCAGCGAATTTCGTCTTGATAGACATAGCCCTTGTGCCGGCTGGCGCAAGCGTTTGCCGGCCGAATGCCAACGGCCCGGGCGGCCGGCTTGAGTAGGATCGGATTGGGGAGGACGATGCCATGGCGATGAAGCGGACCAGGACACCATGGATGAAGGCCGGGGATTTCGGCCGCTCGCTGGCGCGCGGCATCGGCGTCAACCTGCTGGTGAGCGACATGGCGGCCATGGAAGCCTTCTGCCGCGACGTGCTCGGCGCCGATATCATCTATGCCGACGAGGATTTCGCGGCAATCGAGCTGCTGGGCTCGGTGTTCATGCTGCACGCCGACCATTCCTATCTCGACAATGCCATGACAGGGACGATCGCCGGCGCCGAGACACGCGGCGCCGGCGTCGAGCTGCGTCTTTACGGCGCCAACCCGGATGCGGTCGAGGCCGCCGCGCGCGATCACGGCCACATCGTGCTGGCCGGGGCGATCGACAAGCCGCACGGCCTGCGCGAGAGCTATGTCGTCGGACCGGACGGCTATATATTCGTGCCAAGCGCTCCGCTGGCCGGATGATAGCGACAAATTTGCAACAATTCTTGGCGCAAACCCTATTTTAACCATATCGGGTTGAAATTTCGCCACCTTCTCCATCTTGGTGGAGGGCGACATTGTGCGGACGGCAGCCCCGCCGGATCCGACGGAGGTTGAAATGACTTTTTCGAAAACAGCCCTGGTGGCCGTATCGCTGGCGGCGCTCGTTGCGAGCGGCTGCTCAACCTCACGGTTTTCCTCGATGGACGACCAGCAGCCGGCGCCGCTGCAGCCGGCGCCGTCCGGTCAGGTGACGGCCAACCAGTTGCCGCCCCCGGCCTCCCCCGGCACCACGGATCCTTCGCAATTCCCGACCGCCCCGCAGAACAGCCAGGTCGCCTCCTTGCCGCCGGACGGTTCGGCGCCGGCGGGTGCGCCGGACCTGACCGCGGCCAGTGTCGCCGGCGTATGGAACGCCAGCGTTTCCGGCCAGAGCTGCAAGGTGGCGACGCCGCAGACCAAATTCGGCGCCGGTTTCCGCGCCGGACCGCTGCATTGCCCGGCGCCGATCGACGGCATCAAGTCATGGAACGTCGCCGGCAAGCAGTTGACGCTTTACGATGAGAATGGCGGCACGCTGGCACGGCTCTATTCCTCGGGCGGCTCGAAATTCGACGGCCAGACTTCCAATGGCCTGCCGATCTCGCTTACAAGGTAAGCCAATCCCTCGACAACGACGTGACCTATGCATCTGCGTGACGGCCTCCAGACCCATGTGACCGTCAGGCAGCGTTACGACCATCTGGTCGACACCGGTGCCATCGAGCGCGATCCGGCGCAGGAGCGGATCGTCACCGCTCTCGACCGGCTGATATCAGAGATTTCGGTGAAGCGGCTGGCGCACAAATCGAGCGCGCTTGGCTGGCTCTTCGCCCGAAGGCGCGAGACGCACGAGGCGGTCAAGGGCCTCTACATCCACGGCGGCGTCGGCCGCGGCAAGACCATGTTGATGGACTTGTTCTTCGAGCTGCTGCCGGTGCGGCGCAAGCGCCGCGTGCATTTCAACGACTTCATGGCCGAGGTGCAGGACCGCATCCAGAAGCACCGGCAGGAGCGCAAGGACGGCACGGTGAGGGAAGACGATCCGATTCCGCCGGTGGCGCGGGCGCTTGCCGAACAGGCCTGGGTACTGTGTTTCGACGAGTTCTCGGTCACCGACATCGCCGATGCGATGATCCTGTCCCGGCTGTTTTCGGCGCTGTTCGCCAGCGGCGTGGTGCTGGTGGCGACGTCGAACGTGGCACCGGAAAATCTCTATCGCGACGGGCTGAACCGTCAGCTTTTCCTGCCCTTCATCGGCATATTGGAACGGCACGCGCAGGTGCTCTCGCTCGATGCCGACAAGGACTATCGGCTGGAAAAGCTTGCCCGTACGCCGGTCTATGTCACGCCCACCGATGCGGCGGCCGATGAGGCGATGGACGCGGCTTGGCAAACGATGACGCGCGGCGCGCCGACGGCCGAGACGTTGCTTGCCGTCAAGGGCCGGCAGCTGGCCGTTCCGCGCGCCGCCGGCGACGCGGCGCGTTTTTCCTTCGCCGATCTGTGCGAGAAGCCACTCGGCGCGCGCGACTATCTGGCCCTTGCCGACCGCTTCTCGACCATCTTTATCGACCACATTCCGGTGCTGGGTGAAGGCCGGCGCAACGAGGCCAAGCGCTTCATCCTGCTGGTCGACACGCTCTACGACCATCACATCAGGCTGGTGGTAAGCGCGGAAGCGCCGCCGCAGCAACTCTATGTGGCCAAGCGCGGCGTCGAGGTGTTCGAGTTCGAACGCACGGCTTCGCGGCTGATCGAGATGCAGAGCCGCGACTGGCTGGAGGATTGGGCGGAGCGGCGGAAGGCGAAGACGACGCCGGAGGCGCGGCAGGCGCCGGCTACGCCGCCTTCGTCCTAGGGCGGAGCGACGCAAAGCGAAGCGCGCACCCTAGGACGAAGATAGGCCGAACTCCTGTCAGCCTCGCTACAGTTGATAAACATACATGAGGAAGCTCTCTGCTGACTCGTGCGTCTCCTCGCGCGACTCGTAAAGCGCGCGGGCGGCACGGTTGTCCGGCTCGGTGCCGACCCAGGCTTCTTCGCAGCCATTCTCCCTGCCGATCGCAAACATCGCGTCGAGCATCTTTCGCGCGATGCCCTGGCGCTGGAAGGCCGGCGATACGCCGACCTCGTCGATGTAGAGCTCCGTCGCCTTGTCGGGATGACGGTGAATGATGGCGGCGCATTGACCGACGGTCACGCCGTCGGCGAGCGCCACGACCATGAAGTGGCCGGGTTCCCTGAGATAGACTGCCAATCGATCTGGCCTGACCGGTTCGTCGAACACATCCTCGGCGACCCGCATCACAAGGGCGTCATTGCCGGCATCAAGTCTTACGATCTCCATCTTCATCGTGTAGATTTTCCCCAGTCGAGTTTTCAAACTTTTACGTTTACGTAATTCCCGGTCACTCTAACCGATTGAAAACGCTCGCTCCAAAATAATCGTTTGAATTTACGCGGCGCCGGGGCTATTGGGTGCGGCGAAATCTCGCGGGATCCCCGCAGCATTCCGGTCTCTTCCTCGACGCCGTCATCAGATCGTCAGCGATTTGAGCGACATCACGAACAAAGGGAAACTATCCTGACATGGCACGCAACAAGATAGCGCTTATCGGCTCTGGCATGATCGGCGGCACGCTCGCTCACATGATCGGCCTCAAGGACCTCGGCGACGTGGTTCTGTTCGATATTGCCGAAGGCATCCCGCAGGGCAAGGGGCTCGATATTGCGCAATCGTCGCCGGTCGACGGGTTCGATTCCAGGCTGACCGGCGTCAACGACTATGCCGGGATCGAAGGGGCGGACGTCTGCATCGTCACCGCCGGCGTGCCGCGCAAGCCGGGCATGAGCCGCGACGATCTGCTCGGCATCAACCTCAAGGTCATGGAACAGGTCGGCGCCGGCCTGAAGAAGTACGCGCCGAAGGCCTTCGTCATCTGCATCACCAATCCGTTGGATGCGATGGTCTGGGCGCTGCAGAAGTTTTCCGGCCTGCCGAACACCCATGTCGTGGGCATGGCCGGCGTGCTCGACAGCGCTCGCTTCCGCTATTTCCTGGCCGAGGAGTTCAAGGTCTCGGTCGAGGACGTCACCGCCTTCGTGCTCGGCGGCCATGGCGATTCCATGGTGCCGATGATCCGCTATTCGACGGTTGCAGGCATTCCTCTGCCCGATCTCGTCAAGATGGGCTGGACCTCGAAAGAAAAGCTCGACCAGATCGTGCAGCGCACCCGCGACGGCGGCGCCGAGATCGTCGGCCTGTTGAAGACCGGCTCGGCCTATTACGCGCCGGCCGCATCGGCGATCTCGATGGCCGAAGCCTATCTCAAGGACAAGAAGCGTGTGCTGCCTTGCGCGGCTCATCTTTCCGGCCAGTATGGCGTGAAGAACACCTATGTCGGCGTTCCCGTGGTGATCGGCGCCGGTGGCGTCGAGCGCGTCATCGAGATCGAGCTTTCCAAGCCAGAGCAGAAGATGTTCGATAGCTCGGTGGCGGCGGTGCAGGGCCTGACCGAGGCCTGCGTCAAGATCGCGCCGCAACTCGCCTCGAAGTGAACCCCAGTAGCTGATCCGGAGACGATCCAGATGAACATCCATGAATATCAGGGCAAGGCGCTGCTGAAGGGCTTTGGCGCGCCGGTGGCCCAAGGCGTGCCGGTGTTCAAGGCGGATGAGGCGGAAGCCGCCGCCAAGGCGCTGCCCGGCCCGCTCTATGTGGTGAAGAGCCAGATCCATGCCGGCGGCCGCGGCAAGGGCAAGTTCAAGGAGCTCGGGCCTGACGCCAAGGGCGGCGTGCGGCTGGCCAAGTCGGTCGCCGACGTCGTCGCCAACGCCAACGAGATGCTCGGCCACACGCTGGTGACCAAGCAGACCGGCCCGGCCGGCAAGCAGGTCAACCGGCTCTATATCGAGGATGGCGCCGATATCGAGCGCGAGCTCTATCTGTCTGTTCTGGTCGACCGTTCGGTCGGCCGCATCGCCTTCGTCGTCTCGACCGAAGGCGGCATGGACATCGAGGCGGTCGCCCACGACACGCCGGAAAAGATTATCACCGTCGCCATCGATCCGGAAAAGGGCGTTACCGCGGATGACGTGAAGAAACTCAATGGCGCGCTGAAGCTCGACGGCGATGCTGCCAGGGACGGCGGCACGCTGTTCCCGATCCTCTACAAGGCCTTCGTCGAGAAGGACATGAGCCTGCTCGAGGTCAATCCCCTGATCGTCATGAAAAACGGCCGGCTGCGCGTCCTCGACGCCAAGGTGTCGTTCGACAACAACGCGCTGTTTCGCCATCCGGATGTGCTCGAGCTGCGCGACACCACCGAAGAGGACGAGAAGGAGATCGAGGCGTCGAAATACGACCTCGCTTATGTCGCGCTCGACGGCAATATCGGCTGCATGGTCAATGGCGCCGGCCTCGCCATGGCGACGATGGACATCATCAAGCTCTACGGCGCCGAGCCGGCCAACTTTCTCGATGTCGGCGGCGGCGCGTCGAAGGAAAAGGTGACGGCGGCCTTCAAGATCATCACCAGGGATCCGGCGGTCAAGGGCATCCTGATCAACATCTTCGGCGGCATCATGAAATGCGACATCATCGCCGAGGGCGTCATCGCCGCGGTCAAGGAAGTCGGCCTGAAAGTGCCGCTGGTCGTGCGCCTGGAAGGCACCAATGCCGAACTCGGCAAGAAGATCATCAACGACAGCGGCCTCAACGTCGTGTCAGCCGACGATCTTGACGACGCGGCCAAGAAAATCGTGGCGGCGGTGAAGGGCTGATCAAGTGCCTCCACGCAAGATAAACCTCGTCGAGGCTGCGGATGCGAAGATCGCGGATGTCTTCGATCCGCATATCGCCGGCGACGTCAATGACAGCCAGGCGAAGGTCGCCAAGTTCGGCGCGGTTTTCGACTGGCACGCCCATGACAACGAAGACGAAGCCTTCCTCGTGCTGCGCGGCCGCATCGCCATCGATTTCCGCGACGGTCCGGTCGAGCTCGGCGAAGGCGATTTCATCGTCGTGCCGCGCGGCGTCGAGCACCGGCCGCGTTCGCTGACACCGGAACCGGTGGTGCTGATGTTCGAGCCGGCGACGACGCTCAACACCGGCAACGCCAAGAGCGCTCTCACCGTCACCGACCTGAAGCGGCTCTGAGCCATGAACGCGGCCTCCTTCTCCTCGCTCTCGCCTGATCACCAGCGCCTGCAGGCGCTGGTCGGCGCGTGGCGTGGCGAGGAAGAGGTCGCGGACACACAATGGGCCGATGGCGGCTCAGCGACTTCGGAAGTACTGGCAGAGGCACAGTTCGGCGGCCTGTTCGTAGTGCAACGCTATCGCCAGCGCCGCGACGGGACGATTTCGTTCGGCGCGCACAGCGTGTTCGGCTTCGACCGGCAAAACAGCCTTGTCACCATGCATCAGTTCGATTCGATGGGCTTTGTGCCGGCCTCGCCGGCCTCCGGCACGTGGGAGGGCAACACACTGACGCTGTTGCGCTCGTCGCCGCGCGGGGCCGCACGCGTGACCTACGCTTTCGACGGCAGCGACAGCTATCGCATGCGACTGCAATTCCAGCCCGTCGGCAGCGACGGCTGGCAAGACATGATGAGCGGCCTTTACCGGCGCGTCCCGCCTTCCGTTTTGGGGGATGGCTGAGCGATGGAAATCCTGGGCAAAGCGGTTGAAGAAAGACACATAATCACACATATATTGGCTGTGTGTTTATGTGGAGACGAGCGATGAAGAACGTCACCCTGGCCATGGACGAGGCACTGCTTGAGAAGGCGCGAGGCCTTGCCGGACGTCGCAAGACGACGCTCAACGCCCTCATTCGTTCACTGCTTGCGCATGAAGTCGAGCAGGAAGATCGGATTGCCTGGGCCAAGGCGGGAATGAAGCGGCTTATGGACGAGGCTGCGAAACGGAGCGACAGCGCCGACACCCCCTACAAGTGGGATCGAAGGGACGCCTATGCCGACCGGGAAGATCGACTGCTTTCTCGACACGAACGTCCTGATCTACGCGGCTTCGGAGAAGAATCGTGACCCACGTCGCGCGCCAATCGCAGAAGACCTGGTATCGAGCACTGTCTTTGGCGTGTCGGGGCAAACCTTGGCCGAATTCACAGCGGTGGCGCGAGGAAAATCCCTTCTGGGGGATGATCTGCTCGACCAATGGCTGGTCCTCCTCGGCACTTGTCCGCTGGTGCCTGTCGACGAAAGCTATGTTCGCGCAGGACTGGACCTCGCCCGCCGCTACGGAATTCACTACTACGACGCCGCGCTTCTTGCCGCAGCCGGATATCTCGGCGCGCCGATTTTCTACACCGAAGATCTCAACCACAACCAGGTTTATGGCTCGGTGCGAGCCGTCAATCCTTTCTTGTAATCGCTGAATTCAGAGGCGTTCTCACCATGTCCATTCTCGTCGACAAGAACACAAAGGTGCTCGTGCAGGGCCTGACCGGCAAGACCGGCACCTTCCACACCGAACAGGCGCTGGCCTATCACGGGACCAAGATGGTCGGCGGCATCCATCCCAAGAAGGGCGGCGAGACCTGGACCGGCGCCAAGGGCGAGAACCTGCCGATCTTCGCCACCGTCGCCGAGGGCAAGGCCAAGACCGGCGCCAACGCTTCCGTCGTCTATGTGCCGCCGGCGGGTGCTGCCGAAGCCATCATCGAGGCCATCGAGGCCGAAATCCCGCTCATCGTCTGCATCACCGAAGGCATTCCCGTCATGGACATGATCAAGGTCAAGGCGCGACTCGACCGTTCGACGTCGCGGCTGATCGGCCCGAATTGTCCCGGCGTGCTCACCCCCGACGAATGCAAGATCGGCATCATGCCCGGGAACATCTTCCGCAAGGGTTCGGTCGGTGTTGTTTCGCGCTCGGGAACGCTTACCTATGAGGCCGTGTTCCAGACCACCAATGTCGGCCTCGGCCAGACCACCGCTGTCGGCATCGGTGGCGATCCCGTCAAAGGCACCGAATTCATCGACGTGCTCGAAATGTTCCTCGCCGACGACGAGACCAAGTCGATCATCATGATCGGCGAGATCGGCGGCTCGGCCGAGGAAGACGCCGCGCAGTTTCTCAAGGACGAGGCCAAACGCGGCCGCCGCAAGCCGATGGCGGGCTTCATCGCCGGACGCACGGCGCCGGCCGGCCGCACCATGGGCCATGCGGGCGCGGTTATCTCGGGCGGCAAGGGCGGCGCCGAAGACAAGATCGCGGCAATGGAATCGGCCGGGATAAAAGTTTCGCCATCGCCGGCCCGGCTGGGCACGACGCTGGTCGAGGCAATTAAGGGCTAGTGAGTAGTCAATAGTGAGTAGTGAAAAGGGAAGAACGGGTGAGTAGCAGCTGAACGGGAAAGTCTTCATTTTTCCTACTCCTTACTGACTACTCACTATTCCCCTCGAAAGGAGACGGAGCCAGGCTCCGCAGACAAAATGGCACGACAAGATCAGGCCAACGACCAATTTTCGCTCACCTCTTTCCTCTATGGCGGCAATGCCGATTATATAGACGCGCTCTATGCGGCGTATGAGGACGATCCAGCCTCGGTCAATCCCGAATGGCAGGAGTTCTTCGCCGGCCTGAAGGACGATGCCGGGGATGTCCGCAAGAACGCCAAGGGCGCCTCGTGGGCCAAGCCCTCCTGGCCTCTGCAGGCCAATGGCGAGCTGGTGTCGGCGCTCGACGGCAATTGGGGCCTGGTCGAGAAGCACATCGAAAAGAAGGTCAAGGAGAAGGCAGCCGTCAACGGCGCCGTCCCCTCCGACGCCGACGTGCACCAGGCGACGCGCGATTCCGTGCGCGCCATCATGATGATCCGCGCCTATCGCATGCGCGGCCATCTGCACGCCAATCTCGACCCGCTCGGCATCGCCACGCTCGAGGACTACAACGAGCTGTCGCCAGAGAATTACGGCTTCACCGAAGCCGACTACGACCGGCCGATCTTCCTCGACAATGTGCTCGGGCTCGAATTCGGCACCATCCGCCAGATGCTCGACATCCTGACCCGCACCTATTGCTCGACGCTGGGCGTCGAGTTCATGCATATCTCCGATCCCGAAGAGAAAGCGTGGATCCAGGCGCGCATCGAGGGCGCCGACAAGGAGATCTCCTTCACCGCGACCGGCAAGAAGGCGATCCTGCAGAAACTGATCGAGGCCGAGGGCTTCGAGCAGTTCGCCGACGTCAAGTTCAAAGGCACCAAGCGCTTCGGCCTCGACGGCGGCGAAGCGCTGATCCCGGCGCTGGAGCAGATCGTCAAGCGCGGCGGTCAGCTCGGGCTGAAGGAGATCGTGCTCGGCATGGCGCATCGCGGCCGCCTCAACGTACTCTCCCAGGTGATGGCCAAGCCGCACCGCGCCATCTTCCATGAATTCAAGGGCGGCTCGGCCGCACCCGACGAGGTCGAGGGCTCGGGCGACGTCAAATACCATCTTGGCGCCTCCTCGGACCGCGAGTTCGACGGCAACAAGGTGCATCTGTCGCTGACCGCCAATCCCTCGCATCTGGAAATCGTCGACCCTGTGGTGATGGGCAAGGCGCGCGCCAAGCAGGATTATCTGTTCGGCCGTGGCCGCGAGGAGATCGTGCCGCTGGAAGAGCGGGCCAAGGTGCTGCCGCTTTTGCTGCATGGCGACGCCGCCTTTGCCGGCCAGGGCGTCATTGCCGAAATCCTCGGCCTGTCGGGCCTGCGCGGCCACCGCGTTGCCGGCACGCTGCATTTCATCATCAACAACCAGATCGGCTTCACCACCAATCCGCGCTTCTCGCGCTCGTCGCCCTACCCGTCCGACGTCGCCAAGATGATCGAGGCGCCGATCTTCCACGTCAACGGCGACGATCCGGAGGCCGTGGTGCACGCCGCCAAGGTAGCGATCGAATTCCGCATGAAGTTCCACAAGCCTGTCGTGGTCGACATGTTCTGCTACCGCCGCTTCGGCCACAATGAGGGCGACGAGCCGGCCTTCACGCAGCCGATCATGTACCGCAACATCCGCACCCACAAGACGACGGTGCAGATCTATGCAGACCGGCTGATCGCCGAAGGGCACATGACGCAGGCCGAGTTCGACAAGCTCAAGGCCGACTGGCGGGAGCATCTGGAATCCGAGTGGGAAGTCGGCCAGCACTACAAGCCCAACAAGGCCGACTGGCTGGACGGCGCCTGGTCGGGCCTGCGCACGGCCGACAACCAGGACGAACAGCGGCGCGGCAAGACCGCGGTGCCGGCCAAGACGCTGAAGGAGATCGGCAAGAAGCTGACCGAGGTGCCGAAGGATTTCGAGGCGCACAAGACGATCATCCGCTTCCTCGAAAACCGCCGCCAGGCCATCGAATCCGGCGAAGGCATCGACTGGTCGACGGCCGAGGCGCTGGCTTTCGGCGCCATTCTGCTCGACGGCAACCCGATCCGCCTCTCCGGGCAGGATTCGGAGCGCGGCACCTTCTCGCAGCGCCATTCCGTGCTCTACGACCAGCGCGACGAGACCCGCTACATCCCGCTCAACAACCTGTCGGCGGCGCAGGCGGGCTATGAGGTCATCAACTCGATGCTGTCCGAAGAAGCCGTGCTCGGCTTCGAATATGGCTACAGCCTGGCCGAGCCGAAGGCGCTGACGCTGTGGGAAGCGCAGTTCGGCGACTTCGCCAACGGCGCCCAGGTGGTGTTCGACCAGTTCATATCCAGCGGAGAGCGCAAGTGGCTGAGAATGTCGGGCCTCGTCTGCCTGCTGCCGCATGGCTATGAGGGCCAGGGGCCGGAACATTCGTCTGCCCGGCTCGAGCGTTTCCTCCAGCTCTGCGCCGAAGACAACATGCAAGTGGCCAACTGCACGACGCCGGCCAACTACTTCCACATATTGCGTCGGCAGTTGAAGCGCGACTTCCGCAAGCCGCTGATCCTGATGACGCCGAAGTCACTGTTGCGCCACAAGCGGGCGGTGTCGACGCTGCCGGAAATGTCGGGCGAAAGCTCGTTCCACCGGCTGCTGTGGGACGATGCCCAGCTCTTGCCCAACCAGGCCATCAAGCTGACCAAGGATTCCAAGATCCGCCGTGTCGTGCTGTGCTCGGGCAAGGTCTATTACGACCTCTACGAGGAGCGCGAGAAACGCGGCATCAACGACATCTATCTGCTGCGTGTCGAACAACTCTACCCGTTCCCGGCCAAGGCGCTGATCACCGAATTGTCGCGCTTCCGCAATGCCGAAATGGTGTGGTGCCAGGAGGAGCCCAAGAACATGGGCGCATGGTCGTTCATCGACCCGTATCTGGAATGGGTGCTGGCGCATATCGACGCCAAGCACCAGCGGGTGCGCTACACCGGCCGGCCGGCAGCCGCCTCGCCGGCGACCGGGCTTATGTCCAAGCATCTCGCCCAGCTCGCCGCCTTGCTCGAAGACGCGCTCGGCGAGTAGGCAGAGTTGAGCGAATAGAACAGACAGACAACAAACGGACAGGCACAATGGCTACCGAAATCCGCGTTCCCACTCTCGGCGAATCCGTCACCGAGGCAACCATCGGCAAATGGTTCAAGAAGGTGGGCGATGCCATTGCCGCCGACGAGCCGCTGGTCGAGCTCGAAACCGACAAGGTGACGGTCGAGGTTCCCTCGCCAGGCGCCGGAACCTTGGGCGAGATCGCCGCCAAGGAGGGCGAGACGGTCGGGGTCGGCGCTCTTCTGGGCTCGATTTCGGCCGGTGGCGCCGCCGCACCGGTCACCAAGCCGCAGGCCGTGGCGCAGGCATCGAGCCCCGACGCCGCGCAGACCACCAAACAGGCCGCCGCCGAGACCGCCAAGGTCGCAGGCGACGCCGGTCCGGTCGAGCCGCGCACCATGCCGCCGGCGCCGGCAGCGGCGAAACTGATCGCCGAGAACAATCTGTCGGTCGACCAGCTTTCCGGCTCCGGCAAGCGCGGCCAGGTGCTGAAGGGCGACGTGCTGGACGCCATCTCCAAGGGTGCGCCGTCGCAGCCGGCCGAGACGCCGAAGGCGGCCCCGGCCCCGGCAGCGCCGGTTGCTGCCCGTGCGCCGTCCTCAGGCAACGACGCGGCGCGCGAGGAGCGCGTGCGCATGACCAAGCTGCGCCAGACCATCGCGCGCCGGCTCAAGGAAGCGCAGTCGACCGCCGCCATGCTCACCACCTTCAACGAGGTGGACATGTCAGCGGTGATGGCGCTCAGGACCAAGTACAAGGACGTGTTCGAGAAGAAGCACGGCGTGAAGCTCGGCTTCATGGGTTTCTTCACCAAGGCCGTCACGCACGCGCTGAAGGAAATCCCCTCGGTCAACGCCGAGATCGATGCCACCGATATCATCTTCAAGAACTACGCCCATATCGGCGTCGCCGTCGGCACCGAGAAGGGTCTGGTCGTTCCGGTGGTGCGCGATGCCGACCAGATGTCTATCGCCGAGATCGAGAAGGAGATCGGCCGGCTCGGCATCGCCGCGCGCGACGGCAAGCTGTCGGTCGCCGACATGCAGGGCGGCACGTTCACGATTTCCAATGGCGGCGTCTACGGGTCGCTGATGTCCACGCCGATCCTCAACGCGCCGCAGTCGGGTATTCTGGGCATGCACAAGATCCAGGACCGGCCCGTGGTGGTCGGCGGCCAGATCGTGATCCGGCCGATGATGTATCTGGCGCTGAGCTACGATCACCGCATCGTCGACGGCAAGGAAGCGGTGACCTTCCTGGTGCGCGTCAAGGAAAGCCTGGAGGATCCGGAACGGCTGGTGCTTGATCTGTGAGGCGGTCGGATGGCGGCTCGCGGTCGGAGTAGCCAATAATGGCCCTGTTCCCTGGGCCTGCCAGACCGATAGCGCTGGCGGCCGGTATGGCATTCGCCGCTGTCCACGCTAATGCCGCATGCCCGGCCGAACTCGCCGTCTACGGCGATGTCCAGAGCGGCAGTGAGATCAATTTTACGCCGACCGGCACGTCGGCGACCGTCACCAACACGTTCCGCTTGATCCTCGACAACGATGTGGTGCTGAACGGCATCGTCCAATGGAACGAAGGTGTTTCGCGGCCGAACGGGGCGCTGATGTACAAATGCCCGGGAGGCGACGTTACCGGCACCGAGCTTGCCGCCTGCACCTTGTGGAACGGCGTCATCTATACGTCGGATGAAAAGGGCAGCATCGGCCTGTTGCCGGCCGAAGGCGTCGAAGCACCGAAGACGCTGATCCTGCCCGATCTCGGTCCGGTGTTGCATCAATCCACCGCCTATGGCGGCGCCGGGTTTTCGAAAGTGCCGTCGGACGTGTTTGCCTTGAAGGGATGCCAGGAATGAGCGGGACGCAAAAGGTGCTGCTGGTCACCGGTGGCAGCCGCGGCATCGGCGCCGCGATCTGCCGGCTCGGGTCGAAGGCTGGCTATCGCGTAGCGGTCAACTACACCTCCAACCAGACCGCCGCCGAGGCGCTGGTCGGCGAAATCAAGGCCGCAGGCGGCGAGGCCTTTGCGGTCAGGGGCGATGTCGGCGTCGAATCCGATATCGTTGCCATGTTTGAAGCCGTCGACCGCGGCTATGGCCGGCTCGATGCTTTCGTCAACAATGCCGGCATCGTCGACGTCAAGGCGCGGGTCGATCAGATGGATGTTTCACGGCTGGAGCGCATGATGCGCATCAACGTCGTGGGGTCGTTCCTCTGCGCCCGCGAAGCGGTGAAGCGGATGTCGAGCCGTCACGGTGGGTCGGGTGGATCCATCGTCAACATCTCGTCGGCTGCGGCAGTTCTGGGCTCGCCGGGCGAATATGTCGACTACGCCGCGTCCAAGGGCGCGATCGACACCTTCACCATGGGGCTCGCCCGCGAGGTGGCGCTGGAAGGCATCCGCGTCAATGCGGTGCGGCCGGGCATCATCGATACCGAAATCCATGCCTCGGGTGGACAGCCGGACCGGATAGAACGGTTCCGCGATCTTCTGCCGATGAAAAGAGCCGGCACCGCGGATGAAGTCGCGGGCGCGGTTCTCTACCTGTTGTCCGATGCCGCGTCCTATACGACCGGCGCGATCCTGAATGTCAGCGGCGGCCGCTGAGCGCCCCAAGAAAAAGGGAAACAAACATGGCTTATGACGTCGTAATCATCGGCTCGGGACCGGGCGGCTATGTCTGCGCCATCAAGGCGGCGCAGCTCGGGCTGAAGGTCGCGGTGGTCGAGAAGAACCCGACCTTCGGCGGCACCTGCCTCAACATCGGCTGCATTCCATCCAAGGCGTTGCTGCATGCCTCCGAGATGTTCGCCGAAGCCGGCCACTCCTTCGACACGCTGGGTGTCGAAGTGACACCGAAGCTCAATTTGAAGAAGATGATGGCGCACAAGGACGCCACGGTGACGGCGAACGTCAACGGCGTCGCCTTCCTGTTCAAGAAGAACAAGATCGATAGTTTTCGCGGCATCGGCACGGTGGTCGCGGCGGGCAAGGTGTCGGTGACGAGCGAGGACGGCAAGGTCGAGGAAATCGAGACGAAGAACATCGTCATCGCCACCGGCTCGGATGTCGCCGGCATTCCTGGCGTCACGGTCGACTTCGACGAAAAAGTCATCGTGTCCTCGACCGGCGCGCTGTCGCTGGACAAGGTGCCCGGCCATCTCGTCGTGGTCGGCGGCGGCGTCATCGGGCTCGAGCTCGGCTCGGTCTGGGCGCGGCTCGGCGCCAAGGTCACCGTGGTCGAATTCCTCGACACCATCCTCGGCGGTATGGACGGTGAGGTCTCCAAGCAATTCCAGCGGCTGCTCTCCAAGCAGGGCTTCGAATTCAGGCTCGGCGCCAAGGTCACCGGCGTCGCCAAGGCCAAGAAGGGCGCCAGCGTCACTTTCGAGCCTGTGAAAGGCGGCGCGGCCGAGACGATCGAGGCCGACATGGTGCTGATCGCCACCGGCCGCCGAGCTTTCGCCGACAGCCTGGGCCTGAAGGAAGCGGGCGTCGAGGTCGATGAGCGCGGCCGGGTCAAGACCGACGCGCACCTCAGGACCAACATACCAGGCATCTATGCCATCGGCGATGTCATCGCCGGGCCGATGCTGGCGCACAAGGCCGAGGATGAGGGCGTGGCAGTGGCCGAGACCATTGCCAGCCAGGCCGGCCATGTGAACTATGACGTCATTCCGAGCGTCGTCTACACCAGCCCGGAGATCGCTTCGGTCGGCAAGACCGAGGAAGAATTGAAGAAGGCCGGCATCGACTACAAGGTCGGGAAGTTCCCGTTCACCGCCAATGGCCGGGCGCGCGCCATGCTGCACACCGACGGCTTCGTCAAGATCCTGGCCGACAAGGCCACCGACCGCGTGCTCGGCGTTCACATCGTCGGCTTCGGCGCCGGCGAGATGATCCACGAGGCGGCGGTGCTGATGGAATTCGGCGGCTCGTCGGAAGATCTCGCCCGCACCTGTCATGCCCATCCGACCATGTCGGAAGCAGTGAAGGAAGCGGCATTGGCGACGTTCTTCAAGCCGATCCATATTTAGAACGATCCAGGAAAACCGTGAAACGGTTTTCCCGGGCAAGCGCGTAACGCTTCCCTTGAGGGAATTGCCTCCTTGCCTGCCCCAAACAGAACGGCCCACCGGAAGGCGGGCCGTTCTTCGTTGAAAGCCGTGGCCCGATTACTGGGCCGGTGCGGGAGCTGGGGCCGGCGCAGGAGCCGGTGTCGCCGGTGCAGGGGCCGGCGCGGGTGCTGGGGCAGGGGCAGGGGCAGGGGCAGGGGCAGGAGCCGGTTCGGCGGGCTTCATCGGCTCCGCGGGCGCTGGCGCCGGGGCCGGTGTGCTCGCGGCGGGCGGTTCGGTCGCCGGATGCTCACCACTTCTTCCGAAAACATAATACGCGACAATCGCCAGAATAACGACGACCAATGCAATCAGCCAAGGGCTGCCGCCGCCACCTGATCTGGGCGTGTCGTTTGATGGATTCGCCATAAAAGTGTCCTCCGTGGATGAAAATGATCAATCAACAGCCATCAACGCGCAACCGTTGATGGGGTTTCACGCTAGGGAAGGAAAGCGCCGAAAACGCGGCGCCTGATTCCTCCGCTGCCCACGCGACTCAATCGACAGCGGTGACAGTATAGCCGGCTTTGCGGAAATCCTCGACCAGGCCCTCGGGGCCGGGCAGATGTAGCGCGCCGACGGCGATGAAGGCACTGCCTTTGGCGAGGAATGGTCCGGCATGATCGACCATCGCCTTGTTGCGGCTGGTGATTATGGTCTGCTCGAACGCCGCATAGCCTGTCGCGTCGCCCGTCTCGCCGGGCAGCACGGCGCGAAACAGCGGCCAGAACATGCCGGTCTCGCCGCGCTGGTAGAGCACGATCATGGTTTCGTTGACGTCGTTCATCTTGTCGCCGAGCTTCAGCGTGTCGACCAGTCCCTTCATGTGGAACGCCATCGGCAGCGAAGCCATGGCGCGCAGCTGGTCGGCGACGGTTTCCAGCCCTTCGACGGATTTGCCGGAGGCCTTGGCATCCTCGGCAAGCTTGACGTCGAGCACCGGCGCGCCGCCCGCCTTGCGGGCGAGCTCGCAGGCTGGAAGCGCCACCATGGCCGACAGCATCCACGGCTTCATCTTGGCGACGGTTGCCGGCGGGATGCCGCGTTCGTCGAGCGCCTTGTCGACCGCCGCGGCGTCGTCGGGCGACAGCAGCGACGACAGCGTGGTGCTGTCGGTGAACATCATCAGCTCCGGCTGCTTGAGCAGGGCCGCCATCATCTTCTGCTGGTCGAGCACTTCGGTGGTCTCGATGACGATGGTGCCGGCGCCGTCATAGGCCTTCTGCGCCGCCGGCGGCAGCGCTGTGACGCGCGGGTCGGTCATATGCATGGTGCCGAACAGGAAGGACGGCTGTTCGCCCGTCTTCTCCAGCTTCCACAGCAGGCCCTTGCCGTTCGGCGTTGCGGCGGCTTCCGCCTCGATCTTGCGGTAGGTGGACGGGTCACTTTTCTGCAACGCCGACAGCATGTCGGCGCCGGTGCAGGACGGGATTTCGGCATGCGCCTTGCCCGCCGCAAACAACAGGACGGCGAGCAGAGACAGGAAGAACAGCACATGGAACGCCAGGAGCAGCTTCAGCGAGAAGAGCGCAGCGCGGTCGGCGATGACGATGACCCGTTTCATGGTCCTTTCCTAAGCTGGAAAAACGGCAAAACGGTTAACCCGGAGAACGAAATTGTCTTCGGTTCAATCAGTTTTGACTATCGCTCGAATTACTGAACGGCTTGCGGTTGGTTGAGCCGCCCACCCCTCATCATCCCGTGGCGAAGTCCGGAAGCCTCGCGCAACCCCAATACTTCACGCCCTCGGGTGAGCCGATTCATAGATCTCCAACAGCCTCGACGTATCGACGCCGGTGTAGATCTGCGTGGTCGACAGGCTGGCATGGCCGAGCAGTTCCTGGATGGTGCGCAGGTCGCCGCCGCGGCCGAGCAGATGCGTGGCGAAGGAATGGCGCAAGGCGTGCGGCGTTGCGGTGTCCGGCAGGTTGAGCGCCGAGCGCAGCTTGGCCATCTCGCGCTGGACGATGGCCGGGTTGAGCGGGCCGCCGCGCGCGCCGCGAAACAACCGGCCCTTGGGGTCGAGATGGTAGGGGCACAGCCGGCGGTATTCGGCAACCGCCCTGAGCGCCACCGGCAGCACCGGCACCAGCCGCGTCTTGCCGCCCTTGCCGGTGACGCGCAGCACCGTGTCGGCCTCCGACGCCAGTTCGGCGCCGGCAAGGCCGAGCGCCTCGGAAATGCGCAGGCCCGAGCCGTAGAGCAGCGTCAGCACGGCGGCGTTGCGGGCGGCGATCCAGGGTTCCTCCGCCAATTGACCCTCGACGGAAACGACATGTTTTGCGTCACTGGCCGTCAGCGGTTTCGGCAGTGACTTTGGTTGGCGAGGCGCGCGCAGGGCCGCCGCGCCCGCTGCGTTGGCGAGACCACGCCGTTCCAGAAAGCGCAAGAGTGAGCGAATGCCGGCCAGCCCCCGGCCGAGCGTGCGGGCGCCTGCGCCTTCATTGCGGCGCGCGGCGAGAAAGCCGCGCAGGTCGGCCGGGCGCAGATCGGCGATGTCGGCTATGCCGGGCGGGCCGCCATTATGACCCGTCAGGAAATGCAGGAACTGCCTGGTGTCGCGCTCGTAGGCTTCCACCGTCTCGGGCGACAGCCGACGTTCTCGCGCGAGCATCTTGAGCCAGCTTTCGCGCGCCGCCTGGAGGTCGGGCTTTGCCGGGATAAGGAATTCCTGCATGGCGTCGTTCCGGTTCGCCGTCATTTTCCGGCAGCCGGGTTAGGAAGCGGTGAAGAGGCGTCATTGAAATGACAATCCGGTGGGGCTAGGAGTCGACCGGCGGCAAGTCAAAACCGTGGTGATTGGCCAAACGGGGTATCCGCAAATAGAGAGTTGCAGGAACGAAACCCGTGAGCCTTTCTGAACTGCCGTGGGTTTGATCACCGTAACGAATGGGTCCTCGGGTCTGCGCAGTCGCTTCGCGCCTGCTCCGCCCGTGGATGACGAAGGTAAAAGCGCGCCATGAGCAAGCCCCAGAACCCTGTCCAGATGGCCGTGATCGGCGCCGCTCACGGCATCAAGGGCGAATTGCGCGTCAAAACCTTTACCGGCGATCCGCTGGCGCTCGCCGATTACGGGCCGCTTTACGCAAGGGACGGCCGCGCCTTCCAGATCATGGACATAAGGCCCGCCAACACCGTGGTCGTGGTGCGCTTCAAGGGTGTCAGTGACCGCAACGCGGCCGAGGCGCTGGCCGGCACGGAGCTGTTCGTCGATCGCTCCATGCTGCCCGATGACGGCGAGGAGGACGAATTCTATCATGCCGACCTGATCGGTCTGGAGGTTCGGGACGATACGGGAGCCGTCCTTGGTAAGGTCGTCGCCGTGCACAATTTCGGCGGCGGCGACATCCTCGATGTGACGCTGGCCGGACGCAAGGGCGTGTTGATCCCGTTCACGCAGGCCGCTGTGCCCGAAGTGTCCATCGCCGAGGGTTTTGTGCGCGTCAACCAGGCGGCGGCCGGACTGGTCGAGGACGAGGACGGCGAAGCGCCGCGCGAGGAAGGCTTCGACCCGAAGGGCAGGCCGCGCGGCCCGAGGGACGCCGGGGGCAACCGGTGAGCTTCTCCGCCTCCGTGCTTACGCTCTACCCGGAAATGTTTCCGGGTCTGCTTGGCCTGTCGCTGGCCGGGCGGGCGCTGGAGGCGGGTACATGGTCGCTGCAAGCAATCCAGATCCGCGACTTTGCAACCGATCGCCACCGCACTGTCGACGACACGCCGGCCGGCGGCGGCGCCGGCATGGTGATGCGCGCCGATGTCTTGGCCAGGGCGATCGACCATGCCTCGCCCGAAGGCGATTTGCGGCCACGGCTGCTGATGAGCCCGCGTGGAAAGCCGCTGACGCAGGCGCGCGTGCGCGAACTGGCCGCCGGGCCGGGCGCCGTCATCCTGTGCGGCCGCTTCGAAGGCATCGACCAGCGGGTGATCGACGCGCGAGGATTGGAGGAAGTCTCGGTCGGAGACTTCATTCTGTCCGGTGGCGAGCCGGCGGCGCTTGTGCTGCTCGACGCGGTCGTGCGGCTGCTGCCCGGCGTCATGGGCAATGCCGTGTCGGGTGAAGAAGAGAGCTTTGAAAACGGCCTGCTCGAACACCCGCATTACACGCGGCCGCAGGATTTCGAGGGCCGGCCCATTCCCGAGGTGCTGACCTCGGGCAACCACGGCAAGATCGCGGCGTGGCGGCGGGCACAGTCGGAGAAGCTGACTCGAGAACGGCGGCCGGACTTGCTCGGCTCTCCTCAGCCCTTGGCGAAATAGTAGAAAGCCAGGAACAGCCCGACCGCGACGACGAAGCCACGCACCACGTTCTGCGGCACGCGCTTGGCGATCCACACGCCGGCATAGCCGCCCAACGCGCCGCCGGGGATCATGACGATCGCTTGCGGCCAGGCGACGACGCCACCCGAGACGAAGACGATGATGGCGACCGCTGCGATGACCATGGCCAGCATGTTTTTCAGCGCGTTCAGGCGGTGGTAGTCGCCGGCCTGGGTCAGGCCGAGCGTCGCCAGCATCATCACGCCCATGCCGGCCCCGAAGAAGCCGCCATAGATGGCGGTGACGAACTGCGCCAGCGAGCCGGCCAACGAGCCCACAGAAGCCTCATGCCCCGGCTTGGGTGCGGGCTTCAGCCACGGCCCGGCGGCGAACAGCGCCGTCGCGGCCAGCAGCAGCCACGGCACCAGGACGCGAAATGACGGATTGTCCAGCGCCAGCAGGATAAGCGCGCCGGCCAGTGCGCCGAGCGCCGATATCAGGCAGAGCAGCAGGGCGCCACGCCAGAAATGGCGGATGTCGTCCCCGTAGGCCAGCGTCGAGGTGATGTAGCCGGGAAATTGCGTCACCGAGGAGGTCGCGTTGGCGACGATCGGCGGCAGGCCGACCAAGGTCATGGCACCGAACGTGATGAAGGTGCCGCCGCCCGCGACCGCATTGGCGGCGCCGGAAAGAAAACCCGCCATGAATAGCAGGACCGCGTCGAAAAAGGACATGAGGATGCCGCCCGAGAACTATGGTTGCCTCGCCTTAGGCAGCTTGAAGGGCCCTTGCAACCCGGCAGTGGACAGATACGATGGTGCACGCGAGCAAAAAAGACGCGGCCAAGACGTGACAAAGCGTCGAAATAGCTGTATGTGCCCGCCGAACCGGGAGAAATCTGCCGGACCCGTCAACAATGGCGGTGTAGTCGCCCCTGCCCGATGTTTTCGAACAAAGGGCATAGCCGAGCGGTCATTGGAACTGCAAGGCGAGCGCCGGGCGCTCTGACTGTCGGAAGAACAAGAAGTGGATTATTAAGATGGATCTCATCCGTCAGCTCGAGGCCGAACAGGCCGCCAAGATCGAAGCCAAGCGCAAGCTTCCCGAATTCCAGCCCGGCGACACCGTGCGCGTCCAGGTCCGCGTGACCGAAGGCACCCGCACCCGCGTCCAGGCCTATGAAGGCGTCGTCATCGCCCGCGCCGGTTCGGGCTTCCAGGAAAATTTCACTGTCCGCAAGATCTCCTACGGCGAAGGCGTCGAGCGCGTCTTCCCGGTGTTTTCGCCAATGGTCGAAGGCGTCGAGATCGTGCGTCGCGGCAAGGTGCGTCGTGCCAAGCTCTATTACCTGCGCGACCGTCGCGGCAAGTCGGCCCGTATTTCGGAGAACACCGGCGTGCGCGCCCGCAAGCTCAATGATGAGGAGCGCGATGCGCTGAACGCCGAGAAGGCGCGCATCGAGGCCGAGAAGGTTGCCGCCGCGCAGGCGCTGGCCGCCGAGACAGCCGCCAAGGAAGCCGCCGAGAAGAAGGCCGCCGACGAAGCCGCCAAGGCTGCGGAAGCCGCTGCCGCCGAATAAGGCTTTCGACAGAGACTTCTGAAAAAGGCGGCTTCGGCCGCCTTTTTTTCGTTTCGGAGCCCGCCCTTTGCCACATGCGGGCTTCCAAAGCGGGATTGACTCCTATAATACGGTATACTAATTAATCGTGTACGAATTAATTTTGGAGACTTGATATGCCCGCACTCTATTCGACCCAGGCTCGTGCCGTCGGCGGCCGCGCCGGCCACGTCCAGACCAATGACGGCCTGCTCAGCGTCGACCTCGCAATGCCGAAGGAGCTTGGCGGCAAGGGTGGCGCCACCAATCCCGAACAGCTTTTCGCCGCCGGCTATGCCGCTTGCTTCGAAAGCGCCATGCGGTTTCTCGCCGGCAAGCAGAAACTGCCGCTGCGCGATGCCTCGGTGACGGCCACTGTCAGCCTCCATCCCAACGGTCAGGGCGGTTTCCTGCTCGGCGTTTCCCTGGCGGCCGAGACGAAAGGTCTTGATCAGGCGGCCGCCGAAGCGCTTGTATCGGCAGCGCACCAGATCTGCCCCTACTCCAACGCAACCAGGGGCAATATCGAGGTGGCGATTTCGGCAAAGGCGACATGACGGCGAAAACCAAAGACACGGCCAACCAGGTCCCGGCGGGTGACGCCGGGACAAGCGCGGTCCCAAGGCTCAGCGACCAGCTCTGCTTCGCGCTCTATTCGGCGAGCGGATTGATGACGAAGCTCTACCGGCCGTTGCTCGATCCGCTTGGCCTGACCTATCCGCAATATCTGGCCATGCTGGCGCTGTGGGAGCGCGCGCCGAGCACGGTGGGCGAGCTCGGCGAGGCGCTGGGCCTCGATTCGGCGACGCTGACGCCGCTGCTCAAGCGGCTCGAGGCCGGCGGCCTGGTTACGCGCCGGCGCGATCCTGCCGACGAGCGCCGCGTGCTGGTCGAGCCGACAGTCAAGGGCCAAGCCTTGCGCGAGCGCGCCAGGGACATCCCCGCCGCCATGCTCTGCAGCCTGCCGCTCGACCCAGCCGAGTTGAAGTCGCTGCACGGCACGCTGACCCGCTTCGTCGCCGGGCTGCGCGAGGCCGATGCCGGAGCGCCGCAGCGCGGCTGATCGGCCACGGCAAGGATCGTTCCCCAAAATCCCGGCCGAAAGTATCTATTTGCGTTTTTCGCCGGCCGTGGCGCAGCGGAGCGTCTTGCATGGCGCTTGCGGAGAGCTAAAGTCGGCGCCGGATTTCCTTTGCAAGCCCGGCCCGTGTCCGGGCGCTTTCACTTCCGGGGAGTGTGTCATGACAAAATCGAAACTGCTGCTGGCCGGCCTGCTTGCCGTCATGCTTGCGCCCGTTGCCGCCTTCGCCCAGGCGCTGCCCGATCTCGGCGGCAAGAAAGTGGTGGTGGTGACGGAAAACGCCTATCCGCCGCTACAGTTCATCGATGCCAAGACCGGAAAACAGATCGGCTGGGAATATGACGCGATGAACGAGATCGCCAAGCGGCTGAATTTCACCGTCGAGTACCAGAACACGTCCTGGGACGCGATGATCCAGGCGGTTTCCGACAACCAGTACAACATCGGCATGACCGGCATCACCATCAAGGACGACCGCAAGCAGAAGGTGGATTTCTCTGACCCCTATATGCGCTCGGAACAGTTCATGTTGGTGCGCGGCGACGAGAGCCGCTTCACCGACGCCAAGACCTTCGGCGCCTTCAAGGACGGGCTGATCGGCGCGCAGGCCGGCACGACGCCCTTCTACACCGCTGTCTACAGCGTGCTGGACGGCAATGAGCAGAACCCGCGCATAAAGCTGTTCGAGACGTTCGGTGCCACCGTGCAGGCGCTGAAGACTGGCGACGTCGATGTGGTGCTCACGGACGGCACTGCGGGCAAGGGCTATGTCGACGCTTCCGAGGGCAAGCTGAAGCTGATCGGCGGCCCGCTGGGCACCGAGGATTTCGGCTTCATCTTTCCCAAGGGCTCCGACCTGGTGAAGCCTGTCAACGCCGCGATCGCCGCGCTCAAGACCGACGGCACGTTCGATGCGCTGAACAAGAAATGGTTTCTTGATTACAAGATGGGGCAGTAGTTCGTCTTGATGCGGGCGGTGCGCGTGCGGGAACTCGCGCTGAGTTTGCGCTTGAACGCCCCCCTCTGCCCTGCCGGGCATCTCCCCCTCAAGGGGGGAGATTGGCAGCTTGGCCTTCGTCCCACATGCAGCATCGATGAAGATTGGCGAAGGCCGATGAGACATCTGATCTCCCCCCTTGAGGGGGAGATGTCCGGCAGGACAGAGGGGGGCGCCTTGGCGCCTGCCTTGCGCACTATGCACCTCGCCGGCCACGCCTGATGGCCCCCCCACCATCCTCCGTCAAACCTGAATTCCCCTGGTGGCTGGCCGCCGCCCTTGTCCTTGCCTTGGCCGCCGCGCTCGCCATCGCCGCCAGCGATCTTTATGCCCAGGTCTTCGCCACTGTTGCCAAGGGCATCGGCGTCACCGTCTTCGTCACCATTGTCGCCTTCGCGCTGGCCTCGATCATCGGCCTCGGCATCGCGCTGATGGGATTGTCGGGTTCGCAGTGGCTGCGGCAGATCGCGCGTTTCTATGTCGAGATCATCCGTGGCGTACCGATCCTGGTGCTTTTGTTCTGGATCGCGTTTGCCGGCGCACCGGCTTTCGTCGCAGCCTGGAACGCGCTGACCGCGCCGCTGCAGAGCACCGGCTATCTCGGCGAGTTGCAGGTGCGCGACGTCTCGCTCTTGTGGCGCGCCGTCATGGCGCTGACCATCGGCTATTCCGCCTTCATCTCCGAAGTGTTCCGGGCCGGCATCCAGGCGGTCGAGAAGGGCCAGATCGAAGCGGCCAAGGCGCTCGGGCTCACGCGGGCGCAACGTTTCCGGCTCATCGTCTTTCCGCAGGCGATCCGTACCATCCTGCCGCCGCTCGGCAATGACTTCGTCGCCCTGGTCAAGGATTCCTCGCTGGTCTCGGTGCTCGGTGTCGCCGACATCACGCAGATGGGCAAGGTCTATGCCGCCGGTTCCTTCCGCTTCTTCGAGACCTATTCGATAACAGCCTACATCTATCTCATCCTGACCGTCGGCTTGTCTTTGGCGCTCCGGGCGCTGGAACGGCGGTTGCGCCGCCAGCATCAGGAATAGTCTTTCGGCAAGGACGGCGTTACGCTCCAGTTGCGCATTGGAGGAGGAGCATGCCCATGAACGTCGACAAGGCCAATGCTGCGCTGGATTCGGTCTATACGGCCGATACGCCCGAAACCCTGGCGCAGGCCTATGCCGCATGGGCCGCGACTTATGACAGCGAGACCGCCTCGCTCGGCTATCTCCTGCCGTTCCTCATCACCGCCTGGGTGGCGCGCCACGTGCCTGCGGGCGAAGGGCCGCTGCTCGACGCCGGCTGCGGCACCGGCCTGTCCGGGCCGTCGCTGAAGGCGCTGGGCTACGGCGATATCGCCGGGCTCGACCTGTCGGACGACATGCTGAAGATCGCCGGCAGCCGCAACGCCTATGGCGAGCTGAAGCAGGCAATGCTGGGCGGCCCGCTGCCCTGGCCCGACGGCCATTTCCGCGCCTTCTTCTCGACCGGCGTGTTCACCATCAGCCATGCGCCGGCTTCCGGCCTGCACGAACTGGTGCGCATCACGAAGAAAGGCGGCCACGCCATCTTCACCGTGCGCGACCAGGTGTTCGAGAGCGGTGGTTTCCAGGCCGTCTTCGACGAGCTGGAACGGACGGGAAAATGGCGGCTGATGGAGCAAAGCCCGTGGTTCCGCTGCTATGCGATTGCCGAGCCGGATGCGCTGGTGAAGACGTTTGTCTTCGAGGTGCTTTGAACCGCGGGTCCGCCAAGCTTGGTGCGCATCCCCCGGAGGCGTGGACGCGAGGACGAGGAACCCAGGTCCCGCGCAGCCACCGCCAATTGCCGAAAAGCCAAAACATTGCTATCTACCCCGCCATGGAAGAGCTTTTTGGCGATCCGGCCTACAAGGGGTTCGTGCTGCAGGACAGAAAACGCCTGCCGTCGCGCTTCTCCGCGCGTGTCTGCGGCGCGCCGACCAGCCGACTTACGCAAGCCGACTGATCAAGTCGTTCCGCCGGACGTCTCGGCGTCTGCCCTTCCCTTTCTCATATCGACGGATTTACGCACATGAGCGCACCGCGCACCCTCTATGACAAGATTTTCGACGACCACGTCGTCGACCGCCAGGACGACGGCACCTGCCTGCTCTATATCGACCGCCACCTCGTCCATGAGGTGACCAGCCCGCAGGCCTTCGAGGGCCTGCGCATGAGTGGCCGCAAAGTCCGTCATCCCGAAAAGACGCTGGCCGTGGTCGACCACAACGTCTCGACCTCGCCCGAGCGCAAGTTCGGCATCAAGAACGAGGAAAGCCGCATCCAGGTCGAGGCGCTGGCCAGGAACGCCAAGGATTTCGGGGTCGAATATTATTCCGAGAACGACATCCGCCAGGGCATCGTCCATATCATCGGGCCGGAACAGGGTTTCACCTTGCCCGGCATGACCATCGTCTGCGGCGACAGCCACACCTCCACCCACGGCGCCTTCGGCGCGCTGGCGCACGGCATCGGCACGTCGGAGGTCGAGCACGTGCTGGCGACGCAGACGCTGATCCAGCGTAAGGCCAAGAACATGCTGGTGCGCGTCGACGGCCAGTTGCCGGAAGGCGTCACCGCCAAGGACATTATCCTCGCCATCATCGGGGAGATCGGCACCGCCGGCGGCACCGGCTATGTCATCGAATATGCCGGCGAGGCGATCCGCTCGCTGTCGATGGAAGGCCGCATGACGATCTGCAACATGTCGATCGAGGGCGGCGCGCGCGCCGGCCTGATCGCACCCGACGAGACGACCTTCGCCTATGTCAAGGACAAGCCGCGCGCGCCCAAGGGCGCCGCCTGGGACGCCGCGCTCGCCTACTGGAAGACACTGCAATCCGACGAAGGCGCGCATTTCGACAAGGTGATCGTGCTCGATGCGGCCAAACTGCCGCCGATCGTCTCCTGGGGCTCTTCCCCGGAGGATGTTGTCTCGGTGCAAGGGATTGTGCCGAACCCGGAAGACATCACCGACGAAAACAAGCGCACCTCAAAGCAGCGCGCGCTCGACTATATGGGCCTGACGCCGGGAACGAAGATCACCGACATCGCCCTCGACCGTGTCTTCATCGGCTCCTGCACCAACGGCCGCATCGAGGATCTGCGCGCCGCCGCCAAGGTGGTCGAGGGCCGAAAAGTCAATCCGCGCGTCAACGCCATGATCGTGCCGGGCTCCGGCCTGGTCAAGGAACAGGCCGAGGCCGAAGGGCTGGACAAGATCTTCCTCGCCGCCGGCTTCGACTGGCGCGAGCCGGGCTGCTCGATGTGCCTTGCCATGAACGACGACCGGCTGAAGCCGCATGAGCGCTGCGCCTCGACCTCGAACCGCAATTTCGAGGGCCGGCAGGGCTTCAAGGGGCGCACCCATCTGGTGTCGCCGGCCATGGCTGCGGCGGCGGCGATCGCCGGCCACTTCGTCGATATTCGCGACTGGAAGTAAATCGCGGCTGGTTCGATCGAAACGCAAGGGCCCGGATCGCGATGCGATTCGGGCCTTCTGCTTGAGCGTTCAGAGCATGTTTGGAGCTTCACCGGTCGTCGCGGCGGATGATCTCGTGGAACTGCTCGCGGCGCCCGGGTTCTTCGGCGGCGACCACCAGGGCCAGCCCGCGTTCATCGAAGAGTTTGAACCATTCGTCCCACTCGACCAGCTCATAACCTCCGGCATTGATCGGGCGCTCCGGCTGGTCTTCGTCCTCATAGGCGTGCTGGCCGAATACCAGCCGCAGCATCGCCTGCGTGCCGGCTTCGGGCGACACGTCGACAATGGCCGGAAAGCCGGCGCGCGACGCGGCCCACGAACGGATTGCCTCGTGATCGGTCAGGGTGATTGTATCGGCCATTATCGGTTCCTCTTCTGCGCTGGACAAACGCAGGTCCGGCGCGCCGGTTCCACGTCACGCTCCGCACCAGCGTGACGCATATTCGCTTTCGCTTAACCGCTTGTTTGGGCTTGCGCCCTAAGGTCTTCCCTGACGTCAAGCGAGGGGAAGTCACGGTCTTTTGGACACCGGCCTGCTGATAGCGTTGTTAAACCCGACGATCGCGCTGGCCCTTGGCGCGGCGTTCCTCGTGCTTTGGTTCTATCAGCGCCACCGTCCCTATCTGGCCGTGCTGGCGGTAAGCTATTCGCTTGCGGCGGCCGGGTTCCTGTTCCAGCATTTCACGCTGCCCGTTGGCCTGGCACCGTCGAAGCTGCTCTCCAACCTATGCTTCTGCGTTGCCGGATCCTGCCTGGCCGGCGCGATCGTGGCGCGGCATGGCCAGCGAGTGCCCTATGCCGGGCTTTGCGTCTTGGCGAGCGGCGGCATGGCCGCCTTTTGCTGGTTCCTGTTCGTCCAGCCGGACCTGACATGGCGGGTCCTCGTCATCAATTTCGCGCTCGGCGGCATCAGCCTGGTGGCGGCCGCCGAATTGCGCAAGGTGCGTGGCAATGGCCCGACGGAAAATATCCTGTTCGTCCTGGCGTTGCTCGCGGGGCTGAATTTCTTCGTGCGCACCCTTGCCGTCATCGTCGCGCACGGGCCTTTCGCGACTTATGACGAGCTCTATACATCATCCTATTGGACGACGGCGTTGCTGTCGCATGCGCTGCTGTCGCTGCTGATCGCGCTTTGCCTGTTCTCCGCCGCCGCCCTCGACGTGATGAAGGCGTTGAAGGTCGAAACCTACACCGATCCGCTGTCTCGCCTCCTCAACCGGCGCGGCTTCGAGCAACGGGCGGCCCTGCTCTTGCAACGCTGCGCGGCGGCGAAATTGCCGGTGGCTCTTGTGTTGGCCGATCTCGACCACTTCAAGACGCTCAACGACCTGCATGGGCATGCCGCGGGCGACCGGGTGATCGCCGACTTCGCCGCCAAGCTTCGCGCCGCCGCCGGTACGCGCGGTGAGGCCGGACGTATCGGCGGCGAGGAATTCGCGGTGCTCCTGCCCTTGACCGATCTTGCCGCCGCGCGGCTGCTCGCAGAGGCCGTGCGCGTGGCCTACTCGGCCGGCGGCGTCGACGGACTTCCGCCCGGCACCAAGGTCACCGCCAGTTTCGGCGTGGCGGCGCGCAGCGGCGACGAAGCTCTGGAGCCGTTGATGCGCCGCGCCGACGAGGCCCTCTACAAGGCCAAGAAGAACGGCCGCGACAGCGTGCGCCTGTCCTATGAGCGGCCGGAAACGCTGTTCGTGCCGGAGCCGCTCAAAGCCGGCTGAAGGCGATCGGCCGACGCCTTCATCATCCAGGACCCGCGCCGCACCGCTTCTTTCCTTGCTTCGCCCTGAAGGGCGATGGCAACCATCCTTCGGCCAATCTCCGAGGCGTGCGCGAGCCTCCGATATGACCTGACGTTAACTTCTTTTTCGCCCGTCGATGGTTTGCTGCCGTCAGGGGCTTGGGAAATCATGGGCGGCGCGGACTTCATCCTTGTCATCAATCTGTTCGTTGCCGGGCTGCTGGCGGCGGCCTTCATGGCGATTGCCGTCTATGACATCGGACGCGTCTCGGCACGCTGGCTGGCGTTCGGTTATGTGCTGGGCATGGCCTATTTCGTCGTGGAATTCAGCATCCCCGCCTTCGACAATGCGCGGCTGGTGGTCGTCGCAGCCTTTGCCGTTTTCCTTGGCGCCACCATCGCCTTCAACGGCGGGCTTGCGCATAGATACGGCGTGACGCCGCCCTGGTCGGCGATGCTCCTGGTCCTGGCCGTTGCGTCTGTCGCGGTCTATTTCGCCCAGGATCTGCCGCGCCAGTCCCTTGTCAGCAAGATGGCCTACCAACTGCCCTACGCCGTCATGCAGCTTACCGGGTTCGGCATTGTCTGGTCGTCCAGGCAAAGGCGTGACCGGCTCGATCGGATGCTGATGGCGGTGCTGGCGGCCAGCGCCATGCAGTTCGCCAGCAAGCCATTTATCGCCGATGCGCTTGGCGGCCGCGGCGCCGCCCCGCAATCCTATCTGCAGACCAGCTATGCCCTGGTATCGCAATCGCTCGGCACCGTGTTCGGCGTGGCGCTGGCCTTGCTGGCGCTGGCCATACTGGTGCGCGACGTGCTCGCCGAGGCGACGTCGAAGTCGGAAACGGACACGCTGTCGCGGCTCCTCAACCGCGGCGGCTTCGAGCGTCACGCCGAGACGGCGCTGGGGGACGCGGCGCGCCGGGGCGTTCCAGTCGCGCTGGTCATCGCCGATCTCGATCACTTCAAGTCCATCAACGACAATTACGGCCATGCCTCGGGCGACCGGGTCATCGAGGCCTTTGCCCGCTTCCTGCGTGAGGCCGCGACCGACCACCATGTCGCCGGTCGTATAGGCGGCGAGGAGTTCGCCATCATCCTGCCCGGCACCCACCTTGCCGCCGCGCGGCTGTTCGCCGAAGGCGCGCGCAGCGCCTTCGGGACGCTGCCCATCGACGGGCTCCCCGCCGACAATCGCTGCACGGCGAGCTTCGGCGTCGCCGAACTTCATGCCGGCGAGCATTTTTCCGACCTGATGCGACGTGCCGATGAAGCGCTCTATCAGGCCAAGGATGCCGGGCGCGACTGCGTGCGCGTTTCCGCCGGGCCAGCCAGGCCAGAGGCCGTGGCGCTGTTCAGCGGCAGGGGCTGAGCTCGGGCATTTCGCCGTCGGAGAGGCCATACATATAACTGCGCCCCTTCACGAACACCGGCGGCCGATAGCAGTCGCCATAGCCCGACATCTCGTCAGCCCCGTTCTCGTAGATCACCTTGGGCTGGCCGGCGCTGGTATAGTCGGACAGCTGCTTGGCGAGCTTGCCTTCGCCGACGAGGATGCGCTTGTAGCCGGCGGCACTGTCGATGACGAGATTGCCGAAGGAATCGGCGTAGACCCGATCCTGGTGGCGTCCGTCCGCCAGCGCCGGCGCGGCGAAGCCGACGGCCAATACCGCCACTGTGAGCACTGCAAGGCGCGATCTGCCCGAATTCGAACGCATGGCGTCCTCCATGTTGGAGACAAAGCCTCCTCGAATCGGAAATTAACCTTTTCTTAACCTTTGTTAAGAGGCTGGCGCGGTTCTCACCCATGTCTTGATAAACATGGTTAACGAGGCACATGACGCGATCGTGATCGACGGTCGCGAGGCGCTGGTGATGAAAGCGGGCTCGGCGCCGCTGACCCGCACCCGCTGAGCCGAAGCCCGCGCCCGCCACATATATGCTGCACCGCAGCGAGAACGGGCCGGCTTGGCATCGTCGACGCCTAATCGATTGAAGCCCGGACCTGCCTTTTAATCAGACTAAATTACGTTTTCGAAACGGTTTTCCGGCTTTGACGCGGTGCAAAAAGAGCATTAGAAACCGGCTGTCCGAAGTCGCAACCGGAAGCGGCAATGCCGCATTTCCACCTGAGGCTCCAGGAACGCCGAACTGGGGGAGCCATGAGCAAATCACCAGCCACCCGCGAATTCGCCAGACGTGAACGGCCGCTTTCGCCGCACCTCAGCGTGTACCGGCCGCCGATCACCATGACGATGTCGATCATCCATCGCATCACCGGCGGCGCGCTCTATTTCGGCACGCTCCTGGTCGCGATATGGCTGATGGCGGCGGCGAGCTCGCAAGCCACTTTCGATTGGGTGAGCTGGGCCTTCGGAACCTGGCTCGGACGGCTGATCCTGTTCGGCTACACCTGGGCGCTCATGCACCACATGCTGGGCGGCGTGCGCCACCTGATCTGGGATACCGGCGCCGGTCTCGAAAAGCATACCGCCTCCAAGATCGCCTGGGCGACCCTGGCCGGCTCGGTCCTGCTCACGCTGCTGATCTGGATCGCCGGCTATATGGCGCGAGGAGCCTGACCATGAGCACTGGAAAGACCGACATGCGCACGCCGCTGGCGAAAGTCCGCGGCCTGGGGTCCGCCCGCGAAGGCACCGGGCATTTCTGGCGCCAGCGCCTCACGGCAATCGCCAACATCCCGCTGATCCTGTTCTTCACCGGGTTCCTGGTCGCGCTCAACGGCGCCGGTTATGCGGAGGTGCGGGCAGCGCTCGCCAACCCGCTCGTGGCGCTGATGATGGCCCTTGTGCTCATCTCGCCGCTTTATCACATGCGGATCGGCATGCAGGTGATCATCGAGGATTACGTGCATGGCGAAGGCATGAAGCTGGCGCTGATCGCCCTCAACACTTTCTTCACCGTAGCGGTCGGCGTGGCTTCGCTCTTCGCCCTGCTCAAACTGGCATTCGGAGGCTGACGTTTTGGCCAAGGACGCGAAAGAAGCCAATACGGCAGGCTATACCTATGTCGACCACAAATTCGACGTCGTGGTCGTCGGTGCCGGGGGCGCGGGACTGCGCGCTACGCTGGGCATGGCCGAACAGGGCCTGCGCACCGCCTGCATCACCAAGGTTTTCCCGACCCGCTCGCACACGGTGGCGGCGCAGGGCGGCATTGCCGCTTCGCTTTCCAACATGGGCCCGGACTCCTGGCAGTGGCACATGTACGACACCGTCAAGGGTTCGGACTGGCTGGGCGATGTCGACGCCATGGAATATCTGGTGCGTGAAGCGCCGGCCGCCGTCTACGAACTCGAGCATTACGGCGTGCCGTTCTCGCGCACGGAAGAGGGCAAGATCTACCAGCGGCCGTTCGGCGGCCACATGATGAATTACGGCGATGGCCCGCCGGTGCAGCGCACCTGCGCGGCCGCCGACCGCACCGGCCACGCCATCCTGCACACGCTCTACGGCCAGTCGCTGAAGAACAACGCGCAGTTCTTCATCGAGTATTTCGCGCTCGACCTGATCACGGAGCCGGACGGCACATGCACCGGCGTCGTCGCCTGGAACCTCGACGACGGCACCATCCACCGCTTCTCGGCCAAGATGGTTGTGCTGGCGACAGGCGGCTATGGCCGCGCTTATTTCTCGGCGACGTCGGCCCACACCTGCACCGGCGACGGCGGCGGCATGGCCGCGCGGGCGGGGTTCCCTTTACAGGACATGGAGTTCGTGCAGTTCCACCCGACCGGCATCTACGGGGCCGGCTGCCTGATCACCGAAGGCGCGCGCGGCGAGGGCGGCTATCTCGTCAATTCCGAGGGCGAGCGGTTCATGGAGCGCTACGCGCCGTCGGCCAAGGACCTTGCCTCGCGCGATGTCGTCTCGCGCTGCATGACGCTGGAAATCCGGGAGGGCCGCGGCGTCGGCAAGAACAAGGACCATATCTTCCTGCACCTCGATCATCTCGATCCGGCGGTGCTGCACGAGCGGCTGCCCGGCATCTCGGAATCGGCAAAGATCTTCGCCGGCGTCGACCTCACCAAGGAGCCGATTCCGGTGCTGCCGACGGTGCACTACAATATGGGCGGCGTGCCGACCAATTACTGGGGCGAGGTGCTCAACCCGACGATCCTTAATCCCGATCGGGTCTCGCCCGGCTTGATGGCGGTAGGCGAGGCCGGGTGCGCCTCGGTGCACGGCGCCAACCGGCTGGGATCGAACTCGCTGATCGACCTGGTCGTGTTCGGCCGCGCGGCGGCGATCCGTGCCGGCCAGGTCATCGACCGCAAATCGGCAATCCCGTCGCCCAACCAGGCCTCGGTCGACAAGATCATGGACCGCTTCGACCGGCTGCGCCACGCCAACGGCTCGACGCCGACGGCGGTTCTGCGCGAAAAGATGCAGCGCGCCATGCAGGAAGACGCGGCGGTGTTCCGCACGCAGGAATCGCTGGAGAACGGTTGCAAGCGCATTTCGCAGATCTGGGGCGAGCTCAAGGACATAAAGGTTTTCGACCGCTCGATGATCTGGAACTCCGACCTGGTGGAGACGCTGGAGCTGGAAAACCTGATGGCCAACGCCATCACCACGGTCTACGGCGCCGAGGCGCGCAAGGAGAGCCGTGGCGCGCACGCGCGGGAGGATTTCTCGGCCCGCGACGACGCCAACTGGCGCAAGCACACGCTCGCCCATCTGAGCGAGACCGGTGAGGTGACGCTCTCCTACCGCCCGGTGCACACCGAACCGCTGCTGGCCGAAAAGGACGGCGGCATCAGTCTCGCCAAGATCGCGCCCAAGGCCAGGGTGTATTGAAATGACGTCCAGCCGCGTCATCCGAAAGGACCTGAGGTAATGGTCGAACTCACGCTCCCCAAGAACTCGAAGATCCAGCAGGGCAAGACCTGGCCGAAGCCGGAAGGCGCGACCAATCTCAGGGAATACCGCATCTACCGCTGGTCGCCGGATGATGACGAGAACCCGCGCATGGACACCTATTTCGTCGACATGGACGATTGCGGGCCGATGGTGCTGGATGCGCTGCTCTGGATCAAGAACAAGATCGACCCGACGCTGACCTTGCGCCGCTCCTGCCGGGAAGGCATCTGCGGCTCCTGCGCCATGAATATCGACGGCTCCAACACGCTCGCCTGCACCAAGGGCTGCGACGACATATCGGGTGCCGTCAAGATCTACCCGCTGCCGCATATGCCCGTCATCAAGGACCTGGTGCCCGACCTCACCAATTTCTACGCCCAGCACGCCTCGATCGAACCGTGGCTGAAGACGGTCTCGCCGCAGCCGGCCAAGGAATGGCTGCAGAGCCATGAGGAGCGCGAGAAGCTCGACGGGCTCTACGAATGCATATTATGCGCCTGTTGCTCGACCTCTTGCCCGAGCTATTGGTGGAACGGCGACCGTTATCTCGGCCCGGCAACCTTGCTGCAGGCGTATCGCTGGCTGATCGACAGCCGCGACGAGGCCACGGGCGAGCGGCTCGACAATCTCGAGGACCCCTTCCGGCTCTATCGCTGCCACACCATCATGAACTGCGCGCAGACCTGCCCCAAGGGCTTGAATCCGGCCAAGGCGATCGCTGAAATCAAGAAGATGATGGTGGAGAGAAGGGTTTAGGCGCTCGCTCGCGGCAATCTTGAACGCAGCGATCCTTCGCGCCCCTTTCTCCGGCAGGACAAAAGGGGCGCTGTCTTGCCAGCTTCAAAAAGGATTGCAATCCAATGACGGACCTCCCCATCCTGTCTCCTCCCGAAGCGCGTGTGCTCGGCTGCCTCATCGAGAAGAAGGAGCTGACGCCGGACGTCTATCCGTTGACCCTCAACGCAGCGCTTGCCGCCGCCAACCAGAAGACGGCGCGCGAGCCCGGCATGGCGCTGGAGCAGACAGAGGTGCACCGGGCGCTAAAGCTGCTCGAGCAGAAGGGGCTGGTGCGGCAGGTGTTCGGCTCCCGCGTCGAGCGCTACGAGCACCAGATGGCGCAGCGCTTCTCGCTGACCACGCCTCAGACCGCCTTGGTCGGTCTGCTTTTGCTGCGCGGGCCGCAGACGGCGCATGAATTGTTGGCACGCAGCGAGCGCATGGCAAGGTTTTCATCGATCGAGGATTTGCGCGGTGAACTCGATATGCTGATCGGCCGTCGACCGCCGCTCGTTCAGGAAATCCCGCGCGGTTCAGGCCAACGCGAGGACCGCTATGTGCATCTCCTCGCCGGGCCGGTTGACGTTGCCGCCCTGTCGGCGCAGCGCACTGCATCGGCCGTGCCCGCTTCCGACCTCGAAGCGAGAGTGGAGGCGCTGGAGCAGGAAGTCGCAGCCCTTCGCGCCCGGCTCGACGCGCTGGGCGCCTGAGCGCTCGAGGGTGCCCGGCGCGACCATGCGCGCCGGGATGCCGGGGTCTCAGCCGAGCCTGGCGTCGAGCGATACGTTGATGGCGCCCAGCGCTTTGGAAACAGGGCATTCGGCCTTGGCCTTCTCGGCCAATTCCTTGAACTTCGCCGCGTCGATGCCGGGCACCTTGCCGACAAGGGTGATCGCGCTGCCCGTGATGCCGGTGCCGGGAACCAGCGTCACCACGGCCTTGGCGTCGAGTTCGGCCGCCGGGGTGCCGTTCTCGGCCAGGAAATGCGACAGCTGCATGGCGTAGCAGCCGGCGTGCGCGGCCGCGATCAGCTCTTCCGGATTGGTGCCGGATTTGCCGCTCTCGTCCTCGAAGCGTGCCTTGAACGAATAGGGCGTGCCGTTCAGGGTCCCGCTCTGGCTGTCGAGCGTGCCTTTGCCGTCCTTCAGATTGCCCTTCCAGACGGCGGTTGCGGTGCGGTCCATGAATTCCTCCTTGGTTGTCGTGAACTTGTCCAGGTGAGCCCAGCGTCCGGCCAACTATAGCGCGGGCATGCGCGAAGACCACTGCGCTGTTTGGACCACGGCGTGATGACGGTTCATTCCTTTAGAAAAAAATCCGCGTGCAAAAATGTCGGCTTCCATTCGGCCCGACCGTCCTGCGGGCGACCACGGGATTGTGGCCGGATGGAGGTTCACATGGACAATCTGTTTTTCGCAATATGGAAGACCCCGGGCCGCAAGGCTCAACGACGGCAGGACTTCTGGCTGGAGCCGCCGCCGTCCGGTGTCCGCAGGCTGCTGGCGGCTGTCGCCATCGTCGCGGTCGCGGCATGCCTTCTCGACCATGCAGCAGCGGTCGAAGGCAAGGCTGACACGCTCGTCGCCGCATCCTATGATTCATCGCAGCAAGGGAGCGCGAAATGAAATATGTCTGCCTGGTCTATGGTGAGGAGAAAGACCTCTACGCGCTCACTCCGGAAGGATCGGCCAAGCTCGACGCCGATTCGCTGGCCTATGACCGGTCCTTGGACCAACAAGGCAAGCTCATCGTCGCGCAGGCGCTGCAATCGGTGAAGACCTCGAAGACCGTGCGCCGTCGCAAGGGCAAGCGACTGGTCACCGACGGCCCGTTCGCCGAAACCAAGGAGCAGTTGCTCGGCTTCGTCATGATCGAGGCGAAGGACCTCCAGGAGGCGCTGGACATCGCTGGCGGCATTCCGCTGGCCGAACTCGGCACGATCGAGGTCCGGGCGATCTATGACGTGCCCGGGTCATAGATGGCGCGGCGGGTCAGATCGCCTCGCCCTTCAAAAGGCGCGGCGTGCCGGCCGAAAGCCCCGACGCCTGGCGGATGAAGAATTCCTTCAGCCGCGGCATGCGTTCGACCAGGCCGAGGCCGATGTCGCGCACCGCGCGCAGCGGACCGATGTCGTTGGAAAACAGCCGGTTCAGCACATCTGTCGTGACGCCCATCTGCACCGTGTCGAAACGACGCCATTGCTGGTAGCGCTCGAGCACGTCGAGCGCGCCGATATCCTGGCCCAGCCGGTCGGCCTCGACGATCACCTCGGCCAGGGCGGCGACATCCTTGAAGCCGAGATTGAGGCCCTGGCCGGCGATCGGATGGATGCCGTGGGCGGCATCGCCGGCAAGCGCCACGCGCGGCGCGACGAAGGCGCGCGCGATGGTAAGACCCAGCGGCCAGGCGCGCGGCTTGTCGGCGACGCGGATCTCGCCAAGCTTGAGGCCGAAACGCTGTTCCAGTTCGTGCTCGAAGAGGAGGTCGTCGCCGGCGACCAGCGTCTGAGCATCTTCCGACCGCTCGACCCAGACGATCGACGAGCGGTTGGAGCCGTCCTCGCCCGGCTTCAGCGGCAACGTGGCGAAGGGGCCGGCGGGCAGGAAATGCTCTTCGGCACGGCCGTTGTGGGGCCGTTCATGTGCCACGGTGCAGACGATGCCGGACTGGCCGTATTCCCACTTCACCGTCTTGATGCCGGCCATGTCGCGCAGCTTCGAATTGACGCCGTCGGCGGCGACCAGCAGCCGCGCCTTCAGCGTCGCGCCGTCGGCCAAATGCACGGTGATGCCTGCACCATTGGTTTCGAACCCTTGCACGGCAACGCCTTCGATGATGTCGACGCCGAGCTTTTCGGCGCTGCGGCGCAAGGCGCCGTTCAGCACCCGGTTGGCCACCATATGTGCGAAGGGCTCGCCCGGCGCCACCTCGCCGTCGAAAGTGAGGAAGACCGGGCGCACAGGATCGGCGGCACGCGAATCGGTGATGATCATCTCGGTGATTGCCTGCGCTTCCGGCGCGATCTCGGCCCAGACGCCGAGCCGCTCGAGCATGCGGCAGGCGGCCGCCGCAATGGCCGAGGCGCGCCCGTCCCTTTGCCAGGAGCCGGGGGGTGCGGCATCGACCAGGGCCACGGCAAGCTCCGGTTGCGCCTGTTTCAGCGACACGGCGGCAGCCAGGCCGACATAGCCGGCGCCGGCGACCAGAACATCGAGCCCGGACCTGGTTTTCGCCTCTGCCTTGCCTTCCATGGTCTTCGCTCCTTGCAAGCCAGCCTGCCATCCGCCCTTGACGGCCCGTCCTTCCTGTCGGAAACCCGCCGAGGAAATCTTGAGGCGAGGTCACGACACATGACGGCGGCCATGGACGAGCTTCTGCGCATTCTCGACCTCGAGAGGCTGGAACACAATCTGTATCGTGGTCGCAGCCCCCAGGTGGAGTGGCAGCGCGTGTTCGGCGGCCAGACCATCGCCCAGGCGCTGGTGGCGGCGCAGCGGACCGTCGAGCCCGACCGCTACGTGCATTCGCTGCACGGCTATTTTATGCGGCCGGGCGACATCAAGGTGCCGATCATCTACGAGGTCGACCGCATCCGCGACGGCGGCTCCTTCACCACCCGCCGGGTGCTGGCGATCCAGCACGGGAACGCGATCTTCTCGCTGGAAGCCTCGTTCCAGGTCGATGAGAAGGGGCTGGAGCACCAGTTCGCTTTGCCCGACGACGTGCCGCCGCCGGAAGGGCTGAAGACGCAGCGCCAACTGCTCGAAAAGGCCGACCGGGTGCCGGAAGCGGTGCGACGCTTCTGGGCGCGCGAGCGACCGCTGGAGCTCAGGCCGGTCAATCTCCAGCACTATGAAAGCCGTGACAAGCTGCCGCCCCGGCAGAATGTCTGGATCCGCCTCGCCGGTCCCGTCCCAGACGACCGCGCGCTGCAATCGGTGTTGCTCGCCTATCTCTCCGACATGACGCTGCTCGACACCTCGACCTTCGCGCATGGGCGCGGGCTGTTCGATCCCGACATCCAGGCGGCCAGCCTCGACCATTCGATGTGGTTCCACCGCCCGCATTCGCTCGACGGCTGGCTGCTCTACGCGCAGGACAGCCCCTCGAGCTCGGGATCGCGCGGATTCAGCCGCGGCACGCTTTATGCCCGCGACGGCACGCTGATCGCCTCGATGGCCCAGGAAGGCTTGATCCGGCTCAAGCGTTGAGCAGTCCTTTCGACCAAAGCCCGCCAAATAGGCGTTTTCTGAAAACTGCTTAATTATTGAGCAGAAGCTGTGCCGCGCTCATCGGTACGGTGCGATCGCCGGTGCGTCAATTCCTTTGTTTACAACCAGTTAACACGCTGCTTCGGCAATTGGCACGGAGCTTGAATCCTCGTCGGCACTCTCCGGCTCCTCGGGATCGGTGAAGGTGTGCAAACGCGGGGGACCGCAACAGCAAAAGGGTGAAACCTTATGAAAATCGTGATGGCAATCATCAAGCCGTTCAAGCTCGACGAGGTACGCGAAGCGCTTACCGCCGTCGGCATCCAGGGCCTGACCGTCACCGAAGTCAAAGGCTACGGGCGTCAGAAGGGGCACACGGAAATCTATCGCGGGGCGGAATACGCGGTCAGTTTCCTGCCGAAGATCAAGATCGAGGTCGCGGTCAGCGCCGACATGGTCGACAAGGCCGTGGAGGCCATCACCGCAGCCGCCAAGACCGGTCAGATCGGCGACGGCAAGATCTTCGTTTTCGGCATCGACCAGGCGGTGCGCATCCGCACCGGCGAAACAGACACCGACGCGCTCTGAAGCGGCGAACACGTATTCCAATGGAGAGTTCAATGAATATTCCTTCCACCTTGAAGAAGACGGGACGCGCCGCCCTTTTTGGCTCGCTCGCTCTCGCAGCGTTGGGCAGCGTCGCCGCCCTCGCGCAGGAAGCGGCTCCGGCCGCGGCTGCCGCCGCCCCGGCCGCTCCCACCCCGGTGCTCGACACCGGCAACACCGCCTGGATGCTGACTTCGACGGCGCTGGTGCTGATGATGACCATCCCCGGCCTGGCACTGTTCTACGGCGGCATGGTGCGCAAGAAGAACGTGCTTGCCACCGTCATGCAGAGCTTCGCCATCACCTGCCTGGTGACGGTGCTGTGGTTCATGTTCGGCTATTCGCTGGCCTTTTCCGACGGCGGCGGCATGAATGCCTATCTCGGGGGCTTCTCGAAGTTCTTCCATCACGGCATCACCACCTCGACGCTGTGGGCGCCGGGCGTGGCTAACATTCCTGAATTCGTCTTTTCGATGTTCCAGATGACCTTCGCCATCATCACCCCGGCCCTGATCGCCGGCGCCTTTGCCGAGCGCATGAAGTTCTCGGCCCTGCTGATCTTCATGGCGCTGTGGCTGCTGGTCGTCTATGCGCCGATCGCGCATTGGGTCTGGGGCGGCGGCTTCCTCGGCGCTGCCGGCGTGCTCGACTTCGCCGGCGGCACGGTCGTCCATATCAATGCCGGTGTCGCGGGTCTCGTCTGCGCCCTGGTCCTGGGCAAGCGCGAAGGCTACGGCACCACCAACATGGCGCCGCATAACCTGGTCTATTCCGTGATCGGCGCTTCGCTGTTGTGGGTCGGCTGGTTCGGCTTCAACGCCGGTTCGGAACTCGCCGCCGACGGCCTCGCCGGTGCCGCGATGCTCAACACCCAGGTTGCCACCGCGGCAGCGGCGCTGGCCTGGATGTTCGCCGAATGGATCGTCGCCAAGAAGCCCTCGGTGCTCGGCATCATCTCCGGCGCCGTCGCCGGCCTTGTCGCGGTGACGCCGGCTTCCGGCTTCGTCAACCCGACGGGCGCCTTCATCGTCGGCATCGTCGCCGGCGTCGTCTGCTACATCTCGGCGGTCAAGGTAAAGCACATGTTCGGCTATGACGACTCGCTCGATGCCTTCGGTGTCCATGGCGTCGGTGGCGTGGTCGGCGCATTGCTGACCGGCGTGCTCGCCGACCCGGCAATCAACAGCCTCTCCTCGGGCGCGTCGATCGGCAAGCAGCTCTACGGCATCGTCTTCACCATCCTGTGGACGGCAATCGCCACCTTCGTCATCCTCTACATCGTCAAGGCGCTCGTCGGCCTGCGTCCGTCGACCCAGGAGGAGGTCGAGGGTCTCGACATCAGCCAGCACGGCGAAGTGGTGCCGTAAGGCCTCTTTGCCATGGGACCGGCGGACCTCCTCCCGCCGGTCCCATCTCTTTCGGTAATCACGTACGGAAAACCGCTGCACGTCTTCCGGAACTGTTTTGAAATCCCGTCGTGACGCTCCGCAAGGTGCTCACGCCTTGAGGCCCGGATCGCTCCGGGCCTCTTTTTTTGGAGCCCGTTTGGTTGGACGAGCGCAATCACGTTCGCGTGATTGAGATTTTCGAGGAAACATCGGCCGTCTTGGCATCGAACTCCCGGGCACGACCACTGTTCGGCGGTCGTTGCAAACAATAGGGAAGGAAACTATCCAATGAACGTCAAGAATATCTGTCTCGGCGCGCTCGCTCTTTCCATGGTCAGCGGCATGGCATTTGCCGGGGCTCTCGACGAACCCGACAATATGGCCCCGTTCTTCACCGATTCCAGCATGAAAACCATGAAGCCGATGGCGGAATTCAAGACCGCTTTCATGGCCATGCCAATGGAAAAGCAGGATGCGATGAAGAAGGAATGCCAGGACGCGGCGATGAGCAAGCCGCACGCCGAGTTCTGCGCCAACGTCCAGGCGCTCGGCGGAGCCAACTGAGACCGCGGCGGATCAGGCCCACCGAGCCTGGTCACCCTGCCGTTGCCGATGCAGAAATGGCGGGCCGTGAGGCTTGCCATTGTTATTTGCGGCAGGCGGCTGGGGCCCTTGCCATGGTTAATGCGGCCTTAACCTTCCCACGCATAGTCTGGCAGCCAAATCTGCCGAAGTGCGTCACGCGCTCGGGCCAGGCAATCACTGACGGGGAAGAGCATGCGTTCAGGGGCTTCAGCACCGCTCGCGCTGACCGATACGGGGCACGGCATCCAGGCATTCGCGCGACGCCAGGTCGGCCGGCTTGTCGGCGCCGGCATGTTCGCGTTCACCGCCTTCGGCGTCGCCAGCCTTGCCACCTGGAATGTCGCCGACCCGAGCTTCTCGCACGCCACAGCCAACACCGTCACCAATGCCATGGGATATGCGGGTGCGGTCTTCTCCGACATCGCCATGCAGTTCTTCGGCCTTGCCGCCGTGGCGGCGCTGGTTCCGGCCGTGATCTGGGGATATCTGCTGTTTTCGGCGCGCGGCGTCGACAGGCTGCCCAGGCGCGGTCTGTTCTGGTTCGGCTTTGCCCTGCTGGCCGCTGCGATCGCCGGCTGCGTGGTGCCGCCCAAGACCTGGCCGCTGCCGACCGGGCTCGGCGGCGTGTTCGGCGACATGGTACTGAAGATTCCGGGCGTCGTCATCGGTGGCTATCCGACCGGGCTGGTGGCCAGCGTGCTCGCCATTCTGATGGCCGGTCCGGCGCTATGGCTATTCGCCTACGGTTCGGCGCTGATCGCACGCAAGAACGGTTTCGCCGTCATGGAGGAACCGGCCGCCGCCGATCCGCGTGAGGATGAGCTGCTGTTCGACAATGACGAGGATGAAGGCGACGAAGGCATACTGGCGCTCGGCGCAATGACCCATTGGTGGCTTTCGTTCCGCGCGTGGATGCACCGCCGCGCCGTGCGCCGCAGGCAGCGGCGGGACGAATTCGAGCCGGGAATGGAACCGCGCGCCAGCGCCTGGCGGCGTGCCGCCGAACGGGTCGAATCGGCCGAGTTCGCCGAGCAGCGGATGAGCCCGGATGGCCGTGCCCGCGTCGAACCGGAATTCTTCGCCGCCATGGTCAACGACCGCAGCGTTTCCGTCGATCCGGACGATGACGTCTTCGACGGTCGCTTCGACACCGGCGATGACGATGTCGATTTCGACGATGAACCCCTCGTCCAGCGTCGCGCGGCTTCCACCGCCAAGGTCCAGCCGTTCCGCTCGGATGCCGCCACGCGCGTTGAAGCGCCGGCGCCGCGCCCGGCTCCGGGTGCGCGCGTCCAGCGCGAGGCGCAGACCTCGTTGATCGGCTCGGAAAAATTCGAGATGCCGTCGCTGCATTTCCTGTCCGAACCGAAGAACGTCGCGCGCGACCCGAGCCTCTCGAAAGACGCGCTGGAACAGAACGCCCGCCTGCTCGAAGGCGTGCTGGAGGATTTCGGCGTCAAGGGCGAGATCATCCATGTCCGCCCCGGCCCCGTCGTCACGCTCTATGAGCTGGAGCCTGCGCCAGGCATCAAATCATCGCGCGTCATCGGCCTCTCCGACGACATCGCCCGCTCGATGAGCGCCATCGCCTGCCGCGTCGCCGTGGTGCCGGGCCGCAACGCCATCGGCATCGAATTGCCGAACGCCAAGCGCGAGACGGTGTATCTCAGGGAAATCATGGCCAGCCGCGATTTCGAGACCACCAAGGCCAAGCTGGCGCTGGCGCTGGGCAAGACCATCAACGGCGAGGCGGTCATCGTCGATATCGCCAAGATGCCGCACGTCTTGGTCGCCGGCACCACCGGCTCGGGCAAGTCGGTCGCCATCAACACCATGATCCTGTCGCTGCTCTACCGGCTGACGCCGCAGGAATGCCGGCTGATCATGATCGATCCCAAGATGCTGGAGCTCTCGGTCTATGACGGCATCCCGCACCTTTTGACGCCTGTCGTCACCGACCCGAAGAAGGCGGTGGTTGCGCTGAAATGGACCGTGCGGGAGATGGAAGACCGCTACCGCAAGATGTCGAAGGTCGGCGTGCGCAATATCGACGGTTTCAACGCACGCGTCCAACAGGCGGAGAAGAAGGGCGAAAAGATCTCGCGCACGGTGCAGACCGGCTTCGACCGCCAGACCGGCGAGGCGATCTACGAGACCGAGAATCTCGACCTTGAGCCGATGCCTTACATCGTCGTCATCATCGACGAAATGGCCGATCTGATGATGGTTGCCGGCAAGGACATCGAGGGTGCCGTCCAGCGCCTGGCGCAGATGGCGCGCGCCGCCGGCATCCATGTCATCATGGCGACGCAACGTCCGTCTGTCGACGTGATCACCGGTACCATCAAGGCCAACTTCCCCACCCGCATCTCCTTCCAGGTAACGTCGAAGATCGACAGCCGCACCATCTTGGGCGAGCAAGGCGCCGAGCAGCTGCTCGGCATGGGCGACATGCTCTACATGGCCGGCGGCGGCCGCATCCAGCGCGTGCACGGCCCGTTCGTCTCCGACGACGAGGTCGAGAAGATCGTCGCGCATCTGAAGCTGCAGGGCGTGCCGGAATATCTCGACGCCATCACCGAGGACGATGATGAGGACGAGGACGAGCCCTCCGGCAAGGGCGGCTCGGGCGGCGGCGGCGGCAATTTCGAGGATTCCGACGATCCTTACGACCAGGCGGTGTCCGTGGTGTTGCGCGACGGCAAGGCCTCGACCAGCTACATCCAGCGGCGTCTGGGCATCGGCTACAACCGCGCCGCTTCGATCATCGAGAAGATGGAAAAAGAAGGCATTGTCGGCCCCGCCAACCATGCCGGAAAACGCGAGATCCTGGTGCCGACCGAAGAGGACAAATTCTGATCGCGACAAATACCGGCGGCAACTTTGAACCTTCTGGCGCGTTCAAGCGGTCAAGCAGTGTTCGCGCCGTCAAACTTCAGCCCAACTGGGGGTTCAGGACAACAACAAATCAGGACTCAAGATGAGAGTGACCGACATGAAAAACGATCTTTCCGCGCTCGGCGATCTTGCCCCGACGCGCCGTCAGTTGCTTGGCCTCGGCCTGGTGCTCGCGGGCGCTGCCGCCCTCAACGTGGTGCCCGGATTCGAGCTGCTGGCATCCGCGCAGGCGGCCGTGCCGGCGGCCGCGCAGAAGATCGCCGATCATTTTTCCTCGGTTAAGTCGATGAGCGGCGAATTCGTGCAGTTCGGCCCCAAGGGCGAACAGACCGGCGGCAAGTTCTTCCTGGAAAGACCGGGCAAGATCCGTTTCAATTATGACGGATCCTCGAATTTCCGGGTGATTTCGGACGGCAAGTCGGTGGTCATCCTCAACAAGAAACTGAACACGTCCGATCTTTATCCCTTGTCGAAGACGCCGCTGAAACTGTTGCTCGACGACCGGATCGATCTCTCCGGAAACCGCGTCAAGAGCGTCAAGGAAGAGGACGACCTCACCACCATCCAGCTCTCGGACAAGTCGGTGTTCGGCAATGCGCGGATCACCATGATGTTCGATCCGAAGACCTATGATCTGCGCCAGTGGACGATCACCGATGCGCAGGGCAAGGACACCACGGTGATGATCTTCAACACCAAGGAAGGCGTCAGCTTCGCTCCCGACACGTTTGCCATCGACTATACGGCCAATCGCGAGCTGAATACGAAAACCAGATAGCTTTCCTCGCGCTGGCGAAGCCTTTCGTGCAGTTTCGGCGGCGCGGCGCCGACCTCCGCAACTGCTGCAATGCTTGTCTTTATGGCGCGGGGCTGGCAGTAGTTCGGCGATCTTTCGCCGGACCCGCCAAATGCCCTTTTCCATCGCCACCTGGAACATAAATTCCGTTCGCCTGCGCATGCCGATCATCGAGCGCCTGCTCGATGAATACGCGCCCGATGTGCTTTGCCTGCAGGAAACAAAAGTTCCCGACGAGCTGTTCCCCGAAAAGGCCTTCCGCAGGCTCGGCTACGGGCACATCGCCTTTCACGGTCAGAAGGGCTATCACGGCGTGGCGACGGTCGCGCGCCGGCCGATCGCGGTGGTCGAGAAGCGCCGCTTCTGCGACATCGACGACAGCCGGCATTTGTCGGTGACCGTGCGGGCCGGCGGCAAGACGATCCTGCTGCACAATTTCTACGTTCCGGCGGGCGGTGACGAACCGGACCCGGAAGTCAACCGCAAATTCAGGCACAAGCTCGATTTCGTCGCCGAGATGAACGCAATCCGCGCCGAACACAGCGAAGTGTCCGCCTCGGTCCTGGTCGGCGACCTCAACATCGCGCCGCTCGAACACGATGTCTGGTCGCATAAGCAACTGCTCAACGTGGTCAGCCATACGCGGGTCGAGACGGAGAGTTTCGAGGCCATGCGGCTGGCCGGCGACTGGGTCGACCTGATGCGGCTCAACGTGCCATCAGAACAGAAGCTCTACACCTGGTGGAGCTACCGCGCGCAGGACTGGGAGGCATCCAACCGCGGCCGGCGGCTTGACCATGTCTGGTCGTCACCGAACCTGGTGCCTGATTTCACCGGCTACGAAATCCTGCGGGCGGCGCGTGGCTGGGAACGTCCCTCGGACCATGTTCCGGTCATCGCGCGGTTCAACCTAGACTGATCAGCCGGGCCGGCGCTTTTCCCACTCCGGCGACAATTGCGTCAAGCCGCTCGGTCGCCATGATGAAGGGCAGGTCATTTTCGGTGGCGCGAACCAGCCGGAACTCCACCTGTCTCTCCCGTTCACTCGGAAAAGCGCGGCGCCAGCTTCTCGATGCGGTGGATCATTGCCTGAAAGTCTTCCAGGATGCGCTGGTGGAGCTGTGCCGCCAAATCCGGATATTCCTCCAGGATGCGGCGGAACATCTTTCGGCTGAGCCGGATCACCTCCGAATCGACCGCGGCCGATGCACTGGTCAGCCGGTTGGTGTCGGCGATCAGCGCCAGTTCGCTCAGCATGGTGCCGGGGCTGGCCGTGCCGATAGGGATGCGTCCGCCTGCCTGTTCGCGGTAGAGCACGATCTCTCCGCTGACCACGATATAGGCCGAATCAGCCATATCGTCCTCGCGATAGAGCTTGTGGTCTGCCTGCAGCAGCATGGTCTCGGCGCCGAAGGCGAGCAGGCGCAATTGTTCCTGCGTGAAGCCCTCGAAAAGCCTCACGGCTGACAGGATGCGGATGTCGTCATCCAGCGCCATCTAGCTGTGTCCCCGAACGGTCAGTCCAATCCCTCCTCTGCGGTGCGATCCAGAATCCCGCTCCAACAGGATCGCACCCAAAAGCAGCCCCGCCCAGACCGCTTATTGGATAATAAAATGTTTAAGGAACCAGCTTGTAGCCACCGCTTTCTGTCACAAGAATTTCCGCATTGGAAGGATCGCGCTCGATCTTCTGGCGCAGGCGATACACATGGGTTTCTAGTGTGTGCGTGGTAACGCCGGAATTGTAGCCCCACACCTCCTCGAGCAGCACGTCCCGCGTCACCACCTTCTGGTCGGCGCGGTAGAGATATTTGATGATCGAGGCCTCCTTCTCCGTCAGCCGCACTTTTGCGCCGCGCGGGTCGATCAGCAGCTTCTGGCTTGGCTTGAAGGTGTAGGGGCCGACCGAGAAGGTGGCGTCCTCGCTTTGCTCGTGCTGGCGCAGCTGCGCGCGGATGCGCGCCAAAAGCACCGCGAAGCGGAACGGCTTCGTCACGTAGTCGTTGGCGCCGGCTTCGAGGCCAAGGATCGTGTCCGAATCGGTGTCGTGGCCGGTCAGCATGATGATGGGCGCCTTGTAGCCACCCTTGCGCAGGATCTTCACCGCTTCGCGGCCGTCCATGTCGGGCAGGCCGACATCCATGATCAGCAGGTCGATGAGGCCGCCACGCGCCGCGTCGACGCCTTTTGCCGCAGTGGACTCCTGCAGCACGTCGAATTCCTCATAAAGAGACAATTGCTCGACCAACGTGCCGCGCAGGTCGTCATCGTCGTCGACGATCAGGATGGTTCGTGAAGTCATGGATCAATCCGTTGTTTTGAAAAGAAAATTCAGTTGACCGCTGCCTGTTTATGCGGAAGCTGACCGGCACAACAGCCGATCACAGTGATTTGTTCCGTGGCACGATCATACAAGAAAAAACACGATCGCAATGCAGCCGGCGCAATTTTGCGAAAAGGACTGCGGGTGCTGACCGTGCGGGCAAGGCCCGGCCGTCCCAGCCAGGGGCTGCTGCAGGCGGGCAGAACGGTGTTTGCCTGCGCGCTGGGGCGTGGCGGCATCTCGGCGGGCAAGCGCGAAGGCGACGGCGCCACGCCGCTTGGCCAAATGCGGATCCTGTCGGGTTATTTCCGGGGAGACCACTTCTCCAGCGGCCGCATCACCCGGCTGGCGATGACGCCGATCGGGCCTGATCTCGGCTGGTGCGAAGTGCCCGACGACCGAAACTATAACAGGCCAGTCAAGATCCCCTACGGCGCCAGCCACGAACGCATGCGGCGCGACGACAGGCTCTATGATGCCTGCCTTGTGCTCGACTGGAATATAACGCCGCGCCGCCGCGGACGCGGCAGCGCCATCTTCTTCCACCTGGCGCGCCCGGGCTTCACGCCCACGCAAGGCTGCGTCGCGGTGACCGCACGCACGATGGCGCGCCTTTTGCCGCTGCTGTCGGACCGGACGGTGGTGAGGGTGGTAAGGTAGGGAATAGGCAGTAGGCAGTAGGGTTCTCTTTCTATTGCCTACTCCTAATTCCTATTCCCTTTCCTTACCTGCCAGCCGATGTCGAGCAGGCCCAGCCGGCCGAGTTCGCGGGCCATGGCGCGGGAGACGTCTTTGCGCGTGGCGCCGACATCGCGCAACTGGCGATCCGACAGGTCCTCGATGTCGTCCTGCGGCAGGCTTGCCGCGACCTTGGCCTGGCGGAGCCAGTCGAACGCGGCGGTCAGCCAGTTCAGCCGGCTCGCGGGAGCTCTCAAAGCTATGTGAGACATGATACGGTTCCTTCCATCCGGACATAAAATCCGGTTTGATATTGGTTCGATGGTCGCATCATGCCCGATTGAAAGATTGGAGAGAAACGAGTAGTTCTTTCCGGATTATCAAGTTTTCTTTGAGGATCAGGACGCCATGACCGCGTCTGTTCTGGGGCCGCGCTGATGGCCCGCCTGGTGCCGGGAACCCGGGCGCTGAGGACGCTGGAGGCAGCGGCCCGGCATCTCAATTTCACCCGGGCCGCCGACGAACTCGGCCTGACGCCAGCCGCCGTCAGCCACCAGATCAAGGAGATCGAAGACCAGCTCGGCATCGTCCTGTTCACGCGCTCCAGCCGCAGCATCCGGCTGACGGAGGCCGGAACGGTGCTGTTCGAGGCCTCTGCCGATGCGCTCGACCTGCTTGGCAAGGCCGTCTCGCGGGCACAGAAGATGACGCGCGGCACGACGCTGCTGAAAGTGACGCTCGACGCCCAATTCGCGACGAAATGGCTGATGCGGCGGGTCGAGGATTTTCGAAAAAAACATGAAGGCATCGAACTCAGGTTCGACATCGCCTACGGATTGCGGGATTTCGACCTTGACGATGTCGATGTCGGCATCCGCTTCGGCGCCGGCAGATATCCGGGACTTTGCGCGCATCGGCTGTTCGACAACGTCATCATCCCGGTATGCAGCCCGAGCCTGCTGGCGTCAGGTCCGCCGCTGCGCGAACCGCGCGATCTCTTCCATCACACGCTTGCCCATATCGAATGGGCGCGTCAGGGCGTGACCTGGCCGAACTGGCGCATGTGGATGGCGGCAGCCGGCGTCGACGATTTCGACGACAGCCGCACCATCGTTTTCGGCACCTCGGCCGACGCGGTCCAGGCGGCGATGGAGGGCAGCGCCGTGGCGCTCGCCGATTTCGCCATGGTGGCCAACGACCTTTCCGAAGGTAGGTTGGTGCGGCCTTTCGAACTCGGCATCAAGGTCGCGCCGGAATTCGCCTATTTCCTGGTCTATCCCAAGGAATTGGTGAACGATCCGCGCATCGTTGCCTTTCGCACGTGGATTCTGGAGGAAATGGCAAAATCCCAAACCGCGGACCGGGTGTAGCGGAGGCCTTCAACTCGCTGCGGCGCCGAACCAGCCGACCACGGCGCCGACGATCAACAGCACGCCAAGCCAGTGGCCGCCGTCGATGACGGTCAGGTCCCAGCCGAAATTCTCGTAGCGATGATTGACCGACAGCGTGGTTGCGACGAAGCCGAGCCAAAGCACGAAACCGAAGACCAGTCCCGCCAGCAATGTCGGCTCGCCGCCAGTCACCGCGCCGACGACCAGGGCCAGCACAAGCGCCATGACCAACTCGGCGATGAAAGAGATGAGAAACGGCAGCAACGATTTCTTCATGGTCGCCGGATCGAGTTTTGCAGCCTTCAGCCATGGCTTACTCAAACCGGTGTACCAGCCGGCGCCGAACAGCCACGCCAGGATTGCGGCGACGATCACCGCCAGCCAGTTAACCGCTGAAAAATCCATGATATTCCCCTCTGATACGGAGCTCATGGAAACGCCTGTTCAGTGGCGGCGTCAAGCCGGGCGCTCGGTGCTCCACCGCCAGACGGTGGTGCGTTTTATTTCGGCATCCTCGAGCGCCCGCGTCACCGGCACCTGGTAGACGCCAAGCGGTTCCAGCCCCGACCGCGGCAGATAGGAGCGGCCGGGATCGCCGATCAGGATATCGGCGCCGCGCCGCTTCAGAGCCGCGAACCAGGGCGTCAGCCGGTCTGCGAACGGCTTGTCGTAGAAGACATCGCCGGCAAGAACCACGTCCCAGTCCGCATCCGTTCCGACGCAGTCATCCTGGACGAATTCGACGGCGACGCCATTGGCTTGCGCATTGAGGCGGACCGCCGTGGCGCAGAACGGGTCGATGTCGGCGGCGGTCACCCCTGCCGCGCCGGCTTTTGCTGCGGCGATGGCGACGAGACCGGAGCCGGAGGCGAAGTCGAGCACGCGCTTGCCCCGCACCATGGCCGGGTTGTCGATGATATGGCGGGCAAGCCCCTGGCCGCCGGCCCAGGCAAAGGCCCAGAAAGGCGGCGGCAGCCCGATCTCGACCAGCTCGTCCTCCGTCCGCTGCCACAGATCATGCGCCTCGTCGGCAAGATACAGCGCAATCTCGGGCACATGCGGCGGCGCCATCAGCGCCGTATTGTCGAGGATGAAGCGTTCGGCGCTATGGCTCGTGAGAACCGTCACGGAGCCGGCGTCAGGCCACCCATGCGGCAGACTTCCTTCCATTCGGCCGGCGTCACCGGCTGCACGGAAAGCCGTCCGAGCCGCACCAGCGCCATGTCGGCGAGCTTGGGATTGGCCTTGACCTGCTCCAGCGTCGGCGGGTTCGGCACATCCTTGAAGGCGCGGATGTCGACGCATTCCCAGCGCGGATCGTCCGATGTGGTGTCGGGATGAGCCAGTGCGCACACTTCGGCGATGCCGACCACGTTCAGCCCCTCGTTGGAGTGGTAGAAGAAGCCGAGATCACCGATCTGCATGGCCTTCATGTTGTTGCGCGCCGCATAGTTGCGCACGCCGTCCCATTGCGTGCCTGCCTTGCCCTTGGCCTTCAACGCCTCGAACGAGAAGACCGAGGGTTCGGATTTGAACAGCCAGTAGTTCATTCGTATTGCTCCTCCAGCCTTGTGCCGATTAATTAGCCGCCGGCTTGTTGAAGGTCCAGTTCCACTGGCGGATCTCGACGCTTTCGAACAGTCCCGCCTTGGCATAGGGATCGGCTGCCGACAGCGCCTGCGCGCCTGCCATGTCAGGCGCTTCGACGACGACGAGGCTGCCGTTGGACTTGCCGTCGGCGTCGAGGAACGGACCGGCGAAGGCCAGCTTCTTGTCGCTGTTCAGCCCTTCGAGAAAAGCGAGGTGCTCCGGCCGCGTATCGATGCGCACTTGCATGCTTCCGGGCTTGTCCTTGCAAATCAACGCGAACAACATGTCTCTGTCTCCTGATGCTGGAATCAATCGTCGGTTTCGGTCTTCAGCGGCCGGGTCATCAAGGCCGCCACAGCCTGCCGGATGGTGATGGTGCCGTCCAGTATGGCGGCGACTGCGGCGATGATAGGCGCGTCGATGCCGCGCTCGGTGGCGATGCGGGCGGCGATCGCCGCCGTCGGCACGCCTTCCGCCAGCGGCAGCCCGCCAAGCGGCTTGCCCTGGCCGAGCGCCAGTCCGTAGGCAAAGTTGCGCGATTGCGTGGACGAGCAGGTGAGCAGCAGGTCGCCAAGGCCGGAAAGCCCCATCAACGTCTCGGGCCTGGCGCCGAAGGCGGCACCGATGCGGCGCAGTTCGACGAAGCCGCGCGTCACCATGGCGGCCTGGGCACTGGCGCCGAGCCCGGCGCCGGTGACGGCACCCGCGGCGATGGCGAAGACGTTCTTCAAGGCGCCGCCGATCTCGACGCCGATCAAATCATCATTCGAATAGCAGCGCAGATTTTCCGCCGAGAAGCGCGCGGCAAGCTTGGCCGCCAGCGCCTCGTCCCGGGCGGCAACCACTACCGCCGTGGGCAAGCCCCGGGCAACGTCCGTGGCGAAGCTCGGACCGGACAGAGCGGCGACCGGATTCACAGGCAGGATTTCCCCGACGATCGCCGACAGCAAAGCGCCGGTGTCGCGCTCGATGCCCTTGGCGCATAGCACCAGTGGGACGCCGGCCGGCATATGGCCGTTGGCGTGAGCAAGCATGGCCCGCAACGATTGCGCCGGCGTCACCGCCAGCACGCAATCGGCACCGTCGAGCGCGGCTTGGATGTTGCTCGTCGCCACGATGCCGGCCTGGAGCGCGATGCCAGGCAGATAGCGTCGATTTTCGCCGTGGTCGATTGCGGCGACGGTCTCCGGGTCGCGCGCATAAAGGCGGACGAAATGGCCGGCGCGCAGCATGGCCAGCGCCAAAGCGGTACCCCAGGCCCCGCCACCGAGCACGGCAACGCGCCAGCCGGTTGGCGCGATCTCGATGCCGCTCATGCCTTCTTCGCTCATGCCCTCCTTGCTCATGCTTTGGCCCCGCGCCGGCCCGAACCGATCATCGGCGCGGAGATGCTGTCCAGCGGCCAGCGCGAGCGCGGCACGAAATCGAAGCCGTTTTCTTGCGCCAGGCCTTCGCGCATCCGCTCGATGCCGGCCCAGGCGATCATTGCCGCATTGTCTGTGCAAAGTTTCAGCGGTGGCGCGACGAAGGCGAAGCGCGCCTCGGCGCACAGCCGTTCCAGCGTCGCCTTGATCGTATGGTTGGCGGCGACGCCGCCGGCGACGACCAGCGCCGGCGCGGCCGTGTCGGGGAATTCCCGGCGGAACCGGGCGAGCGCGCGCGAGACACGGTCGCCCAGCGCGTCGGCCACCGCCGCCTGGAAGGACGCGCAGATGTCGGCGACGTCCCGGTCGCTCAAGGGCTCGATCGCGCTCGCCGCCTGGCGCACAGCGGTCTTCAAGCCGGAGAACGAAAAATCGGGCTGCGCCGATCCCTTCATCGGACGCGGGAAGGCAAAACGACCCGCATCGCCCGATGCCGCCGCCTTCTCGACATTGGGACCGCCGGGATAGGGTAGGCCAAGCATCTTGGCCGTCTTGTCGAATGCTTCGCCGAGCGCGTCGTCGATGGTCGTCGCCCAGCGTTGGTAGTCGCCGACACCGCGCACGGCCAGGATCTGTGTGTGGCCGCCGGAGACCAGCAGCAGGAGATAGGGAAAGTCGAGCCCATCGGTCAGCCGCGCCGTCAAGGCATGGCCTTCGAGATGGTTGACGGCGATCAGCGGCTTGCCGGTTGCGGCCGCGATCGCCTTGGCCGTCATCAGCCCGACGATGAGGCCCCCGACGAGGCCCGGACCTGCGGTCGCGGCGATGGCGTCGATGTCGGCCAGCGCCACGCCCGAATCGGCAAGGGCTGCCTCGACAATGCCGTCCAGGGCCTCGACATGGGCGCGCGCGGCGATCTCCGGCACAACCCCGCCGAAGGCGGCATGCTCCTCGATCTGCGACAGCACGATATTGGACAGGATTTTGGGCGCGGCATCGCCCTCCAACGCCACGACGCTGGCGGCGGTCTCGTCACAACTCGTTTCAATGCCCAGAACGCGGATCAATTGGTCGCTGTCCCCAAGGATTGTGTATCGGGGCATTCCCCGGTAGGAGACGCCCGGAAAAGGCGACTTCGCTTGCCGGGGGGTTATCACGGACCGCGCGCCATGCAAACAATCTTGAAGATCGGAACACGCGGCAGCCCGCTGGCGCTGGCGCAGGCGCAGGAAACCCAGGCGCGGCTTATGGCGGCGCATGGTTTGCCGCAAGAAGCGTTCGAAATCGTCGTCATCTCGACCACCGGCGACCGCATCCAGGACCGGCCGCTGTCGGAAGCTGGCGGCAAGGGCCTCTTCACCAAGGAGATCGAGGAGGCGCTGCTCGCCCGCGCGATCGACATTGCCGTGCATTCCTCGAAGGACATGCCGACGCAGTTGCCCGATGGGCTGGAGCTGTCTGCTTTCCTGCCGCGCGAGGACGCGCGCGATGCTTTCGTCGGCAAGGCGGCTAAGACGATTGCAGACCTGCCGCGTGGCGCCAAAGTCGGCTCGTCGTCGCTCAGGCGGCAGGCGCTGATCCGCCGCATGCGGCCGGATCTCGACGTGGTGATGTTTCGTGGCAATGTGCAGACGCGGCTGCGCAAGCTCAATGAAGGCGTTGCCGCCGGCACCATCCTCGCCCATGCCGGGCTGAAGCGGCTCGGGCTCGGCCACGTGGTCACCGATCTGATCCCGCTCGACATCTTTCCGCCGGCGCCGGGCCAAGGCGCGATCGGCATCGAAACCCGCATAGGCGATGGCGACGTCGAACAGATGCTGGCGGCCATCCACGACCTGCCGACCGGACAGGCGCTGGCTTGCGAGCGCGCTTTCCTGGCGGCCCTCGACGGCTCCTGCCGCACGCCGATTGCCGGTCATGCCGTGATAGACGGCGCGGACCTTTCTTTCGCGGGATTGATCATCTCGCCTGATGGCACGCAGTCGCACATGGTCGAGATGAAAGGCCTGGCGCTGGATGCCGCCCGCATCGGTGAAGAGGCGGCAAGGACGGTGCGGGCCAGGGCCGGCGAGACATTCTTCGACGGCTGGGCCTGACGGTGCAGCGCGTTCTGGTGACGCGGCCTCAACCGGGCGCCTCCCGCACCGCGCGAATGCTCAAGGACATGGGGTTTCTACCGCTGCTTTTGCCGCTGACCGAGACGGTGGCCTTGCCGATCGATACGGACCTCGTCATCGGCAATGCCGTGGCCGTTGCGGTGACCAGCGCCAATGGCGTGCGCTTTGCGCCTAAGGAGGTCGTCGCCCGGCTTTCGGACTTGCCTTGCCATGCCGTCGGCAAGAGGACCGCGCAAGCCGCGCGTGAAGCAGGATTTTTGTCCGTCAGCGAAGGTCCCGGCAATGCCGAAGGTCTTGCTGGCAGTCTTGCCGGCGAATTCCAGGGCAAGACCATTGTCTATCTCTGCGGACGCGTGCGCTTCCCGGCATTCGAGCAGCGGCTGCAAGCTGCCGATGTCGGGGTCCGCCCCGTCGAGACATACGACACGCTCGCCGTGACCTATTCGGACGAGGCCGTGCTTGCCCGTCTGTCGGGGCAAACCGCGGATGCGGTGCTGCTCTATTCCGCCAGGGCGGCTGCTGCGCTGCAGGCCTTGGTCAGGCGGCCTGCGCTGCATGAAGCCTTTGACAAGACGCGGGTTTTTGCCCTGTCGCATCGCATCGCCGCCGTCCTTGGCGACGTCGCTGGCGACCGCATCCACATAGCCGCGCGGCCCGACGAGGGTGCGCTGCTTTCGCTTTTGCGGCCCGGGTCCTGAGCCGCGTCATCACACCGCCCCTTTTCACCGCTTGGTGATGTGCTAGACCCTCTTTGAACCATCCCCAAGCGAATTTGCGGAGCCCAAGCATGGTCAAGACGCCGAAGATGCGACATTCGAAAAGCCGCCGCGAGCCGGTGACCATCGAACTTGAGCCCGGCGCCGTTTCCCGCATCGCCGACGAGAATGCCGCCAGGGCCGGGGCGCAAACCGACGAGGCCAAGGCGGAGGAAGCCGCGAACGCCTCGCGGCCGGAGGCGCCCGAAGAGCCTGTGCACGCCGACCAGACCGATCTAGAACCCTGGGAGCACGCCGAGGCGACAGCGCCCCGATCGGAACGATCCGCGGAAAGCGCCGCCAAGGCGGACGAACCGGCGGCAGCCTACCCCGGTTCCCGGGACGACGCCGCTGGCAAGGCCGGCGCCTTCGACTACAGTTTCGAGGACACATCGGCGAAGCGCGCCGAACCTGAACCGGCCGGGCCAGTAACCGGCGCCTCGGCGGGGAACGGGAAAACCGCATCCGCACCGCCACCGCCGAAGCGGGTCAACGGCATCGCGGCCGGCATCATCGGCGGTGTCATCGCACTGGTCGGCGCCGGCGGATTGCAGTTCGCCGGCCTGCTCGGCGCGCCGGGGTCCGCTCCCAGCGTCTCGCTCGAAGGCGTCAACGGCGAAATCGCCGCGCTCAGAGCCGAGATCGCGGATCTGAGGCAAGCCGGCGACGGCGGTGCGTCGGCCAAGGTCGACGGGTTGTCCGCGGCGTTGGATCAGGTCAGGACGGATGTCGCAGCGCTCAAATCGGCGGTCGAGCAAGGCGGAGCGGGCGACAATGCCGGGCTGGCCGCGCTTGGCGACAAGGTCAGGCAGATCGAGACGGCGGTTGCGGCGCTCGGCAAGGCCGGCAACTCGGCCCCAGTCGATCTCGGTCCGCTCAATGAAAGGCTGGCTGGCCTCGATGCGCTGGTGAAATCGGCCGGCGAGGCGGCGGCGAAGCAGGACAGTCGGCTCACCGCGCTGGAGCAGTCGGTGTCGCAGCTTTCTGGGAAAGTCGAGGCGCAGGCCGGACAGCCGAAGGTCGCGCTCGCCATCGCCGCTTCGGCACTGAAGGCGGCGCTCGACCGTGGCGCGCCGTTTGGTGCCGAACTCGAGACCTTCGCCGCGATCGCGCCGGACGCGCCGCAGCTTGCGGCTCTGCGCGCCTACGCCCAAAAGGGCGTCCAGACCCGCACCGAGATCGCATCGCAGATGGATGCCGCCGCCAACGCCATGGTCGCGGCGGCCACGCCGGTCGACGAAAATGCCGGGCTGCTGCAGAACCTTCTGTCGAGCGCCGAATCGCTGGTCAAGGTCCGGCCGATCGGCGCTGTCCAGGGCGCCGGCGCGCCGGAAACCATTGCGCGCATGGAGGTGGCGGTCAATCAGGGCGACTATGCCAAGGCGCTCACAGAATATGAGACGCTGCCCGCGCCTGCAAAGGCGGCCGGCGCCGATTTTGCCGGCAAGCTGAAGGCACGCATCGAGGTCGAGACGCTGATCGATGCGCTGATATCAGGCGCGATGAAGGCGTGAGGAACTGGCGATGATCCGAATCCTGCTCTTCCTCGCCGTCGTCTTCGCGCTGGGCCTAGGCTTTGCCTGGCTGGCGGACCGGCCGGGCGACATGGTCATCACCTTCAACGGCTACCAGTATCAGGTCAGCCTGATGGTGGCGGCGGTGGCGGTGGTCGCTGTCGTCGCGGCGGTGATGATCCTGTGGTGGCTGATCAAGTCGGTCTGGAACAGCCCCTACACCATTTCGCGCTATTTCCGGGTGCGGCGCCGCGACCGCGGCTATCAGGCGCTGTCGACCGGCATGATCGCCGCCGGCGCCGGCGACGGCGCGCTGGCCCGCAAGAAGACCAAGGAAGCGGCCAAGCTGATCCGCTCCGACCAGGAGCCATTGATCCATCTGCTCGAAGCCCAGGCTTCGCTGCTCGAAGGCGACCACGAAGGCGCGCGCCAGAAATTCGAGAGCATGCTCGACGATCCCGAAATGCGGCTGCTCGGCCTGCGCGGGCTTTATCTCGAAGCCGAGCGCCTGGGGGACCGCAATGCCGCCAGGCACTATGCCGGGCGCGCCGCCGGCATGGCGCCGCAACTGGCCTGGGCGGCCGAATCGACGCTTGAAGAGCTGACCGGGCGCGGCGACTGGGACGGCGCGCTGAAGCTGGTCGAGGCGCAGAAGGCGACCCGCCAGATCGAACGTGACGCCGCCAACCGCCGACGCGCCGTGCTGTTGACCGCCAAGGCGCAGTCACTCGCCGACAGCGATCCCGCAGCCGCCCGCACGGCGGCGATAGAGGCCAATCGGCTGCAGCCGGAGTTCGCGCCGGCCGCGGTCGCGGCTGCGACGCTGCTGTTTCGCCAGAACGACGTGCGCAAGGGCTCGAAGATCCTCGAGACAGCCTGGAGGGCCGAACCGCATCCGGAGATAGCGGAGCTCTATACCCATGCCAGGCCGGGTGACGCCGTGCTCGATCGCCTCAACCGGGCGAGGAAATTGCAGGAGATGAAGAAGAACCACGCCGAATCCTCGATGACGGTGGCGCGCGCCGCGCTCGATGCACAGGATTTTGCGACTGCCCGCCGCGAAGCCGAGGCGGCGATCCGGATGGACCGCCGCGAGGGCGCCTATCTGCTTTTGGCCGACATCGAAGAAGCCGAGACGGGCGACCAAGGCAAGGTGCGACAGCTCTTGTCCAAGGCGGTGCGGGCGCCGCGCGACCCGGCCTGGGTCGCCGACGGCGTCGTCTCGGAGCGCTGGGCGCCGGTATCGCCGGTCACCGGCCGGCTTGACGCCTTCGAGTGGCGCGCCCCGATGGAGCGTCTCGGCCAGCTGATCGACAGCCGTGACGATGCGCCGGACGCCCCGGCGGTGGCTATCGAGGCGCCGGGCAGGCCGGCGCAGGAAGAGTCGGTCGAGGTGATCGATCACGCTGGCCCGGGCGGCGAGACGGCCGGCAAGCAGGCCGAGAACGATCAGGACCACGTCAGGCCGGTGACGGCGCAGGCTTTCGCCGCGGTGCCCGCCGATGCCGAGGCCGTCGAACCGGCGCAGGAACTGGCACGCCTGCCGGACGATCCCGGCGTCGATCCGGACGATGCGGCGGAAAAGTCGCCGCGCCGGTTCCGGTTGTTTTGAGTTGGCTGGGTGGCCCGGCCGTTTGGGAATGGATCGATGTTCGAACGCGTTTTGTCGTTTCTGAGGGATTTGCCGACCGGCACCGGCGCCCGCGCCAGCGCCGATGATCCGCGCGTGGCAGCCTCGGCGCTGCTCTACCACGTGATGAGCGCCGACGGCGTGCGCCAGGACGTCGAGTGGGAACGGTTCAAGGCAGTGCTGGCGCAGGCCTATTCGGTCAGCGGCAACGAGCTCGACGCGCTGGCCGCCGCCGGCGAGCGCGCCGACAACGAGGCGATCGACCTCTATGCCTTCACCAGCGTGCTGAAGCGCCACCTCGATGCCGAAGGCCGCAAGGCTTTCATCGGCCTGATGTGGGAGATCGTCTATGCCGATGGCGAGCTGCACGAGTTGGAAGACAACACGGTCTGGCGCGTTGCCGAGCTGATCGGCGTCGAACGCCAGGATCGCATCGAGGCGCGCCGCAAGGCGGCGGCCGCGGCGCCGGGGGCCCGTGGAACGTCGAGCGACGAATAGGATCCATCCGCCGATGCCGCCGATGCCGCCGATGCCGCCGCGTTCGAAGCCGAGAATCCTGATCGTGCTGCATCAGGAGAATTCGAGCCCCGGGCGCGTCGGCCACATGCTTCTCGAAGAGGGCTTCGATCTCGACATCCGCCGCCCGCCGCTTGGCGATGCCTTGCCAGAGACGCTCGACGGCCATGCCGGGGCCGTGGTGTTCGGCGGGCCGATGAGCGCCAATGACGAGGACGAGTTCGTCCGCCGCGAGACCGACTGGCTTGAGGTTCCGCTGCGTGAGAACCGACCGCTGCTGGGTATCTGCCTTGGTGCGCAGATGCTGGCCAACCATCTCGGCGGCAAGGTCGAGGGCCATGGCGAAGGTCTGGTCGAGATCGGCTGGTATCCGTTGAAGGCGACCGAAGCCGGCAGAAAGCTGATGCACTGGCCCGAAATGGTCTATCAGTTCCATCGCGAAGGTTTTTCGCTGCCGAGCGACGCGACCTTGCTGGCGACCGCCGAGACCTATCCCAACCAGGCTTTCCGCTACCGCGACAATGCCTGGGGCATCCAGTTCCACGGCGAATTGACCAGGCTGATGATGCAGCGCTGGGTGGTGCGCGGCGCGCACCGCTTCGAATTGCCGGGCGCCCAGCCCGGCCGCGACCATCTCGGCGGCAGGCTGATCTGGGACATGCACCTCAAGCGCTGGCTGGACGAGTTCCTGGTGCTGATTTTCGGCGGCCGACGGCGCGGTCGCGGCACAACCATCCCCTGATGGCGGGTCGTTTAACACCTGCTAGTTCGAAAACGTCACGCTCACGCCGCGCTGACGAAAATAAGCCTGCATCAATTTGCGGCCCGAGCGGTTGTTCTGCGCCAGTTTGGTGGGATCGAACACCGCCTGCTTCATCCCCTCTCGTGCCAGCGCTGCCTTAAGCGTCGCGATATGGGCGTCGAGATCGGCATTATCGGCCCGCAGCGACACATAGATACTCTCGGTTGCCTCAGCCACGGTCGGTTCGCTCACAGTTATCGTCCTTTGATTGGTCGGGCGGCGGCTTAGCACAGATTCGCAGCCCGCCGATACCGGTGGACCTGAATTCGATCCCCGTCAGTTTCGTCCACTGAGGTGCCGCACCCTTCGGAGCGCCGGGAACAGATAGGCCCACAGGCCGGCAACGGCAATGGCGCCGACGCCGCCGATGACGACGGCAGGCACCGTGCCGATCAGCGCCGCCATGGTGCCGGCGCGGAATTCGCCGAGCTCGTTGGAGGCGCCGACGAAGACCTGATTGACGGCGTTGACGCGGCCGCGGACATGATCGGGGGTCCAGAGCTGGATCAACGTTTCCCTGATGTAGACGCTGAACATGTCGGTGGCGCCGAGGAAGGCCAATGCCAGGATCGACAGCCAGGTGAAGGTCGACAGGCCGAACAGCACCGTAAAGGCGCCGAACGCGGCCACGAAGCCGAGCATGATCAGGCCCGCGTGGTTTCGGATAGGATGACCAGCGAGCCAGATGGCGACACAGATGGCACCCACCCCTGGCGCCGAGCGCAGCAAACCAAGTCCCCAGGGACCGAGTTGCAATATGTCGCGGGCATAGATCGGTAGCAGCGCCGAGGCGCCGGACAGGAGCACGGCGAAGAGATCGAGCGAGATGGCGCCAAGCACGATCTTCTCGCCCCAGATGTAACCGAAGCCGGCGAACAGGGTCTGCATGGTCGGCTTGTCGGTCTCGCTGCGCTGTGCCGGCCTCGGTATGGTGAAGATCAGCAGCCCGGCGACGAGCATCAGCGCCGTGGCCGTGCCATAGGCCACCTCGGCCGATACGCCGTAGAGAAGGCCGCCGGCGACCGGCCCGACGATGGTCGCCGTCTGCCAGGCCGACGAGTTCCAGGCAATGGCGTTGGCGAAATCCCGGGGCGGCACCAGATTGGCGAACAGCGACGACGAGGCCGGTCCGAAGAAGGCGCGGGCGATGCCGAACATGGCGAGCACGATGAAGATTGGCAGCGGGCCACTGATGCCGCGCAGGGTCAGGATGAGCAGCGCGAGCGCGCAGATCGCCTCGAGTAGCACCGCCAGCGCCATGATCAGCCGGCGGCCGAAACGGTCGGCAACGACCCCGGTGACCAGCACCAGGAGTAGCGAAGGCAGGAACTGGACGATGCCGACAAGACCGAGATCGAGCGGGTCACGGGTCAGGTCGTACATCTGCCAGCCGACCGCGACGGAAACGATCATGGTGGCGAATGTGGTGAGGAAGCGCGCCGCCCAATAGCTCAGGAAGGAGCGATGGCGGAACGCGGCATAGCGCTGGTCCGGTGATATCTGTTCGGCGGTCATGGAACGAGGCCCCGTTAGAAGGATGGAGGCCGGCGGGGCACTTCCACGATGGACGCTGGTCCGGCCGGGGAACCCTTTAGCCCAGTTCGACGTATGACGCGCGCAAAAAACAGGTTCTGGATCAAGGATTTTCTGGCGTGTTCCATCGAACGCACACGAAACTCACCCGCCAAGACCCAGCGGGACAGGAAAGCCTATCGGGTGTCTCGAAGACCGCATGTCTCCCCCATCGTGCACGCGATAACCTTGAAAGCCGATCCGTGAGCAGCATTCTTTTGGCCTGCCCACTGGCCTGGCCGAAACCTACCAATACATTGGGGCTCTGGCGATAATGTCGAGCGTAACTTCACCCTTATATATCGTCGTCCCTTGTGAATTGGAATAATAGACCATTTTATGTTGGAATAGTCGAAAAGCGTAGGCGTAACCCAGCAATCTTTTTGCTGGAGCCTTTCTGTCAATTATATTTAAGTACTTGCTAAATCAAGCAGGGCGCTTACTGGATTATTAAGCATTCTCAAAACAGAACTCAAGATCTGGCAATTTTCCCTTGCTAGCCGGCGACATCGGCTACAACCTATGGATACATCAACCGCGCCGGCGGATCGTTGGCATGCTTGGGCGGATGGGCGCTAGGCATGGAGAGGGAAATGGACATTCGCCAAGGCGGCTCCCGCTGGGAGCGCTCCCCTCGACTTGAGGAATTGCGACGGCCGGCCGCAAAGTCGTCGAATGCATGGGCCACAGCCCGGCAATCCAAGCTTCGATACGCAGGGCAACTATCAGGGGTGCAATGGCATCGGCTGCCAGGTCGATGCGCCTGACGATGACAATTCGTCCGATGACGACGATTCCGACTGACAGCCACACTCCGCAAAGGAAGAGGAAAACCACCCATGTCTGAATTCGGCGACTTGGTTCGACGGCACGCCAAAACCGTCATGATCGGGCTGGCGGGATTGATACCGACATCTGCTTTCGCGAACGATGCCTGCGACGGCGTCAAGGTCGAAGTGACGAAGGCGCGCAAACAGGAATATGCACCGCTCGTCGCTTCGGCGATGGACAATAAGTTCAAGCCCGCCCGCGCCAAGTTCATCACCATCTTGGAAAGCGGCAACTGGAGCGCCGCTTATGTCTCCACGCCTGTGAGCGATGACGGCGTGATGTTCTTCCAGACCGTCGACGGAAAGAAGCAGTTTCGTGACGTATGGGGCGGCTATGCCGATCCATCGGAAAAGCCTGGACTGGTATCCTGGGCGAAGAAGCTTGGAGCACCGGAAAAGCTGGCCAGGTGCTTCGCCGAAACCGTTACGGAATGACGATGCCGCTCACCTGCAAAGAGGACGAGACCAATGAAAACCGCAATTCTGACCACCGCCGTGGTTCTGGCCATGCCGGCTTTCGCTTTTGCCAAGGACAAGTGTGCCGACGCCAAGGATCAGGCCACCATGAACCAGTGCGCCGATGCTTCGTTCAGGAAATCCGACAAGAAGCTCAACGAACTTTACAAGCAGATCGAAACCCGCCTGAAGGACGACGCGGATACCAAGAAGCTTCTTGTCCAAGCGCAGCAGGATTGGATCAAGTTCCGCGACGCTGAGTGCAATTTTCAGACCGCGGGAGCGGCCGGAGGCAGCGTGGTCCCCATGCTCCTCTCGATGTGCATGGATGGCCTGACGCAATCCCGGGTCAAGGATTTCGACGGTTACCTGAACTGCAAGGAAGGCGATCTGAGCTGTTCCGTTCCGGCAGCGAACTGAGCTTTCCTGCCTGCCTGCAGGCGGGGTGGAAAATCATTCCCTCAGCTCGCCGGAGATGGCGTCGAGCCCCCCTGCAATTGCGCGCTCGCCGTGGAAGAGCGCAACATCGGGCAGCCTGCCAAGACGGAACCGCCGGCAGGCCTCAATCAAACCATTGGCTCAGCGCCGGAATGCGCGCTCAGGCCGAGACCTTGGCTTTCCTGCCCCTGGCCGGCGCTTTCGGGGCGACGGCCTTGCGGCCGAGACCGATCGACTTAGCCAGTTCCGAACGCGAGGCCGCGTAATTGGGAGCGACCATCGGATAGTCCGACGGCAAGCCCCATTTGGCTCGGTAGGCGTCCGGCGTCAGGCCGAAATGCACGCCCAGATGACGCTTCAGCGATTTGAACTTCTTGCCGTCCTCCAGGCAGATGATGAAATCCGGCGTCACCGACTTCTTGGGATTGACCGCCGGCACGAGCGGCGCCGCCACGGGTACGGCCGGCTGGCCGAGCCCGCTGATCGAAGCGCTGACGCTGGCGATGAGGTCGGCCAGGCCGGAGGCGGGCAGGCGGTTCTTCTCGACGTAAGCCGACACGATATGGGCGGTCAGCTCGAGAAGGTCGATATCCTTGCGAGCGTCGTTGCTGTCGTCGGTCAATCTATTTTCCTCCGTCTATGGCGTATGGGGCCCGAAATCGGCACAGTTTCGGATGGGATGATGCGCAAAGTTAAAGTGCGGCGGCGTCTTTGCACGTCCCTCGCGGTTCGTCGCGATGTAGTGCGCCGGAATTCCTAGTCGGCAAATCTGCGCAATGCAACGACTTGGCCCCGCGTCACACATTATTTTGAATAACTATACTGAACTGTAATACTATCAGACGATCAGGGCCTTGTCTCGCCACAGACGAAATCCGCCTTCGAAGGCGCGTGTGTTGTCGCCGCGCCTGCTGTCGGCGGGCAAATCGCCGAGCTTGTCGACATTGCCGCCGCCGATGACGACATAATCGGGCTGCATGGCGGCGCGCAGCCGGTCGACGACGTCGAAAACGGATTTTCGCCATTTCTTCTTGCCGCGTTTTATCAGGCCGCGCTCACCGACATAGTCCTCGAAGCTCTTGCCCTTCTTATAGGGAAGATGGGCGAGTTCCATCGGTTGGGCGACGTTGTCGACGATCATCGCCGCACCCAGGCCGGTTCCCAACCCCAGGAACAGCATGCGACCGCCTTCATAGCTGCCGATGGCCTGCATCAGCGCGTCGTTGACCACCTTGACCGGTTTGCCGAACTGCGCGGCGAAGTCGAAGCCGGCCCAGCCCTTGCCGAGATTGGCGGGATCGAACAAGGGCCTGTTGTGATGCACCGGGCCGGGATAGCCCATCGAGATGACGTCGTAGGACAGTCCGTCGGCCAGCGCCTTCACCGCATCGATCATCTGCTGGGGCCTCAGGTCCGGCCCGGAATCGGCGCGGCGCTCAGCACCGCCTGAGCTGGTGAGGATCTTGACGTGCGAGCCGCCTATGTCGATCGACAGCACGATCGGATCGCCGCTCGCCGCTTTCGGCCTTGCCGTCCTGGCCATGCTGCCCTCTCCCAGCCTATTTCGATGGATTGATCCAGCCGTTCGGCGGCCCGAAGCCGTTCATGGCGGCTGCCGGCCCCCAGGTCTTCGGTTCATAAAGATGCGGCGGCGTGGTGTCGCCGAGGACCGGCCCGACGATGCGCCAGGCAAGTTCGCTGGCGTCCTGGCGGGTAAAAAGCTGGCCATTGCCGTTCATGGCATCGCCGATCAGCCGTTCATAGGGCGGCATATCGCCCTTGCTGTCGTCGAGCGCCGTCAGTTCGACCTGTTCGCCGACCATGTCGTCGCCCGCTGCCTTGCGCTGGGCGCCGATCGAGATCGCCACCTGCGGGTCGATGCGGAAGCGCACATAGTTGGCGTCGTTCGGCTTGATCGGGTCGAAGACATCGAGCGGCGGCCGCTTCAGCCGCACGATCACCTCCGTGGCATGCACCGGCATGTTCTTGCCGGCGCGGATGAAGAACGGCACGTCGCGCCAGCGCCAGGTGTCGACGAAGAAGCGCACCGCCGCGAAAGTTTCGACCGGCGAGTTGGGCGCCACGCCGGGCTCGGCGAGATAGCCGTCGAATTGGCCACGCACGATATCGTCCTTGGTCAAGGTGCGGATCGCGCGCAGCACCTGCACCTTCTCGTCGATCAGGTCGTCGGCGGAACGGCCGACCGGCGGTTCCATCGCCAGCAGCAGGAGGATGTTGAGCAGATGGTTCTCGATCACGTCCCTGACGCAGCCGACCTCGTCATAGAACCGGCCGCGCCCATCGATGCCGAAATCCTCGGCCATGGTGATCTGCACGCTCTCGACGAAATTGCGGTTCCAGATCGGTTCCAGGAAGGAATTGGCGAAGCGGAAATAGAGCAGGTTCTGGATCGCCTCCTTGCCGAGATAGTGATCGATGCGGAAGATCGACTGTTCGTCGAACACCAGATGCAGCACTCGGTTCAGCCAGCGCGCCGATTGCAGGTCATGGCCGAAGGGCTTTTCCACCATCAGCCGCGCGCCGCGCGCCGTGCCCGATTGCTCCAGACCCTGGACCACCGTCTCGAACATGGTCGGCGGCACCGCCATGTAGTGCAGCGGCCGCTGGGCGGTGCCCAGCGCGCTCTTCAGTTTCTCGAACGTGGCCGGGTCGCGATAGTCGCCGCTGACATAGCGCAGCAGCGAAGCGAGCTTGGCGAACACCTTCTCGTCGATCTTGCCGAGCGTATTGACGATGCCGTCGCGCGCGCGGTCCTGCAATTTCCTCAAATCCCAGGCGTCGAAGGCGACGCCGATCACCGGTTCGGTAAGCGTTCCCTTGGCGACCATGGCATAGAGGGAAGGAAATATCTTCTTGTGGGCGAGGTCGCCGGTCGCCCCGAAGAGCACCAGCGTATCGGACCGTTCCGGGCTCATGAGTGCGTCTCCCCTGCCGCCGTCACTTGCCGGCCTTCGGTTTTTCGACATGGCCGCCGAATGCATAGCGCATGGCCGACAAGAGCTTGTCGGCGAATTCGGATTCGCCTTGCGAGGAGAAGCGGTCGAACAGGGCCGAGGACAGCACCGGCGCCGGCACGCCGGTGTCGATGGCCGCTTTCAGGGTCCAGCGGCCTTCGCCGGAATCGGACACCCGGCCGCCGAACTGGGTCAGACCGGGATCGCTCTTCAACGCGCTGGCGGTGAGATCAAGCAGCCACGAGCCGATGACGCTGCCATGCCGCCAGACCTCGGCCACTTCGGCAAGGTCGATGTCGAACTGGTAGTATTCGGGGTTCTGCAACGGGCTGGTCTCGGCATCGGCCTCGCGCTTGACCTTGCCGGCATTGGCGGCCTTGAGAATATTCATGCCTTCGGCATAGGCGGCCATGACGCCGTACTCGATGCCGTTATGGACCATCTTGACGAAGTGGCCGGCGCCGCTCGGGCCACAATGCAGATAGCCGAACGGCGCCGTGCCGGCCGTCTTGTCGGGAGCACCGGCATCCGCGCCGGGCGCCAGCGTGGCGAAGACCGAATCGAGATGCCGGACCGCGTCATCGGGCCCGCCGATCATCAGGCAGTAGCCGCGATCCAGGCCCCAGACGCCGCCGCTGGTGCCGACATCGACATAGTTGAGGCCTTTGGCGGCGAGCTTGGCGGCCCGGTCGACGTCGTCGTGATAGTAGGAATTGCCGCCGTCGATGATGATGTCGCCGGGTTCCATCAGCGCCGCCACCTGATCGACGATCTTGCCGGTGATGGCCGCAGGCAGCATCAGCCACACGCAGCGCGGCTTGGCGAGCTTGCCGACGAATTCCGCCATCGATGCAGCCCCCGAGGCGCCGTCGCCGACCAGGGCCGCGACGCTTGCCGGGTTGATGTCGTAGACGACGCATTCGTGGCCGTCACGCATCAGGCGCCGGACCATGTTGGCGCCCATTCGGCCCAGTCCCATCATTCCGATCTGCATGGTCTCATCCTTGTGTCTTGAAGAGGATCTGTCGGGAAGGATCTACAGTCTGTCCTGTTCACCAATGATGACGGAGAAGTCGACATTCTCCCAATCGCCGCTGCCGGGCCAGAAAAAAGTGAAGATCAGCGTGCTCCCCTCGGGCAGGCCGGCGACCGGCAGATCAGCGAGGTGGATGCCGAAAGCATTCTCGCTGGTCGCGCTGTCATGCACGGCCGCCCAATTGTCGACGCTCCAATGGACGGTCGCCTTCGCCAAAAGCTCGAGGCGCATTGTCTTGCCGGCCGGCATGGAACGGATTTTGTTGTTGAAGCGCCATGTCCTGAACATCGAGACGATCTTTTTGTCGATGTAGCGTTCGACGCCTTGCGGCGGCATGTCGAACACCGCGCCGTCGCGCAGCGAGCGCAGCAGCTTGATATGTTCGGAATGCGCCCAGACCAGCGGCATGGCGCTGCCCGAGGGCTTGCCATGCAGCAGTTCGCGCTCGGGGAGGTCGGCGCCGTCCCAGATCTGCTCCGGCAACAGGCCGCCCGGTCCGGACGAGCCCTCCATTGCCGCCAGCAGCGAGGTCGCCTTGTCCTTGCGTCCGGCCGCCAGCTCGTAATGGGCCCGTTCGCCGGCGAGCAACGGCCAGGGGCGGCCCTGGCCGGTGCCGTCGAATGGCGCGCCGTCCTCGTGCTCGCCATAGCCGTCGCCGGTGTAGCGATACCAGAGCGGCCCCTGCGGCAGTTGCCGGCGCAGCTGCGCGTCGATGACCTTGACCGTGTCGACGATGCGCGGATCGTCGGCTGCCCTGAGCCCAAAGCGCACCAGGGCCAATGCGTCCGGGCTGACGATTTCCTGCGCCGGCCGGTCGGCATCGCCAGGCGGGCGGTTTTTGATCGGCACATAGCCGTCCTTCGGCGAACCGGCCTCGGCGCTGTCGGGCGGTGCGATGCGGACATAGTAACCCGCGACGCCGGTCGCCTCGCAGCTTGCCGTGCCGGTGACATAGGTCCAGCGCTCGACCTGGTCGTTCCAGCCGTCGGCGGTCTCGCGCAGATAGCTTGCTGCATCCTGCTTGCCGCAGGCCTCCAGCATATCCGCGGCGGCAAGCAGCGCCGCGATCTCAACGGCGAGCGTGAACGGGCTGTAACCGGAATCCTCCTCCCAACGGTCCTCGCCGGTGACGGGTCCATTGCGCACGACATAGGCTGCGGCGCGCTCGATCATTGGCAGGAAGGCCAAAAGCCTGGCGCGCGGCAAATGGCCCTGGCGCCGCAGCGCATCCGCCAGCAGCAGCGGAAAGGCGCATTCGTCCATCTGGATGCCCGGCCAATAAGCTGTCCCATCGAGCCAGGCGTTCTGCGGCCAATGGCCGTCCGGCTGCTGGATGGAGCAGAGATAGTCGAGGGTTTGCAGGGCCGAGGCGGCATCGCCGGCGGCGAGAAAGCCGCCCGCCGTCTCGACCAGATCGCGCGGCCAGACCAGATGGTAGCCGCCGAGATCGTCGTCGCCCTTGTCGAAGCCCCATGGGATCGACAGGCTGGCGACCGCCGCGCCCGGCATGAGCGATGACCGGTGCGTCGCCAGGACGGCGGTGGAGATCCTGTAGCTGTTCACTCCGGACGCGTCATGGCGGTCCAGTCGCAGCAGGCCCGCCTGCCATTCGCGCCACTGTTCGACGTAGGACGTCGCCGCCGCCGCGAAACCCTGCCTGAGGCTGGCGAAGGCATTTCGAGCGGCCTCTTCGGGCGTCGCTCCGAAGCCCAGCGCCAGCACGGCTTTGGCGTCGTTGGCGGAAAACCCGATTTCGCCGGTCAGCGCGACATTGCCGTCCTCGGCTCCCTGAAAGGCTGGATCGAGCCGACCGGTGTTGCGCAGTTGCTGCCAGCCGTCGGAGACGCCGACATAGCCGGCCGAGCCGTTCCGCCAGGGCAGCGATGAGGCCAGCGCAAGGCATGTGCCGCGGCCCGAGGCGAACAGCACAGGCTCTCCCTCATGGTCGCCGACCCAGGCGGTGTTGCCCATCCCGGCATTGACCAGATGCGGCGCCAGCAAGGCGCGGACGCGGTAGTCGCCCGGCGCGCCCTTGAGCGGCGTGAAGGTGATCTCCTGCAGCAAGGTGGGTCGTGCAGGGTCGGCCAGGATACGCTTCTCGATCCGGTAGGCGCCGTCATCAGCGGTGTTGACCAGCCTGTAGGCTGGCACGCCTTCTTCGAACGGTTCGATGCCATGCGCGGCATCACGTTTTTCTTCCGAGAAATATCCGTTCGGGCCGGTGACAATCAGGCCGAGGTCGCGGGTGCAGGCACTGTCGACACCGGGATAGTAGATCTCGTTCAGGATGCCATGGCTGAGCGTGAACCAGACGCGGCTCGACGGCGAAAGCGCCGCGCCGACGCCGCTTTTGGCGCTTGACGTCCAGCGCGCCGGAATTCCCGGAGCCCCCGGGGGGACGATCGGCGTCACTGCCATGCGTCTGCGGCCTCCTGCCCGCATGCCTAGCCCATCCACCGAAGCCTTTTCAATCGTCGCACCGCAATGTGATCAGCGGCATCTTATGGATTGCAGTTGACAGCTCGCCGGCCTTCTGCACTTTTGTCTGACAATAGATAAAAAACAGGTGCGCAAGCGCGATAGTCACCAGCAGCCATCAAGACCAGCAACTCGGGAGGAGTATGACATGAAGAAACTGTTCGTCCTGGGCACCCTTGCAGCGGTGCTCGCAGCCGGTACGGCGTTTGCCGACACCAGCGGCAAGAAGATCGCTTTCTCCAACAATTACGCCGGCAATTCGTGGCGGCAGGCGATGCTCGACAGCTACAACGCCGTCACCAAGAAGGCGGTGGCCGACAAGGTGGTCGGGGCCGCCGATGTCTTCACGACGGCCGACAAGGAAGTGCCGACCCAGGCAGCCCAGGTGCAAAACCTGATTCTACAGGGCTATGACGCCATCGTCATCAACGCCGCCTCGCCCGACGCGCTGAACGGTGCCATCAAGCAGGCCTGCGACGCCGGCATCGTGGTCGTTTCCTTCGACGGCATCGTCACCGAACCCTGCGCCTACCGCGTCGTCGTCGACTATAAGGACATGGGCAAGCAGGAAGTCGAGCATATGGCCAAGTTCCAGCCCAAGGGCGGCAACCTGCTCGAGATCCGTGGCCTCGCCGGCACCTCGATCGACGACGCCATCCATGCCGGCATCCTCGAAGGCGTGGCCGCCCATCCCGAGTTCAAGATCGTCGGCTCGGTGACCGGCGACTGGGACCAGACGACGGCGCAGAAGGCGGTGGCGACCATCCTGCCCTCGCTGCCCGAAATCGTCGGCATCGTCGACCAGGGCGGTGACGGCTATGGCGCCGCGCAAGCCTTCGCCGCCGCCGGCAAGCCGCGCCCGACCATCATCATGGGCAACCGCCAGGACGAGCTGAAATGGTGGAAGGAACAGAAGGAAAAGGACGGCTACCAGACCTGGTCGGCCTCGATCGCGCCCGGTGTCTCGACGCTCGCCTTCTGGGTGGCGCAGCAAGTGCTCGATGGCCGCAAGGACATTCCGCACGACCTGCTGGTGCCGTATCTCGCCTTCACTCAGGACGATTTCGAGGCCGCTCTGCCGAAGATCAAGGAGGGCGGTGTCGCCACGCACGAATACACACAGGAAGATGCCATCGCGGCCATCAAAGCCAATATCAAGTGAATGTCGCACACGCGTTGCCGTGCACATCGCCGACCGGATATCGTTGAGCATGCCTGAAGGGAACGCGGACATCATCAGACTGAGCGGCGCCGAAAAACACTTCGGCGCCGTTCGCGCGCTTGGCGGCGTCGACTTCACTGTCGGGCCCGGCGAGTGCGTCGGCCTCGTCGGCCACAACGGCGCCGGCAAATCGACGCTCATGCACATGGTGGCGGGCACGCTGACACCCGACAGCGGAACGATCGGCGTGCATGGTGAGGCCGAGGAGAACTACTCGGTGTCGCGGGCACAGCAGCTCGGCATACGCTGCGTGTTCCAGGAATTGTCGCTGTGCCCCAATCTCAGCGTCGCCGAGAACACGCGCATCAACCACGCCTCGCTCACCGGCTTCGGCTGGCGGCGCAAGGCGGCCGAGCTGATCACGGCCAAGCTGGACGAAATCTTTCCCGACCATGGCATCTCGGCGGCCGACATCGCCGGTGACCTTTCCATTGGACGGCGGCAGATGGTGGAGGTGGCGCGCGCGTTCACGCTGACCCGCGAGCCGCTGCACCTGGTTATCCTCGACGAGCCGACGTCCTCGCTCGACGCGCACACGGCGGGTCAGCTGCTTGCCTTCGTGCGCCGCTTCGTCGCGTCGGGCGGCAGCTGCATTCTCATCTCGCATGTGCTGGGCGAAGTGCTGCAGAACGCCGATCGCATCGTCGTGATGCGCGACGGCAAGGTTGTCGGCGCCGAAGCGGCGAACGCTTTCGACCGCGATAGGCTGGTCGCCACCATGGGCGGCGCCGAAGGACATCGGAGGACCGCCACCGAAATCCGGAAAGCCGAGGCCGGCCCGTTGCGCGTGCGCGCCCGGCCGGCGCGGCAGCAGGACGGCAAGGAGCTGGTGGCCCGCGCCGGCGAGATCATCGGACTTGCCGGCCTGGCCGGCCATGGCCAGACCGACCTGCTGCTGGCGATCTTCGCCGCGGCATCGCGCGCCAGGGCCGGCGTCGAGGTCACCGCACCGGTGGCGCTTGTGGCCGGCGACCGCCAGGCGGACGGCATCTTTCCGCAGTGGTCGATCGCTGAAAATATCGGCATCCGCTCGCTGGCTCGGCTGCGCAACGGGCTGCTGATCTCGCCGCGGCGAGAGGCCGAACTGGCCGGGTTCTGGCAAAAGAAGATCGGCATCCGCACGCCGGATATGAACAACAACATCTTTTCGCTGTCGGGCGGCAACCAGCAGAAGGCTTTGTTCGCCCGGGCTCTCGGCTCCGACGCCGGGATCGTGCTGATGGACGACCCGATGCGCGGCGTCGACATCGGCACCAAGCTCGAGGTTTACGATCTCGTGCGCGAGGAGGCCGGCAAGGGCCGCACCTTCCTCTGGTACACCACGGAAACGGAAGAACTCGACAATTGCGACCATGTCTATGTCTTCAAGAACGGCCGCATCGTCGCCAATCTGACGCGCGACGAGCTGACGGAAGAAAAGATCATCCAGTCCTCCTTCGGCGACGCGGCCTGAGATGACGGCCGTCTCTGTTCAACACGGTTCGAAGACCTTTGGGAGCGGGGCGGCACGCGCCCGCCTACTGCGTGGGCTGCTGCCGGCGCTGTCGCTGGTGCTGGTGCTGCTCGCCATCGCCTGGCTCAATCCGCGCGCCATCAGCTATTTCGGCTTCGGCCTGATGCTCAACCTGGCGATCCCGATCGCGCTGGCGACGATCGCGCAGATGTTCGTCATATCGGGCAACGAGCTCGACCTGTCGATCGGCACCTTTGTCGGTTTCGTCGGCTGCGTCACCGCGACCTGGTTGAAGGACGCACCGCTCATTGGGGTTCTCGTCCTGCTCGGATCGATCGGCATCTATGCGCTGCTCGGCGCGCTGATCCATCTGCGCAATTTGCCATCGATCGTGGTGACGCTGGGCATGAGTTTCGTCTGGCAGGGGCTGGCCATCCTGGTGCTGCCCAAGCCCGGCGGCAAGGCGCCGGACTGGCTGCTGGCGATCATGGCATTCAAGCCGCCCTTTGTGCCCTTCCCGATCATCGCCGCGCTGCTGATTGGCCTCATCGTCCATTTCGGCCTGATGCGCACCTCCTATGGCGTCATCCTACGCGGCTCCGGCGGCAACCCGGCTGCGCTCAAACGTGCCGGCTGGTCGCTGCTCAAGACCAAGGTCGTGTTGTTCGCGCTGACGGGTCTGTTCGGCGTGCTGTCCGGCATGGCGCTGATCGGCATCACCACTTCGGCCGATGCCAATATCGGCAATGGCTACACGCTGCTTTCGATCGCCGGCGTCATCCTCGGCGGCGGCGAATTCGTCGGCGGCCGCGTGTCGCCGATCGGCGCGGTAATCGGCGCGCTGACGCTGGCGCTGGCGGCATCGCCGCTGCTCACCTTCATGCACATCCCGCCCGACTGGCAGGTGGCGGCCAACGGCGCCATCCTCATCATCGTGCTGGCGGCGCGGGTGCTGATCAGCCGCAAGGAGAGGTGAGCGATGATATTGCTGAGGTCGCTGACCGCCAAGCCCTGGATCTGGTCGTTCGTCGGCGCGCTTGTGGTGTGGCTGGCGACCATCGCTTTCACCGGCGGCTATGGCGCCGGCGGCATGGTCACCGCCGCGCTGTCGCTGGCCGTGTTCACCGTCATCGTCGGCGTCGGCCAGATGTTCGTCATCACGCTTGGGCCGGGCAATGTCGACCTGTCGCTGCCGGCCAATATCGGGCTCGCCAGCGCGGTGGCCATGAAGGTGATGGGCGGCAGCGATGCCATGATCGTGGTCGGGCTGCTGGCCGCGCTTGCCTGTGGTGCCGCGATCGGTGCCGTCAACTATCTGCTGATCTGGGCGCTGCGAATACCGCCGATCATCGCCACTTTGTCGGCGAGCTTCATCATCCAGTCGGTCGACATCAGCTATGGGCGCGGATTGCAGATCAAGCCGCCGCCGGGCTTTGCCGATTTCGCCAACCGGCAGGTTCTCGGCATTCCGGTGCTGGCGGTTCTCACCGTGCTGTTTACCATCGGTGCGGCCATCGCCTTGCAGCGCATGATCTATGGCCGCTCGGTGCTGGCGATAGGCCAGAACATCCGCGCCGCCTGGCTCGCCGGCGTCAATGTCGGCCGCGTCCGTTTCCTCACCTACACGCTGTCGGGCGCGCTCGGCGGCATCGACGGCGCGCTGCTCGCCGGTTATTTCCGCGGCGCCAATGTCGATATCGGCAACGAGTATTTGCTGGCTTCGATCGCCGTGGTGGTCATCGGCGGCACCTCGGTGGCCGGCGGCAAGGCCAATGTCCCCGGCGTCTGGGGCGCAGCACTGTTCCTGGTGCTGCTTTTGACCATGCTCAACACATTCGGCTTCAGCGCCGGCGTGCGCCTGCTTTTGACCGGGCTGATCATCGTCGGCGTCATCACGGCGGCAGGCGGGGAGAAGGCGGTGCGGTGATATTCGCTTCTCTTCAACCGCAACTCGCCAGCGTGCCGTCTTACAGCCTGTCCTGACAAGTCTTGTGCCAGTGCGGCACGCGGTTCCCATTCGCGGCGCAGCCTAGTAAACCCTCCGGATCGCAGCCGGTGTCGGGAGGGTCAACTTGTCCAATTTTGTCAGCGTCGCCAGGGACAGCGACGTCGCCATCGTCACCATCGACAACCCGCCGGTCAACGCGCTGAGCTTTCATGTCCGCGAACCACTGATGCACGCGCTGGCTGCCTTGCGTGACGACGCATCGGTCGGAGCCATCGTCGTCGCATGCGCGGGCCGGACCTTCGTCGCCGGCGCCGACATCACCGAATTCGGCAAGCCGGTGCAGCAGCCCGAGCTGCGTGCCATCATTGGGACGCTGGAAACCATCGCCAAACCTACGGTCGCCGCCATCCACGGCACCGCGCTGGGCGGCGGGCTGGAGCTGGCGCTCGGCTGTCACTTCCGCGTTGCCGATGCCGACGCCAGGCTCGGCCTGCCCGAGGTGAAGCTTGGACTGCTGCCGGGCGGCGGCGGCACGGTGCGGCTGCCGCGCCTCGTCGGCGCGATCAAAGCGCTCAGGATGATCGTTTCCGGTGCGCTGGTCGGTGCTGATGAGGCGCATGAAGCCGGACTGGTCGATGCTGTGTTCGAGAGTAACGTGATCACGCATGCCGTGAACTTCGCCAGGGAGATCGCTCGCAAGGGCGGGCCGTTCACGCCGGTGCGCGATCGCGATGACGAGATCAAGAAAACCGAGCTGGCCGCTTTCGATGCCGAGGCGGCGGATCTCGCCAGGAAAGCGCGCGGCCTCGACGCGCCGATCGCTTGCGCGCAAGCGGTGCGCAATACCGTCACGATGTCGTTCGAGGAAGCTCTGGCTGCCGAACGCGCGCTGTTCATGAAGCTGGTCGCCAGCGATCAGTCGCGGGCGCAGCGGCATCTGTTCTTCGCCGAGCGTGAAGCGGCAAAGGTCCCGGGCAAGGATCTTGTCCGGCGCAGGATCGCCCGCGTCGGCGTCGTCGGCGCCGGCACGATGGGCGGCGGCATCGCCATGGCCTTCGTCAATGGCGGTTTTCCAGTCACCTTATTGGAGACCAGCCAGGAAGCCTTGCAGCGCGGGCTCGGCATGATCGACAAGAACTATGCCGTCTCGGTCTCGCGTGGCTCCTTGACCGAAGACGCCAAGCGCCAACGCCTCGCTCAATTCAAGGGCTCCACCGACTATTCCGACCTCGCCGATTGCGACCTGATCATCGAGGCGGTGTTCGAGGACATGGCGGTCAAGAAAGAGGTGTTCGGCAAGCTCGATGCCATGGCCAAGCCGGGAGCGATACTCGCCACCAACACCTCCTATCTCGACATCGACGAAATCGCCGCCTCGATCTCGCGCCCGCAAGACGTGCTCGGCCTGCACTTCTTCTCGCCGGCCAACGTCATGAAGCTGTTGGAGATCGTGCGCGCCGACAAGACCGCGCCCGACGCGCTGGCAACCGTAGTCGACTTGGCGCGGCGGATCGGCAAGGTGGCCGTCGTCGTCGGCGTCTGCCACGGCTTCGTCGGCAACCGCATGCTGGCCGCGCGCGGCTCCGAATCGGAAGCCTTGCTGCTGGAAGGCGCGACGCCCAGCCAGATCGACAAGGCCTTCACCGATTTCGGCTGGCCGATGGGGCCCTTCCAGATGAGCGATCTCGCCGGCCTCGACATTAGCTGGCGCAACCGCAAGGCGCGAGGCCAGACGGCCGTGATCGCCGACACGTTGTGCGAACAGGGGCGTTTCGGCCAGAAAACCGGTCGAGGTTATTATCTTTACGAGAACGGGTCACGTATGCCGGTCCCGGACCCGCAGATCGATGCGCTGATCCGCGGTAAGGCAGCCGAGAAGGGCATCGCGTCGCGCGAAATCAGCGCGGAAGAAATCATCGAGCGCACGCTCTATCCCATGGTCAACGAGGGGGCCAAGATTCTGGAAGAAGGGATAGCCGCCCGCGCCTCCGACATCGATGTCATCTGGGTCAACGGCTATGGCTTTCCCATCGGCAAGGGCGGTCCGATGTTCTGGGCCGGCCTCGAAGGCGCGCCCAGGATCGTCGAGCGGCTCGAATATTGGCACCAGCGGACGGGCAAGGATGTTTTCAAGCCGGCGCGGCTGCTGAAACGGATGGCCGAGACCGGCTCCTGGGAGGCTGGCGCAAGACCTTGATCGAAAGGCGGTTGAAGGCCGTCGGAATTATCTTATCCGCGCGTCGATGATTTCGACAAAGCGGGCAAAAAGGCCGGCCTGCGATTTGATCTTGAGCTTGCGATAGATGTTGCGGCGATGGACCTTCACCGTCCCCGGCACGATGCGCATGGCCCGGGCGATTGATTCGGTGGAATGCCCTTGCAGCACTAGATCGACGACATGCTTTTCGCGCGGCGTCAGGGACAGGCTCTTCCAGATATGGGCGCGATCGAACTCGTTGACCGCCGCCAATGCATCGTCTTGCCTGGCCTCGGCCGGCTCGTCGGCGGGAAGGGCGGGCCAGCGCAATCGGGCGAAGGCGACCACCGCCGGCGCCATGTCGCGCAGCAGTCTGGCGTCGGCGGTCCCGAACGGACCTGAAGCGCGCAGCCGCATCAGCGACAGCACCAGCGCATCCTTGCCCGGCAGCGGAACGAAGAAGCCGACCTCCTCGGCCAGCCTGGTCTGGCTGTAGTAGGAGCGAAAATATTCGCTGGCGTAGAAGCGGTCGGGCGCCAGCTCGCGCATGCGCCAGAACCCTTCCTTGCGCTCGACCGCCGCATGGTGGAACGGATCCAGCAGGTATGGGCCTTCCTGGTAAAGCGCAACGAAGACATGGCTCTCGGCCGACGAGAAGGTCTCGAACAGCAGCGGCGGGCGTGCAGCGCCGCGATAGCCGAAGACCACGCAGTGGTCGAAGCCGACATGCTGCCGCAGCCAAGCGACCATCGCCTTGCCGAAGACGTCGCCGCTCGTCTCCCGCGTCGCCGCGACCAGCGCGGCGAGCTGGCTGTAGTCGTCGCTGCGGGACATCCAATACCCCCTTAAACAAGAAAATAGGTCAGATATACCACCTGCGAGGTATATACTAGCTGCCATTGGCTCTGGTAGCGTCCCGAAATCGCATCGTCCTGTCGCTGGAGCCCGCAGCCTTGACCGCAGTGCCCGACATCGAGTTTCGCGGCGTCACCAAGCGCTATGGCGCGGTGACCGCGGTCAGCGGCATCGATCTGGCCGTGCCGCCCTCCGCTTTCGTCGCCCTGCTCGGACCGTCCGGCTGCGGCAAGACGACCTGCCTGCGCATGATCGGCGGCTTCGAACAGCCGAGCGAGGGCAAGGTGCTCATCCGCGGCCAGGACATGGCCGACACGCCGCCCTACAGGCGGCCTGTCAACATGGTGTTCCAGCAATATGCCCTGTTCCCGCATTTGGACGTGAACGACAATGTCGCCTACGGGTTGCGCCAGGCACGACCGCGGCTGTCGTCGCGCGAGATCGGCCTGCGGGCAGGCAAAGCGCTGGAAATGGTGCGGCTCGCCGGTTATGGCGGCCGCAAGGTCCACGAACTGTCCGGCGGCCAGCAGCAGCGTGTCGCTCTCGCCCGCGCGCTGGTCAACAAACCGGCGGTGCTGCTGCTCGACGAGCCGCTGGCGGCGCTCGACAAGAAGCTGCGCACCGACATGCAGATCGAATTGCAGAACCTGCAGCGCGAGATCGGCATCACCTTCGTGCTGGTCACCCACGACCAGGAGGAAGCGCTGTCGATGAGCGATTTCGTCTGCGTCATGAATGGCGGCCGCATCGTTCAGCTTGGGCAGCCGAGCGAGATTTATGACGAACCGGCCGACCTGTTCGTCGCCGATTTCGTCGGCAAGACCAATCTCTTGAGCGGCGCCGTCGCAGGGCATTCGGGCGATCTGGTGGATGTGAAGCTGGCCGATGGCACCGTCATCGCGGCGCGCAAGCGGGTGGATTTGCGGCAGGGCGAAACCGTTTCGGTCAGCCTGCGTCCTGAATCGCTCAGTCTCGGTGGCCCGACTAGCGGCCCGCTCAAGGGCATCGTCCGCAACCGGATCTTTCTGGGCTCCACGGCGGAATACGCAGTCGAGATCCAGGGCATAGGAACGCTGCTGGCCAAGGCCGACCATGTGATCGGCCATGGCAATCTCTTCAAGCCGGGCGAACCCGTCGCCATCGGCTTTGCCGCCGGAACGCCGTTGGCGTTCGCGGATCCAAAGAACAACGGGACCAACCAGAGGGTAGAAAAACATGTCGAAATCATATCGTGACGGACTGCCGATAAGCCCCGAGAATTTCGTCGACCAGCTGATGCGTTTGAAGCGCGGCTCGATCGGCCGCCGCGACTTCCTTGGCCTCACCGGCCTCGGCATCGCGACGGCGGTGATGGCGCGCGAGATCGGCATCATGCCGACGTCGGCCTTTGCCGCCGAGAACCTCGGCGACCGCATGTCGATTGCCACCTGGCCCAACTATCACGACCCGCAGACCTTCGAGAATTTCAAGAAGGACACAGGCGTGGCCGTCGAGGTCAACGTGTTCGGCTCGAATGAGGAGATGCTGGCCAAATTGCAGGCCGGGGCGTCGGGCTGGAGCCTGTTCGTGCCGACCAACTACACCATCTCGACCTACAAGAAGCTCGGCATCATCGAGCCGCTCGACATGGCCAAGCTGCCGAATTTCGACGGCACGCAGGAAGATCCGCGCTTCACCTCGGAAGGCACGATCGACAGCACCATCTATGCGGTGCCGAAGAACTGGGGCACCACTGGCTTTGCCGTCAACACCAAGAAGCTGACCAAGCCGATGACGAGCTGGAAGGAGTTCTGGGACACGGCCATGGCGGAAGGCGATGGCCGCACTATGGTGCACGACTATCAGCTGACCACGATCGGCAATGCGCTGAAATATTATGGCTACTCCTTCAACTCGCTGAAGCAGGACGAGCTCGCCAAGGCCGAGGAATTGCTGCTCAAGGTCAAGCCGCATCTGTTCGCGGTGTCTTCCGACTACCAGCCGGGCATGCGCGCGGGCGATGCCTGGATGACAATGTGCTGGACCAATGACGGTGCGCAGCTCCATCGCGACATTCCGGAGATCGCCTATGTGCTGGGCAAGGAAGGCGGCGAGATCTGGACCGACTTCTACGCCATCCCGAAGGACGCGCCGAACAAGCCGGCCGGCTACGCCCTGCTCAACTATCTGATGAACCCGCAGGTCGCGGTCAAGGAACACCTCGCCAACGGCGCGCCCTCGACCGACGCGCGCGTCAACAAGCTGCTGCCCAAGGAAGTGCTGGACAATCCGATCCTCTATCCGGCGGCCGACCTGTTGACGCCGCTGGAATTCGGCGCTGCTGCAACGCTGACCGATCCGGGCCGCGCCGAGCTGATGGCGCGCTTCAAGTCGGCTTGAGTCAGGCGGGCAACAAATCCCATTCGAGACAACTTGACCGGCGGGCCCAGACCCGCCGGCACCGGGGCAATCCTTCGATGCGCGGCATTCGCAAAAATCTGCTGACGGCCATGCTGCTCGGGCCGGCGGCCGCCTGGCTCGTCGTGTTCCTGGTGCTGCCGTTCATGGCCATCGCCGTCTTCAGCGTCGGCGAGCGGGCGCCGGAGGGCGGCTATCAGGCGGCCTTCACGCTGGCGCAATATGCCAATCTTCCGGCGCGGGCGACCGCGTTCTGGAACACGATGGTGCTGGCTCCGGTGGGCGCGCTCGCCTGTCTGCTCGTGGCCTATCCCGTCGCCTATTACCTCGCCCTGCGGGCGCCGCAGCGCTGGCGGTTGATCCTGCTCGCGCTGGTCGTCATACCGTTCTGGACCAGCCTTTTGATGCGTACCTATGCCTGGATGTACATTTTGGGTGGACGCGGCATCCCGGCGCTGCTCGCGCTTGCCGGCATCGAGGACGTCAGGCTGATCAACACGCCGGGCGCCGTCCTGCTCGGCATCGTCTATGGCTATCTGCCGCTGATGATCCTGCCGATCTATGTCAGCCTCGAGCGGCTCGATCGCCGTCTGCTGGAGGCCTCCGCCGATCTCGGCGCGACGCCGCTCTCCACTTTCTTGGGCGTGACCTTGAAACTGTCGCTGCCCGGCGTGATGACCGGCTTCTCGCTGGTGATGATCCTGCTGCTCGGCGAATACCTGATCCCGACGCTGCTTGGCGGCGGCAAGGTGTTCTTCATCGGCAATGCGCTGGTCGACCTGTTCCTGCAGTCGCGCAACTGGCCGTTCGGATCGGCCATCGCGATCACGCTGGTGCTGGTTTCGGTTGTAGTGCTGATTGCCGCCAACCGCATCTCGACCCGCGTCTCGGGCGCCCGCCGGGTGGATCTGATCTGATGCGCGTCTTCGTCGTAGCCGTCTTCGCCTTCCTCTATCTGCCGATCGCGTTGGTCGTGCTGTTCTCCTTCAACGCCGGCCATCATGCCAGCGAGTTCACCGGTTTTTCGGTGCAATGGTACGGCAAGGCGCTGGCGAACCCGTTCCTGGTCGAGGCGCTGAAGAACAGCCTGTTCATCGCCACCACCAGCGCCTTGCTGGCGGCGGTGTTCGGCACCGCGGCCGCGCTCGGCCTGGCACGCGTCGGGGTGCGGACCCGCGCCGTCTTCGACGCCTTGCTTGGAGCCGCAATCGTCGTTCCCGGCGTCGTCATCGGCATTTCGACACTGGTCGCACTCGTCCAGCTGTTCGCCGTCGTCAATCCGTTCCTCGCCTCGATCTGGCCGGACGATCAGCCGCCGCGCCTGTCGCTCGGCTATGGTTCGATCATCGCCGCGCACGGCCTGTTTTCGATGGCGCTGGTGACGATGATCGTCGGCACGCGGCTGGGCAGCCTTGATCGCAACTTGGTCGAGGCATCCAGCGATCTCTACGCCACGCCGCTGACGACGTTCCGTTCCATCGTCCTGCCGCAGATCTTGCCGGCGGTGGTCGCCGGCTTCCTGCTCGCCTTCACCTTCTCCTTCGACGATTTCATCGTCGCCTTCTTCGTCGCCGGCGCGCAGACGACGCTGCCGATCTATGTCTTTGCGTCGATCCGGCGCGGGGTGACGCCGGAGATCAATGCCATCGCGACGATCGTGCTCGTCGCGTCCGTCCTGCTCGTGGTGCTTGCCCAATGGCAGCTGCGCCAGCGCAAGCTGTCAAACTGAAGGTCGCATCATGATCCTCGAAGACCGCATCGCCGTGGTGACAGGCGCCGGTTCCGGCATCGGGCGCGCCGGCGCCATGATCATGGCCAGGGAAGGCGCGGTAGTCGTCATCGCGGACAGGGATCGGACCAGCGGCGAGGCGACGGCTTCAGATATACGCGCCGCGGGCGGCCGGGCGGAGGCGGTCGCCACCGACGTCTCGGACGACAATGCGGTCGAGCAGCTCCTTGCCGGTACGCTCGACCGGCATGGGCGCATCGACATCCTGCACAATCACGCCGGCATCCAGGTCGGCGGCACGCTGACCGAGGTCGAGACCGGCGGCATGGACGCTTCCTGGCGGGTCAATGTGCGGGCGCAGTTCCTGGCGGCAAGGATCGTCATGCCATCGATGGTCGCGCAGGGCGGCGGTGTCATCCTCAATACGGCTTCGAATTCGGGTGTGTTCTACGACCGCGAGATGATCGCCTATGCGACGTCGAAACATGCCGTGGTGGCGATGACCAGGCAAATGTCGCTCGACTATGCCCGCCACAATGTGCGCGTCAACGCGCTCTGCCCCGGCTGGGTCGACACGCCGTTCAATGGACCGTTCATCGCCCAGATGGGCGGACGCGAGGCAATCGAAGCCTATGTCCGCACCAAGATCCCGATGGGGCGCTGGGCCAGCGCCGAGGAGATCGCCGAGGCGATCCTGTTCCTCGTGTCCGATCGGTCATCCTTCATGACCGGCCAGGCGCTGGTGATCGACGGTGGCGAGAGTATAGGCTGAATCGGCCGCCTTGGCATTCAGCCTGTTGATGAAAAGCGCCATCGCCTGCGCGTTTCGGCGCTGGGTCCGCGTCACCGGCCGGCAGCGCCGAAATCAACTCTGACCGACAGTTCGGACCATGGTCCGACCGGCATGGGACCTCAGTACCACAGCCGTTCAAAAACGTCGATTTCTGTTGGATATCAAGCATTTGCCGTACCGACAGATTCCCTGCTCTCTTATTGAGACAGTCTTTGTCTAAAGTTTACTGCGCATAATTAGCGGCTTCTCATACGAACTTACCATAGCAGCGGGCACAGGGCGGCGTTTCCCGAGGAGACTATCATGACAAACTGGAAAACTGCGTTGGCGGCGCTAGCCGCATTGGCGCTTCTGGCGTCTCCGGCACTGGCCGGCAATGGACACGGCGGAGGCAATGGCGGTGGTCACAGCGGCGGCAATGGCAATGGTGGCGCCCACGGCAACAGCGGCGCTGCGCACGGCAAGTCCTCGTCGGCCCGCGGGCAGGTAGCCAAGGCGACAAGGGACGCAACGATCACGGTCGATACGAAGACAAAGGTTTCGTCCCTGCCCAAGGAAAAGAACCTCCACGCCAAGCTCGGCCGGCTGAACTCGCTGCAGCGCAACGTCAACGCCTATATGAATTCCAAGAGCAAGAAATTCGCTGCGCTTCAGGTCTTCGTGACGCAGTCGGCAAAAGCCAAGGTCGCACAAACCCAGCTGGATGCCCTGAATTCACAGCTGGACGCACTGACATCTCTGACGCCGGACCAGATCGCCGCCATGACCCCCGAGGAGCAGGCGGCCCTGCCTGGACAGATATCAGCTCTGCAGGACCAGATCGACGCCCAGCAGGAAGTGGTCGACGCGGCGGCGGTCGGCACCGACCCGGCCGCACTCGACGCGGCGTTGACCGATATGGCCAACAAGCCCGTCGACGCCGAGGTCACCGCTTGGGCCCAAGGCGTCCTTGCCGGCAAGATCGACGAGACGGCCGCTGCCATGCAACCGACGCCGTAGCATCGCCAGCGACAACGGGGCAGCCGGCCTCACACGTGTTTGCGGCCAATCGCTTCGTGGCCGATGCGTTGTCCGATCACCTTAAGCTGCGGCGGCTGTCGACATCTATACCGGTGGCCGCCAATGTCTTTCGGCTGCGGCAATCGCTGCGCGAACGTCTGAAAGCACTCGACCAGCTCGAAAGCCGGCAGTATTAGGTTACTGCCGATCTGCTTCGCGTCCATCTGCGGCTCTCGCAAACTGCGACCGCAAGCGGCCGGCCGCGGCGCTCCCGCGCCGTTCGGCATGATCAGCCGGCCGGAATGAAGAGGAATAATTGACGCGTAAAGCCAGCCCGACCATCGCGCTGTTCCCCGAAGCAGGCTTCGGCGCGGCGCTGAGTTGCGTCGGCATCGCGCGGGCCGTGCGGGGCCCCGCCTTCATCTTCCATGCCGGCCTTTCCGGCGTCTTTGCCGACAAGCTGCCGGCGCGCTTCATCGTCAATGTCGGCGGCCTGCGCGACGCTTACCGAGCGGTGCCCGACAATGTCTATCTCGGCGCCTGGTTTCCGCAGTCCTCGGCGGTGGCGAAGTTGGATTTGTTCATCCACCACGGCGGCAACACCGGCTTTTGCGAGGCGCTGCGCTTCTGTGTGGCGTCGCTGATCATGCCCTACTGCCGGGACGGCCACGACAATGCACCTCGCGCCGAAGAGACCGGCACCGGCGATCATATCGGCCGTGACGGCTGGACCGAAGGAGGATTGGAGAGAGCCATTCCCGGCCTGCTGGCCGACCACGCCATGCGCGCCCGCCTCAAGGGAAATGCAGCCAGATGGCGCTGACACCCAGAACGTGGCCGCGCAAGCCATACTCTCTCTGATACGGACTTGAACGAAATGCTTGAGAAGAACACGAATACCGCGCCCTTCAGCGATCCCAAGGCATGGTTGGCGCAGCACGGCATCAACGAGGTCGAATGCCTGGTGCCCGACATGAACGGCGTGCTGCGCGGCAAGGCGCTGCCGACGGCAAAATTCCTCACGGCGCTGGAAGACCGCGCGCTTTATCTGCCGAGCAGCGCCTTCCTGGTCAGCATAGACGGGCGCTATTCCGGTTCCATCGACGAGGGTTTTGCGTATTCGGACCCCGACATGCGCATGGTGCCCGATGTCTCGACGCTTTGCCTGGCGCCGGGCGCCGGCGCTGGCAAGGCCTACGTCTTCGCCGACGCCTTCCACATGGACGGCCGGCCATGGATGGCCTCGCCGCGCCATGTTCTGCGCGCCGTGCTCGATCTCTACCGGCAGCGCGGCTGGCGGGCGGTAGTGGCGCCGGAGCTCGAATTCTACCTGACCGCGCCCAATCCCGATCCCGACAAGCCGCTGACCGCGCCGACCGGCGGCAATGGCCGCGCCGAGGCCGTGCAGCATCCCTATGACATGGCGGCGCTCGAGGAATATGAACCGGTGGTCCGGCGCGTCTATGACTATGCGGAGGCGGCCGGACTGCCGCTCGATACGCTGATTCATGAATCGGGACCGGGGCAGTTGGAGATCAACTTCCTGCATGGCGACGCGCTGCCGCTGGCCGACAAGGTGCTGCTGTTCAAACGGCTGACGCGCCAGGCCGCCCAGCAAGACGGCATGTATGCGACCTTCATGGCCAAGCCGATCGCCGCACAGGCCGGCAGCTCGATGCATCTGCACATGTCAGTCATCGACGAGGCCGGCAACACGTTGTTTGCCGGCAGCGATGATGCCGATACCGCGATGTTCGGTTATTTCATCGGCGGCCTGCAAAAATACATTCCCGAAATCATGCCGCTGTTCGCGCCCAACGTGAATTCGTTCCGACGCGTTAGACCAAACCACAGCGCGCCGGCCAACATCGAATGGTCGCATGACAACCGTTCCTGCGGCCTGCGCGTGCCGGCCGGCGGGCGCGCCGCGCGGCGGGTGGAGAACCGGCTGCCGGGTGCCGATTGCAATCCGTATCTGGCGATCGCCGGCTCGCTTCTGGCGGGCTATCTGGGCGTCGAACAGAAGCTGGCGCGCTCGGCGGAAGCATCCGGAAATGCCTACAAGATCAAGAGCACGCTGCCGAAAACGATGGAGGAGGCGCTGGATCGTTTCGAGGCCTGTGAACCGGTGCGCAAACTGCTCGGCGAGGACTTCTTCCAGACCTATCTGCGCGTGAAAAGCGTCGAGCTCGACCTGTTCCAGAGCGTGGTGACGAGCTGGGAACGCGACCACCTGCTGCTGAAGGTGTGATCATGGCATCTTCAACGGGTTTCAATTCCGGTCTCGACATCGGCAAGTCCTACTATGTCGCCACCGCCAATCCGGCGCCGGACCATCCGGCACTTATCGGCGATGTCGAGGCCGACCTGGTGGTCGTCGGCGGCGGCTGCACCGGTCTGTCGGCCGCTCTTCACGCCGCCGAACGCGGCTTGAAGGTGGTGCTGCTGGAAGGCGGCAAGATTGGCTGGGGCGCTTCGGGCCGCAATGGCGGCCAGATGATCCCCGGCCTGCGCAAGGGCGCCAAGGGCCTGGTCAAGCTTTATGGGCCTGAACGGGCAAAGGCGCTGTTCGATCTCGCCTTCGAGGCGCGCGGCCTGGTGCTCGACATTATCGAGCGCCATACGATCGACTGCGATCTCAGGCTGACCGGCCATCTGGTCGGCGCGGTCAACGGCTCCGATCTCAGGGATTTGGAGGAAGAGGCGAAATGCCTAGAGAGCGTGATGAAATTCCGCGACGTCGAGATCCTGTCGGCGGCGCGGGCCCGGGCCAAGGTCGACACGCCCTATCACGGCGCGATGTACGAGCCGCTCGGCGGCCACATGCATCCCTTGAATTACACGCTCGGGCTTGCCCGCGCTGCAAGCGCGGCCGGCGTCGTCATCCACGAGAATTCGGTGGCCGTGCGGCTTGAGCGCGAGCCTTCGATCCGGGTCTCGACGTCAAAAGGATCGGTGCGCGCAAAGCATGTCGTGCTGGCTGGCGACGCGCTGCTCAATGGGCTGGAGCCGCGCGTCAACAGCCGCATCATGCCGGTCGGCAACTACATCGTCGCCACCGAGCCGCTGGAGGGCTCCCGCAACGTCATTCCTGCCAATGTCGCGGTGTCGGACACGCGCTTCGTCGTCAACTATTACCGCATGTCGGCCGACGGTCGCCTGCTGTTCGGCGGCGGCGAGCGCTACACGCCGTCGCCGCCGGCCGATATTGCCGGTTTCGTGCGGCCGCACATAGAAGGCACCTTCCCGCAGTTCAAGGGCTGCCGGATCGACCATGCCTGGGGGGGGCTGGTGTCGGTGACGACGTCGCGACTGCCGCATGTCGGGCACTATGGCGAGGTCTATTACGCGCACGGCTATTCCGGCAAGGGCGTCATCCTGTCGACGCTGTCGGGCAAGCTGCTCGCCGAAGCCATCACCGGCGACGCCTCGCGGCTGGACCTGTTCTCGACGCTGACCCCGATGCCCTTCCCCGGAGGCACGGCGCTGCGCGGGCCGCTCTATGTGCTGGGAATGCTGTGGTATGCGATGAGGGATCGGATGAAGCATTGAGCTCGCGGCCAACCGGCTGATCGTGGCGCTGCATCCAAGCGTGATTCGCCAGCAGGGCAGGAGAGCTGTGGCTGGGTGGTTAAGTTCGCGCGGGCGCTTGACGAAATGCCGGCGCCAAGCGAACCGAGCTACGACATTGCGCGACCTGCACGCGTCGCACCAAGGCGGCGCATAAGGGAAACGGGAGAGCTGACTGACATGGCCGAAGCCTATATCTGCGACTATATCCGCACGCCGATCGGCCGCTTTGGCGGCTCGCTGTCCTCGGTACGCGCCGACGACCTCGGCGCCATTCCGCTGAAGGCACTGATCGAGCGCAATGCCGGCGTCGACTGGCAGGCGGTCGACGACGTTGTCTACGGTTGCGCCAACCAGGCCGGCGAGGACAACCGCAACGTGGCGCGCATGGCGCTGCTGCTGGCCGGCCTGCCGAAGGAAATCCCCGGCTCGACCGTCAACCGCCTGTGCGGCTCGGGCATGGATGCGCTGACCATCGCCGCCCGTGCAATCAAGGTCGGCGAGGCCGAGCTGATGATCGCGGGCGGCGTCGAATCGATGAGCCGGGCGCCCTTCGTCATGCCCAAGGCCGAGACGGCGTTTTCACGCAATGCCGAGATCTACGACACCACGATCGGCTGGCGCTTCGTCAACCCGCTGATGAAGAGTCAGTATGGCGTCGATTCCATGCCGGAGACGGGCGAGAATGTCGCCGAGGATTTTTCGGTTTCCCGCGCGGACCAGGACGCTTTCGCGGTGCGCAGCCAGGACAAGGCCGTCGCCGCGCAGTCCAATGGCCGGCTGGCCAAGGAAATAACCGCGGTGACCATTCCGCAGCGCAAGAGCGATCCGGTTGTCGTCTCGAAGGACGAGCACCCCCGCGCTGGCACCACGATAGAGGCCTTGGCCAAGCTGCCGACGCCGTTCCGGCAAGGCGGCACGGTGACCGCCGGCAATGCCTCGGGCGTCAATGACGGGGCGGCGGCGCTGATCGTCGCTTCGGAAGCGGCGGCCAGGAAATACGGCCTGACGCCGATCGCCCGCATCCTCGGCGGGGCCGCCGTCGGCGTCGCGCCGCGCATCATGGGCATCGGCCCGGCGCCGGCGACGCAAAAACTGTGCGCGCGGCTTGGCCTGACGCCAAAACAGTTCGATGTCATCGAGCTCAACGAAGCCTTCGCCTCGCAAGGCATCGCAGTGCTGCGCCAGCTCGGCATCGCGGTGGATGCGCCGCACGTCAACCCGAATGGCGGCGCCATAGCGCTCGGCCACCCCTTGGGCATGTCGGGCGCGCGCATCTCCGGCACGGCGGCGCTGGAGCTGCGCGAACGCGGCGGCCGCTATGCGCTGGCGACCATGTGCATCGGCGTCGGCCAAGGCATCGCTATCGCGCTCGAACGGGTCTGAACAACCGCTCTCCCGGCTAGTCCAGGAGAGTGGATATGATCGATCTGCCAAATTTGACCATGTGGACAAAAGTCCGGACCCGTTCCATAGTTCCTCGTCTGATTTTTAGAACGGCCGGCTCGACACGGCTGTCGAACAGAGGGGACTGCAATGGAAAACCGGAAGAACAAATCTCATTCAACGCGCGAAGGCCTTTCGCGGCGCGACGTGCTTGAGCTGGGCGCGCTTGGCCTGGCCGCGGCGATGCTGCCGGGCGCCGCCTTCGCCAAGGACAAGAAGCTGAAAGTAGCGGCGATCTTCGCCACGCCCATCGAGGAGCCGTGGGACAATCAGATCCATGTCGCTTTGCAGAAGGCCGAGAAGGAACTCGGCATCGAGTATAAATGGTCGGAGAAGGTGCAGACCGCCGACTTCAGCCGCGTCATGCGCGAATATGCACAGGGCGGCTATGAACTGGTGCTGGGCGATGCCTTCGCCGCCGAGCGTGAATCGCGCCGTACCGCCAAGCAGTTCCCGAAGACTGCTTTTCTGTTCGGCTCCGGCGCCGGGCCGGCGGAGCCCAATTTCGGCGTCTTCGACAATTGGATCCACGAGCCCGCCTATCTCTCCGGCATGATCGCCGGCAAGATGTCGAAGTCGGGCACGGTCGGCGCCGTCGCGGCGATGGGCATTCCGGAAGTGAACCGGCTGGTCAACGCCTTCTTCGCCGGCGCCAAGGAGGTCAATCCGAACATCAAGAAGAAGGTCGCCTTCATCGGTTCCTTCTTTGATCCTCCCAAGGCCAAGGAGGCGGCCGTGGCTCAGATCGACGCCGGCGTCGACGTCATCTATGCCGAGCGCTTCGGTGTCATCGAAGCGGCGGTGGAGAAAAAGATCTACGCCATCTCCAATATGTCCGACCAGTCGAGCCTTGGCCCCGACACCGTCATTACCGGCCCGGTCTGGGATATGTATCCCACCGTCGAACAAGCCATAAAACTGGTCAAGGCCGGCGTCTTCACGGCGCAGGACTATGGCGATTTCTCGCGCATGGCCAAGGGCGGTTCTCACCTGGCGCCCTACCATAAGTTTGACAAGACGCTGCCGGCCGAGGTCAAGGACATGGTCGAGAAGAAGAAGGCCGAAATCCTTGAAGGCAATTTCCGCGTCGACGTGGACGAGAACACACCGGTTTCGGATTGAGTTCCTTACCCTCCCCCTAGTGGGGAGGGTCGATCCGCGAAGCGGAGCGGGGTGGGGTCTTCGGCGCCGCACCCCCCGTCTTACGATCTTCGCTTCGCTGCGATCGCAAACCGACCCTCCCCACAAGGGGGAGGGTGAAGTAGAGCCATCTCCGCAGGAGCGCCCTTGCCCGCCCCGCTCATCGAAATGCACGGCATCACCAAGAGTTTCGGCGCCGTCAAGGCGAACGAAGCCGTCGACCTCAGCGTGGCGCCCGGCGAGATCCTCGGCTTGCTGGGCGAGAACGGTGCCGGCAAGACGACGCTGATGAACGTGCTGTTCGGCGCCTATGCGCCCGACGCCGGCGAGATCCTCATCCAGGGCCGGAAGGTGCGGATCACCAGTTCGGCCGATGCACTGGCCGCGGGCATCGGCATGGTGCACCAGCATTTTCACCTGGCGCCACGGCTTACGGTGCTGGAAAACCTGCTTATCGGCATACCAGGCAAGTCCGGGCGGATCGACCGGTCCGGCGGACTGGCGCGGTTGGCCGAAATCAGCCGCCAGCACGGGCTGACACTCGATCCCAGCCTGCCGGTCTCGGCGCTGTCTGTCGGAGAGCAGCAACGTCTCGAGATCGTCAAGGCGCTGTTTCGCGGCGCAAAACTGCTGATTCTCGACGAGCCGACCGCGGTGCTGGCGCCGAGCGAAGTCGACGGTCTGTTTTCGGCCTTGCGGTCGATGGCGGCGCAGGGTCTGGGCATCATCTTCATCTCGCACAAGCTCAACGAGGTGCGCGCGCTCACCCATCGCTGCACGGTGCTGCGGCATGGCCGCGTCGCCGGCCGCGTCGACGATCCGGCCAACACCACGTCGGCGGAAATGGCGCGACTGATGTGCGGCCACGAGATCGTGCCGCCGGCCAAGGGGCCGTCGACACCGGGGGCAGCGGTGCTCACTCTCGACGGCATTTCCACCTCGAGCCATTCGGGCACGGCGCTGCGCGATGTGTCGCTTTCCGTGCGCGCCGGCGAGATCCTCGGCATTGCCGGTGTCTCCGGCAATGGCCAGCGGGCACTGGCGGAGGTGATCTCGGGCGTACGCGCCCCCGATGCCGGTCGGATGACGATTGCGGGACAGAAAGTGTCTCGCTTCTCGCCGCGCGAGGTGCAGGCGCTGGGCCTTGGCCGCATCCCGGAAGACCGCATGACGACGGGACTGGTCACCAATTTGCCGCTCGCCGATTCCATGGTGCTGCCGCGCATCGGCACCGCCGCTTTCAGCAGCAAGGGCCTGCTCAAGCTGGATGCAATCCGCGCCTTCGCCGAGGCGCAGATCAAGGCCTATGATATCAGATGCCCCGGGCCGATGACGCGCGCCGGCGCCCTGTCCGGCGGCAATCTGCAGAAGGCGCTTTTGGCGCGCGAGCTCGCCTTCGATCCGAAGGTGCTCATCGTCTCGCAGCCGACGCGCGGCCTCGACATCGGAGCCGCCCGCTTCATCCATGAAAAATTCCTCCACATGCGCGCCAAGGGCTGCGGCATCATCGTCATCGGCGAGGATCTGGAAGAGTTGCTCGTGCTCTGCGACCGCATCGCGGTGATGTATGAGGGCCGCATCGCCGGCACGCTTCCCAGCGCCGAGGCGACGATCGCACGGCTGGGGCTGCTGATGACCGGGGCGGAGGGCCATAGCTGATGTTCCGCCTCGAAGTCCGCAGCTCGACGCCAGCCTGGTTCAACCTCGCATTGCCGCTGCTGGCGATCGGTGCCGCGCTGGTGCTGTGCAGCGGCCTGATCGCGCTGGCCGGCGCCGGCGTGCTCGAATCCTACGGCGTTATGTTCACGGCTTCGCTCGGCGACAGCTATGCGATCACCGAAACGCTGGTGCGCGCCGCGCCCATGATCTTCACCGGGCTGGCGGTGGCTGTCGCCTTCCGCGCCAAATTCTGGAACATCGGCGCCGAAGGGCAACTGCTTGCCGGCGCGGTGGCGAGCTGCTTCGTCGGCGCGATCCCGATGCCGGGACCGCTCGCCATGCTTTTGATGGCAGTGGCAGGCGCCGCGGCCGGTGCAGCCGTCGCGCTCGTGCCGGCAACGCTGCGGGTGAAATTCAAGGTCGACGACGTCGTCAGTTCGCTGCTGCTCAATTCGGTCATCTATTACGCGCTGATGGCGCTGATCGAAGGGCCATGGAAGGATAGTTTCAGTGGCTATCCGATCTCGCCTCCGATTGAGGATTCGGCCAATTTTCCGGTGCTGATCGAGGGCACGCGGCTGCATCTCGGCGTCATCGTGGCGCTTATCGCGGCACCGCTGATCTGGTTCCTGATCGCGCGCACCACGCTCGGCTTCCGGATCCGGGTCACCGGCGAAAATCCGGAAGCGGCCAGATATGGCGGCATCAATGTCCAGCGGGTGCTGCTCTCGACGGCGTTGCTGTCCGGTGCGCTAGCCGGGCTCGCCGGCGTCGGCGAGGTTGGCGGCGTGCATTTTCAGGTGATGAGCGACATCTCGCCGGGCTACGGGTATTCCGGCATCGTCGTTGCAATGCTGGCGCGGCTCAACCCGCTCGGCGTGGTGCCGGCGGCAATCTTCCTGGCTGCCGTGATGACCGGCGCCGAGGCGATGTCGCGCGCGACCGGCGTGCCGGCCTTCCTCAGCGATGTCATCCAGGGCACGGCACTGCTTGCCATGCTGGTGGCGCTGCTGTTCACCGCCTATCGCATCCGCCGCGTCGGAGCCGCCCAATGAGCGCGGTGTTCGAACAGATCTTCCAGGTCGGCTTCTTGGCCGCCATCATCCGCATCGCCACGCCCTTGGCTTTCGCCACGCTTGGCGAAATGTTCTCCGAGCGCGCCGGCGTGCTCAATCTCGGCATCGAAGGCATCATGCTGTTGTCGGCAATGGCCGGCTTCACCGCCGCCAGCCTCAGCGGCAACCTGTGGCTGGGCGTCCTGGCGGCGGTGCTGACCGGCATGCTGATGGGGGCGCTGCATGCGCTGTTCACGGTGGCGCTGGGCTTAAGCCAGCATGTCTGCGGCATCGGCGTGACGCTGCTTGCGTCGGGTCTGGCCTATTTCCTCTACCGGCTGATCTTCGGCCAGCAATCGGTGCCGCCGAGCATCAAGGGTTTTCAGACGCTGCCGATCCCGGTCCTCTCCGAGATTCCCGTGCTTGGGCCGGCGGTGTTCAACCAGTTCGCGCTGGTCTACATGGCGATCCTGGCCATCCCGATCGCCGCCTTCGTGCTCTACCGCACGCCATGGGGGCTGTCGGTGCGCATGGTCGGCGAAAACCCGCGCGCCGCCGACTCCGCCGGCGTCAGCGTCATTGTCACCCGCTTCCAGGCGGTCATTCTCGGCGGGGCGCTGATGGGGCTGGCCGGCGCCTTTCTGTCGATGGCGCAGTTCAACGCCTTCACCTTCGGCGTCGTCTCGGGGCGCGGCTGGGTGGCGATCGCCCTGGTCGTGTTCGGCCGCTGGGATCCGTGGCGCTCGGCGGGAGCGGCGTTGCTGTTCGCCTTTGTCGATGCCTTGCAGTTGCGCATGCAGGCGAGCGGTCTCGGGCATATTCCCTACGAGGCGTTCCTGATGCTGCCTTTCATCTTCACCATCGTCGCCATGGCGGTGATGTCGCGCAACGCGGTGGCGCCGTCGGCGCTGCTGAAGCCGTTTCGACGGGAAGAACGATAGACGAGTAGGGCTTGGGACGAAGACCCTGGACCTTGGGACACCTCACATCGCGGTAAAACCATTGTCGACGAACAGATGGGCCCCGTTGACGAAGCTCGACTCGTCGCTGGCGAGGTACAGCGCCGCCTTTGCCACCTCTTCCGGTTCGCCGATCCGCCCCTGCTGTGCGGCCAACGCCGCGTCGGAGACATCGACGCCGAGCTTACCCAGATCGGCGACCTCGCGCAGCCCATGCGGTGTGCGGATGAAGCCGGGGCAGACGGCGTTGCAGCGGATGTTGCGGTCGCGGAATTCCACGGCGATGGCGCGCGCGAACATGTGACAGGCGCCCTTGGTGGTGTCATAGAGCACTTCGTTCGGCGTCGCCGCCACCGCCGAGATCGACGAGGTGCAGACGATCGAGCCGCCGCCGGCCGCGATCATGCCGGGCAGCACGGCGCGGGTCATCAGGAACATCGAGCGCACGTTGACGGCATGCAGCCAGTCCCATTCCTGCACGCTGGTCTCCAGGAACGGCTTTATCACGATGGTGCCGGCATGATTGAACAGGACGGTAACCGCGCCGAACTTCTCGGCCGCGCCCTTCACGGCCGCCTCGACCTGCGCCTCGTCGGAAACGTCGGCGACAAAATGCTCCGCGATTTGGCCGCGCGCCCGGATCGCCGCGGCGGTGGCTGCCGCCGCTTCGCCATTGCGGTCGATGATCGCCACCTTTGCGCCTTCCGCCGCGAACAGTTCCGAGGCCGCCCCGCCCATTCCCGTCGCGCCGCCCGAAACGATGGCGACCTTGCCGGCCAGTCTTGCTCCCATTTCCTTGCTCCTCCCAAATGTCCTTTGGACGATCTCGCATTGTCGCTCTGCCGCGATGCTATCCTGCCCGCGCGGGGCGGCCAATGCACGAATGGATCGGCAAGTGAAGTGCCGTCGAGCGCCGGAAGTGAAACCGACGCTGCCATGTCCGTCGATCACGCCGATGCCGCTCTGCAGCAACTCAGCGCCAGTTCTCACGGCGCTGTTAGAAAAAAATTCTGCGCATGGCCGAAAAATAGCAATCGACAAAGTCTACAACTTTTATAGATTAACCGGCGAGACGGAGGTCGACATGTCCTATATGCAGAACACCGAGACCCGCAGCAGCGGCCAGAGGCTGGCCAATGCCCAGAGCTTCCGCCCGGCCTATGCCGGTGCTTTCGCCTATGTCGTCTTTGCCCTTGCGTTCGTGTTCACCGGGGCTGTTGTTCTGGGCCTCATTCCCTGAGCCGTGGTCCGGCCAGGCTGACGACCCACCGCCTTCAGGCAATCGGAGTTGAATGAACCGGATCCCGGTGCGCTTTCGCGTGCGCCATTGATTCGTATCTGACCGCATCCGTGATTCCAGAGATGGAGGAGATGGCAATGCCGATCGAATTCACGCATGTGCCCGGCAAGACCTATCCTGCCGATAGCGCAGTTTCCTTTTTCTACGACTTTGCCGAGACGGCGACCAGGCTGGCGCTGATCGAGGATGGCGGTTTCCGCAACCTCGTCGTCGACGATCCGGCCGGCCTGCTGACCAATATGGATCTTGCCGCCCAGGTGCTGGACCGCAGCTCGTCGCTGGAAGTGGTCCTCACCCATTGGGCCGGCGTGGTCGAACCGACCGTGGCGGCGCGGCAGCTTGCCTCGATCGACGCCCGCAGCGGCGGCCGCCTGGCGCTCAGGATGATCAGCGAGCCGTTAAGCGACGACGATGCCGAAGCGCGTCCGGTCGGACACGGTGTCCTCTGGCAGCGCATCGACGAGTATCTGGTTCTGTTGAAGCGGCTATGGTCGAACGAGCGGCCTTTCGACCACGAAGGCGCGTTCTACAGCATCAAGGGCGGCTATGTTCCGCGCAAGGGGCCTCATGGTGCCGACCTCGTCATCCGCATGGGCGGGCAGTCCGGCACGGCACTGAAAGTGGCCGGCCGGCATGCCGACGTCTTCGAACTGGCGCCCGGTTCGATCGACGATGTCAGGCAGTTGATGGAGCGTGTGCGCGGCGCCGCCGTCGAACATGGCCGGGCCGCCAGACTACGCTTCGCCCTTCCGGTCCGCATCCACCGGGGAATTTCCTCGGCAGGGCACAAGGCGGTCGATGTCTCCGGTCCGCCGGCCCAGGCCGCCCTGTCGCTGCTTGCTTACGCGGCTCTCGGCATCGATGAATTCATGATCGTCGGTGTCGACACGCCGCGCGAGATCGCGACAGTCGGCCGCGAGACGATCGCGCTGCTGCGCAATTCGCTGGCGCGGCGTGAAAGCGGCGAGTTCCAGCATGGGGCTTTCGCGCAGCGCACGGGACTGGAAACACGGGCAACGGGCTGAACTGCGGAGAAATTTCCTTTCCAACCGCTCTGGCCTGCCGGAGGGTGCTATCCTGCCGTGTCTATGACGTGCGAGGCTGCTCTGCGGTACCTAATCCTTTAACGCGCCTTGCTACCCAGCCGTGACAGGCCTTCAATGACTGCACCAGAATCCGCCAGCACGCCGAAGACGCCGTCTTCGACCGTCACCATGTGAAGGGCCGCCTCATGCGCCCGTCCGTCGCCGCTGGCGCAGGCGTCGGAGATCGTCAGGCACTGGAAGTTGCGATCGCAGGCTTCGCGCAGCGTCGTGTGCACGCAGACATCCGTAGTGCATCCGCAAAACAGAAGATGCGTGATGCCTCGCGCGCGCAGCACGAGCTCGAAATCCGTATAGGTGAAGGCGCCGTTGCAGGTCTTGTCGACGATGATGTCCTGCGGCGCGACGTCGATCTCCGGAACGATCTGAAAACCCGGACCCGAACGAAGCAGGATCTCGGTGCCGTCGAGGCCGGCCCGCCTGCGGCGCCATTTCTCGTACGGCGTCATGTCGGCCATGTCGGCCCGGTAGCCCTGCCTTGTATGGACGATGCTGACGCCCGCCTCGCGGGCAGCGGCGATCAGCCGGCTCACCGCGAGCAGGATCGCTCTCAACGGCGACGGATCATATCCCTTCCTGGCGAAGTAACCCGTCGTCGACAGGAAATCCTGCTGCAGGTCGATCACGACCAGCGCGGTGTTCTCGGCCACCAGCCTGCCGTCATAGGGAAAATCGAAGGGTGTCGCCTTGATCATGCGCGGTTTCCTGTTTCAGCGAAGACCTTAGAGCGGTTCATCGCTTCACGGAAACGCTTCCTTGCCTGAAATTCGAAGCGGCATCAGGCGTCACGATATTTTGTTGATGCAAAAACTCAACTTCATTGTTGACTAGTAAAGTCATGTTTCATAGTCAACCGGGCACGGCTGCCGAAAACCGGATTGATGACATGCCCGCAGCCGTACTGGAGACGGACCTTGACCGGAATTGACACCCAGACTGCTTTCCACATCGACGCGGTGCGCTTTGCCGTGGGCGAGCGGACGCTGCTCGGTCCGGTTTCGCTCGAATTGCAGTGTGCGCGCGTCTACGGGCTGATCGGCCACAACGGGTCCGGCAAGTCGACGCTGGTCAAGCTTTTGGCGCGCCAGCAGCCGGCAAGCGCTGGCGCCATCACCTTCGCCAGGCGGCCTTTGGCCCAGTGGGGTGCGCGCGAACTGGCGCGGGCGCTTGCCTATCTGCCGCAGACGACGCCGGCGGCGACCGGCTTGACCGTGCGCGAGCTGGCGGCGCTCGGACGTTATCCGTGGCATGGCGCGCTCGGCCGCTTCGGCCAGGACGACAGACGGCATGTCGAGGAAGCGCTGGCCCTGACCGACATGGCCGGCTTTGCCGACCGGCTGGTCGACGAGCTGTCGGGCGGCGAGCGCCAGCGCGCCTGGCTCGCCATGCTGGTGGCGCAGAATGCCGGCGTCATGCTGCTCGATGAGCCTATCTCGGCGCTCGACATCGCCCATCAGGTCGAGGTGCTTGGGTTGGTCAGGTATCTCAGCCGCAAGCGCGACCTTTGCGTCGTCGTGGTGCTGCACGATCCCAACATGGCGGCGCGCTATTGCGACGAGCTGATTGCCCTGAAGGACGGCAGGCTGCTGACGCGCGGCACGCCCGGCGAAATCATGCAAGGCGATGTGCTCAAGGGCATTTTCGGGGTCGAGATGGGGGTGTTCGCGCACCCCGTCACAGGCCAGCCCGTCGGCTACGTCCTGTGACGCTTCAGCGCCACGGCGGGGAAGACTGGCGGCTGTGAGAACGAGGAAGAAGACGATGTCGAGAACCGGTTTGGTCGCAGCGCTGTTTGCATCCGCCATGCTGGCGGCCGCCAGCGCGCCGGCGCAGGAGCAGCCGGCAAGCGGCACGCCCGCCACCATTACGGCGCCAGCACCATCGCCGGCCGCGCCCGCCGCTCCCGTGGGAGCCCTAGCGCCTGCACAGCCGCAAGCCGGGGCCGGTACCGCGGCCGAGCCCTCGCCGGCGCTGAGCTTGCCGCACGATTTGTCGCCATGGGGCATGTTCATGGCTGCCGACATCATCGTCAAGGCGGTGATGATCGGGCTGGCCTTCGCCTCGCTCGTCACCTGGACGATATGGCTGGCCAAGTCGCTGGAAGTGCTTGCCGGCAAGCTTGGCGCTCGTCGCGCCGCGCGGGCCATCGGCAATGCCGCGACGCTGAAGCAGGCGAGCCGCGCGCTCGACCGCAACGGCGGCACCGGCGCCCTGCTGGTGCGGGCGGCGGAGGAAGAAGCGGCACTTTCGGCCGGCGCGCTCGACCATGCCGGCGGCGACGGGCTGAAGGAACGGGTCGCCTCGCGCCTGACACGCATCGAGGCGGCGGCGGCGCGACGCATGTCGCGCGGCACCGGCCTGCTGGCGACGATCGGCTCGACCGCGCCTTTCGTCGGTCTGTTCGGCACGGTATGGGGCATCATGAACGCCTTCATCGGCATTTCGCAGGCGCAGACCACCAATCTGGCGGTGGTGGCGCCGGGCATTGCCGAAGCCCTTCTCGCCACCGCAATGGGGCTCGTCGCCGCGATACCGGCCGTCGTCATCTACAACGTCTTTGCGCGCTCGATAGCCGGCTACCGGCAGATCCTCGCCGACGCCTCGGCTGGCGTCGAGCGGCTGGTCAGCCGTGACCTCGATTTCCGCACGGTGGCGGCGGCAACGGCGCTGGCGGCGCAGTAGCGGGGCAAGACCTTGGGCAGCCGCATCCGTCAGACCATGGACGACGATCTCGAGGAAAGCCACGAGATCAATGTCACGCCCTTCATCGACGTCATCCTGGTGCTGCTGATCATCTTCATGGTCGCAGCGCCCTTGGCGACGGTGGATGTCAATGTCGACCTGCCGGGCTCGACCGCGACGCCGGCGCCGCGGCCGGAGACGCCGCTGTTCCTGACGTTGAAGGATGACCTCTCGCTGGCGATCGGCAACGACACCGTGCCGCGCCAGGTTTTCGCCGCCACGCTTGACGGCAGGACCAAAGGCGACAAGCAGGCGCGCATCTTCCTTCGCGCCGACAAGGCGGTTGCCTATGGTGACCTGATGGAGGCGATGAACCTGCTGCGCGGCGCCGGCTACCTGAAGATCGCCCTGGTCGGCCTGGAGGCTGCGCACGCCGGCGATGCTCCCGCAGTGGCGCCAAGCGGAGCCGCTGGTCCATGACCGGGCAAGCGGCCGCCTTGCCAACGGTGGAGCTGTCGCGCCTCGGCTGGCGCGACCTCGGCCTGTGGGCGGTTGCGGCCACGCTGGTGCTTGGGGCGCATGTTGCGGTCGCCTATGCGGTGCAGAGCTTCAGCCCGGTCGACCCGGCGGATGGCGGGGCGCCGCCGGCGCTGGCCATCGAGATGGCGCCGATGGTCGCGACGCCGGCCGTGCCCGAACAAGCCGCGATGTTGGACGCCGCTGTGCCCGACCAGGCCGAGCCGGTCGAGGACACCGAAAAGGCCGCCGAAGCCGAGCCCGAGAAAATGGTCGAGCAAGCGGAGCCCGTTGCCGAGCCGGATGCAACGCCGCCTGACACGACCGAACCGACTGAAACGACGCGGGCTGAGCCGGCCGACCAACCCCCGCTTGAAGAGATCGTCCCTGACATGGTCGAGACGGTCGCGCCTGACGTCGTCGTGCCGCTGCCGCAGCCGAAGCCGGTCGAGACGCCCAGGGAAAAGAAACCCGTCCAGGCCAAGGTGAAAAAGCCGGTCGAGAAACCCAAGCCGAAGAAGGATAAGGCGCCGCCGCCGAAGACGGTAACCGCCGCGAGCGCGGAGGCAAAGCCCGCCACCAGGACGGCGGCGCCGAAATCGGCGTCCGGGGCGTCCGGCGTCAGCCCGGCCAAGTGGGAATCGCGGCTGCTGTCATGGATCAAACGGCATACGCGCTATCCGAGCGCCGCGAAATCGCGACGCTCGCAAGGCAATGCGAACGTCACCTTCACGGTGGACGCCTCAGGCCGGGTGACGTCGGCGCGCATCGTCCGCTCCTCGGGCGATCCCGACCTCGACCGCGCCGCGCTCGCCGTGCTGCAGGGCGCCACCGTGCCGCCGCCGCCGCCGGAGCTGGGTTCGCGCGTCAGCCGCACGGCGCCATTCGTATTCAGCCTTCGGAACTGATGCATGCCGCCCAAAACTGAACCCGGTTCGGGAGAAACGACATACACGGATCAAAGCAAGGTCGAAGGGTCGGCCTACCGATAGCTCATCGACAGACACAGAGCCTCGACCTGCTCGAGGTAGAAGCGGCATCTCATGCGCAGGATCCTGAGGTTCGGATCGCCGGTGCCGTTGATCTCGATGGTCTGCATCATGAAGTCGAAATGGGCATGGAAGGCATCCACCGCGCCCCAGAGACTGTCGGCATGCCAGGTGTCGGCTATCGCCGTGGAAACCAGTTGGCGCGCTTGCAGGCGCGCCGCATCCGGCGATGCCGGCCGGCTGGCGATCAGGGCATGGAGGCGGCTGAAGACATTTTCACCGACATCGGCGCTTTTGATGGCTGCGATCATGTTCATTTGTGGGTTCCCCTCAGGTCGTCGTGCATAAAGGCCGGTTCGGCGGGCTGCGGGCGATCATTGCAGGGATCGCAGCGGCATCGGCCGGCCGGCCTTGGATGATGTTGCCTCTGCGCCCGCGTGTTCCAACCAATCGGCCATCTCGATGCGGTCAAGCCGACAGCGGCCTTCCTCAAGGACGGCAGCAGGCCTTGCCGCGCACGTCCCCGGGGCACGCCACAGAGATGATGGCTGCATCTGGCTATGCCCTCCTCGGCTGGACGCGATTGTCTTTCGCCTGCGTCCTGGGGTGCATCGAATTGCCGCTGAGCTGCGGATGCCTGGCCGGCCGGGCGCCGCGAAGGACGTCGAAGGCCTCGGCATAAGCCATGCCCAGCAGATAGGAGATCATGGGGAAACGGCTTGCTTCGGCCATCTGCACCAGCTCATTGGCCATCGATGCGATATATTGGAGACTATCGATCTCGGACTGGCGTAGGGATTGGTTGGCCACGTGCTGCTCCTGTGATGTGGTGGAATTCAGGGGACCCCCTCACCGGGCACTCTGAACATAATCAATCGGCTAATTGATCGACCCCGCTGCCGGGCGCGGATCGGTTTCCGGGATAGACAGTGTCAAGGCGTAGATGGGCGCGTCGGTGAGCCGGTCGAGGCCGAGCAGGCGCTTGATCGCCGAGTGGCTGAGCGCCGCGGTCGGGCAGGCCGACAGGCCGTGCCTGGTCGCTGCAAGCATCATGTTCTGGCCGATATGGCCAGCTTCGATCAGCACGACACGATAGGCGTTGGCGTCCTCATACTTCCACATGGTGCGGTCGAGCCTTGCGCAGAGCAGGACCAGGCAGGGCATGGGGTCGGCCCATTCCTGTCCGCCGACCAGCTCGGAGACTTTCGGCAGGTGGTTCGCCGAAATCCTTTCAAGATCGTGTCCGACAGCCGAGTAGTGATAGACGCCGGGCTCCAGCCCTTCCACCGCCGGCGCGACCACATAGGCTTCGTAGGGGTTTCTCGCGCCGCCGGAAGGGGTCATGCCCAGCGGCAGGGCGCCAATGCAGTTGCTGGTCTCGCCGGTGATGCCCATGCCCGCGAACAGACAGTCGGAAAGCTGTTTCGCGGTGATGGTGGGCGCCGCCGCCGTTCGGTTCGTGCGACGCTGCGCCATCAGGGCAATGAGTTCATTGTCGTCCAGCGCGTCCGGCAGCCGGATGGCCGTCGCGGAATTCCTGAGCACGAGGTCGGGCTGCACGGTGTGACCGGCGCGTTCGATCTGCCGTGCCTCCGCCTGTTCGATGGTCATGAACTCGCTGTCCTGGACGCAGAAATGCATCAGCGCGGTCGGAATGCCCCAGTTCCATTGTCCCGAGAATTGGCTCTCCTGTTCGGCCAGTTGCGACCCGGCGGTCACCAGTGCGGAAAAATCGAGCAATTGGGGGATGACGGCATCCAGCTCTGATCGCGACCATCCGTGGTCCCGCGCGATCTCCGCGGCGGATGCCCATTTGTCCCAGGATGCGAGAAGACCGATCACCTCGGAACTGCATTCGAAGACGCTTCTGGTCAGGAAATTGCACGCCGTGACCTTGTTGGCGCCGGGGTAGAAGACAAGCGTTTTTGCGGAGCGCATTTTCATGATGCCGAAAGCCGAATGCAGAAATGTCATTGCGAAGGCGAGGCGCCGACGAACAACCGTCGCCGGCGCCTCGGGCAGCTCAGCGCTTGTTGTAGTGCATGCCCTGCGAAAAGAAGACGGTCTGGGTGCCTGCGGCAATCGTCAGCTTCGGAGCAGTGTTCACTTTCTTCGCCATTTTCATCCCTTCCTGACCCCAAATGGGATCTGTTGAAAAGATCCCCAAAACGGGATCCACGGGCGGAAGGTAAGATCGAAAGAGTTAATGGTTTGTTAAAATGGTAGTAAAACTGCATTAAACTAAATTATCTTTCTTGTCTGTAAAGTACAAAAAATCGATTTTACTCACATACGGAGTAGATGACTGCCGGCATACGCTATTTCCGGATAGAGTTATTCTTATTTAGCGTAAAAGGGAAGATTCTGACGCGATCAGTCCAGCCCCTCCCGAGCGAGGCTGACCACGAGCTGGTCGAGGCTCGGGTCGTCGAGCTTGACGACGTGCGCCATGCGGATCGCCTGCCGCGGGCCGATGGATACGTCCTGCCGCATGATGACCGACACGAAGGCCGGCCCGGCTTCCGTCAGAAGCATGGCCTTGCCAATCAGTACCGGTTCCGAGATGGGAGCCCACTGCACCGAGATCAGCGATGGTTCACCGGTCTGGCGGCGATTGACGCCGCTGAAGTAGATCCAGTTCAGGCGCGAGATCGCCACGCCGTAGTGATTGCCGCGCGCCCGCGCCCATGTCGTTCCCCGGCGCTCCGACCATCCGGTAACCCTTCGGAACGTCACCAGCTCGGCGTCGCGCCGCACGAAGGTCACCGACCGCATCAACAGGTCGGGGCGGGCCGGGATCGAAAAATAGGTGAAGTAGGTGCCGCCCGCGATCGACGGGGCGGGCGGCCGGATCATTTGGTTGAACAGGCTTTCGGAAATCGGTGGCAGGCCGCGAACCGCAGGTTTCGGCGCGCCCGGTTCCCGGTACAATTCGGCTTCGTCGATGCGGAAATAGTCGCAGATCAGCTTGGCTGTCGCTTTGTTCGGAACAGTCTGTCCCTGAAGGTAGCGTTCGAACTGCGTGCGATTGATGCCCAGTTCCCGGCATACCGCGCTTACCGAGGCATGCTCCTTACAGAGCCGTCTGAGATTTGCAGCGAGATACTCGCGAATTGACACGTTTTGCTTCCGCGGGCGGGTTCTTCATATCGACTTCCAAATCCGTATAGCGCCGTCAGCCGCCCCCACCGAAACGCCTTGCTACAACACACAGAAAAAACTGATTTGGTAATGTCACTCTAATGGGGTGGATTCCAAAAAAAATAGCGCGATTCCATAGCGATCACCGCCATAAGTCCAATTGACAGGCGTTTGCCCCGGAAGGCTCTCGCAATCCTTCATGATGGACGGAAAAGGGCGCCAGTGTCGTGACATTTCGCACCGTAGCCACCGACGTGGGTTCGGCTGTTGCAATGCAGCGAAGAGAAGAAAACGACTATCCCGCTGGTGGAGCTGAGGGGGATCGACGCTGAAGCTACCTATACCCTTGATATCCTTGTAAATCAATGCAATAGACCCCCGGGACGTGGGCCAAATGCGTGGGCCAAACTGGGGGTCTTTCTATGCCGAAGCAGCGAAATAGTGCCAGACGACACCTCGAATTGAAGCGCCGGATATGGTGGTTCAAGATCGGGGTTCCGGTCGCCATGCGCAGCCACTTCGATGGCAAGACCCATCACCGGGAGAACCTCCAGACCAGCGACATGCGCGTGGCAATGGAGCGGCGGGATCAAGCCGAGCGGGATACCCGGAGCCTGTTCAAACAGATCGCGGCGGGCAAGGTGATCAGCCCAGCCACGATGTCAGCACGAGAGCGCGGCACCGTCTGGCGCGAAGCTCTGGTCGACCTCAAGGCCACCGATAACCACAGCCAGTTGGATTTCGCTATGGGCCTTGCTGAGGATGAGAGCGAGCGGCTGCGGGGGTCACAGCGCAAGGAGTTTGAAGACGCCTTCACCGGCAAGGTTCCCATTGACGAGCATGTTGAAGCGTATCTGAAGGCCATAGGGCTCGCCGACAAGACCACGAGCGAGCGGCGGGGGCTTGTGAAGCGGTTCGCCCGCTGGTGTTCGCAAGAAGGTTTGAAGCTGCCTGACATCGACCGCAAGAGCGCTGGCAAATACGTGGTCGCCATCATTGAACCGATGGATCGCAGGACCGCTAAGAAGCACATGACGGCGCTGCGCGGATATTGGGACTACCTCACGTTGCGAGGCCATGTTGCCGGTGCAGTCATGAACGGCAAGGCCATCGAAAGCCCATGGCTTGGCCAGATGCTGCCCGATAATAAGCGGCGGGTGGAGCGCGGCGAACGGGGGAATGACGAGCGACCATTCGAGGCTGAGGAGCTTCGGAAGCTACTCTATGCCGACTATCCCAAGGACAAGATAAGCGAGGAGTTCCGGCACCAGATAGCCGACGCCCTGCGTATCTCGTGCCTGTCGGGGATGCGGCTGGCGGAGGTCATTACGCTCTGGGTCGAGGATGTGCATGATGATCTGTTCGATCTCCAGCACGGCAAGACCGGGTCAGCACCCCGGAAGGTGCCGATGCACCCCGACCTGGAGGAGATCGTGAAGCGGCGGACCAAGGACAAGAAGCCGAAGGAATGGCTGTTCCATGAACTGGCAGGCGAGCGCGACCCCAGCGACACCTTTGGGAAGCGCTTCAACCGTTATCGCAAGGCCCTGAAGGTGGATGACATGCGGCCCGGCAAGCGCAGGAGCCTTGTTAACTTCCATTCGTGCCGACGCTGGTTCGTCGAACAGACGGAACATGCGGGCATACCCGAGACAACCGTTGCGGCAGTCGTGGGCCACGCCGAGGGACGCAAGGGGCAGACGTTCGGCGGTTACAATAAAGGTGGGCCGAGCGATGCGCAGAAGGTGGCCTGTGTGGAGACTGTGAAGCTGCCAGCCAGCCGTTAGGAAGGCTCGCGCTATCGGGACAACATCAGTTCGAATGGCTCGTGTTCCCAACCTGGAAAGTAGACAACTCCTTCGACCAACGCTTCAGGTCGTGGATTGTCAGTAATTGCCCCCTGCCAATAACGCATGGTGGCATCTGGCCATAGGCTCGGGAGGTGATCGAGATGACGGGCGTCTGCTATGTGAAGTTTGACGTCCATTGAGAGACGCACTTCTACAATGACTTTGTCCTGACCGGTGTACCATTCCTGGATAGCCCTCTCAGCATTCTCTTTGGAGGGGAAGACAAAGAGTGCCTTTTGGCGACTTGGAAGGTCGGGGAAGTGAGTTGCCCGTACGCTTTCCCAAACGCGCTCCTTATCACTGCCGCCAGCGAGCTGAGAGTAGGGGGTAAACGCATCTGCCAGCTCACCTTTAGCGAAGTATGAGATACTTGCACACCAGCCCTTACCAATCCGGACGTTGTGGAGAAGGATGCCGCCACGGTCGGTTACATGCCAATAGCTCTCACCCCTCAGTTCCTTCATTGGCCCTGCCCTTAGCCCAAGTGCTTTGGGTAGCATTTGTCAGTTCGACACCGGAAGCAACCGAAATATCTGACGCAAAAATCCGTCCGACCCATCAGATATAGGGCAGCGCGCGATACCCCCCGTACCCCCTCGGTTCCACCACAGGGCACCCTCAGGCAATCCCAGACAGCCTCGCCTTGCTGTGCGGTCGACGCGCCAGCGCTGTTAGATGGTGTGGCTGGCAATGCACCTGCGATGAGACTGGACGGGGGGGGGGGGGGCGGGCGGTGGACCTTGACTTTGTACCTAATTCTCAGGTACAAGGTACAGATAGCGAGCCCGGTGGCTTGCAGCACATGGGATCGGACCACATAGAATGACCACGGCAGTTGCCTATCTTCGGACCTCCTCACGGACCAATGTCGACGGCGACAGCGCGCCACGGCAGCAGCAGGCTATCGACGCCTATGCCAAGCGACACGGGATCAAGGTCGTTCGGGAGTTCAATGACGCGGCTGTGAGCGGGGCTGATCCGATTGACACACGCCCGGGCTTCCAAGACCTCCTTGAATACATGGCTGGCAATGGCGCGAGGGTGATCCTTATCGAGAACGCCAGCCGGTTCGCCCGCGACCTTGCTGTGCAGATAGCGGGCCACAAGCTCCTACAGGGTCTCGGCTATGAATTGATCCCGGTCGATGCGCCAGACAGCTTCACGAATGACACGCCGACCGCTGCCATGGTGCGGCAGATACTTGGTGCCGTCTCACAGTTCGAGAAGGCGCAGCTTGTGGCGAAGCTCAGGGGCGCTCGTGATCGGAAGTCTAAGGAGCTTGGAAGGCGCGTAGAGGGCAACCACGGCTACCGGGTGTCCAATCCCGAGGTGATCCGCGAGGCGAAGCGATTGGCGCGCAAGAGCCCAAAGACGGGTAAGGCAAAGAGCCTGCGGGAAATTGCAGCGGAGCTTGCACAGCTTGGCCACACGACCGCGAAGGGTCAGCCGTTCTCTGCGTCCCAGGTGCAGCGGCTGATAGATGCGGGTTAGGGTGAACAGTAGGTTTACGGAGCGGGTCCGTTAGCGATTGCTAATAGGGACCACAGTGGCACTATGAAGCCGAACAGGGACAACCATGGCACTACGAAGCCGAAATCCCCACGCGCTCGTCTGCGCCTCTATGTGTTTCGTGGCGACAGTCGGCACCGGGAGCGCAGGGCTGCCAAGATTTCTGTCGGCGACAGAAAAGTGGAACAGCGCATCAAGTTCCAGCCGCCACCGGGAAGCTAAGGTTTCCATGGTCCATGGAAAAGCGGAGCAGCGAGCCAAGGCCAAGGCCAGTTTGCCACCACGTGGTGACAAAGTGGAGCAGCGCCTCAAGTTCCAGCCACCACCCGAACCGGACGAGCGTGACGCCACCCTGTCCCGCATCGCCGCCAAGCTGGCCAAACTCTCAATCGAACAACTCCACGCTGTGGAAAGGATCATCCCGACCGCAGCACACCTCGACCCCAACGGCACCGCAAGGACAGCCCGAGGGGATACTTTGCGGAAGCGACAGTCGGCACTTTGTCAGGACGTCCCGACAAACTCACCACCCACCAATGCCATCAAAGGAGACAATCAGAACCATGAAGCGAAGTTGCGGGCAGAGACAGCGAGCCCCACAAACCGAGAGCCACACGCGGTGAACACGCCTGACATCCGAACGCTTGCCCTGAGCGGCATCGTCATTGAACCGGCGGTGCAGGTTCGGGTGGCCACGCGCTGGGCGACAGTCAAGGAATATCAGGAAGCGATGAAGGCCGGGGCGGTATTCCAGGCTGTCACGGTCACCCCGATTGACGATGCCGACCTGTCCAAGGGCTTTGTGCTGCTCGACGGGCACCATCGGTTCCACGCTACGGCAGCTTTAGGGCTGACCTCGATCAATGCCGAGGTGGTCTATGGGCTGCCACGCGAGGGGTGGCGATGGGCCGGTGTTCAGCGGAACCGAACGCATGGCCTCAGATACACGATGGTGGAGCGTCGGGAGCAGTTCAGGGCGTATATAGAGGCTGGCAATCATCGTATTGGAAAGCGTGGGATCAAGTCAGCTCGACAGATGGCCAATGAACTTGGTGGCATTGTCAGTGATCGTAGGCTTCCTGACTGGATGAAGCAGGACTTTCCTTCGATCTATCGGATGATGATTGCTAGGAAGATGATAGCGCAACCCACAGCAAACTTCGGGAGGAAAGACATGGACCCTGAACTGGCTCAGATTGCCGCATCAAACCTTGATCAATTCATGGCTGCATTTAGAGGCATCAAGAGCGATGACCTCAGGGCGACCATAGCGGGGAACATTATGGGGGTTGCCCAGATGGCTGCTAAGGCGGCTGGGGGTGGGCCGACGCTGCCACCTGTCGAGATACCTGAAGATGAGTTCTGAAGTAACCGATTGAATTTGCTTAGGAAAACCTCCTTAGTGCGAAATGTCGCGGTGCGGGGGGCGCATTGGAGGCCTCAACGCCTTGTCCCATAAGGCTTTGCGGAGATTTACCCCGAAATAATGCAGAGAGGAACACGCATGACATGACAGACGACGCACGACCGTTCGATAAGGCTCTATTCCTTCACGAGCGAGAGTTTACACCCGACGATCAGGACCACGATCCCGACGACGCCCTTGCCACAGCAGCCACAGCCAAGCGACAGGCCAAGACAGCGCTGCGGGCATCGCAGGGCGACCGCACCGACTGGAAACAGCACCTCGTCAATGCCCCCGGCTATCGCAACGTCCCTGATACCAAACTCTCCACCCGGACCAAGCAGGCCCGCACCCATTCCATTAAGGCAGCGGCAGATCGACGTGAGAAGCGGCGCGAGAAAGGCGTCACCGTTCACTATGACCAGTTCGCGTGGAAGCGGCTGGGTCAGGCCAAGCGAGACCAGTTCGACCTAATCCGCAGGTCACTGGCATGGATTGGACCGAGGTGGGATGCTGACCGCGACTTTGGCTGGTATTCCGGTGGGGCGGATGGTGGCCAGCACCTCGACCACCTCTTCCGCTTCGGAACGGCCAAGGCTCACGCCAAGACGCCATGGCTCCAGCACAACAGGGAAGGCCTGTGAGCCAGTTTCTCCCAGCGCTTGCAGATTGGCCGACCCGAGAACAGGCCCTCGCCATCATCGAAGCGTTGGGCAGGATGGAGGAAGGTCGGGCATCCGAACTGGACCGGCTTTCTGGTATCCCAGACGCCTTAATGGTCGCTGGGCGATGCTATGCCGTCTACGGCTATCGCGAGCTTGAAGCTGGCGACATGATGCGGCGAATGGCCGAGCTGTACATGCGCCCCCGCAAGGCCAGCCTAAGCCCTACCGTAGCGGCCCCGGCGGTTGACCACTCACCACCAATCCACAGCTATGGCCTCCAGCCGCGCCGCTGAGGCCCTGCAACACCACTCACCACCCCAACTACCAAAACCCCGCAGCATCCCGCTGTGGGGACCATCACCATTGAAGGAACCAACCATGTCTAACGATAGATACAGCGACGACCAGATGAGCGGCAAAGACAGCGATAAGCCGATGTCAGTCACCGAGCAGGCATTCGCCAATATGAGCCAGCAGCAGCGGGATGAGTTCGTCGAGCGGGCTAAACACGCTTCGGCCAAGGCTGCTTATGACGAGAAGGCGGCGAAGTTGCGGGCACAGGTTGCAGCGGCAACGGAAGTCTCCCTTGCGGGTAATGCTTGGTACCAGCAGCAGCAGCGCGGTACCCTCAGCCAGCGTGTCAGCATCTCGAACGGCGTGACCAAGGTCGAGCAGTTGAACGCACCGGCCCCCGAGAGTGACAGCAGTGCATTTGCAGTGCCGCCTAGGGCTCTTGTCGACACCATCCCGGTGACGGTTGGTGGCATCCAGCTTGGACCTAAGCAGGCCCGTGAGATGTATGAGGCTGGCGAGATTAGCGCCGAGGATTACGGTGCAGGACTTGACGAAGCCCTGAGGCCATACGGCTACCGTTTTCGGTAACCCAGTCCGACCTTGGACAGCCTTCGGAGGGAGAAATCCCCTCGGAGGTGTCGGATTGGGGTGATGACGACATTGACCTCGATAACCTGAACCCGGAAGACTACGAGATCAAAGACGACCAAGACACCATCGCTGACCTCGAAGCCGCTGACCTCGAAGCCCTTGACGCCGAGCTGAAGGCCATGGGCGTGGAGGAGCTTCAATCGAAGACCAACGAAACCCTCGATAGCCTTCGGGAGACCCACACCGAGGAGCAGCAGAAGTTCCTTGCAGATGCTTTCGTCGACCTTGGAGAAATCCCTGTCGGCGAGGAGTTCGGGATCACTGAGGCGCAGGCTATGGTTGTCGAGGCTGGCTTCATTGCAACTCTCAATCGAGATGTGTTTAGCCAGTACGGGATCGACCATGCCACATGGATGGATCACGTTGACGAGCAGGACCTCCCGACGTTCCGTAAGGCGGCGTTGAGGGGTGATTTCTCGATCTTCCACCAGCACTGCGTCGAGGTGGCTAAGATGCGGAAGGGGCTCGGCCTGTAGGCAGCATTCCGCACCAGAAGAAAACCCGAAGGGGGTCAGGTCGCCATCCCGGTGAACCATTGCCCCAAGCTCAAAGCCCCCTTCGGGCTCTACCCCGCAGGCCATTCGTGGCCGAGGACCACTCACCCTAACACCCACCCAGACACCCACAGAACGCTGTGCGGGATGACCGCCAGAGCGTGTTCGCGGTCGCGCCGGTACGATCTACCGTCCAGAGACAAACACCCCTCAGCGCAGCGTAGCGAGCCAAGCGGGCCAAACCGCACAACAGCAAGGAGCAAATGCTACATATCGAATATCGAGGATCACTCACTGCCGCCACCACTCTACGGGGCGAGGAAATCGAGAAGACCACGACGCGCAAGGACCCTGTGCCGGTCTTGTGTCGGGAACTGGTCAAGCGAGGCGTTGACCCTAGCGAGCCTGTCAGGGTCACCATAGGCGGCATGCAAATGTGGAAGCGGGATCGCACCGCAGGCGCATGGGCGGGGATTGATGTCGTGGAAAGTGACGCGACCGGGTTGCGGGCTGTGAAGTATCGACCGTTCCCGTCCACTCACCAGTTACAGCCCCATAGGGCTGTGCGGTAGCGGCGTCGGGAGGCGTTCGGGGGTTCGCTGGTGTAGGACACCTAAGAAGCCCTGAATGCGCTCTGGCCATGATTGCGCACGGCCTCTGGCGCATAGGCGTCTCCGGCAGGGGAGATACTCCTCTAACGTGTTGAATTTATTTGATTTGACGACCTCAAGAGCGAACCCCTATCTGAGGACATCTGCCCCAATCACGGGGCGGGTGACCGGTAGGAGCAAGACCCACATGGAAATCGAATACAGCACTCTTCAGGCGGACGTGGCATCGTGGCGTGAAGGACACCTTGAGCGTGTTCGGGACATCCTAGGGGAGAGCGAGGCCCACGCTGAGGCGATGAGATTGGAGGACGACCCTTGGGTAGCCCTGCAATGGTATGCCGAGGATATGAGGAGCGCGGAGCAGTCGGCCTCAGCCTAAACGTGGGCCAAATGCGTGGGCCAAACGAAAGATGCCGTTTTGGCTATCTAGTTGAATTTACTGGAGGATATGCCCTCTAAATTCCGCTGGTGGAGCTGAGGGGGATCGAACCCCTGACCTCGTCATTGCGAACGACGCGCTCTCCCAGCTGAGCTACAGCCCCGTCCAGCGGATGGCGCATTTATCGGGCACGGCAGTTTTCTGTCAAGGCGACGTTTTGCCGAAATCCTGGCGGCCGAAGCCTGCCCTTGCCGGTTTCGCGCGCAATGGCTACATGTCGGCAACAATTGGAGACCGGCATGCTCGCCCTCATTCAAACAATCGTCATGGCGCTCGACCTCTATTGGTGGGTCATCATCATCTCGGCGATCTTTTCCTGGCTCTATGCCTTCAACGTCGTCAACTCGCGCAACCAGTTTGTCGGCAGCATCGGCAATATGCTCTACCGGCTGACCGAACCGGCGCTCAGGCCGATCCGACGTTTCATGCCGGACCTTGGCGGTATCGACATCTCGCCGATCATCCTGCTGCTGATCCTGTTCTTCCTCAGGCAGTTCCTGCTCACCACCGTGGCACCGCTGGTGCTGTGAACCCGATGCTCGCATGAGTGCCCCGTTCCGCATCCGCGAGAACGGCATCGAATTGTTCGTCCGGCTGACACCGAAGTCTTCCATGGACAGGTTCGAAAGCATAGAGACATCGGCTGATGGGCGAAGCCATTTGAAGGCACGGGTCCGCGCCGTGCCCGAAAACGGCGCCGCCAATCGAGCGCTGGAGAAGCTGGCCGCCAAGACGCTTGGAGTGCCGGCCTCGGCCGTTTCGGTTGTCGTCGGCGGCACGGCACGGCTCAAGACGCTGCGCGTGACGGGCGAACCCCAGGTGCTGATGCAGCGCATCGAGGCGCTCAGTGCTTCGGCCTGAAGTTCAATCGCCCAGCGGCAAACGCGGATCGTCGACCTTCAGCGTGTTCACGCTCTGCTTGATGCGGCGCAAATTCTCCAGCACCTTCGGGCCGCGCGTCTCGGCCACCGACGTGACGATCATGTCGACGATCGCCAGCAGCGCATAGCGCGACGATGTCGGCTTGTAGATGTTGCCGTCCTCGAGCGGCTGCAAATGGATGACGGTGTCGGCGGCCCTGGCCAATGCCGAGTCCGGCGCGGTGACGGCGACCGTTGTGGCGCCATATTGCTGCGCGACCTGCACCGCCTCGATGACCGACCGTGCATAGCCGGAAACCGAGAAGGCGACCAGCGTGGTGTCGGGCGTGGCCACGGCGGCGTACATGCGCTGCAATTGCCCGTCGATCTGCGCCAGCACCGGCAGGCCCAGCCTGAACAGCCGGTTCTGCATCTCGGTCGCCATCATCGAGGAAATGCCGCCGGAGCCGACACACAGCACGTTGCCTGACGTGGCAATGCGCGCGGCGACATCGACCAGCGTCGTCATGTCGAGGTTTTCGCTGGCGCGCTGGATGGCCGATATCGCCGCCTCGGTGATGGCCGATGCGATGCGCTGCTCACGGGCGTCGCGGCTCAGCGGCTCAGGCGACAGATACTGTCCGCCAATGGCGATCGCCTGCGCCAGGTAGAACTTGAAGTCGCGCAGGCCTTCGCAGCCGAGATTGCGGCAGAAGCGGGTCACCGTCGGCTCGCTGACGCCGACGCGCGCGGCGATCTCCGAGATCGCCGCCTTGGAGGCGAAATCGAGATCGGACAGGACCAGGCCCGCCAGCCGACGATCCGACTTGGTGCCGTCCTGCGACATCAGTTGCAACCGGGTGATGATGTCGGCCGGTGTCTTCATGCCGTTGTCTTCACGCTTGTGCTTTCATAGAGGCAGGCCCGTCGCCTTCTCGAAAAGATGGATGTTGCGCGGCTCGACCGAGACCGGCAGGCGGTCGCCCGGCTTCACCTGCATCCGGTCGCGGAAGACGACGCGCACCGTATCGCTGCCGATGGCGCCGTAGACATGGGTTTCGGAGCCCGTCGGCTCGACGACGTCCACCTTGATGGTCATCGCGTCGGCAGCTTCGCCGATGACAAAATGTTCGGGCCGGATGCCGGCCTCCACCGCACCGCCTGTCGGCACCTCTTTGCCGCCAAGCGCAAGCCTTCCGCCGCCGGTCGATTCGAACCAGCTGTTCGTGGCCGTCGTCTTGAGGGACCCGGAAACGAAACTCATCGAGGGCGAGCCGAGAAAGCCGGCAACGAACTTGTTGGCCGGCCGGTCATAGAGCTCCAGTGGCGGCCCGACCTGCTGGATCCGGCCGCGATCCATCACCACGATGCGGTCGGCCATTGTCATGGCCTCGATCTGATCGTGGGTGACATAGACGACCGTCGATCTCAGTCTCTGGTGCAGCGCCTTGATCTCGGTGCGCATCTGCACCCGCAATTGCGCGTCGAGGTTGGATAGCGGTTCGTCGAACAGGAAGACCGAGGGTTCGCGCACGATGGCGCGGCCCATGGCGACGCGCTGGCGCTGACCGCCCGACAATTGCCGGGGGTAACGGTCGAGATAGGAGAACAGGTTGAGGACGCCGGATGCCTTCTTGACCTTGTCCTCGACCGCGGCGCGGCTCTCGCCGCGGATTTTCGGTCCGAAGCCGATATTGTCGGAGGCCTTGAGATGCGGAAACAGCGCATACGACTGGAAGACCATGGCGATGTTGCGCTGCTGCGGCGGCAGGTCGTTGGCGCGCACGCCGCCAATGACGAGATCGCCCGAGCTTATCGTTTCCAGTCCAGCCAGCATGCGCAGCAAGGTCGACTTGCCGCACCCGGACGGGCCGACCAGCACGACGAATTCGCCGCTCTCGATGTCGAGGTCGATGTTCTCGAGGATGCTGTGCTGGCCGAAGGATTTCGAAAGGTCGCGGAACTGGACGTCGGTCATGGTCACGCTCCCAATATGTCGTCGATGAACGGCAGGCAGCCGGCGGTCAGGCCGGCATCCACCGGCATCACCACGCCCGTTACGCCGGACGCCCGGTCGGAGGCAAGAAACGCCACGGCTTCCGCCACCTCCGAGGCATTGACGATGCGGCCGAGCGGATAGAGCCGCTGGAGCTTGCCGAGAATATCCGGGTTCTTGGCCAGGCGATGGTCCCAGGCGGCGGTACGGATCGATCCCGGACAGACGACATTGGCGCGAACGCCGCTGCGGCCGAGCTCGACGGCGATCGCCTTGGCATAGGCGTTGATACCGGCTTTGGCGGCGGCATAGGCGGGGTTGCCGAAATGGGCGATGGCGTTGACGGAAGAAATGAAGACGACGCTGCCCGAACCGCGCGCCGCCATCGCCTTGACCAGCGGGTCGGCAAAAGTCATCACGCCGGTCAGGTTGAGATCGACTTCCTGCCCTATCCTGTCGGTCGTCAATGCGCCGAGCGTCTCCGCGCGCGTCCAGCCGGCATTGTTGATCAGGATGTCGGGCACGCCGTCCTTGTCGAGCACGGCCGCGATGGCTGCCTCGACTGAAACCCGGTCGAGAAGGTTGAAGACATGACGCGAGGCGAGGTGCGGGCTTGCCAGCGCCTCCTCCGATTGATCGCAGCCGATCACCCGCGCGCCTCTTCCGGCCAGCAACGCGACGATCGCCGAGCCGAGGCCACCGCCGGCGCCCGTGACAACGACAGTGCGGCCTTCGAACTCGGCTTTCGAAACCACGGCGCTTGCTCCTCCGGCAGTTCGAGCAATTCCAGGAAAGTGTATACGGTTTTCCGTCCGGAATTGCGTCAAAACAAAGAGTTAGAGTGGTTCTCCGTTTCCTTGAAACGGTGAACTGCTCTAGGCAGATGTCGGCAGGCTAGTGAATGGAATGTAATTAAGCAACACGATAATCTGCTTGCGTGCGGCCAGATCCTCGATAATGTAGGAAAGTCACATAATCCTGCGCCAACATCGGCGTGAGGAGCGCAAAAGCGCGGAACAAAATGGGAGAGATCGGATGAGCATTGCGAAATGGACTGTCGGCTTGATGGCCGGAATGAGCATGCTGGCCTTCGCGGCACAGGCGCAAGCCGGCGAGGTGCGCGTCACCGTCGCCGAATACAGCGCCAAGACCGGCCCCTACTTCGAGGAGGTCAAGAAGGAGTTCGAGGCAAAGAACCCCGGCATCACGGTCAAGTTCGAAGTGGTGCCGTGGGATGTGCTCTTGCAGAAGCTGACCACCGACATCACCGCCGGCACCAATGCGGATCTCTCGATCATCGGCACGCGCTGGCTGATCGACTTCGTGCAGCAGGACGTCGCCGAGCCGCTCGACAGCTACATCACGCCAGACTTCAAGGGCCGTTTCATCGACACGTTCCTGTCGCCTTCGATCATGGACGGCAAGACCTACGGCCTGCCGATCGCCGCTTCGGCGCGCGCCATGTATTACAACAAGGAGCTGTTCGAGAAAGCAGGCATCGCCAAGCCTCCGGCCAATTGGACCGAGCTGCAGGAGGACGCCCGCAAGATCAAGGCGCTGGGGTCCGGCACATTCGGCTTCGGCCTGCAGGGCAAGGAGATCGAGACCGACGTCTACTATTACTATGCGATGTGGTCATACGGCACCGAGATCCTCAACAAGGACGGCACATCGGGCTTGAGCACGCCTGGCGCGCTCGAAGCCGCCAAGCTCTACAAGTCGATGATCGACGAGGGCCTGACGGAGCCCGGCGTCACCTCCAACAACCGTGAGGACGTTCAGAACCTGTTCAAGCAGGGCAAGGTCGGCATGATGATCACCGCACCCTTCCTGTCCAACCAGATCAAGGAAGAGGCGCCGAGCCTGAAATACGGCGTGGCGGCTATACCCGCCGGCCCGACCGGCGCGCGCGGCACCTATGGCGTCACCGATTCCATCATCATGTTCAAGAACTCCAAGAACAAGGACGAGGCCTGGAAACTGCTCGACTTCCTGTTCACCACGGAACAGCGCGCCAAGTTCACGCAAGGCGAAGGCTTCCTGCCGGTGAACAAGGAAGAGGCCAAGATGGACTATTACGTCAACAATGCCGACCTCGCCGCCTTCACCGCGCTTCTGCCCGATGCGCGCTTCGCGCCGGTCATTCCGGGCTGGGAGGAGATCGCCCAGATCACGTCGGATGCGATCCAGAAGATATACCTCGGCGGCGACCCGGAGGCGGGTTTGAAGGATGCGGCGGCGAAGGCCAACGCCGTGCTGAAGAAATAGGGCGTATCTCCCTGCGCCCGTGGCGCGCCCCACTCAGGCGGGGCGCGCCACATCTTTGGTCTCCCGATCCGAAATCCGCATAAGCAGAACCTTCCGATCCCGTGCGCCGAGGTTGCAGGCCAGCCGATGCAAAATCGCTTCTTGCCCTATCTGCTGACCTTGCCCAGCCTGTTCCTGGCGGCAATCGTGATCTTCTGGCCGGTCTGGGACCTGATCCAGATCGCCACGCATGACGTCAACCGCTTCGGCCAGCTGCGCGAATTCAGCGGCCTTGCCAATTTCGCCGCCCTCACCACCGATCCCGATTTCGTCGCGGCACTGTGGCGCACGGGGATATGGACCGTGCTGGTGGTTGGCGGCGCGCTGCTTCTGTCGATCCCGGTCGCGATCATCCTCAACACCGATTTTTACGGCCGCGGCCTTGCCCGCGTCATCATCATGCTGCCCTGGGCGGTGTCGCTGACCATGACGGCGGTGGTCTGGCGCTGGGCGCTGAGCGGCGAAAGCGGCATGCTGAATTCGGCGCTGCTCGGCCTCGGCCTGATCGATCACAATGTCCAATGGCTGGCCAGCGCCGAGACGGCGTTCCCGATGCAGGTGCTGATCGGCATATTGGTGACGGTGCCGTTCACCACGACGATCTTCCTCGGCGGCCTGTCTTCGATTCCGGACGATCTCTACGAGGCCGCCGCGCTCGAAGGAGCGACGCCGGCACAGCAGTTCCGCGAAATCACCTTTCCGCTCCTGAAGCCGTTCATCAACATCGCCATCGTGCTCAACACCATCTATGTCTTCAATTCCTTCCCGATCATCTGGGTGATGACGCAGGGCGGGCCGGCCAATTCGACCGACATCCTGGTCACTCACCTCTACAAGCTCGCCTTCCGCATCGGCAAACTGGGCGAGGCTTCCGCCGTGTCGCTGGTGATGTTCGCCATATTGCTGGTCTTCACCATGATCTATGTGCGCCTCGCCATGCGGGAGCAGCGCGCATGAGGAGCATGGCGGGCAAGCTGAAACGAACCGTCATCGCCTGGCTGCTGCTGGCGCCGCTGATCGTGGTGACGATCTTCCCCTTCGCGGTGATGTTTCTGACCGCGGTCAAGCCGCGGCAGGAGGTGCTGTCGCCGACCTGGTGGCCGAGCGAATTCCGCTGGTCGAATTTTGCCGACATGTGGGTGGCGACCGGCTTCGGCCGGGCGCTCGCCAATTCGCTCTATGTCTCGGTCATCGCCACGGTCGGCGCCATCCTGATCTCGGTGCCGGCGGCCTATGCCATGTCGCGCTTTCGTTTTGCCGGCTATGGCGCCTTCCGCCAGTTCCTGCTGATCTCGCAGATGATCTCGCCCATCGTGCTGGTGCTCGGTCTGTTCCGGCTGATGGCCGCCTGGGGCCTTGTCGAATCGACGACCGCGCTCGGCTTCATCTACATGGCCTTCAACGTCGCCTTCACCGTGTGGATGCTGCAGAGTTATTTCGACACCATCCCGCGCGATCTCGAGGAGGCGGCCTGGATGGAAGGCGCCGGCCGCTGGCTGACGCTGCGCAAAGTGTTCCTGCCGCTCTGCCTGCCGGCCATTGCCGTCACCGCCATCTTCACCTTCATCAACGCCTGGAACGAATTCGTCGTGGCGCTCACCATGCTGCGCAGCCAGGAGAGCTATACGCTGCCGATCCAGGTGTTCTCGCTGGTCGCCGGGCGCTACACCATCGAATGGCATCACGTCATGGCCGCCACGCTGCTGGCGACGTTGCCAGTGGCGATCCTGTTCATCTGGCTGCAGCGCTACCTCGTGCGGGGGCTGGCGCTCGGGGCCGTCAAATAGCAATTCCATTGAAAAAGTGTGTGGCGGTTTTCCGTCCGGAATTGCGAGAACGAAGAGTAACCTGTCCACGGAGCTTTCATGCGCATCTTCACCGCCTCGCTGGCGACGGAAACCAACACCTTTTCGCCGGTGCCGACCGACAGGGCATCGTTCGAGATGGCCTTCTATGCCGGGCCGGGCAAGCATCCGGAGACGCCGACGCTGTGCTCCTCGCCGATCGTCGCCCTGCGCCGGCGCGCGGCCGGCGAGGGGCTCGACGTCATCGAGGGCACCGCCACCTGGGCCGAACCCGGCGGCCTGGTGCAGCGGCAGACATACGAGGAGCTGCGCGACGAGATCCTCGCCCAGCTCACGGCGGCACTGCCGGTCGAAGCGGTTATCCTCGGACTGCACGGCGCAATGGTGGCGCAGGGCTATGACGATTGCGAAGGCGACCTTCTCGAACGCGTGCGCGGGATCGTCGGCCCGAAGGTGGTGATCGCCTGCGAGTTCGACCCGCACAGCCACCTGACGCCGAAGCGCGTGGCAGCGTGCGACGTCATGGCTTATTTCCTAGAATTCCCGCACACCGATTTCTACGAACGCGGCGAACATGTCGTCGAGCTTGGCCTCGCCGCGGCGCGTGGCGAGATCAAGCCCGTCATCTCGACCTTCGACTGCCGCATGATCCAGGTGCTGCCGACCAGCCGCGAACCGATGCGCTCCTTCGTCGACCGTATCAAGGCGCTGCACGGCAGGGACGGCGTGCTGTCGGTTTCGGTCATCCATGGCTTCATGGCGGCGGATGTGCCCGAAATGGGCACGCGTATCCTCGTCGTCACCGACAATGACAAGGCCAAGGGCGACGCGCTGGCCGAAACGCTGGGACGCGAGCTCTACGCGATGCGCCAAAAGACGGCGATGACGATGCTGAGCGCCGGCGATGGCATCGATCGGGCGCTGGCGGTGCACGCTGAAAAGCGCGGCAGGCCGGTGGTCATCGCCGACATCTGGGACAATCCGGGCGGCGGCGTGCCGGGTGACGGCACCATCGTGCTGCGGGAGCTTTTGGCCCGCGGCATCGACAATGTCGGCGTGGCGACGATCTGGGATCCGGTCGCCGTGACCTTCTGCCGGGCCGCGGGCGAGGGCGCCGTCATCGACCTGCGTTTCGGCGGCAAGGCCGGTCCCCAGGCCGGCGAGCCGATCGACGCCCGCGTCATGGTGCTGAAAGTTCTCGCCGAAGGTTGGCAGAGCTTCGGGCCGAGCCGGGTGACGCTCGGGCCCGCCGCGTTGATCCGCATCGAGGGCACCGAGGTCGACATCATCCTCAACACCAACCGCACGCAGACCTTCGAACCGGACATTTTTTCCAACATCGGCGTCGATCCGCTGGCCAAGGACATGCTGCTGATCAAATCGACCAACCATTTCTACGCCGGCTTCGAACCGATCGCCGCCGAGATCATCTATCTCTCGGCGCCGAGCGCGTATCCCAGCAATCCGGCGGTGACGGATTACAGGAAACTGAAGCGGGCGATCTGGCCAAGGGTGGCGGATCCGTGGAAGGACAAGGCTCCCCCTTCTTCCCTTGTGGGAGAAGGTGTCGCCGAAGGCGACGGATGAGGGGCGTTCCAGGGAACACCCACGCCTCACTCCGCTGGAACACCCCTCAACCGTCTCGGCGCTGCGCGCCGATCCACCTTCTCCCACAACAAGGGGAGAAGGGAAGGCTCGCCCTACACCAGCCCCCGCTTCACCATCATGGCTTCCGGCGACGGCATCTTGCCGCGAAACGCGGTGTAGAGTTCTTCCGGATCCTTCGAGCCGCCGGCGGCATAGATGTTCTTTCTCAGCCGCTCGGCCAGCGCGGGATTGAAGGGGTCGCCCGTCTCCTCGAAAGCGGCGAAGGCGTCGGCGTCGAGTACTTCCGACCACATGTAGGAATAGTAGCCGGCCGAATAGCCCTCGCCGGCAAAGACATGGCCGAAATGCGGCGTGCGGTGGCGCATCGCGATGGTGTCGGGCATGTCGAGTTTTTCGAGCGTTTCGGCCTCGAAACGAAGTGGCTCCTCAGGCGCGTCGGGCCTTGCATGGAAGGCCATGTCGATCAGCGCCGAGGCGGTGAATTCCACCGTGGCAAAGCCAGCCCCGAAAGTGCGCGCCGCCAGCATTTTGTCGAGCAGAGCCTTCGGCATCGGCTTGCCGGTCTTGACATGCAAAGCGTGCTTTTCCAGCACCGCCGGCACGGTCAGCCAGTGTTCGTAGAGCTGCGAGGGCAGTTCGACGAAATCGCGGCTGACGGAAGTGCCCGACACCGAAGGCCAGGTGACATCGGTCAGCATGCCGTGCAGGGCATGGCCGAATTCATGGAACAAGGTCTTCGCCTCGTCCACCGACAGCAGCGCCGGCTCGCCCACGGGCGGCTTGGCGAAATTCATGATGTTGTAGATGATCGGGCTCGCGCCGGGGCCCAGGCGGTAGCCTGATTTCAGTGCGCTCATCCAGGCCCCGGAGCGTTTCGACGGCCGCGCGAAATAGTCGGCCAGGAACAGGCCGCGCTCGCTGCCATCGGCATTCTTCACCACGAACACACGCGCGTCCGGATGCCAGGCGGCAATGCCTTTCCTCTCTTCGAAGGTGATGCCGAACAGTCTTGTCGCGACGTCGAAACAGGCATCGATGATCCGGTCGAGCTGGAGATAGGGCTTCAATTCCGCCTCGTCGAAGGCGAATTTCTCCGCGCGCAGCTTCTCCTGGTAGAAACGCCAATCCCAGGCGGCGAATTTTTCGTTGCTGCCGGCTTCCGCCGCCAGCCGTTCCAGCTCCTTTTGGTCGTCGGCGGCCTTTTCCAGCGCCTTTTCCCATACGGGATCGAGCAGGTCGTGCACCGCCTTGGGCGTCTTGGCCATGGTGTCGTCGAGCTTCAGCGCCGCGAAGGAGCCGTAGCCGAGCAGCTTCGCCTTCTCGGCGCGCAGCTTCAGCATGTCGCGCACCACGGCCGTATTGTCGGTCGCGCCGCCATTCTGGCCGCGCATGGTGAAGGCGCGGAAGGCGATCCCTCGCAAGTCGCGGCGCTCCGAGAAGGTCGAGAACGGCTCGTAGATCGAGCGCGACAAGGTGACGGCGTAGCGGCCTTTCTGGCCGCGCATCTCGGCGGCTTCGGCCATCGAGCTCTTCACGAAATCCGGCAGGCCGGCCAGGTCGGCCTCGTCGAGGAACAGCGCCCAGTCGCGTTCGTCGGCAAGCACGTTCTGGCCGAAGCTGGTGCCGAGCGACGAGAGCTCCTCGTTGATCCCTGCCAGCCGCTTCTTGCCATCCGCATCGAGTTTCGCGCCCGAGCGGACAAAACCCTTCCAGGTCTTTTCCAGCACATGCAGCGTCTCGGCATCGAGCTTGAGCGTCTCGCGGCGCCGGTAAAGGTCGTCGATGCGGGCAAAGAGCCTTTCATTCATCGAGATCGCCGAGAAATGCCTCGACATCCTTGGCGAGATGTCGCGCTCCAGCGCCTGGATGTCCTCGTTGGTGTGGGCCCCGGCACGGCACCAGAAGATCGACGAGACATGGTCGAGCGCTTCGCCCGCGAGCTCCAGGGCTTGAAGCGTGTTCTCGATGGTCGGCGTATCCTCGTTCGCGGCGATGGCCTCGATCTCGGCCTCATGCGCCTTCAGCGCCGCGTCGAAGACGGGTGCGAACTCGTCGTCGCCAAATCGGGCGAAATCGGGCAGGCCGAGTGGCCCTTGCCACGTGGTCAGCGGATGGGCGGCGAGGTCGACGGCTTTCGTGGCGGGCATGGATTGTCTTTCGGGCTGGCAGGTCGGGAGGGGCTGAAATCACCGATGTAGGGCGCTCGTCCGGCGCGCGCAACAGCGCTGCCGGTCAGTAGGCTTCGCAGCTTTCCGCAAGCGCTTTCTGCGTGCTGGCCGTGATGCGGTCGCCCGCTATGGCGAAGGTCTCATGCATCAGCATGTCGTTGTCGGGGAAGTCGTAGCAGGCGATCACCGTGGTGACGCCGCCTTCGTTCTTCTCGATCCGGTGTCGGATCGCGGCACCAGCAACCGCACCTTTCCATTCGTCGAGCGAGGCGATGAACTCCTGCTTTCCCTGCACGATGCCGAGGTCGTCGAGTTCGATGCGCACATTGTCGGCGAGCAGGTCGGAAAGTTCGGTGCGGTCGGCGACCAGCAGGGCCGAATACCACCGGCTGATGATGGCGCCGTCATCGGCGCGGGCGGCCATTATCGCCATCAGCAGTGCGGCGGCGGTGAACATGACCGGCCGGATGTTCATTGCCTGGCGTGCCGTTTCGGTCACTCCAGCACCGGGCGCTCGAAATCGCCGGTTTCCTTGTTCATCACCCAGAGCTCGCCGGTCGAAATGTCGAACCAGGCACCGTGCAGCGACAGCCGCCCCTTGCCCTCAAGGATCGAGACGCAGGGAAAGGTCCTGAGATTGGCGAGGGAATAGCGGATCGAGATGCGCTCCAGCGCCGTCTGGCGCTCCGTCGCAGTCATGAAGGTGCTGGCCGACACGGTCTCGGCGGCCGGCGCGATCAGGCTCATCCATTTGCCGATGAAATCGCCCGGCGACAGTGGCGCGGAATTGGCGTCGAGCGCGGCACGGATACCGCCGCAGCGGCCATGGCCCATGACAACGATGTTCTTGACCTTGAGGCTCTGCACCGCGAATTCGAGCGCGGCCGAGGTCGAGTGGAACTCGCCGTCCGGCTCGTAAGGCGGCACCAGATTGCCGACATTGCGCAGCACGAAGAGTTCGCCGGGCCCTGCGTCGAAGATCGCCTCGGGAGCCGAGCGGGAATCGCAGCACGCGACGATCATGGTTTCCGGCGCTTGCCCCTCCCGGGCGAGCTCGCGATAGCGGCCGCTCTCGGTGAGATAGCGACCGTTCATGAAATTGCGGTAGCCGGCAAGAAGGTGGTCGGGAAGGTGAGGCATGGGCGGCTTTCCGGGTTGGAGGCGGCAGCTCGTTGCGGTCGAGAAAACGCTCTAGCGGTAAAAGCCCGTCGCGAGCAATGCAGAATTGTGGGGTTGGTGAGAAATGCCCTGCGTCAGGCGCAAAGCTGGGCAATGTTGTCACGCCCAGATGGCGACCGGTATGCCAAAGCCGTCGGTAAGTGGCGGGTCGGGAAACGGCCGTGCCGTGCAGGCGGCGATGCGGCCGGCGATCAGCATCATCGCCGCCGCATCGAGGAAATCGTCGGCGGCCGCACCGCGCGGCGGCGCCTGATCGAGGAAGTCTATGGCATAGCCGTGCCGGCTAAGCAGCGCCTTGCGTTCCGCCATGCCGGCCGGATTGATGCTGCCCTTGACCTTCTTCGGCAGCAGCATGGCCTGCCCGCCGTTGAGCCGACAGAAAGCCACTTCCGGATGCGATTCGAAGACGCGGCCACGCAGTTCGGGCCGCGAGATCAGCAACGTATCGATCTCGCGTATTTTGCCAAAGATGCCGAATGCCTGGATCGAAACGCCGCGCGGCGGATCGGATGTCGTCCTGGCCACGTCGCTCGCCCGGCGGTGCGCGGCGTACCAGGCTTCGATCGAAGTGAACTCGGCGGTATCGGCGTAGAGTGCCGCACGAGACGGGATCGAGAAGACGCTGGATTGGCGCGGCCCGAGCAGCGACCTGACCTGCGCCTCCGGTCCGCGCCCGCCCTTGCTCGAAAATTCAGGCAGGCCGATCGGCATGTCGACGGCGACGATCGCGTCGTCGGGAACCGCAGCGAGCAGCATGGCGAAGCTGGCGAAAATTTCGACGGAGGGCAATGAGCCGGGTGCACGTCGAACGACGATCCAGCCGGCCTTGCAGCCGTCGACGCCGGCAACAACGACTTCGGCCGATGTCACGCGCGGCGGTCCCGCCCCGGATGCGTGAGACGGCGAAGCTGCACCATCGCCATCGGGTGCGACAGGCTCTGCGCATCGGTTTCGAGCTGCAATTCGTCGCCGCCGCGTTTGGCCGTGCGCGCCAGGATCTCGTAGACCGCCGCCGTCGTCGATTGCAGCGCCTTGATCGCCGGCTGGCCGGAGAGGATGCGCGCCAGGTAGACCGCCGCTGTCAGGTCGCCCAAACCGTTCGGCGGCTTGTCGATGACGCGGTGCTCGGCGAGCAGCGCCTGGCTGCCGTCGAGCAGAAGATTCCCGGTGCCGCCTGAAATCATCGACGGCGCCGAGGTGACCAGCATGGTTGAAGGCCCCGCATGGAGCGCCGCGGCCATCACCGACTTCAGGTCGGGCAACGGCACGCCGGCCATCCATTCCAGCTCATAGCGGTTAGGGGTAGCAATGTCGGCGATCGGCATCAGCCGGTCGCGCATGGCGATCGCCGTCGGCTCCGGCACATAGAGCCCGCCCGAATCGCCCATTACCGGATCGCAGATATAGACGGCGTCGGGCGTCCTCGCCTTGACCGCAGCGACCAGCGAGGCGACGGCTTCGGCCTGGCCGGCCTCGCCGAGATAGCCCGACAGCACCGCCCCGACCTCGCCCAGCCACGGCGCGCGCTCCAGATCGGCCATCAATGCCTTGAACTGATCGAGCGGCGGCACGATGCGGGTCGCGCGCCCATGGCCGGGATGCCAGGGCAGGATGATTGTCGGCACCGCCCATACCGGGAAACCCAGCGATTCCAGCGCAAAGACGGCGGCGCGATTGCCGACCGAACCGCGTGCGACATGGCTGGAAATGACGATGACCGCGCGCGGCGCGTCGGCTTGCTCGGTGCTCATTGGATTCCTAACTGCCCCGGGCGAGGAAAAGCACGAGCCAGACCATCAGGCCCAGCGCCAGCAGCAGCCCAATTATCCTGCCAATGCGCGTGCCCCAGACTTCGATCGGATCCGCGCGGTCGGCATCGGCCGCCGCGACGTGGTCGCGAACGGCCTTCGCGGTCCGCGCCGCGAGCGAAGTGGCGGCCGGATCGGTCTCGCGCGCGACGCGCTCGAGGATGCGGCGCGATTCGGTGTCGCTGTCCTGGCGCTGCGCCATGATGCTGTCCTGTTTCGTGGCGACCTTAGCGCGTTCGCCCCGTCAATTACAGCGCCTTGCGACCGACCGTGATCCCATCGACAACCGTCTGCGCCGAGGTCGTTTTCTTGTGCGCCGATTGTGGTAATGCTTCGCATGCAACTTCTACCGAGGGGACCGATCATGTTTGCCCAGCGCCTTGCTTTCCCGACATTCCGCACGCTGCCCGCCTTGCTGGTGATGGCCGTCATGCTGCCGCTGCTTGCCGGCTGCGGCTACAACACCATCCCGACGGCGGAGGAGAACGCCAAGGCGGCGTGGAGCGAGGTGCTGAACCAGTATCAACGCCGCGCCGACCTCATCCCCAACCTGGTCGAGACGGTCAAGGGCTACGCCTCGCACGAAAAGGACACGCTCGACGCTGTGGTCGAGGCGCGCGCCAAGGCGACGCAGGTCACGGTAACGCCAGAAACGTTGAAGGATCCCGAAGCCCTCAAGAGGTTTCAGGACGCCCAGGCAGGGCTGACCAGCGCGCTGTCGCGGCTGCTCGCTGTGTCGGAGGCATACCCGGACCTGAAGGCCAACCAGAACTTCCTGGCGCTGCAGGCGCAGCTCGAAGGCACCGAGAACCGCATCGCGGTGGCGCGGCGTGACTACATCCAGGCGGTCAGGGACTACAATCTGACGCTACGGACCTTCCCCTCGGTGCTGTGGGCGACGTTCTGGTTCCGCGGCAACGAGCCCTTCGCCAATTTCACGGTCGAGGAGGACAAATTGCAGACGCCGAAGGTCGATTTCGGCACGAAACAGGGCGGATGATTGCCGGATTCCGACGTGGTGATCCTGCTCGCCAATGAGGGACGACGCGCCATGTATCGCGTCGCTGTCCTGCTCCTCGTTCTCGTGGTGCCATTTGCGGCCCTCGCCGCCGAGCTCCCGGCGCTGACCGGCCGTGTCGTCGACAATGCAGGCATCATCGATGCGGCGACCAGGGCGGCACTGACGCAGAAGCTTGCCGATTTCGAGACGAAAGGCTCCGATCAAATCGTCGTCGCCACCATCCCCAGTCTCGGCGGCGAGGAGATCGAGCCCTATGCCAACCGGCTGTACCGGTTCTGGAAACTCGGCCAGGCGAAGGAGAACAACGGCGTGCTGCTTCTGGTCGCGCCGAACGACCGCAAGATGCGCATCGAGGTCGGCTACGGGCTGGAAGGCACGCTGACCGACCTGCACACCAAGCTGATCATCGAAAACGACATGGTGCCGGCCTTCCGTGCCGGCGATTTCTCCGGCGGCATCACCAAGGCCGTCGACGACATGATCATGGTGCTCAACGGCAATCCCGAGGAGCTGGAAGCACGCGGCAAGCGCAACCAGCAGGCGCCGTTCAATTCCGACGATTTGTTCTTCGCCATCTTCATCGGCATCTGGGCGCTCATCTTCTTCGGCAGCATAGCGGCCTCGGTGTTGCCGCCGATCTTCGGCCAGAAGATCGGTCCCGGCCGTTACCGCTGGCTCGGCATGACGTTCGAGCCGAGCCGGCGATCGTCGGGTGGCGGCTGGTCGTCAGGTGGCGGCGGCTGGTCGGGCGGCGGCGGCTGGTCCTCGGGCGGTAGCGGCGGTGGTTTCTCCGGCGGTGGGGGCTCTTCCGGCGGCGGCGGCTCTTCTGGAAGCTGGTGAGAGGGATCATGGCGATACGACCGATCAGCCCGCAGGACCATGAGCGCATCGCCGGGGCGATCCGCGCCGCCGAATCAAGGACCGACGGCGAAATCTACTGCGTGGTGGCGCATGCCAGCGGCAACTACTTCTTTCCGGCTGCCTTCGTGGCGGCTCTCGCCACGCTGCTGGTCAGCCTCGCCGTCGCCTATGGGCTCGAGGCCTGGTGGCTCACCATCCGTCTGCCGCACTTCGTCATTGCCCAGCTTCTGGCGCTGGCCTGCTTTCTTTTGCTGTTATGGGCCTTTCCGGGGCTGCGCATCCATATGGTGCCGAGACGGCTGCGCTATCAGACCGCGCATGACAACGCACTGAAGCAGTTCCTGGCCCGCAACGTCCACCGCACGACCGCGCGCACCGGCGTGCTGGTGTTCGTCTCGGTCACCGAGCGCTACGCCGAGGTGGTCGCCGATTCAGGCATTGACGCCAAGGTCGGCCAGCATGTCTGGGATGATGTGGTGCGCGAGCTTACCGCACATGCCGGCGACGACCGGCTTGCCGACGGCTTCGTCAAGGCGATCCAATCGGTTGGAGCGGTGCTCGCCGAGCACTTCCCGGTGACGTCGGGCGACACCAACGAGCTCGACGATCATCTGGTCGAGATTTGAGCTCCACCGACAGCCTCGAACGCGCATTGCGCAGGCGATGACGGCCTGTGAGAAAGCGTCCTCCGGACTGCCCGGACTCTTGCATTCGAGCGATGCGGGTTTATGGTTAACAAATCATGAATACGCTGAGCATCGATATCCGCAAAGCCGAATCGCGCGACGCCGCGGCGATCGCCGACGTGCATTTGCAGGCTTGGCGCGGCGCCTATAGCGGCATCATCCCGCACCGCACCCTGACATCGATGATCAACCGTCGCGGCGCCGACTGGTGGGCCAATGCCATCCGTCGCGCCGCCACCGTCCTGGTGATCGAGATTGGCGGCACGGTTGCCGGCTACGCCACGATCGGCAAGAACCGGGCCCGCGAACTCAAGCAGCAGGGCGAGATCTATGAATTGTACCTGCGGCCGGAATATCAGGGCATCGGGCTCGGCAGCCGGCTTTTCAAGGCGGCACGGGCGCGGCTTGCCGACCACGGATTGAAGGGCACGGTGGTGTGGGCGCTGGAAGACAATCAGAACGCGCTCGCCTTCTATTCCGGCGCCGGCGGCCGCGATATCGCCGAAGGCGTCGAGATATTCGAGCAGAAGGCGCTGAAGAAGGTTGCTTTCGTCTGGGAATGACCGGCGAGGAACGATCGCGTAAGCGGCGCGAAGCGCAACCTACGCAATCACGACACTGAAACATCTTCTGCTAATGATTGAACGCATTGAATGCCATTGCGTCTTGCTGGGCGTTCTTGAGCACCATTCGCCGCATTGCACCATTTTGCGCCGCCCGCTATCGGTCTGCCAATCGAGAGAGGGATAAGTCATGCGTATTGAAGCCATCGCCACCGGAAAGAATCCGCCCGAGGACGTCAACGTCATCATCGAGGTGCCGATCGGCGGCGAGCCGATCAAATACGAGATGGACAAGGAGGCCGGCACGCTGTTCGTCGACCGTTTCCTGCACACCTCGATGCGCTATCCCGGCAATTACGGCTTCGTTCCGCACACGCTGTCTGGCGACGGCGATCCGATCGACGTGCTGGTCTGCAACACGCGCGCGCTGGTGCCCGGCTGCGTCATCAATGTTCGGCCGATCGGCGTGCTGATCATGGAAGACAATGCCGGCCAGGACGAGAAGGTCATCGCCGTGCCGTCGCCGAAGCTGACGCTGCGTTACGAGAACGTCACCGAATACACGCAGCTGCCCGAGATCACCCGCGATCAGGTGCAGCACTTCTTCGAGCACTACAAGGATCTCGAACCCGGCAAATGGGTCAAGATCGAGGGCTGGCACGATTCCAAATATGCCAAGAAAATGATCGTCGACGCGATCGAGCGGGCCAAGGCAAGCAAGTAGGCCGGCCGGTCACCTCAGTTCGGCGCGGCCAGCGCCTTCTCGATCTGCGGCAACAGCAGCGTCTGAGCCGTCTCGGCCGTCAGCGGCCCGACATGCTTGTAGGCTATTTTGCCGTCCTTGCCGATGACGAAGGTTTCCGGCACGCCATAGACGCCCCAGTCGATCGCCGTGCGGCCGGCCTCGTCGACGCCGATCGCCTGGAACGGATTGCCGAGATCGCCGAGGAACCGGCGGGCGTTTTCCGGCCGGTCCTTGTAGTTCAGAGCCGCCATGGTGAAGCGCCTGTCCTGCGCCAGCCCCAAAAGCACCGGGTGCTCTTCGCGGCAAGGCGCGCACCATGAGGCGAAGACGTTGACCAGCGTCACCTTGCCGGCGAACGATTTCGAATCCAGCCCCGGCAGGTTCGTGCCGTCCAGCGGCGGCAGGTTGGTCGGCGGCGCCGGCAGGCCGATCAGCGCCGACGGCACCTCCGAAGTGTCGCGCCCCGACAGGAGCTGCGCCAGGAACAGCCCCGCCAGCCCGAGGAAGACCAGCAGCGGCAACAGCACGAACAGGCGGCGCCGGGCCGGCGCCGGCGTTGGCATATCCGTGCTCATGACGCGCGCTCCCCGCCCTTGTCGGAGCGTCGGCGCACGCCCGCCGCCTCGAGTTCGGCCAGTTCGCGCTTGCGGGCCCGTTGATCGAGCAGGATCCAGCCGATCAGCCCGGCCAGCGCAATCGCCGTGACGGTATAGGCGGCGGTGACGTAGAGCGCATGCGGGCTCATGCCGTCCACCTCGTCGGCATGCCGCCCGCCAATTCGATCCTTCCGCCGTGCTCGATCATGCCTTCCCTTAGCCCCGCGCCGGTGACCGCGCAATTGGCCGCCGCGCCGCAGCCTCTGCCGGTCATGGCCGCCTCAATCCGTGCCATGGCGCAGCGCCACCGCCGCCGCCAGCGGTCCGAGCACGGCAAGAAACAACGTCAGCGCGGCAAGAATGAGGAAAGGCTGCAGGAACGGATCGGGATTGGCCGTCGCGCCGTAACTCGCCGAAACCCCGAAGATCAGCACCGGGATGGTCAGCGGCAGCACCAGCACCGAGATCAGGAGTCCGCCGCGCGGCAGCGCCACCGCCACCGCCGCACCGACGGCGCCGATGAAAGTGATCGCCGGCGTGCCGACCAGCAGCGTAAGCGCCGTGGCGCCGATGGCGACCGGCTCCATGTTCATGAACAGGCCGAGCAGGGGCGCGGCGACCACCAGCGGCAGCACGCTGCCCGCCCAATGCGCCAGGCATTTGGTGAGCACGGTCAGCGCCAGCATGTGGCGGTCGTTGCCGAGCACCAGGAGATCGAGCGAGCCGTCCTCGCGGTCGGCCTGGAACAGCCGGTCGAGGCCGAGCAGGCAAGAGAGCAGCGCCCCGATCCACAGGATCGCCGGGCCGATGCGGGCTAGCAGTCTCAGGTCCGGCCCGACGCCGAAGGGAATGGTGGCGATCACAGCGAGGAAGAAGATCACGCCCGTCAGCGCCCCGCCGCCGGCCCGAATCGAAAGGCGGATATCGCGGAGGAGAAGGGCTAGCATGATATGAGATACTCGCGCTTGAGCGCCCCCCTCTGTCCTGCCGGACATCTCCCCCTCGAGGGGGGAGATTGGCAGCTTCGGTGGCGCGCCAATCTTTCAACCGTTGTAATTGGCGAAAGCCAAGCTGGCAGCCGATCTCCCCCCTCGAGGGGGAGATGTCCGGCAGGACAGAGGGGGGCGCCGTAGAGTGCCGTCATCAAAAGGCCTGCCCCATCCTCAACGTCTGCGCTCCCTCGATCCCGAGCGGCAGATGCGTTGCCGCGACGATCATCCCGCCCTCGGAACAATGCCCCCTCATCAATCCCGCGAATCGCGCCTCCGAATCCTTGTCCAGACCCGCCGTCGGCTCGTCGAGCAGCCAGATCGGTCGGTGGCTGACCAGCAGTTTCGCGATCGCCGCGCGTCGTCTTTGCCCGGTCGAGAGATAGCCGAACGGCAGATGGCCGATGCCGTCCAGTCCGACGGTCTCCAGCGCCTCCTGGACGCCGACGGATCCACCGCCGTTGAAGTCGCGCCAGAAGCGCAGGTTTTCCGTCACGCTGAGCGCCGTTTTCATTGCGTTCTGATGGCCGAGATAGTGGCAGGCCGAAGCGATCGACGGAAATTCATCCCCGCCGCCCTCGATCAGCAAATTGCCTTCAGCCTTCGGCAGCAGTCCGGCGACGATCCTGAGCAAGGTCGATTTGCCTGATCCGTTCGGCCCGGTGACGACCAGCGCCTGGCCTTGATCGAGCTCAAAGCCAATGCCCAAAAACACCGTCTCGCCGCCGCGTTCGCCGCCCAGATTTTCGGCGATAAGCCGCATCCCTCGCCCGCCCTGAAACAATCCGCCTCGGCCCCTGCCGCATCGCACAAATTTGCTTTTTAACTGTCTAGAACTATTCCGGAAAATTCTCTATATGCGGTGCATCCGTGCCAGCGGTCGGCGCGGGAACAGAACTAGCGCCGAACCAGCGCACGCGCCGCCTTGAACGGCTCGGGTTGCTTGGGAGCGGACAGCGGAAATGGCCGTACCCGCACCTTTGCGCGTGATTGCATGCCATCGGCGTCCGTTCCCTTTCAGGCTGAACAGACAAGGACGGATCGCACGTGTCAAAATCCCTCGACAGTTTCAATTGCCGCCGCACGCTGAAAGCGGGCGACGCCGAATATACCTATTTCGACCTCGTCGAGGCCGAGAAGAACGGGCTCACCGGCATCGCCCAATTGCCTTATTCGATGAAGGTTCTGCTGGAGAACCTTCTGCGCAACGAGGACGGCCGCTCCGTCACCAAGGACTCGATCAAGGCCGTCGCCGGCTGGCTGACCGACAAGGGGACGGCCGGCGTCGAGATTGCCTATCGCCCTGCCCGCGTCCTGATGCAGGATTTCACCGGCGTTCCGGCGGTGGTCGACCTGGCGGCGATGCGCGACGCCATGGCCTCGCTCGGCGGCGACCCGCAAAAGATCAACCCGCTGGTGCCGGTCGACCTCGTCATCGACCATTCCGTCATTGTCGACGAGTTCGGCTCGCCGATGGCCTTCGCGCGCAATGTCGAGCTCGAATATGAGCGCAACGAGGAACGCTACAAGTTCCTGAAATGGGGCCAGCAGGCGTTCCGCAATTTCCGCGTCGTGCCACCCGGTACCGGCATCTGCCATCAGGTCAACCTCGAATATCTCGGCCAGGTGGTGTGGACCAACACCGAGGACGGCGAAACATCAGCCTATCCCGACACCTGCGTCGGTACCGATTCGCACACCACAATGATCAACGGCCTCGGCGTGCTCGGCTGGGGCGTCGGCGGCATCGAAGCCGAGGCGGCCATGCTCGGCCAGCCCGTCTCCATGCTTTTGCCCGAGGTCATCGGCTTCCGCCTCACCGGCAAGCTGAAGGAGGGCGTCACCGCCACGGACCTCGTGCTCACCGTCACCCAGATGCTGCGCAAGAAGGGCGTCGTCGGAAAGTTCGTCGAATTCTTCGGCCCTGGTCTTTCCAATATGACGCTGGCCGACCGCGCCACCATCGGCAACATGGCGCCTGAATATGGCGCCACCTGCGGCTTCTTCCCGGTCGATAGCGAGACCATCCGCTATCTCACAATGTCGGGCCGCGAGGAAAGCCGCATCGCGCTGGTCGAAGCCTACTCCAAGGCGCAAGGCATGTGGCGTGACGCAGGCTCCGCCGACCCGGTCTTCACCGACTTGCTGGAGCTCGATCTCGGCGACGTCGTGCCGTCGATGGCCGGCCCGAAGCGCCCAGAGGGCCGCGTCGCGCTGGAAGGCATCCCGGCCGGCTTCGTCAAGGCTATGGACACCGAATACAAGAAGGCGGCTGAAATCTCGAAGCGCTACGCCGTCGAAGGCACCGGCCATGATCTCGGCCATGGCGACGTCGTCATCGCCGCCATCACCTCCTGCACCAACACCTCGAACCCGAGCGTGCTGATCGGCGCCGGCCTGCTCGCCCGCAACGCCAATCGCCTCGGCCTCAAGCAGAAGCCCTGGGTGAAGACCTCGCTGGCGCCGGGCAGCCAGGTGGTCGCCGAATATCTCGAGAAATCCGGCCTGCAGAAAGAGCTCGACCAGATCGGCTTCAACCTGGTCGGCTTCGGCTGCACCACCTGCATCGGCAATTCCGGCCCGCTGCCGGCGCCGATCTCCAAGACCATCAACGATAAGGGTTTGATTGCCGCCGCGGTGCTTTCCGGCAACCGCAACTTCGAGGGCCGTGTCTCGCCCGACGTGCAGGCCAACTATCTCGCCTCGCCGCCGCTGGTCGTGGCGCACGCGCTGGCCGGCACGGTGACGAAAGACTTGACCACCGAGCCGCTCGGCGAGGACAGGAACGGCAAGCCGGTCTACCTCAAGGATATCTGGCCGAGCTCGGCGGAAATCCAGGAATTCATCGAGAAGAACGTGACGCGCGAGCTGTTCGCCCGCAAATATGCCGACGTCTTCAAGGGCGATGAGAACTGGCAGAACGTCAAGGCGCCGGAAGGCCAGACCTATGCCTGGGACGACAATTCCACCTATGTGCAGAACCCGCCCTATTTCGCCGGCATGACCACGGGCTTCGGCAAGATCGGCGACATCAAGGGCGCCCGCGTGCTGGGCTTGTTCGGCGACAAGATCACCACCGACCACATTTCGCCAGCGGGCTCGATCAAGGCCGCCTCGCCGGCCGGCAAATACCTTACCGAGCATGGCGTCGGCGTTGCCGACTTCAACCAGTACGGCACGCGCCGCGGCAACCATGAGGTGATGATGCGCGGCACCTTCGCCAACATCCGCATCCGCAACCACATGCTGGGCGAGAACGGCAGGGAAGGCGGCTACACCATCCATTACCCGTCGAAGGAAGAGGAATCGATCTACGACGCGGCGATGCAATACAAGAAGGAAGGCGTGCCGCTGGTCATCTTCGCCGGCGTCGAATACGGCAACGGCTCGTCGCGCGACTGGGCGGCCAAGGGAACGAATCTCCTTGGTGTCCGCGCGGTCATCGCCCAGTCCTTCGAGCGCATCCACCGCTCCAACCTGGTCGGCATGGGCGTCATCCCCTTCGTCTTCGAGGAAGGCACCTCATGGGCTTCGCTCAACCTGAAAGGGGATGAGCTGGTCGAGATCGACGGCCTGGACGCCCTCAAGCCGCGCCAAAAGATGGAAGCCAGGATCACCTATGGCGACGGCACGGTGAAGAAGGTGCCGATCATCTGCCGCATCGATACGCTTGACGAACTCGACTACTTCAAGAACGGCGGCATTTTGCAGTACGTGTTGCGCGATCTTGCCGCGTAGCGGCAAGGGAGTAGGGCTTAGGCAGTAGGGAATAGAAAAACTACTGCCTACTGCCTACTGCCTTCGCTGCGGCGCGCCGTAGCGCGCCGCGGCGGCCAGCAGCACAGCCAGCATCAGCCCGTTGAGCAGGTGCCAGAGGAAGTGCGTGCCGAGCGGGAAGCTGGTGCAGACCAGCGGATCGATCATGCGGCAGATGACCGACAGCACGAAGATCGCCGATCCGGCCAGATTGTACCAGCCGGCGCGATTGCCGCTCGCCGCCACCCATAGACCGAAGAAGGCGAGCGCAAGGAACGGCGGCAGGTAGCCTGTGGTACCGTTCGACGCCTGGCGCAGCCAATCCGGTACGGCCAGAGTTATCGCTCCGACAACGGCATAGAAAACGACGAAGATCGCGATCGCCTTGCCCCATTCCAGGCGCAGGAAGCGGCGCAGGTTGAACAGCGTGTAGGCCAGCGTGAAGCCGGCGATCGGCACCACGTCGGCCCAGACCGTTCCCTTGGTGGCGAAGATGTGAAAGATCGTCGAGCCGACGCCGATCGCCACCACCCACCAGGCCAGGACCTCGGCGAAAATGCCGGTCCTGCATCGCCGCACTTGGCGGACGCCCCATAGTCCCGTGGCAATGAAAGCCAGGTTGGTCAAAGCATTCACCGGCTCGGCCCAAAGTTCAGGACCCGTTCGCTCGCAATAAAGATCGACTGGAGCCAGGAAACTTTGCCACATGATGATGATCCCGTCCCCGAATCGAACCGCCGGTTGAAATGCAGTGGCTTCTCCTATTGCCGCCCTACCCAGGCTTGCAATGGCAAAATTTCACCGCAACGTGACTTCCCGTTGACTTCCGGTTCTGCCACATATTTCAGCCAATCAAAACAAAGCCGGCATCACCGGCGGGAATTGGAATGGTCATGGCCTCGCGTAGATCATTGTGGCTGGCAGCGTTCGCGCTGGCCTTCTCGGCGTTTGCCGGTGCCGGGCACGCCGGCGAGTCCGGCAGGCTACCGGCCGACAAGCCCCAGGGCGACAGGCCCGTGGGCGTGGTCGAGCTGTTCACCAGCCAAGGCTGCAGTTCCTGCCCGCCTGCCGACGCCTTCTTCTCCGAACTTGCCGCCAGGCAGGATCTTGTCGCGCTCTCCTATCACGTCGGCTACTGGGATTATCTCGGCTGGCGGGACACGCTGAGCAGCAAGGAAAACACCGAGCGGCAATATGAGTATATGCGGGCCTTCGGCAACCGCTCAGTCTATACGCCGCAGGCGGTCATCAACGGCCGGGTCCATGTGAACGGCGCCAATCGCGGCGAGGTCGATGGCCAACTCGCCCGCATGGCAAGGATCGGCGAAGACATGCGGGTCGCCATCAAGGTCAGCCGGACCAGCGACCGCGTCATGATCGATACCGGCGATGGCGGGACCGGTCCCAGCGATGCCCATGTCGTCATCGTCTATTTCGAGCCGCCGCAGACGGTGACGATCGGCCAGGGCGAGAACACGGGCCGCAAGATGACCTATTGGAACGCGGTGACCGGCATCCAGACAGCGGGCATCTGGCACGGCAAGGCGCAGCGCTACGAATTGCCGATGAGTGAGATTTCCAAGAAGGGCGGCTGCGCCGTGCTTTTGCAGTCCGTCGGCAAGGACGGCCTGCCAGGGCCTATCCTGGGCGCCGCCTTCATTCACCGCCCCGGTTCCGATGCGCCGTTCGATCGAAGGCTCTGAAGCGCGCCGCCGAAAACGGAAATGATGCGACGCGCTGTCGGTCTCCATTCATGCCTGTCGACCAAACGGAATCGCGTTTGAGTGACCTGCCTCAATGGCCGGTCAGGCGATCAGCGAAAGCGGCGAGGCGCGACGTCCGCCCCAGGCCGTTTGCCTCCCGCCGGTCGGCGATGCGGTAGAGCTGGTACATGGCGTGGACGCCGAGCCAGCGCAGCGGCTCCGGCTCCCATTTCTTCACCGTGCGGTTGACCCAAGGCAACCGGGTCAGCTCCGTGTCATGTCCGAGCACCAGGTCGCGCAAGGTGCGGCCGGACAGGTTCGAACTGGAAACGCCGAGCCCGACATAGCCGCCGGCCCAGCCGATGCCGCTTTCGCGATCGAAGCCGCATGTCGTGCACCAGTCGCGCGGCACGCCGAGCGTGCCGCACCAGGCATGGTCGAGCCGCACGCCTTTGGTCTGCGGCAGCAGCCTGGTCAGGATCTCGTGCAGCTGGTCGATGGTCGCCTGTTGTGTCTTGCCGCGCGTGTCGGTGCGCGATCCGAAGCGGTAGGGCACGCCCCGGCCGCCCATGGCGATCCGGCCTTCCCGCGTGCGCTGCGCATAGCAGTAGGTGTGCGCTGCATCGCCCAGCACCTCGTAGCCGCTCCAGCCGATTTCGTCCCAGAGCTTCTGCGGCAGCTTCTCGGTCACCACGATGGCGCTGTTCAGCGGCAGCCAGAGACGCTCGTAGCCGGCAATGCCGGCGGTGAAGCCCTCGGTGGCGCGCACGATCTTTTCGGCGCGCACGACGCCGCGGTCGGTGGTGACCTTGCCCTTCTCGAGCGCCAGCACCTGCGTCTGTTCGTAGATGGCGACGCCGAGCCGCGCGACCGCCGCCGCCAGACCCTGCACCAGCTTGGCCGGCTGCACGCGCGCGACGTCGCGCACGACGAAGGCGCCCAATACATTGTCGATGGCGATGCGCTCGCGCGCTTCCTGCGCACCGAGGAAGGCCAGCCGCTCGGGCGGCATTTCCCAATGCCGGGCCTCTTCGTACTCGGCTTTGGCGCGCTCAAGCTGCGCGGCGTTTGTGGCGACGGTGATGTTGTCGACGCGGCGGATATCGGCGTCGATCCCTTCGGCAGCGGCAATCGCGATCACCTCGTCGACCGTGCCGGACATGGCGCGCTGCATGTCGATCACCGCCCCGCGCGAGGAGGTTTTTGCATATTTCTCGCGCGACCAGCTGAAGCCGCCGGACAGCCATCCGCCATTGCGGCCCGAGGCACCGAAGCCGGCGAACTCCTTTTCGACGATGGCGATGCGCAGCGCGGGCTCCGCCTTCTTCAGATAGTAGGCCGTCCAAAGTCCGGTATAGCCGGCGCCGACGATGCAGACATCGGCCTCGATGTCGCCGGGCAAGGGTGGGCGGCTGGCCGGCGGGCCACCTATGTCGGCATACCAGAACGACACGTCGCCATTGCGCTGGGCTTGCATCTTGTGATCCGTTCTCCGTGCGATTCCAGGAAAAGTGTGGAGCGGTTTCCCGTCCGGAACTGCGTTAAAAACCAAGAGAGGAGGCGGCCTCGTCGTTTTCCATGGAAAGGCGAGGCCGCTCTGTTTCAGGTAAGGGTCAGGTCGGCCTTGTCGTCATCGGCGAGCAGCTTCACGTCGCCGCCGGCGAAGAGCACGTCGACCTCGTCTCCAATGGCAAAGGTGTCCGCCTCGAGCGTCGAGCGCACGATGGCTTTCGAGCCGTCGGCGAGCTCCACCTCGTATTTGGAGCCGGAGCCGAGATAGATGGCCTCGCCGATACGCCCGGCGAGCCGGTTGCGGCCATCCCCGCCGCCGCCGCGACGCGCAAGCGCCAGCTTTTCGGGACGCAGCAGCATCACCGGCTTGCCGCCATTGGCGAGACGCTTTGCGGTCGCCACTCTCTGGCCTGATATTTCGATCGCCGTCTCCTTGCCGGAAGTGGCGGCGGGGCCGCGCAGCACGGTGGAATCGCCAATGAACTTGCCGACGAAAAGCGTCGCCGGCTCGTCGTAGAGTTCGCGGCCGGTGCCGATCTGCTCGATACCGCCGCGGTTGAACACGGCGATGCGGTCGGAGAGCACCAGCGCCTCCTCCTGGTCGTGCGTCACATAGACGAAGGTGGTGCCGAGTTCGCGGTGGATGCGCTTGATCTCGAGCTGCAGCCATTCGCGCAGTTTCTTGTCCAGCGCGCCGAGCGGCTCATCCATCAGCAGCAGCGGCGGATCGAAGACGATGGCGCGGGCCAGCGCCACGCGCTGCTGCTGGCCGCCCGAAAGCTCGCTTGGAAAGCGATGGCCGAAATCGGCCATCTTGACCATGTCGAGCGCGTGGCGGACACGGCGTTCGCGTTCTGCCCCGGTGACGCCGCGCAGCTTCAGCGGATAGGCGACATTGCGGCCGACCGTCATGTGCGGGAACAGTGCATAATGCTGGAAGACCACGCCGATGTTGCGCTTGTGCGCCGGCACGCCGACCACGCTCTTTTCCCCGACCAGCAGCTTGCCGCTGGTCAGGTCGGTAAAGCCGGCGATCACGTTCAGCGTCGTCGTCTTGCCTGAGCCGCTCGGGCCGAGCAGCGTCATGAATTCACCCGGCTCGATTCGCAGCGACACGCCGTCGAGCGCCTTGAAGGAACCATAGGCCTTGCTTACCGACTCCAGGTCGATCGCCGCACCGCGACTTTCCGCTTTCTGATTCATAAGCCTCCCTTCCGCTCACGGCCAAGAAGCAGCATGCCGCCGCCGATCAGCAGTGTCGTTGCGCATAAGAGGATCGTGCCGACGGCCGCGACCGTCGGGTCGGCGTCGCGCGTGATGGAAGCGAAGATCTGCACCGGCAACGTCTTGAGATAGGGATTGGTGATGAACAGCGACACCACGATCTCGTCGAAGGAGGTGGCGAAGGCGAACAGCAGGCCCGACAGTACCCCGGGGGCGATCAGCGGCAGCGTCACCGTGCGGAACGTGGTGAGCGAACCTGCGCCCAGGCTCGCCGCGGCTGTCTCCAGCCGCTTGTCGAACACTTCGAGATTGGCCGAAACGGCGATCAACACGAAAGGCAGCGCAAGGATGGTGTGGGCCAGAACGAAGCCGAGCAGCGTGCCGACAAGCCGCGTGTCGAGATAGACGGCGTAGATGCCGATGGCCAGGACCACGCCCGGCACCACCATCGGCGTCAGCATCAGCATGCGCAGGAGATTTGCCGGCCGCGCCTGCATGCGGTCGAGGCCGAAGGCGGCAAGGGTGCCGAGCACGGTTGCCAGAACCGCAACGATCGATGCGACCTTCAGCGAATTGAGGAAGCTGGTCGACCAATCCGGATTGGTGACGAAATTTTCGTACCATTGCCAGGAGAAGCCCTGGGGTGGAAATGCCAGCGATTTATTCTCGTTGAATGACATCGGCACCACGACGAGCGTCGGTGCCACCAGCCATATGGCTACCAGCAGGCAGACAAGACCCAGCATGACGCGGGTAAGCGGCTTCATCTCCATCAGGGCCGCCCCGCTTGCCGATGGCTGGACCGCATCACGGGCGCGGCAAGCGCCAGCAGCACGAAGGTCGTGACGAGCAGCACCACGCCCATGGCCCCGCCCCTGCCCCATTGCAGGAGGCTGAGCACCTGTGTCTGCACCAGCGTCGACAGCATCGTCGAGCGCGGTCCGCCGAGCAGGGCCGGCGTGATGTAGAAGCCGAGCGCCAGGATGAAGACGATGATCGCACCGGCATAGACGCCAGGCAGCGACAGCGGCAGATACACCGTGAGGAACGCGCGCGAGGGTCTCGCCCCGAGGCTCCGCGCGGCTTGCATCAGCCTGAGATCGATGCCTTTCATGACCGAATAGAGCGGCAGGATCATGAAAGGCAAAAGCACCTGCGCCATGCCGATGACCACGCCCGTCTGGGTGCGGATCAGCCTGATGCCGCCGAACCCGAGCGCCCGCAGGATCGAGTTGATGACCCCCGAATCCTGCAGCAGTATCACCCAGGACAAAGTGCGTACCACGCCGCTCACCCAAAACGGGATCAGCACACATAGCAGCAGCACCAAGCGCACGCGTGGTCGGACCGCGGTCATCAGATAGGCATAGGGATAGGCGCAAACCACGCAGACCAGCGTGACCCATGCTGAAATGAGGAAGGTCCGCCGGAGCACGGCTAGGTTGATGGGCGCGCCGAAGAACCAGATATAGTTCTGTAGGCCCCACTGCGGCTCCGACAGGCTGCGCACGACGATGGTGAGCAGCGGATAGCCAATCACCGCGAAGAGCAGGACCAGCGCCGGCAGCGCGAGCGCGAACGGCCGCCATGCCCGGCGCCTTTCGGCGGCCGGAATGGTTGGCTGGGACGCGCTCACGGCTTTTGGTCTCCCTCAGCCGGTCAGTTGCCGGACATCAGCGCGGACCACTTCTCCTGCGCCACCGCGAAGTTCGGGACCCAGAACTTGAAGTTCTGCTTGTAGCCCTGCTTCTGGCGTTCGGGCGTGTTGGTCAGGAAAGCGGAGACGGAAGCGTCGACCTTGGGCTGCGCTTCACTGTTGATCGGCGTGTAAGACGTTTGCTCCGTCAACACCTCCTGCGCGTGCTTGCCAAGATAGGCGTTGAGCAGCGCGTAGGATGCCTCCGTGTCCTTGGCGCCGACGGGGATCGTCATCTGATCCATCACCACCAGCCAGTCCTGCCAGGCCGGTGCGTATTTGGCGCCGTTCTTGACCGCGGTCATGGCGCGGCCTGTCCACATCATCAGCATGTCGGCCTCGCCGGATTCGGCGAGTTGCTGCGATTCTGCACCCGTCTTCCAGAAGATGGTATCGGGGCCGAGCTTGCGAACCACATCGATGGCCTTGTCGATATCGGCCACCGTCATCGCCTTGGGGTCCCCGCCGGCAACCTTGAACGCCTGTTCCAGCAAGCCACCGGTCGGGCTGCCGGAGCCGTCGATTCCGCGCACGCCGGGGAATTTCTGCGTGTCGAAGAAGTCGGCCCAGCTCTTGGGCGGATTGTCCTTGTACTTTTCGGTGTTGTACATCAGCACGACGCCGTAGTTCATCGCCGGCACCGAGCACTCGCCGACCTGGCCCTCGGGAATTTTCGAGACGTCGAGTTTGGTGAAGTCCAGCTTCTGGAACAGTTTGCCGCAATAGACATAAGGCGGCAGATCGTCGGTATCGACAACGTCCCATGTCACATTGCCGGACTCGACCTGCGCCTGCAGCTTGGCGATCTCGGTCGGGCCGTCATTGAGCAGCTTGACGCCCGACTTGTCCACGAACTCCTTGAGCGCTGCCGCCTGGCCGTCCTGGTAGATGCCGCCATAGGAAACGAAAGTCAGGGTCTTGCCCTTCAGCGAGCCTTCGGCCACCTCTCCGGCAACCGGCTTCGATTGCGCGAGCGCGGCCGTCGCCGCCAGAAGCACGCCCAGGCACGCCGCATGTGCAAATTTCACTCTCATGTTCAACTCTCCCATTCCAGAGCTCGCATTTGTTCTCATTCACCCGGATGCGAGCGGTTTCCGGTCCTGTACTGATCGAGTTCCAGCGCGCCGGCGGTCGGCGGCGCGATGATCCAGAGCACCTCCGCCGGTGTGTCGCCGACATTGACCGTGCGGTGCGGCACCGAGGTCGCGTATTCGACGCTGTCGCCTTCGCGCATCAGATGGCGCTCGTCGGCAAGCGTCAGTTCGACGGTTCCCTTGAGCACCATGAACATCTCATGCTCGCCGCCATGCACATAGGCGTCGTCGCCGGTCGAGCCGCCGACCTCGAAATGCCCCGCATAAACCTCGAACTGATGGATCGGCCGCCGCGACAAAAGCATCTTGCGGCCTCCCACGCCGACGGGAACGACAGGCCGTTCCTCGCGCCTCAGCACCTTGTGCAACGGACGGCTGCTGCCCTCGAACAGGTCGTTGATGCCGAGATCGAGAGCGGCGGCGATCCTGAGCAGCGTGCCTGTGTTGGCGCCGCACAGATTGCGCTCGAGCTGGCTGATGAAGCTCGCCGTCGTGCCGGTCATGTCGGCCAACCGGCGCAGCGAGACGCGCCTTGCCATGCGCAGCGCCTTGATGCGGGGACCGACGCCGCCGGCCTCAGGGGTGGCCGCGACCGTACCATTCACCTCTTTCGCCGTGGAGTCCGATATGCGTGGCATTGCCGCTCCCGTTTCACTTAACACCTTATTAAGTGGTGATGGCGTTGGCAAGCGCGGACGGCATGCCAAGATTTCGGCGCCCATCGATCCTGCCGGTCGCACCGGATCGGGCTGAAAACCGTCCATACGGCGGGAAATCCGCATTAGCGGCGACCCAGGCATGAAAAAACCGACGTCAGCTTGCTTCTGACGTCGGTCATTTAGGTTTTGGGATCGTCGCACCCGGTCTTTCCGAGGAAAAACCGAGGTTGGTTCGATCCGACGCAGACCCGTGGGCGGGGGGCTTGGGGTTTACGAGCCGGTGCCGGACCGAACCGTCTCAGGCAACGCCGGTAAATTCGTCGGACATTGGGGCATGAGCGCGGATAAAAAATGGCGAGAATGTGGCGAAGCATCACCAATTCCAACATGTCGTTTGCAAACGTGACTGGACGCGACGGAAATGGCGCGGGTCCGCACCGCTTCGCCGGCACTTGCAATTCGATGGCGAAAGCGCCAACTTTGGTTGGCAAAGATTCATTTTTGAAGGATCGAGGCATGACCGATCACGGCGGCGGGACGGAGGATGGCGACGCATCCGCGATACTGATCCCGCTCCACGAGGCACGCCGTGCGCGCCTCGACCAGCCGGTGCGCTTCGAGCGGCGCGAACTGGACCAGATCCTGAAACTCTACGGGCGCATGGTTGCCGCCAATGAATGGCGCGACTACGCTATCGATCATCTCACCGACAGGGCCGTGTTTTCAGTGTTCCGCCGGGCCAGCGAGGTGCCGCTGTTCCAGATCGTCAAGGACCCGAAACTGGCACGCAAACAAGGCGCCTTCGCCGTCATCGCCGCGGGCGGCCGTATCCTCAAGCGCGGGCAGGAGCTTGGCCGTGTGCTCGGCGTCTTCGACAACAAGCTGAAGCTGGTCGAGGCCTGAACCGCGGCGCAATTGCTCGGTTGACCTCAGTCTTGGCGCTCATCTAAGCCCTTATTTTTCTTGACGGAATTTCCGTTCCGGCAATGATTCCGGATCCGGCGGAGCCGAGGCCCCGCCGTTCAGCGCCAGTTGCATGAACACGGTGTCCAGCCAGCGTCCGTGCTTGTAGCCGGAGCCTTCAAGGCGGCCGGAATGACGAAAGCCGAGCTTTTCGTGCAGCTTGACGGAAGCGCTGTCGGGATGGCCATCGCCGATCACAGCGACGATCTGGCGAAAGCCCGCCGCCTCGGCGGCCGCGATCAGGCTTTGCATCAGTTTGAGGCCGACACCCTGGCCCTTGGCATCAGGCGCGACATAGACGGAGTCCTCGACGACAAAGCGATAGGCCGGGCGCGGCCGGAAGGGACCGGCATAGGCATAGCCGAGCACGGCGCCATCCTTTTCCGCCACAAGGTAGGGGAAGCCGCCGGCCTGGAGCGTGTCGAATCGCATGCCCATTTCGGCGCGCCCCGGCGGCTCCAGCTCGTAGCTCGCCGTGCCGCGGGTCACAGCGTCGGCATAGATTTGCGTAATGGTGTCGAGGTCGGCCGCGCGCGCGGCCCGTATAACGATAGTGCTCATTCTTTATGCAGGCCTCTTTGTCTGCCTGCAATAACAGCAAAGGTCGGCGCAAAAGAAAAGGGCGGCCGTTGGGCCGCCCCTCCAAACCCGATGGTCCAGTCAGACCATGACGCGGACCAGCCCTTAGCGGCGGTCGCCCATGAACTGGAGCAGGAACATGAACAGGTTGATGAAGTCGAGATAGAGCGTCAGCGCTCCCATGATGGCCTTGCGGCCGGCAACGTCGGAAGCGTCGCCCTCGAAATACATCTCCTTGATCTTCTGCGTGTCGTAGGCGGTGAGGCCGGCGAAGACCAGCACGCCGATCGCCGAGACGGCGAAGGACAGCGCCGACGACTGCAGGAAGATGTTGATCACCATCGCGATGATGATGCCGAACACGCCCATGATCAGGAACGAGCCCATCGCCGTCAGGTCGCGCTTGGTCGTGTAGCCGAACAGCGACAGCGCGCCGAAGGCCGCGGCGGTGGCGAAGAAGGTCTGCGAGATGCTGGCGGTGGTGTAGACCAGGAAGATCGACGACAGCGACAGGCCGACTAGGCCCGCATAGACCCAGAACGTCGTCTGCGCCGCCGACACGCTCATCGACTGGACGCGGAACGACAGGAACAGAACGGCGGCCAGCGGGGCCAGCATCACCAGCCAGCGCAGCGGCGAGCCGAAGATCGCGTAGCCGAACGAGGTCAGCATCTCGCCGCTCGGCAGCGTCGCGACAGCCGAGGCCGGATCGGTGGTTGTGGCCAGCATGATCGTGCCGACGGCGGCAAGACCAGTGATGAGGAGACCAAGCCCCATCAAATTGTAGACCTTGATCATATAGGCGCGCAGGCCCTGATCGATGTCGACGGCGGCGCCGGGCACGGCGCGCGTCTGATAGTTGCGAATGGGTTCAGCCATTGTGGTCCTCTATTGCTTCTGCCCCGTCCGGTGTCGGGTCCACCCGGACCCAGGCGCCGCTGGCGGGACTCCAGCATGCCTGCGGCGAAATATGATGGTTATTCGCGTCAAGAACAAGACCGTAACCGGGTGTAATGCTTCGTGAGGCACGCATGGCGCGGTTTTCCAGCCCTTTGGCCGCGAAACATTACGTCGATTTAACCAAATGCCGGCCGTCGGCGGGGTGGAACCGATGCGGACTCAGAGGTTTCGCAGCACGGGCGCTGCCTTGTGGCCGAGCACCCGCCAGGTGCCGGCGAGACCGATGCCGACGGTGATGACCAGCGCAAAGAGAATGGTCGCCACCGCCACTTCCGGCATGAAATGCGACGGCAATGTCATGATGCGGGCGACGACGAACCATGCGGCGGCACTGCCGGCGGCGAGCGCGAAGACCGCCGTGGCGAGGCCGATCAGCATGTATTCGAGCGAGAAGGCCGATATCAGCGTCAGCCGCGTCGCACCGAGCGTCTTCAGCACCACCGCGTCATGGATGCGCGCCCGGTTGCCGGCGGCGAGCGCGCCGGCCAGCACCAGCACCGACGCGATCAGTGCCACGCCGGCCGCCGCCCTGATCGCCGCGCCGAGCTGTCCGACCAGACGGTTGACGATGTCGAGCGCGTCCTTGACGCGGACCGTAGTGACTGCCGGGAAGGCGCGGGTGACGGCATTGAGGATGCGGGCGTCATCAGCCGCGGTGGCGCTCTTTTCGGTCAGCGTCGCCACCCAGCCATGCGGCGCGCCGGCAAATGTGTTGGGCGAGAACACCATGACGAAGTTGATGCCCATCGTCTCCCATTCGACCTGGCGGAAATTGGCGATCCTGGCCGTGACATTGCGGCCGAGCACGTTGACGGTGACGGTATCGCCGAGCTTCAGCCCGATTTCCTTGCCTTCCTTGTCGGAAAACGAGACGAGCGGCTCGCCGGTATAATCGGCCGGCCACCAGCTGCCCTCGGTCAGCGTCGCGTTGTCCGGCTGCTTGGCCTCATAGGTCAGGCCGCGATCGCCGCGCAGCACCCAAGCGCCCTCCGCCGGTACCTTGACCTTGTCGACGGCAACGCCGTTCAGCGCCATCACCCGGCCGCGCAGCATTGGCACCTTGGCAAGCGTCCCCTGCGGGGCCTCCTTGCTGATCAGACTGGAGAAGCCGTCGACATCGCTGCTCTGGATATCGACGAAGAAGAAGTTCGGCGCCCGCTCCGGCAGGCTGCCGGAGATCTGCCGCCGCAGATTGCCGTCGATCAGCGCCAGCGTCACCAGCAGCGTCAGCCCAAGCCCCAGCGACAGCACCACCGACGGCGTCAGCGCGCCCGGCCGATGGATGTTGCCGACGGCGAGCCTGAGCGCCACGAAGCGCACGCGCGGGCACTTCCTTGCCGCCCATTGCACAAGCGCGCCGACCAGGCGCAGCACCAGGAAGGCGAAGAGGGTGGCTCCGACGAAAATCGAAGCGATGCGCTGGTCGCCCGAAAACAGGATGGCGAGCGCTGCAAGAAGCACTGCGATGCCGAGCGCCGAAACGACATAGACAGGGCGTGGAAAACCGCGGCCTTCCAGTCCCATCTCGCGGAACAGCGCGGTCGCCGGCACATCGCGGGCGCGACCGAGCGGCAGCAGCGCGAAGGCCAGCGTCACCAGCAGTCCGAACAGCGCTGCCATGCCGAGAGCGCCGGGATAAAAGCCGCCTCGCGCCGGCACCGGAACGACCGACTGAAGTGCGGCGCTCGCGGCAAAGGGCATCAGTGCGCCGAGCACCAGACCTGCGGCGACGCCGAGGGCCGCGATCATCAGGATCTGCACGAGGTAAACGGCAAAGACGAAGCCGCCCGATGCGCCCAGGCTCTTGAAGGTGGCGATGACGCCGCGCTTGCCGTCGAGATAGGCGCGCACCGCGTTGGCGACGCCGACGCCGCCGACCACCAGCGCCGTCAGCCCGACCAGGGTCAGGAATTGCGAAAAGCGTTCGATGTTGGAAGAGAGCGCCGGGGCCGCATTGCTGCGCGTGCGGATCGACCAGCCGGACTCCGGGAAATCCTTGGCAGCCTTGTCCTGGATGGCCTTGAGCCGCGCCTCGTCGGCGTCGGCGGCCAGCCGGATCTTGTAGGAATTCTCGACGAGGCTGCCCGGCTGAACCAGCCCTGTCGCGACCAGGCCCTCGGTCGAGATCATCAGGCGCGGCGCGAAACCGAAACCTTCGGACACGGCATCGGGCTCGGTGACCAGCCTGGCGCGCAGTTCGAAGGTGGCGGTTCCGAGCTTCAGCCGATCGCCGAGCTTCACATGCAGCCGCTCGAACAGCAGGTCGGGCGCGGCCGCGCCGAAAACACCGAACTGTTCGCCAAACAGTTCCTGCTTCGTCAGCGCCGGCTCGGTTTCCAGCGCACCGTAAAGCGGATAGGCCTCGTCGACGGCCTTGGCCTCGACCAGCGCCTGATCGGAGCCGTCGGCAAGCCGCGCCATCGAACGCATGCTGGCGGTTCTCGACACCGTGCCCAGCCCATCGAGGAAGCCGCGTTCGGCTTCGCTTGCGTCGCGCTGGTTAAGCTGGAAGCGCAGATCGCCGCCAAGCAGCGTCTGGCCCTGGTTGGCGACGCCGCCACTGATCGAGCGGGCCACGGAATTCACGCCGCCGATCGCTGCGACGCCGAGCGCGATGCAGGCAAGGAAGATCAGGAAACCGGACAGGCCGCCGCGCATCTCGCGCAAGGAGAAGCGGACGGCGAGCTTCAACGTCCGCGCCGGTGACATCAGGCGATGGCCTTGGTCGGCGCCGGTGCCTCGATCCTGCCGGAGCGCATGGAGACCTGGCGCGAACAGCGCGCCGCGAGCGCCTGGTCATGCGTGACCAGCACCAGAGTCATGCCGCGCTCGGCCGCCTTGGCGAACAAAAGGTCGGCGACCTGCTTGCCGGTTGCCTGGTCGAGATTGCCGGTCGGCTCGTCGGCGATGAGGATGCGCGGCGATGGCGCAAGCGCCCGGGCGATCGCGACGCGCTGCTGCTCGCCGCCCGAAAGTTCGCCGGGATAGTGCGTCACGCGGTCGCTCAGACCGACGGCCGCCAGCTCGCGTTCCGCCACCGAGAACGGATCGGCACGACCGGCCAGCTCCAGCGGCACGGCGACATTTTCGAGCGCCGTCATATTGGGGATGAGATGGAAGGACTGGAACACGATGCCGATGTTTCGCCCCCGAAACGATGCGATCTGATCCTCGCTCTTGCCGTTGAGCAGCTCGCCGGCGATTCGTACCGTGCCCGAATCGACCCTTTCCAGACCTGCGAGAACCATGAGCAGCGTCGACTTGCCCGACCCCGACGGTCCAACGATGCCGGTCGCCTCGCCGCGCGCCACATCGAGGCTGACGCCCTTCAGCACATGGACGGACGAGGCGCCTTCGCCCAATGTCAGCGATACGTCTTTCAGCTCGATGACGGCTTCTGTCAAAATGAAAGCGTCCTATATGGAGATGAGGGCTCCGCCTGCGGGCCGTCGCCGGAAGAATTCTCTGTCATATGGGACCTGCCGCATGTCTTTCCAACGCAGAATTGCCGCAGGCCTGATCGTTTTCCTCGCCATTTGCGGCGCCATCTCGTCGGCACGCGCCGAGCCTTTCGAGATCGTCGGTTTCGGTGACAGCCTGATGGCCGGCTACGGCCTCGGACCCGACGAGGGTTTTACCGACAGGCTGCAGGCGGCGCTGCGCGCCAGGGGCAGGGATGTAACCGTCGCCAATGCCGGCGTTTCCGGCGACACCTCCAGCGGCGGGCTGGCGCGGCTCGACTGGTCGGTGCCGGACGGCACGCAGCTTGTCATCCTCGAACTCGGCGCCAACGACATGCTGCGCGGCGTTTCGCCCGACATCACCCGCAAGAACCTGGATACGATGCTGGCCAAGTTGAAAGAGCGCAAGATCGCCGTTCTGCTGGCCGGCATGCGCGCAGCGCCCAATCTCGGCGCCGACTATCAGAACGCCTTCGACGCCATCTTCCCGGAACTGGCTGCAAAATACGGCGTTACCTTGTACCCGTTCTTTCTCGACGGCGTAGCCGGCCAGTCCGCCCTGCAGCTTGAGGATGGCTTGCATCCGAACGCCAAGGGGGTCGCCCAGATGGTCGAGCGCATCCTGCCTGCGGTCGAGAAGGCCATCGCGGCGGCGCCGGGAGGATCGTAAGACGGGATAGGCCCTTTCCGTTGGGGAAATCTTTTTGACGAGACCTGTGACCAACAAACCTCTTGCCCCGCTTGATTATCGATGATTCGCTGGGGGCACAGTTCGATTCGAGGAAGGGAGGCTCTTCATGCCGCGTCTTTTCACCGCCCTCGAAATTCCGCGTGACGCCGCCCTTTCGCTGTCCCTGCTCAGGGGCGGCCTGCCCGGGGCCCGCTGGATCGACGTCGAGAACTATCATCTGACGCTGCGCTTCATCGGCGATGTCGAAGGCCATGTCGCCGACGAGATCGCCAACGCGCTCGACCGCGTCCACCGCCCCTCCTTCCCGCTGACGCTGTCGGGCGTCGGCGCTTTCGGCCAGAAGAAACCGCATGCCGTATGGGCCGGGGTCTCTGCCTCGCCGGATCTCTCGGCGCTTCAGGCTGAAATCGAGCGCATCTGCCAGCGGCTCGGCATTCCGGCCGATCCGCGCAAGTTCATGCCGCATGTCACACTGGCCCGCCTGCGCAATTCGAGCCCGCTGGACGTCGCCCAATATCTTTCGGCGCGCGGCAATTTTTCGACCTTGCCGTTCCGCATCAGCCGGTTCGTCTTGATGTCGTCGCGCGATTCGGTCGGCGGCGGCCCCTACATCGTCGAGGAAGCCTGGCCGTTGTCGGGCGCCGATACGCGCGCGGCAAGCCGCGTCGCCAGCGCCTCCGACGCTTCGCGGATCATGCGGTAGACCTCGGCGAAGGCTTCCTCGCCGTCGTGATAGGGATCCGGCACGTCTCGCGCCTTTCCCTGCGCAAATTCCAGGAACAGGTGGATGCGGTCGCGCACGCCGGCGGGCGCCAGCGTCTTCAGGTCGGCGACGTTCGACCTGTCCATGCCGAAGATCAGGTCGAAACGCGAGAAATCCTCGGGCGCGATCTTGCGTGCCCGCAGTTCCGATATGTCGATGCCGTGGCGCGACGCGATGGCGATCGAACGCCGATCGGGGGCGGAGCCCGCCTCCCAGTCGCTGGTTGCGGCTGAATCGAGCACTATGTCCCGGCCCAGTCCACGTTCCGTCAGCACGGAACGAAGCACGCCTTCCGCCAGCGGCGAACGGCAGATGTTGCCCAGGCAGACGAACAGAATGGATTTTATGGGCTTCGTGCTCATCGATCCGGCGCTATGGTGAAAGTCATCTTCGAAATAGCACAGGAACCGGACATGACGAGAGAGAAACTTGGCAAGGAAGCCATCATCGCGGCGCTGACAGACCTCGAAGGCTGGTCGCTGGCTGCGGATGGCGCTTCCATCAAACGGACGTTCACCTTCAGGAATTTCTCCGAAGCCTTCGCCTTCATGACCCGTGTCGCGCTTGCGGCCGAGAAGATGGACCATCATCCCGACTGGTCGAATGTCTACAAAACCGTCGACGTGACGCTGAACACGCACGATGCCGGCGGCGTCACGACGCTTGACATCGAGTTGGCGAAGAAAATGGACCGCTTTGTTGGCTAGGGTAATTCATAGGTGCGGCAACCCCGGCTTCGTCAGCCACGGGCGAAGCGGACGCGCAGACCCGAGGATCCATGCCGCGACGTTGACCAAGGGGTGCAGTCGAGCAGAATTCAGCACCGCTGCGTCGCTCTTGAGTCGCGGCATGGATTCTAGGGTCTGCGCCGCGTCGCTTCGCTCCTTGCTTCGCCCTAGAATGACGACGGGAGGTGCGTTTGCCGCCGAACTCCAAGGGAGGACGACTGCCAGCGGAGTGTCCGCCAGGCCGGCATCACCTGATCCGCAGGACAGCACGCTAAAGACTGATTCCGATTTTCAGGCCAGCGATCTCCCAAGCTCTTGCAGCAAGCGTCGGGTTTCACCACATTTTGCCCCGCGGCCATGCGCAGGCAGGCGCATGAGCCCGCAAGGAGAAATTGATGGCGCAAAAATCCGGTTTTGATTTCTTCGGCTTTGGCGACAGGCTGGGCGGTGAGAGCGAGGTGCGCGAGAAATTCTGGCGCACGGCCAAGAAGGCCGCGCGGCAGATCCCGTTCATGGAAGATGTCGTCGCGGCCTATTACTGCGCCATGGACAAGAACACGCCGCTGCGCGCAAAAGGCATCCTGGTGGCGGCACTCGGTTATTTCGTCCTGCCGGTGGATATGGTCCCCGACTTCATCCTCGGCCTCGGCTTCACCGACGATATCGCCGTGCTCACCGCCGCGATCACCGCCGTCAGCGCCCATATCACGCCGGCGCACCGGCAGGCCGCCAAGGACGCCATATCGGACAAGGGCTGAGCCCTGGAACCGGCCTTCGCGCGCGCTGGACACCAGCGTTCAGAGGGCTTGTGGAAAAGTCAAACTCTTGCCGCTTTCATGCCCTCCAAGTCGCCGAAGGGACATCGCGCCAGCCGCTTGAAAGGCGGCGGCGCGAAGACGGCGGCGGTTTCCTGGGGTGAGCGTCCTTTTCTCAGAGGTAATTCACCGTTTGGTAACCCAGATTAAATCAAAATGAAGCGACGGCAGGACGCCACGCGGCCCGCCTCCGCACCATTTGGAATACGGGAAAAACGATGCGCGGATTGATTGCTACAGTTTCGAGCCTGGTCCTGGTGGCCTTCGCAGCGCCGGCGATGGCGCAGCAGGCGACCAAGATCGGCCAGCACAATGCCTGGGGCACCTACAGCTACCAGGCATCGGGCGGCAAGGTCTGCTATGTCCTCACCGTGCCGACCGACAAGCAGCCGCCGACGCTCGACCATGGCGACATGTTCTTCTTCGTCAGCCAGCGGCCCGGCCAGCAGGTATCCTACGAGCCGCAATTCATCGCCGGCTACACTTTCCAGGAAAACTCCAAGGCCACCGTCACAATCGACAAGAAGACGTTTTCGATGTTCACGCGCGGCAAGTCGGCCTGGGTCGAGAACGCCGCCGAGGAGCCGGTGCTGATCGCCGCCATGAAATCCGGCACCGACATGAAGGTGCAGGCCAAGTCCGGCCGCGGCAACACCACCTCCTACGTCTTCTCGCTGAAAGGCATCTCGGCGGCGCTGTCGTCGATCGCCAACTGCAAATAGTCGAAATTTCGCTTTGAACAGAGAGGCCGGACCGCTGGGTCCGGCCTTTGTTTTTCACGCCGGACCTGGTTCCGGCGCCGCCTCCGCCCTGCGCCGGCGGATCGCTTCCGCGATGAAGACGCGCGACAGCGCATGATAGAGCGGCTCGCGCGAGATCATGCGCGCCGTGCCGTAGCCCAGCATCGAGGCCAGCATCAGCGCGATGACATTGTCGTGATTGCCGGTCATCTCCAGGATGATGACGAAGGCCGTCATCGGCGCCTGCACGACGCCGGCGAAATAACCGGCCATGCCGAGCAACGCGGCCGCACCCGTGCTGGCGCCGAAGACGAGGCCGAGCGAGCTGCCGATGCCGGCGCCGACCGAAAGCGAAGGCGCAAAGATGCCGCCCGGAATGCCCGAGACCATCGACAGCAGCCCGGCAAGGAACTTCTCGGCGAAGAAGAACCAGGGCAGCGGCGTGCCTTCAACGGCGCCGCGCGCCTGCGCGTAGCCGGTGCCGAAGGTCAGGCCGCCCGAGGCGATGCCGATCGCCGCGACGCCGAGCCCACAGATGGCGGCGACCAGCAGGACGCGCCGCAAGGGCTGCCCCGTGTTCCAGCGCCGGATCCGGCGCGTCGCCTTCAGCGCCAGGAGCGAGAACAGCGCGCCGAGGCCGCCGCCGATGACGCCGCAGGCAATCACAAGCGGCCACTCGGCGGCAAACGAGATCGTCTCCTTCGAGACACCGAAATAGGTGTAGTTGCCAAGCAGGCCGAGCGAGGCGATGCCGGCCAGGATCACCGCCGTCAGCACCAGCCCGTTGGTCCGCGCTTCGTAGGTGCGGCCCATTTCCTCGATGGCGAAGACGATGCCGGCCAGCGGCGTGTTGAAGGCGGCCGCGATGCCGGCGGCCGAGCCGGCCAGGATCAGGCCGCGCGCCTGCGCCATGCCGCCCCAGCGTGCCGCCTGCAGCATCAACGACGCGCCGACCTGCACGGTCGGTCCCTCACGGCCGATCGAAGCGCCGCAGAACAGGCCGACCAGGGTGAGCGCGATCTTGCCCGCGACCAGCTTCAGCGACAGGATGTGGCCACGGTCGTCGTCGTCGCGCAGATGCCGCGCCGCGATCGCCTGCGGAATGCCGCTGCCTTGCGAGCCCGGGAAGAAGGCTTGCGCCAGCCAGGCACACAGCACGAAGCCGAGCGGCGTGATCGCCAGCGGCAGATAGAAACGCCAGCCGCCGTCATCGCCGGTCATGGCATGGAACAGCGCCTGCGCCTTGTCGGCGAGCACCGCGAACAGCACGCTGATCACGCCGATGCAGATCGCGCCGGCCCAGAACACCAGCCGCGGCTGCCACACCCGGCGAGAGCCCCACATCGCGCGCGAACGCCGCAGCAAGGGGTATTTTCGCACTGTACCGTTCATGTGTGTCCTCTCGACGGAGCCCCAGCCCTAACACAGGCATGGCCTCGATCAAGCGTTCGCATCAAACGTGAAATGGAAGACGGACGTGGAGCAAAAGTCCATGGCTGCGGTTTGGCACCATGAACAAGGAACCATGAGTTATGCCGGTTCGGCGCAATGATCGTCGTCTCCGCATTGATCATGAGACACCCTCAACACCGACAGGTGATATCTCGACCTGCGTGTGCTGAGTGGTCTGCGGGAACAAGGCTCGGATGGGCTCCCGCCGACCTTCGAGCCGGCGGGAATATCGATCGACGGCAGGCCTCACATGGCCATTTTTTCGCATTCCGCCTGAGCCTTCTTGGTCGACGTGTCGATCATGAAGGCTTTGCCCTTGGCGTCGGTCATCATCATCATGCAGTGCTTGATCGGCTTTGCCATCTTCATCATCTCGGCACTCATTTTCGCGTCCGGCGTTATGGTGCCCATATGCCCGTCCGGCATGATTGCCGTGACTTGCCCTGCCTTCATCATGGTCATTGTGCCCATCGCGTCTTCGGCAAATGCCTGCGAGGCTGAAAGGCCGACGAAGCCGGCAATGACGGCGAGCTTGATAGAGTTCATCGTGCGTACTCCCATTTGTCAGGGCATGGTTGCCCCATTCAGGGTTCGAACACGCGGTGAGAACCGTTACTTCAACACGATCAAGTGATCCGTTTTCGGGCGAAAAGCACGGACCGCAGGTCTGACCGGCCGGCGCATCTGTCAATCGGTCGGCACACGGATCGCCTCGCCATCGCATGACTCCGCCGCCAAGCTGTGCTATGGGCCGCGCTTCATATCCGGCCGATGGATGAAATCGGCAGCAAACCGCTTATATCAGTGCAACCATGACCCTTTCATTCGACCTCACCGCCGAAGGCGCCCGCGACGCGTTGCGCGCCCGCGCGATACAGCCGGAAAAGCCGTCGCTGATCGGCCTGACGCGCGCCGAACTGGGCGAGGCGCTCGTCGCGTCCGGCATCGTGCCGGAGCGCCAGGCAAAAATGCGTGCACAGCAGCTCTGGCACTGGATGTATGTGCGCGGCGTCTCCGATTTCGCCGGCATGTTCAACATCTCCAAGGATCTTCGCGCCGAACTCGACAAGCATTTCACCGTGGCGCGGCCCGAGATCGTCGAGGAGCAGGTCTCCGCCGACGGCACGCGCAAATGGCTGTTCCGCTTCCCGCCGCGCGGCGCCGGCCGCCCGGTCGAGATCGAGACCGTCTACATCCCCGAGGAAGGCCGCGGCACGCTCTGCATCTCCTCGCAGGTCGGCTGCACGCTGACCTGCTCCTTCTGCCACACCGGCACGCAGAAGCTGGTGCGCAACCTGACGGCCGAGGAAATCCTCGCCCAGTTGCTCACCGCGCGCGACCGGCTCGGCGATTTCCCCGACCGCGACACGCCCGACGGCGCCATCGTGCCGGCCGAGGGCCGCAAAGTGTCCAACATCGTCATGATGGGTATGGGCGAGCCGCTCTACAATTTCGAGGCGGTCAAGAAAGCGCTGCTGATCGCTTCCGACGGCGACGGTCTTTCGCTCTCCAAGCGCCGCATTACCCTGTCGACCTCCGGCGTGGTGCCGGAGATTTTCCGCACCGGCGAGGAGATCGGGGTCATGCTCGCCATCTCGCTGCACGCCACCAATGACGATCTGCGCGACCTTCTGGTGCCGATCAACAAGAAATATCCGCTCAAGGAGCTGATCGCCGCCTGCCGCGCCTATCCCGGCCTGTCGAACGCCAGGCGCATCACCTTCGAATATGTGATGCTGAAGGACGTCAACGATTCCCTCGACGATGCCAAGGCGCTGGTCAAGCTGCTCAGGGGCATTCCGGCCAAGATCAACCTGATCCCGTTCAACCCCTGGCCCGGCACCAACTACCAGTGCTCGGACTGGGAGACGATCGAGAAATTCGCCGACTACATAAATAACGCCGGCTATGCGTCGCCAATCCGCACGCCGCGCGGCCGCGACATCCTCGCCGCCTGCGGCCAGCTCAAGTCGGAATCGGAGCGCATGCGCAAGGTCGACCGGCTGGCGCTGGAAGCCATGATGATCGCGGGGCACGGCGAGGCGTGAGGCGTCTCGTCGCCGGGCTCAAGCGCTTCGTCATCATAGCAGTCGGCTATATCGCCGCCGTGCTGACCTCGATCCTGGTGCCTGTGCTGCTGATCGCTCTTCTGGAAGGGCTCGAATATGGCACCTGGTCCATCGTTTTCGCGTTCGACTGGCTGGTTTCCTTCCCGCTCGCGGTAGTGACAGTGGCGGTCTGCGCGTTGTTGATCGTCGGCCCCGCGATCTTCATGGCCGAACGCTTGTCGCTTCGGGGGTGGTTCTACTTCGCGGCCACGGGCGCGATCACGTCCATCGCATTCGGGGTTCTTGTCCCGGGCTCGGCCGGAGGGTTTGTTTTCAACCCGGGCTTTCTCGGCTTCCTGGCCACCGCCGGCATTGCCGCCGGTTCGGTCTACTGGTTTCTGGCCGGGCGCAAGTCCGGCCATCCCATGCGCCGGGATCCGCAATGACCCGCCTCGTCGCCTATATCGTGCGCCTTGCCGTCATCCTGTTCGGCTATGCCGTCGCCGCGCTGGCGGCGAGCGCGTTCCTTAATGTCCTGTTCCTGGCCTCGCTCGGCTACACGCTGGCGCATGCGGAGCCGGCGGCGACCGCCTCGCTCTATTTCTCGATCCCCTTCGTCGCGCTGTTTGCCGCCTATTTCGCCTTCATGCCGGCGGCCCTCGCGATTCTGATCGCCGAGATCCTCGGCCGGCGCGATTGGCTGTTCTATGCGCTGGCCGGTGCGATCGTCGCCGCCGTCTTCCTCGGCTTCGCCGACCAGATGGGCGACACGCCATTCGCCGTCACCGAGCCGCGCGCCATGGCCGCCGTCATCGGCGGCGGCATGGTCGGGGGCATCTTCTATTGGCTCAGCGCCGGGCGCTGGGCCGGAACCTGGTGGAAAGCCGAACCCTGACCTCGAACCGAGCGCCCACGTAAGCAGGGAGCTTTGCTGACCTCCGGTTCGGAAGAGATCAGCAGCGAACAGCAAAATCCTACTTCGCCTGGGCAGTCAGGATTTTGAGCGCGAACGCGGAAAACACGCCGGCGAAGAGATAGTCGACCACCCGCGTCACGCGCGGGCTGGCCTTCATCGCCGCCGAGAATTTCTCCGCCGCCAGCACCATCGGGGTCGTCACCGGGGTCGAGAGCACGACGAACATGGCGCCGAGGAAGAACAGCTTTCCCGGCGCGTGCGGATCATGCGCGGAGACGAATTGCGGCAGGAAGGTCATGAAGAACAGGATGATCTTCGGGTTGAGCAGGTTGACGCCCAGCCCCACCATCCAGCTCCGGAACAGCGAGATTTGCGGGCCCGTCTTCTTCTCCGGCGAGAAGGCCGAACCCTTGGTGATCGCCTGCCAAGCCAGGAAGACGAGATAGCCGGCGCCGAAGATCTTCAGCACGAAGAAGGCCATCGGTGAGGCGACGATCAGCGCCGAGACACCGACCACCACCAAGGTGGTGTGGATCAGCGTGCCGCACAGCGCCCCCGCCATCGAGGCGAAGCCGGCGGCGCGGCCCTGGCTCAGCGTGCGCGAGACGAACAGCGTCATGTCCGGTCCGGGCGTGATCGCCAGGATGAACGTGGAGATGGCGAACTGGATCAGCGTTGCGGTGTCGGGAATGAAGGACATGGGCGGTCCGTTGGCTCTAAAGACGCTGCTATAACGAATGGCTACTGCCGTTGCCAGCGGCTGTGCGACGGAAAGAATGATCCAGCTGTCCCGGATGCCTGTTTCTCCGCGCCTTGCCCCGTTCATCCCTTGCAGTGACCGGAAACGGCGTGATACCTCGCCGGCCGAGAACTCTTGTCGCGGAAACAGCAAATGTCGAAAACAAAAGACGTCAAGAAGGTCGTGCTCGCCTATTCCGGCGGCCTCGACACATCCATCATCCTGAAATGGCTGCAGACCGAGCTCGGCGCCGAGGTCGTCACCTTCACCGCCGACCTCGGCCAGGGCGGCGAATTGGAGCCGGCGCGCCGCAAGGCCGAGTTGATGGGCATCAAGGACATTCGCGTCGTCGACGTGCGCGAGGAATTCGTTGCCGATTTCGTCTTCCCGATGTTCCGAGCCAACGCCGTCTATGAAGGGACCTATCTGCTCGGCACCTCGATCGCCCGGCCGCTGATCTCGAAACACCTCGTCGAGATCGCAAAGGAGACCGGCGCCGACGCGATCGCCCACGGCGCCACCGGCAAGGGCAATGACCAGGTGCGCTTCGAGCTTTCGGCCTATGCGCTCAACCCCGACATCAAGGTCATCGCGCCCTGGCGCGACTGGTCGTTCAAGTCGCGCACCGACCTCATCAACTTCGCCGAGCAGCACCAGATTCCGGTGCCGAAGGACAAGAAGGGTGACGCGCCGTTCTCGGTCGACGCCAATCTCCTGCATTCCTCTTCCGAGGGCAAGGTGCTTGAGGACCCGTGGAGCGAGCCGCCGGAATTCGTCCATCAGCGCACCGTCTCGCCCATGGACGCGCCGGACAAGGTCACCGAGATCGAGATCGAGTTCCTGAAGGGCGATCCGGTCGCGCTCGACGGCAAGAAGCTGTCGCCGGCAACAATGCTCGCCGCCCTCAACGATCTCGGCCGCGACAACGGCATCGGCCGGCTCGACCTCGTCGAGAACCGCTTCGTCGGCATGAAGTCGCGCGGCGTCTACGAAACCCCCGGCGGCACCATCCTGATCGCTGCCCACCGCGCCATCGAATCGATCACGCTCGACAGGGGAGCTGCCCACCTCAAGGACGAGTTCATGCCGCGCTACGCCGAACTCATCTACAACGGCTTTTGGTTCGCGCCCGAGCGGCTGATGCTGCAGGCGATGATCGACAAGAGCCAGGAGGATGTCGAAGGCACGGTGCGTCTGAAGCTCTACAAGGGCAATGTCATCGTTACCGGCCGCAAGTCGAAGAAGACGCTCTATTCCGACGCGCTGGTGACCTTCGAGGACGACCGCGGCGCCTACGACCAGAAGGACGCCGCAGGCTTCATCCGCCTCAATGCGCTGAGGCTGCGCACCTTAGCGGCGCGCAATCGCGGAAGTTGATGTCAGTATGTTTCGCCTCAAGACAAAACCCGGCGTCTCTATTGGAGCCGATTGTCGATGCCGGCGCCGCCCCTCATCGGCCTGCTGGCACCTTCTCCCCGTATAGTGACGGGAAGAAAGGGACTGGCCGCAGCCCGAGCGCCTTTCTTGCAACGATTGCAATTGGCAACGACTGTAATTGGCGAAACCGTCGATGACAGCGCCCTCTCCCCGTCGCTATACGGGGAGAGGATGCCGGCAGGCAGGTGAGGGGCGGCGCTAACATCCGGTAAGAGTGCCCGCCATCGCGGCCGGGCTTTCTGCTGAACAGCGATTTCTAACGATCACTCGCCATCGATTGCGGTGGCGATACGGGCGATGGCCTGTTGATAGACACTCGCCGAGTTCCAGCCGGCAATTGCACCCATATTCGCCTGAGCGCTCGCGCCGGCCTGCCAACCATGCGCCTTGAGGAAGTTGGCCGTGGAAGCCAGCGCGGTGCTCTTGTCGCGCAGGTTTCCGCTGCCCACCCCATATTTCAGGACATTTCCGGGCAGGAATTGCGTGTGGCCGATCTCGCCATGCATGGCCCCGACCGACGAGGCGGTCAACGTTCCGCGATCGACCAGCTTCAGCGCGGCAATGGCATGCGGCTGAAAGTAGTCCGGACGGCGGCAGTCATAGGCAAGCGTCAAAATGGCGGACACCGTGTTCTGGTTGCCCATGGAGGCGCCGAAGCCCGTCTCCATGCCCCAGATGGCAAGCAGCACGCCCGGCGAGACGCCGTAGGTCCTTTCGATCTTGTCGAACAGCGCCGCATTCGATTTCTTCAGCGCCCGGCCCCTGGAAATGATCGCCGCCCCGCCGCGGCGCTTCATGAAGGCTTCCACCGAGCCGCTGAAAGCCTTGTGGATGGCGCGGTCCGCGGAAATGGTCCTGGTCGCGTAGGTCGCGCCGGCCAGGGCCGCCAGTCCTCTCGAACCCACGCCCTCGGCCCTGGCCTCCGCTGCGAAGTCCTGCTTCCAGGCATCGAAGCCGGCTCCGGTCTTGCCACAGCTGGCCGCCGCCTGTGCGCCCGTCGCCAGCGCAAGCATCGCCACCACAGTGGCCGCTGCAAACATCTTACCTTTGGCAAGAAATGCCATGTTGTTCTCTCCTGGTTGCCTGAATCACGTCCCGGCCGGAATTTGCCAGTGAAACGCGCACTTGTCACTGTCGCGCGCGCAAGCTGGCCAATGGAAGGGAATTTGCCTACGATCAAGCAAATATTGTGGCAAGAACCACCCATGGCCTGACGATCCTTGCGCCATGTTGCTCAATGACGTCACAGTCGGGAACGACGTCTGTCGGCCGGCGTTTTGCACGACGCGCCTTCCCCTGTTCCCTGGTCCGAGACCGAGATGAAACTCTTCGACTGTCCTCATTGCGGCCATCGTCTCTATTTCGAGAACGCCCGGTGCCTGAACTGCTCCAGTGCCGTGCTCTATGATCCGCAGCGCGCCTGCTTTGCCCTGTCCGGTGCCGACGGCGGCTCCCCATGCGCCAACGCCGACGAATGCGCCTGCAACTGGATGGCCGAGCCGGGACAGCCCTTCTGCCGCGCCTGCGCCCTCAACCAGCTGATCCCGGACCTCTCCGTCGACGGCAACCGCCGCCGCTGGATACGGGTCGAGGCCGCGAAGAAGCGCGCGGTCTATTCGCTGCTGGCTTTCGGACTGCCGGTGACGCCCAAGCAGAACCCCGCCGACGAGGCCGGCCTTGCCTTCGACTTCCTTGCCGATCCGATCGGCGGCGGCCCGGGCGGCGAGCGCATCCTGACCGGCCACGACAATGGCCTGATCACCCTCAACGTCGCCGAAGCCGACTCCGCCGAGCGCGAAAGGCGGCGCGTTGAGATGGGCGAGAACTATCGCACCTTGCTCGGCCATTTCCGCCACGAGCTCGGCCACTACTACTGGGACCGGCTGATCCGCGACAATCCGCAAAGGCTTGACGCCTTCCGCGCGCTGTTCGGCGACGAGCGCACCGGCTACGAGCAGGCATTGAAGAACCACTATGCCAATGGTGCCCCACCCGACTGGCAGCAACGCCACATCTCGTCCTACGCCACCTCCCATCCCTGGGAGGACTGGGCCGAAAGCTGGGCCCACCACCTGCACATCACCGACACGCTGGAAATGGTCCATGCGCTGAACTTCCCGCTCGGCCGGCTGGAGACGGTGGAAGCCAACGAATTGCCCCAAGGCGATACCGGGGGCATGCTACAACCAGCGCCGTCCGAACCGACACCCGCTCCCGAACCGTTCGAAAAGATCCTGTCGCGCTGGCTGGTGCTGTCGGAAGCCTCCAATTCCATCAATCGCTGCATGGGTCTGCCCGACCTCTACCCCTTCGTCATCTCGGATGTCGCGGCGCGCAAACTGGCCTTCGTTCACGACCTTCTGACCGGCCTGCCGCAAGAAACGGGAACAAATCGTGAGTTGGCTTCAACATTTTAGCTGGAACGCATGCGCCGCTCTCCCGTTTTCGCTGCCGAGGGACCATGAAACGGAGAGAAACCATGAAATCCGTATTGTTTCCCGCGGTCGCCGGAATGCTCGCGCTCTTCTCGGGCGCCGCCATGGCCGACACCCCCGTCTCCGCGATCACCGATCTCAACGTCCGCGCTGGCCCAGGCCCGCAATATCCTGTCATCGGCGTGCTCGCCGCCGGCCAGTCGGCGACGCTCAATGGCTGTATCGAAAACAGCAAATGGTGCACCATCGCCGAAGCCGGTGGCCAGGGCTGGGTCTATTCGGACTATGTGACGGCTGATTTCGGCGGCAACCGGGTCGTGTTGACGCGACGTCCGCTCGGCTCCAGCGTCGCCGTCGTGTCGCCGCCCGAGGGCTATTCCACCGACTACACCGGCTCGATCATCGCCGGCGAGCCGGTCGAGGACGCCATCCCGCAGCCTCCCGCCGAAGTCAGGACCTATGTCGACACGCATCGCGTCGACCCTGTCTATCTTGAGGGCGAGGTGGTCACTGGGGCCGTTTTGCCCGAGAGTGTCGAACTGCGCGAGATCCCCGATTACGATTACCGCTACGTCTATGTGAACGGCCAGCCGGCGCTGATCGACCCGCAGACGCGGCGCATCGTGTATGTGGTGCGTTGAGGCGGATAGGACACGGGGTTAATCATCGGAGCATGCCTTTCGCCTGCCGGCAGGCAGGCGAGGGCGGCGCGAATGCGCCGAAGGCTGGCGGGGCGTATCGAATAGGAATGATTGCGCAGAACCGCCCGATCCCATAGATCATGCGACGCGAAGCACCAGCTTGCGAGAGAGCGTGATATCGGACCCTGCCGCCTTCGAGCACTATCGAAACACAGCCAACGAAAAGACGACCCTGCCGCGCCTGCTTCTCGGGACCGGGATCGTCGTCCTGTTCTGGGCCGCGTCGACGGGGGTCGTGCTGCTGGGCGGCACCTATGCCTTTTTCGCCTGGCGGACAGCGCAAGGCGCGGCTGCGCCCGCCGGCGGCATGCAGGGTTTCCTTGCGTCGCCAATCGGCATTCTCACCGCGCTCGCGTCTTTCGCCGGCATCTGGATCGGCTTGTGGATCGCCATGCGCTGGGTGCATGGCGAGAAGCTGTCGGCGCTCCTCGGCAACAGCCGTCGCATTTCGCGCTCGGGTTTCATCAAGGGACTGGTCGCGGTGTTGGTCACGTCGCTCGTGTCCGAGGTCCTGCTCTACCTGATGCAGCCCGAGATCGCGCGCGGCTCGATCGCCCTGTCGTCCTGGCTGCTGTTCCTGATCCCGATCCTGGCGCTCACTTTTCTGCAGACGTCATCGGAAGAGGTGCTGTTCCGAGGTTACCTGCTGCGCGGTCTTGCCTACCGGTTCAGGAGCCCGTTCGTCTGGGCGCTGCTGCCGGGCCTGCTGTTCACCTCGCTGCACTGGAGCGCGAACGCCTCGGCCGCCATCAACGCCTGCGTGCTGGTCTCGATCGCCGCTTTTGCACTGCTTCTGACGCTCGTCGTCTATGCCACCGGCAATCTCGGCGCGGCCCTCGGCGCCCATCTCGGCAACAATCTGACCGGCTTCCTGCTGATCTCGCATCAGGAGAGCTACAATTCCTTCGCCTTGTTTACCGCCAGACCACTCGAAGGGCCGGGCTGGGCGACGTCGGACGCGGTCCTCATCGCCATGATTGGCATCGCCTGCAGCCTGCTGACGGCCCTGCTGCTTTTGCATCCGCGCTCGCCGCTGAGCGTCTCGGCCGAACCTGCAGACGGAACGAAGGCGACCTGATTGCTGCGCGGGGAGACCGGCGGAACGGTCCTTGTCTTGACTCCGCGGCCGTTTTCCTGTCTACAGCCCCGAATTCCGCGACGAGTATCCCTCCGAGCAAGCCGACCAGGACGCCGAAGCCTCTTTGAGGCCAAGTGCTGTAAACAGATCCTGGAGGCCAACACCCGGCAGCGCTGTGCGCCCCCGGGTGCTTTTTGGTTTTGGCTTTTGCTTGCCACGAGACTTGGACACCTGGCGCGAACGCATTACCTCTCGGGCACCATCCGGTTGCCAGGGAAAAGGAAACAGAATGTTTGAATCACTTCAGGAGCGCCTTGGCTCCATCCTGAACGGCCTGACCGGCCGCGGCGCGCTGTCGGAGGCGGATGTCTCGGCGGCGCTCCGCGAGGTGCGCCGTGCGCTGCTCGAGGCCGACGTGGCGCTGGAAGTGGTGCGCTCCTTCACCGATAAGGTGCGCGAGAAGGCGGTCGGCGCGGCGGTGCTGAAGTCGATCAAGCCCGGCCAGATGGTCGTCAAGATCGTGCATGACGAGCTGGTCGACATGCTCGGCGCCGAAGGCGTCGCCGTCGACCTCAACGCACCGGCGCCTGTCGTCGTCATGATGGTCGGCCTGCAGGGTTCCGGCAAGACGACGACCTCGGCCAAGATCGCCAAGCGGCTCACCGAGCGTCAGAACAAGAAGGTCCTGATGGCCTCGCTCGACACGCGGCGCCCCGCCGCGCAGGAGCAGTTGCGCCAGCTCGGCGAGCAGGTCAAGGTGGCGACGCTGCCTGTCGTCGCCGGCCAGAACCCGGTCGATATCGCCAAGCGCGCCGTGCAGGCGGCCAGGCTCGGCGGTCACGATGTGGTCATCCTCGACACTGCCGGCCGCACCCATATCGACGAGCCGCTGATGGTCGAGATGGCCGACATCAAGAAGGTGTCGGGCCCGCACGAGATCCTGCTGGTCGCCGACTCCTTGACCGGCCAGGACGCCGTCAACCTTGCCAAGAGCTTCGACGAGCGCGTCGGCATCACCGGACTGGTGCTGACCCGCATGGACGGCGACGGCCGTGGCGGCGCCGCGCTCTCGATGCGCGCCGTCACCGGCAAGCCGATCAAGCTGATCGGCACCGGCGAGAAGATGGACGGGCTGGAGGAATTTCACCCCAAGCGTATCGCCGACCGCATTCTCGGCATGGGCGACATCGTTTCGCTTGTCGAAAAAGCCGCCGAGAACATCGACGCCGAGCAGGCGGCGGCGATGGCCAAAAAGATGCAGTCGGGCAAGTTCGACCTGAACGATCTCGCCCAGCAGCTTCAGCAGATGTCGAAAATGGGCGGCATGGGCGGCATCATGGGCATGATGCCCGGCATGGGCAAGATGAAGGACCAGATGGCCGCCGCCGGTCTCGACGACAAGATGTTCGGCCGCCAACTCGCCATCATCTCCTCGATGACCAAGGCCGAGCGCGCCAACCCCGACATTCTCAAGCACTCCCGCAAGAAGCGCATCGCCGCCGGCTCCGGCACCGACGCGGCCGAGATCAACAAGCTCTTGAAGATGCATCGCGGCATGGCCGACATGATGAAGGCGATGGGCGGCAAGGGCAAAGGCGGCGGCCTGATGCGCGGCATGATGGGCGGGCTCGCCTCCAAGATGGGCCTCGGCGGCATGATGCCCGCTGGCATGGGCGGCATGCCGGACCTCTCCAAGATGGATCCCAAGCAGCTCGAAGCCTTGCAGAAGCAGGCGCAGGCCGCCGGCATGAAGGGCCTGCCCAGCGGCCTTCCCGGCGGCGGTGGCCTGCCCGGCTTGCCCGGCGGCATGAAGCTTCCCGGGCTTCCCGGTCTCGGCGGCGGTGGCCTGCCTGGCCTCGGCAAGAAGAAGTGAGGACGCGATGAACGAGGAAAAGGACATGGCGGACGCCCGCACCATCCTGGCCGGCTACCGTGCTTCGATCGACAACATCGATGCCGCCCTCATCCACATGCTGGCCGAGCGCTTTCGCTGCACCAAGGCGGTCGGCCTGCTCAAGGCCGAGCATGGCTTGCCGCCGGCCGATCCGGCGCGCGAACAGCAGCAGATCGCCCGTCTTCGCCAGCTGGCGGACGATGCGCATCTCGACCCGGATTTCGCGGAGAAATTCCTCAACTTCGTCGTCCGCGAAGTGATCCGCCACCACGAACAGATCGCCGCTGCCAACGGCGTGACGAAAACCGGCTGAAGACAAAGATTTAGCCGCAACCCTACCAACGAAATCAGAGCTTTTAGGAGATAAGAAATGGCACTGAAGATCAGACTGGCCCGCGCTGGCTCGAAGAAGCGTCCCTACTACCACGTCGTCGTCGCCGACGCGCGCTCGCCGCGCGACGGCCGTTTCATCGAGTCGCTCGGCTCGTGGAACCCGCTGCTGCCGAAGGACGGCGAGCGCGTCAAGGTTGACGCCGAGCGCGTCAAGCACTGGCTGTCGCACGGCGCCCAGCCGACCGACCGCGTGCTGCGCTTCCTCGATGAGGCCGGCCTCGCCAAGCGCGACGCCCGCTCCAATCCGAAAAAGGCCGAGCCCGGCAAGAAGGCACAGGAGCGCGCCGCGCTTCTGAAGAAGGCGCAGGACGACGCCGCTGCCGCCGTCGCGGCGGCTGCGGCCGCGCCGGCCGAGGCGGAGCCTGCCACGGCCGAGTAATCGATCACCGATCGTCTTTTTCGAAACGGCGGGCCCTTACTTAGCCCGCCGTTTTCTATTTCGAATTCATTGTGCGGATGCTGCCGCTCAATAGCCGCTCGGGCAACGATCGACATAGACATGGCCGCGGCTGTCGCGATAACGGCAGCGGCCCGGTTCGCTGGCCCGCCCGATCAGCGCGCCGGCCACGGCACCGACCGCGCCGCCGACCACGGCGCCCTGGACGGGATCGCCCGCCACCGCCGCGCCGACCGCTGCTCCGCCCAGGCCGCCGACGGCCGCGCCTTTTTCCGTCTGCGAACAGGCGCCAAGCGCTGCCGTCAGCACCAGAATGGTCATGATTTTCTTCATTGTCGTTCCTCTCTCACGGGGATCGCCGTCCTCGCCGCCATGTTCCTAACTCCCAGGCGGCCGATTTGATCCCTAGACATTGAAGGCCGGCGCTTCGCCGCGCCTGCCAAGGCCATGCCGATCTCCGGCAAGCATATGAAATCGTTGATGCTCTCACGCCGCAGCGCAGTTCTCTCGCCGGGTTGTCCGTGCAGCGCGCCGGCGTGGCTATCGGCCCGCTTCGGTCGCGTATATGAAAAGCTGGCGGGCGTGGCCCGTCAGACAAGAGCAGGCGAGATGGCCGGAGAGACAGATCTGAAGACATTGCTGGCGTCGATGATGCCGCAATTGATTGCCGGCATCCATGTCTTCGCCACGCTGCCGGCGGGTGTATCGGTTCCGGAAGGACTCGAAGCGGTCATGCTGTTTCGCGAATGCGAAGGCACGACATTGATCCTGCCCGAAGACGAGGCGCAGGCAGCCGGGCTGGAAGCCGTTTTCCGCTGCCGCATGATAACGCTGAACATCCATTCGTCGCTGGAAGCCGTCGGCTTCCTCGCCGCCATCACCGCACGCCTCGCCGCCGCCGGCATGGGCGTCAATCCCGTCTCCGCCTTCTATCATGACCATCTGTTCGTGCCGGTCGACCGGGCCGAGGAAGCGATGAGGTTGCTGCGGGAACTGGCGGCGGAAAATCGGACATAGGCCGGCGCCCCCCCTCATCCGCCTGCCGGCACCTTCTCCCCATATAAGGACGGGGGGAAGGTGAGCTAACGGCCGAAGGCCGAGCCCGCGACTGCGGGCCGCCGGTCGTCCGGCGCCCTCGCGGAGGGCCAGCCGCGGCAGCGGCGGTGCGGCCCGCGAGCGAAAGCCAAACAGCCGTCAGGCTGCCTTCTTCTTCGGCTGGATCAGGCCGCGCTCGACCAGCAGTTCGGCGATCTGCACCGCGTTGAGGGCGGCGCCCTTGCGCAGATTGTCGGAAACGATCCACATCGACAGGCCGTTGTCGATGGTCGAATCCTCGCGGATGCGCGAGATGAAGGTGGCGTCCTCGCCGGCCGATTCCAGCGGCGTGATGTAGCCGCCGTCCTCGCGCTTGTCCAAGACCTGGCAGCCCGGCGCCTCGCGCAGGATGTCGCGCGCCTCGTCGGCGGTGATCGGGTTCTCGAACTCGATGTTGACCGCTTCCGAATGGCCGATGAACACCGGCACGCGCACGCAGGTCGCCGTCAGCTTGATCTTGGGATCGAGCATCTTCTTGGTCTCGGCGACCATCTTCCACTCTTCCTTGGTGAAGCCGTCATCGAGGAAAACGTCGATATGGGGGATCACGTTGAAGGCGATGCGCTTGGTGAACTTCTTGACGTCGACCTGGTCGGCGACGAACACGGCGCGGGTCTGCGTGAACAGCTCGTCCATGCCTTCCTTGCCGGCGCCCGACACCGACTGGTAGGTGGCCACGACGATGCGCTTGATGGTGGCCGCGTCATGCAGCGGCTTCAGCGCCACGACGAGCTGCGCCGTCGAGCAGTTCGGGTTGGCGATGATGTTCTTGCGGGTGAACAGCGAGATCGCATCCGGGTTCACTTCCGGGACGATCAGCGGCACGTCGGCGTCGTAGCGGAAGGCCGAGGAATTGTCGATGACGACGCAGCCCTGCTTGCCGATCTTGGGTGACCATTCCTTCGAGACATTGCCGCCGGCCGACATGATGCAGATGTCGGTGTCGGAAAAGTCGTAGGTGTCGAGTGCGCGGACCTTCAGCGTGCGGTCGCCGAACGACACTTCCGTGCCCTGGCTGCGGCGCGAGGCAAGCGCCACCACTTCGCTGACCGGAAAACCGCGCTCTTCCAGTATGTTGAGCATTTCGCGGCCCACATTGCCCGTGGCGCCAACTACTGCAACCTTGAAACTCATAAAGATCTCCTATCCCTCTCCGCTTGGTTGTTGGAGAAAACCCGCCGGCCAGGTGCGGGTTCCGTCCCCCGGGCCGAACCCGGGAGAGGGTGGTCAGGCCAAGGGAATCACACCGTTTTGGTGGTGGTTTTGGCCGTTACTTTGCTGGAACGGGGGGACGCGCCGAAACGCCCGGCGCAATGATGCTCATTGCGGCTGGGGGCATCGAATGCAAGAAGAGCCATCAAAAGGCCGCGCATCGAAAAACGATCCCGTTCGAAGCGGGCTTTTACGCGGTTTGCGGCAGGAGTCAATCAGTGGTGTTTCTTCCTTCCCTCCTTGCGGGAGAAGGGAAGGCGGTGCCGCCTGCCCTGTACAAGAGCGGCGCCAGCAAGTACGAACGGGCGAGATCGTCTGGCTGGCGCTGCGCCAGCCCTGTATGTGCTCCATGATGAGCGCAAGCCCTGAATTCCGAAAGAGCGAGATGTCCAACTTCGAAGCACTTGTTCCTGCGCTGGCAAAGGCGCTGGAAAAACGCGGCTATGCCGAACTGACGCCGGTGCAGAAGGCGGTCCTGGAACTTGGCCAGGCCGACGCGCTGGTGTCGGCGCAGACCGGTTCCGGCAAGACGGTGGCCTTCGGTCTTGCCATGGCGCCGACGCTCCTCGGCGGCGCCGACCGCTTTGCCCATGCCGCAGCCCCGCTGGCGCTGGCGGTGGCGCCGACGCGCGAGCTGGCGCTGCAGGTGACGCGCGAACTGGAATGGCTCTACGAGCTGACCGGCGCCACGGTCGCCTCCTGCGTCGGCGGCATGGACATGCGTACCGAACGGCGCGCGCTGGAACGCGGCGCCCATATCGTCGTCGGCACCCCCGGTCGGCTGCGCGACCACATCACGCGAAACTCGCTCGACATGTCGGCGCTGAAGGCGGTGGTGCTGGACGAAGCCGACGAGATGCTCGATCTCGGTTTTCGCGAGGACCTGGAATTCATCCTCGACGCCGCCCCCGCCGAGCGCCGCACGCTGATGTTTTCGGCCACCGTGCCGCGCTCCATCGCAACCCTCGCCCAGGGCTATCAACGTGACGCCGTGCGCATCTCGGCCGCCGGCGAGGAGAAGCAGCATCTCGACATCGAATACCGGGCGCTCAGCGTCGCCCAGGCCGATCGCGAGAACGCCATCATCAATGTGCTGCGTTTCTACGAGGCGAAAAACGCGCTGGTGTTCTGCAACACCCGTGCCGCCGTCAACCATCTCACCGCACGCTTCAACAACCGCAATTTTTCCGTCGTCGCGCTCTCGGGCGAGCTCAGCCAGAACGAACGCAGCCACGCGCTGCAGGCGATGCGCGATGGCCGCGCCAAGGTCTGCATCGCCACCGACGTCGCGGCGCGCGGCATCGACCTGCCCAATCTGGAGCTGGTCATCCACGCCGACCTGCCGACCAACCCGGAAACGCTGCTGCACCGAAGCGGCCGCACCGGACGCGCGGGTCGCAAGGGCGTCAGCGCGCTGATCGTGCCCAACAGCGCCCGCAGGCGCACTGAACGCCTGCTGGCGAGCGCAAAGCTGACCGCGACATGGGCAAGTCCGCCATCCGCCGACGACGTGATCCGCCGCGACGACGAGCGCATCCTTGCCGATCCCGCCTTCGACGAACCGGTGAAGGACGACGAACGCGGCTTCATCGACGCGCTTCTCGCCAAGCACGGCGCCGAGCAGGTGACGGCCGCCTTCGTGCGGCTGTGCCGCTCGAGCCGCTCGGCGCCAGAGGATCTGATGGACGTCGCGCCGTTCACGCCGTCGCGTGAAAGACCGGCGGGCGAAAACTTCGCGCGCCGCGACGAGGCGCCCAGCCGCCGCGACGATTTCGGCGCCAGCGTCTGGTTTTCGCTGTCGGTCGGGCGCCGGCAGAATGCCGAGCCGCGCTGGCTGATTCCGATGCTGTGCCGCACCGGCAGCATCACCAAGCGCGAGATCGGCGCCATCAAGATGCAGCCGGAAGAGACCTTCGTGCAGATCGCCGCCGACTGGGCCGACCGTTTCCTCGCCGCCGTTGGTCCCGACCGCAAATTGCAGGGTAACATCGTGGTGAAACGGCTGGACGGCATGCCGGACCTGTCGCGCGCCGGCTACCAGCCGCCAGGTCCGGACAAGAAACCGCATCGCGGCAAGGCGCCGTTCGACCCGAACGCGCCGAAGCGCAAATTCGAGAAGCGCGCGCCGGCTGGCGACCAGCGCCCCGCCGCATCGGACGCGAAGCCCTGGGCGAAAAAGCCGGGCAAGCCGAAATTCGACAACGCCGGACCGCCGAAACCCAAGAAGGCGAAGAAGCGGCCGAGCTGAGATCTCCCGGCCATGTCGTCACGATGGCTGCCGCGCCAGCCGTCGCATTTTCATGCTGCCCCTTGCGATCCGCCGGAACTTTGAACAGTCTGGTCGGGCGTTCGGGGGATCGGGGCATGCGCGGCGAAGTTCTTCACTATGACGAGACCCAGGGCTTCGGCTTCATCACCGGGGCGGATGGTGAGCGCTATACTTTCGCGCGTGAGGATCTGCGCCGCGAAATCGCAATTGCCCGAGGCACGGCCGTTGAATTCCAGCCCGGCGGCGGCCAGGCGCGCGACATCTTCCCGGCCGGCGCCCAATCCGCGCCTCCAACCGGCGTGGCCGCCGCCGCCCATGCGCGAACCGGTGCGTCCGTCTCTTCCGCTGCTCAAATCGCACAGCCGCGGCATTTTGGCCGCGCCGCCAGCACCGGGCCGGCCGAGCCCGGCCTGTGGGGTTATTTCTGGCGCGGCATCACCGAGAATTATTTCAACTTCACCGGCCGCGCCCGCCGCAAGGAATACTGGGCCTATTGCCTGTTCTGGTTCGTCGCGCTGCTGGCAGTGACCGGCATCGGCATTTTCGCCGATGCCGCGATGGGCAATCTCGACGACGCTGAAATGCCGGCGGTGACGATTGGCCTGTTCGGCCTTTTCCTACTTGCGACCTTTCTGCCTGGCCTCGGCATGACCGTGCGTCGTCTGCACGATATCGGCCTGACCGGCTGGCTTTTCCTGGTGATCCTGATCCCCACCATCGGCAGCCTGATCATCCTGGTCTTCGCGCTCATCCCGACCCAGGCCCGGGAGAACCAGTGGGGACCGGTGCCGGCGGGCGCCAGAACGTAGCCCTGCGTGCGTATTGCAATTACGTGCAACTTTAAGTAGCGTCTCGCGACGCAATGTGAAATGGGGCAGAGCATGCGCGGGACGGTGTTCCACTATGACGAAGGCCAGGACTACGGTTACATCAACGGAACCGACGGCAAACGCTACATCTTTTCCCGTATCGATTTCAGCCTGGAACTGCCCCTCGGCAAGGGTACCCTTGTCGAGTTCCAGCCGGGCGACGGCACGGCGCACAACATTGTCGCCACGGCCTCGGCCGCATCGTCGTCAACCACCAGTCAGCCACGGCAGACCAGCCGTTCTGCCCGAAGCCGTCCCGCCTACTCCACAGGGCTGTGGGCTTATTTCTGGCGCGCGGTGATCGCGGATTATGGTAATTTCACCGGACGCTCCCGCCGCAAGGAATTCTGGGCCTTCTGGCTATTCTACACCCTCGGGGTGCTCGCGCTTTTCGGCTTCGGGATACTTGTTGAACTGGCGATCAACGGCTTCGAAACCAACGCGGACAGGACGCCGATGGGGTTCATAGGGTTCATACCCCTACTGGTTTTCTTTTCGGGATTGATCCTGCCTTGCATTGCGCTCCTCGTACGGCGTGCGCATGACGCCGGCCTGAGCGGCTGGTTTGCCCTGCTTTGCTTCGTCCCGCTCATTGGCGGCATCGCCGTGCTAGTCTTCGGGCTTATGCCGCCTCAGCTGGGCGAAAATCCTTGGGGACCGGTGCCGGCGGGCGTCAGGGTCTGACCGCCCCCAGCGCCTCGCCCGAAAGCCTGAGAAAGATCTTCTGGCCGTGGCGTTCGGCGCCAAGCCGGTCGTAGAAGCGCAGCGCGCCTTCGTTCCAGTCCTCGGTGGTCAGGTCGATGCGGCCGATGCCGTGGCGCCGGCAATGGTCGGCGAGAAAGCCGACCAGCGCCCGGCCGACGCCGGCGTTGCGAGCCTTGTCGCGCACGAACAGATCCTTGAGGAACAGCAGCCGCTCGAGGTCGATGCCGGGATGCGCGATCGCCACAGATGCCAGGCCGCTGATCTCGGCCCCGACGAAAGCCAGCGCGAAATGCGGATAGGCCGGGCTTTCCTCGCCCAGCCATTTGCGTGCCGCCGACAAGGCGCGCTCGTGGTCGAGCGGCGGCTGCCGGTAATGCACCGCCATGTCGCACAGCATCGTGGCGAGCGCCGTCGCGTCGCCGGTCGTCGCCCAGCGGACGTCGACCGTCATGGGGGTCAGCCCAGGAACTTGGCGATGATCGCGTCGCCCATCTCGACGGTGCCGACCTCGGTCATGCCAGCCGAGAGGATGTCTTTGGTGCGCAGCCCGTCGTCGAGCACGGCGGCGATTGCCGCTTCGAGCTTGTCGGCTTCATCGACCATGGCGAAGGAATAGCGCAGGCACATGGCGAAGGAAGCGATCATGGCGATCGGGTTGGCGATGCCCTTGCCGGCGATATCGGGCGCCGAACCGTGCACCGGCTCGTAAAGCGCCTTGCGCTTCTTGGTCTTGGCATCAGGCGCGCCGAGCGAGGCGGAAGGCAGCATGCCGATCGAGCCGGTTAGCATGGCGGCGATATCTGACAGCATGTCGCCGAACAGGTTATCGGTGACGATGACGTCGAACTGCTTGGGCCAGCGCACCAGTTGCATGCCGCCGGCATCGGCCAGCATGTGGTCGAGCTTGACGTCGGAATATCGGGCCTTGTGGGTCTGGGTGACGACCTCGTTCCACAACACGCCGGACTTCATGACGTTGCGCTTTTCCATCGAGGTGACATGGTTCTTGCGCGTGCGCGCCAATTCGAAGGCGACGCCCGAAATGCGCTCGATCTCGAACGTGTCGTAGACCTGGGTGTCGATGCCGCGCTTCTGGCCGTTGCCGAGATCGATGATCTGCTTGGGCTCGCCGAAATAGACGCCGCCGGTCAGTTCGCGCACGATCAATATGTCGAGGCCTTCGACCACCTCTTGCTTCAGCGAGGAGGACGCCGCCAGCGCCGGATAGCAGATCGCGGGCCTGAGATTGGCAAACAGCTCCATGTCCTTGCGCAGGCGCAGCAGGCCGGCCTCGGGGCGAACCTCGTAAGGCACGGCATCCCATTTCGGACCGCCGACGGCGCCGAACAGCACGGCGTCGGCGGCAACAGCCTTTTCCATGTCGGCATCGGAAATCGCGGCACCATGTGCATCGTAGGCGCAGCCGCCGACCAGCCCCTCGTCGGTGGCGAAGCCGCTGCCGAGCTTCTCGTTCATGGCCGCTATCAGCTTCTTGACCTCGGCCATGGCCTCGGGGCCGATGCCGTCGCCGGGAAGCAGGAAGAGATGTTTCGAAGCCATGGAGAGCCGTCCCAGAAAGAATGCGTTTCGATTTTGCACAGCATCCTTCGCGCGCCAATGAGGCGCGCGGCGCTGTGCGACCGCGGCCTTGCTAACCGCCAAGTGGTTGCGACGCAAGGAGGAACAATTGGCGAAGGCGGCTAAGTGCGTAATCTCCCCCTTGAGGGCCCTTGTGGGGGAGTGGCCGGCAGGCCAGAGGGGGGCGCTGTCCCGCCAACACTTCCAGGCCTGCAGTCGCCTTGGCGCTTTGCAGATGTTTCACCGATGCGAGAGAATGTTGACCAGCCGGTTGAAAGGGTCGCGCACATAGAAGCGCCGCACGCCCCAGGGCTCGTCGGCCGGCCCGTATTCGATGGCGAAGCCGGCTGCCTTCATGGCGTCGAGTGCGGCATCAACGTCGTCGACCTCGATCGACAGGTCCGGCACCGGCGTGCCCGACCCGCCTTGCGCCATGAAGCTGACCTGTACCTGCATCCTTTCCTCGGACCCGTAGGTGACGATCCAGCCTTGATCCATGAGCATATCGAGGCCGAGCACGTCATGGTAGAAGCGCCTCGCCGATGCCGCGTCCTTTGTTTCGATATTGGCTACGATACGCCGCACTGCCATGGCATTGGCCTCCTCAGTCTGTGCGCCGAAGCGCCGTCACCTCGATTTCGATCTTCATCTCCGGTCTGTTGAGCTGGCACACGATCATCGTTGCCGCCGGCCTGATCTCGCCGAACGCTTCGCCGAGAATGGGGAACACCACGTCGACGAAGGCCTGGTCGGTGATATAGTAATGCGCGCGCACCACATCTTCCATGTCGAAGCCGCCGTCCCGCAAGGCACTGGCGATGGTTGCCAGGCAATTGCGCGTCTGCGCCTCGACCGTTTCCGGCATCGTCATCGAGGCATAGTCATAGCCGGTCGTTCCGGACACGAAACACCAGTCGCCCTGCACCACGGCGCGCGAATAGCCGGCGGTCTTCTCGAAGGGCGAACCGGTGGAGATCAGCTTTCGCATGGCATCCTCGCAAGGGGTGTTCGCAACCACTTTGCGGGCAAAGGCCTCGCACGGCCATAGGCCAGACGGAGCTGGCCGTTGTCCCGAGGGCCTTGGCCGTCCGCTGGGGCGCGTCAGCTCGCCAGCCGGCTGACCATCTCGTGCTGGGCGTAGGCCCGGCCGAAGCGGTTGGCGAGGAAGGCGTCGAGCGCGATGTCCTCCTGCTTGACGAAGCCAGTCGCCGGCAAGGTGCCGTCGGCCAGCATGTCGAGCACGGCGCAGATTCCCGATGCCGTGGTGATCTGGATGGCGCTGCGCACCGTCTGGCCGACCCGCTTCGAATAGATCTTGTTGGCGTAGGTCTCCTGCAGCAGGCGGCCGTTCTTGCGCCCCGAGACGGTGACGAAGACGATGACCACGTCCTGCAGCGTCGCTGGCAGCGCGCTTTCGAAAATGTCCTTCAGCACCTCGCGGCGGTGGCGCAGGCCGAGGTCGTTGAGCAGCGCCTTCATGATGGCGGCGTGGCCGGGATAGCGGATGGTGCGATAGTTGAGCGTGCGCACCTTGCCCTTCAGCGTCTCGGCCAGCGTGCCGAGCCCGCCGGAGGTGTTGAAGGCCTCGTAGGTCACCCCGTCGAGCGAGAATTCCTCACGCTCCTCCAGCGGCGGCACCTCGACCAGCTCGCCCTCGACGATCGCCTCGCAGGGCTCGCAATATTCGTTGATGACGCCGTCGGTGCTCCAGGTCAGATTGTAGTTCAGCGCGTTCGAAGGATATTGCGGCAGCGCGCCGACCCGCATGCGCACGCTCTCCAGCGTATCGAAACGGCTGGCGAGGTCGTTGGCGACGATCGAGATGAAGCCCGGCGCCAGCCCGCATTGCGGGATGAAGGCGTTGTTGGCCGAACGCGCCAGTTCCTTCACGCGCCGGGTCGAGACGACGTCCTCGGTGAGGTCGAGATAATGCACGTCGGCGCTTGCGGCGGCTTCGGCGATGCGCGTGGTCAGATGGAAGGGAGCGGCGCTGAGCACCGCGAATTTTCCGGCGAGCGCAGCTTCCAGCGTGCCCGCGGCCGCGATGTCGAGTTCCAGCGTCTCGACCCCGTCAGGCAGTTCGGCCGCGGCAAGCTGCGCGGCCGAGCGGTCAACGAGAGTGACGTGATAGTCCCCGGTTGAAAACAGCATCTCGGCAATGGTCGAGCCGATCTTGCCGGCGCCAACGACAACAATTTTCTTCATGACCCGGTTCCCTCGCCCGACAGTTGATTTGTCCCGCTACAATCGCGGCTTGCCGGACGAAAGGAAGCGTGGAATTGTACGAAATGAAGTACCCTTTTTGTCGATATGCCGACCAGGTTCGTTGAAATGCTCAGTGATGCCGACCAGGCCCTGCTTGCCCTGTTGCGCGAGAACGCCCGCGCCTCGACCGCCGCTCTGGCGCGCCGGCTCGGCGTGTCGCGCACCACGGTGCAGAGCCGCATCGAACGGCTGGAGCAGCGCGGCATCATCGCCGGCTACGGCGTCAAGCTTGCGCCCGATTATGAACAGGGACTGGTGCGGGCGCATGTGCTGCTCACCGTGACGCCCAAGCTCGCCGACAAGGTGGTGCGCAGCCTGCGCGCCCTGGCGCCGGTCAGGACGCTGCATTCGGTGAGCGGCAATTTCGACATGATCGTCATCGCCGACGCGCCGTCGATCAAGGACCTGGACACGTTGCTCGACCAGATCGGCGCCCTCGAAGGGGTCGAACGGACGTCGTCGTCGATCATCCTGTCGACGCGGATCGATCGCTAGAGCACTTGGCCCACAGACGATCTGGATGAAGGCGCCCGCCTCAGCCTCCCAGCGGGTAGGGCATGTAGCCGACGAAGCCCGCGATCTTCCAGCTGCCGCCGACCTTCCTGCAGAAATACAGCGTCTGCCATTTCAGCCGATCGACATCGCCATCCGCCTTGGCGACGGTGCCGTCGAATTTCTTGTGCAGCACGGCGCGGTCGCCGTCGACATCGATGTCGCGCAGGTTGGTGACGCGGAACAGCGCCTCGCGCAGCGGCTCCGCGAATTTGGTCGCCGCCGTTTCCTTGGCCTGGCGCAGCCACTCGTCGCGATAGATCTCCAGCCGCGGGAACTGCAGCCGCCAGGCGTCGGCGTTGGCAAGAAAATGCGCGTGCATGCCGAAGAAGCTTTCGGCGACAAAATCGTCCTCGACCATGGACCAGTCCTGACCGATGAAGGCATCGATGTCGCGCCGCACCAGCATCTCCCAGAGGGCGTGGCGGTCGGCATCCCCTGATGGAAACGGGTTTTTGTCGAAGGTCATTCTCGGTTCTCCGCTCTGGAAATGCGCCCGTCCGTTTCAAGCCCGGCCGGCGAGCGCGCACGATGCAAGCGCTTCTGTAATAAAGCAACATGGATTTCCAGGAATGTTGCTTTCCAACAAGACCTCTATCGGGATCGCCTCGATCGGGGTAAATCTCGGCCGAAGCGGGCGCTCCCATCGTGTCCCGTCATAGCATCAGAGGAGGTCCGCTCTTGCCCAAGCAATGTTTTGGAACGTCGCATGTCCCGCTGTCACCCGCGGTGCGGGCCGGCGACTTCGTCTATATCTCGGGCCAGGTGCCGGTCGGCGGCGACGGCATCGTGGTCAGGGGCGGCATATCCGAACAGACGGAGCAGGTGCTTTCCAACGTCAAGGCGGCGCTGGCGCTGGCCGGCTGCACCATGGACGATGTGGTCAAGACCACCGTCTGGCTGGAGGACGCGCGCGACTTCGGCGCCTTCAACGCCGTCTATGCGAGGCATTTCCCGAAGAACCCGCCGGCCCGCACCACGGTCGAATCGCGGCTGATGATCGACATCAAGATCGAAGTGGAAGCCGTCGCTTACCGGCCGCTCTGACGGCCGTCGGCGGGGATGGAACGAAGCGGAGGCGCGCCCGATGCAATTTGATCTTCTGTTCAAGGGCGGGCGGCTGATCGATCCGGCGGCCGGGCTCGACGCGCCGCGCGATCTTGCCATCGCCAATGGCCGCGTCGCCGCCATCGACGCCGACATTCCCGCCGACCGCGCGGCCAGCGTCATTGATGCCAAGGGCTGCATCGTGGCGCCCGGCCTCGTCGACCTGCACAGCCACGTCTATTGGGGCGGCACCTCGCTCGGCGTCGATGCCGACCGGCTGGCGGCCAAGAGCGGCACCACCACCTTCATTGATGCCGGCAGTGCCGGCGCCGGCAATTTCCTCGGCTTCCGCCGCCATGTCATGGAGCGCTCGAAGGTGCGCATCCTGGCTTATGTCAACATCTCCTTCGCCGGCATTTTCGGCTTCTCGCAGACCGTCTCGGTCGGCGAGTGCAGCGATCTCAGGCTCTGCGAACCGCGCGAAGTGGTGGCGGCGGTGCGCGAGCACGCGGACGTCGTCGTCGGCGTCAAGGTCCGCTCCGGCAAGCATGCCGGCGGCACCAGCGGCATCGCGCCGGTCGATCTGGCGCTGGAGGCGGCCGACAAATCCGCTCTGCCGCTGATGGCGCACATAGACGAACCGCCGCCCGGGCGCTCGGAAGTGCTGCCGCGCCTGCGCAGGGGCGACATTCTCACCCACTGCTTCCGACCGTTTCCGAACGCGCCGGTCTTCGCCTCCGGCGCCGTGCGGCCCGACATGCGGCTGGCGCGCGAGCGTGGCGTCATCTTCGATCTCGGCCACGGCATGGGCTCGTTCGACTTCGAGGTCGCTCGCGCCATGCTGGCCGAAGGGCTGGCGCCCGACGTCATCTCGAGCGACGTGCATCTCTACTGCGTCGACGGTCCGGCCTTCGACATACTGGTGTGCATGTCGAAGCTGCTGGCGCTCGGCATGCCGCTGGTCGAGGTGTTGCGCGCCGCCACCCAAGCGCCGGCGCAGGCGATCGCGCGGCCTGATCTGGGCACGCTCAAGGTCGGAACCGCCGGCGACGTCGCGCTGCTGCGGCAGCATTCCGGCCGCTTCACCTTCATCGACGCGGTCGGCGCCTCGCTGGTCGCCGACCAGCGGCTGGTCTGCGAAGGCATCGCCATCGGCGGCGCCTGGTGGCCGAACGAGACGATGAACGATGTCGGCGACACCGAGCGTTTCGAGGCGCATGTGGGGCATACGCATGTCGAGGTCGCGGCCAGGCATTTTGGGCACCGGCATGATTGATTGATCTCGGTAGCACTGCGCCGCCTGTCTTGCCGCGGCTGCGAGTTTGGCTAATGGCTTCCCCCACTCCGTCGCTGCTCCGCAGCGCCACCTCTCCCCCCTCCGGAGGGAGAGGAAGGGAGCCTCCCGGCATAAGCTCGCGACCTTCCTCTCCCCCGTCGATCGGGGGAGAGGTGTCGAGCGAAGCTCGACGGAGTGGGGGTCGACCTTCCCTCGAAGCAACGCTTCCGCTTCACCGTCGCGCGTTGCTGACCGCCCCGTAAACCGGCGTCGCAATCCCCTCCATCCGCGCCTTGATCTGCAGCGCCACATATTTCGAATAGAAGCGCGAGAGCGCCAGATTGCCGCCGTGGAACCACAGCCCTTCCTGCGCCGTCGGTTTCCACATGTTGCGCAATTCGCCCTGCCATGGCCCGGGATCGCCCTTGACGCCGGAACCGAGACCCCAGCACGGGCCGACCCTGTCGGCGACCTCGCGCGAGACGATTTGCGCCACGGTTTCATTCATCGACTGATAGCCGGTGCAGGCGATGATGGCGTCGGCTTCAAGTTCGCTGCCGTCCTCGAAGAGAATGCCTTTCGCCGTCAGCGACTTGATCGCCACGCCGCTGCGGATGCCGATCTTGCCGTCGATGATCAGGTCCGAAGCGCCGACATCGATGTAGTAGCCGGAGCCGGTGCGGTAGGCCTTCATCAGCAGGCCGGTCTCGTCGTCACCGAAGTCGAGGGCGAAGCCGGCGGCGGCGAGGCGTTCGTAAAATGCCGCGTCGCGCGTGCGGATGACGTCATAGAGCGCCCGCTGCCCCTTGGGCACCAGCGCGAAGGGCGTCGAGGCGACGATCATGTCGGCCTCTTCGGTGGTGATGCCGCGCGCCAGCGCGTTCTCCGAAAAGATCTCGAAACCGACTTCCATCAGCGTGTCCGACTTGACCACGGTCGTCGGCGAACGCTGGATCATGGTGACCTCGGCGCCGCTTTCCCAGAGATCGACGCAGACGTCATGCCCGGAGCTCGCCGCACCGATGACGGCGACCTTTTTGCCGCGGAACTTCTCGCCGCTGGAATACTGGCTGGAATGCAGGATCTCGCCCTTGAACCGGTCGGCGCCCGGCAGGTCGATCGGCCGCGCCGGACCGTAGGCGCCGGTGGCGAAGACGATGTGCTTGGGCTTCAGCGTGATGTGCTGGCCGACGCGGTCCACGACCACGGTCCAGACCTTCTCGGCCTCGTCATAGCTGGCGCTGACGCATCTGGTGGCGACCCAATAGTTGAGCTCCATGACGCGCGTGTACATTTCCAGCCAGTCGCCCATCTTGTCCTTGGGCGTGAAGACCGGCCAATTGTCGGGAAACGGAATGTAAGGCAGATGGTCGTACCAGACCGGATCGTGCAGCACGAGGGTGCGGTAGCGCTTGCGCCAGGAATCGCCCGGCCGGGCATTCTTCTCGATGACGATCGAGGGCACGCCGAGCTGCCTGAGCCGCGCGCCCAGCATGATGCCGCCCTGGCCGCCGCCGATGACCAGGCAATAGGGCTGCTCCGAAGCGCCAAGCTCGCGGGTCTCGCGCGCCCGCGCCTCCGACCAGGTCTCGCGCTCCGGGTCGGCCTTGTGGCGCACGCCCAGCGGCCGCGTCGCGCCCTTGCGCTCCTCGAATCCTTTCAGGTCGGTCATTGCCGTGAACAATGTCCGGCAGCGGCCGTCGCGCAGGCGCATGATGCCCTGGCCCGAGGCCACGGCGGTCTCGAAGGTGAACCAGGCCTCGATTATCCCCTCGTCCGAGGTGGCTTCGCCGGTGAGCTGCCATCTTGCCGGCCGCGTCGCTGCCAGCGTCGCCTTCAGCATGTCGGCGATCGCCTCGCGCCCTTCCATCGTGGTGACGTTCCAGGTGAAGGTCAGGAGGTCACGCCAGTAGCAATCGTCGACGAACAGGTTGGCCGCGGCCGTTATGTCACCGGCTTCGAGCGCCTTGTCGAAAGCGCCGAGCCATGCGGCTGCCTGTTGCGATGGTGCTATTTCGAGCATTTGTTTCCCTCTTTTTCGCGTTGGCGCTGTCCGGTGTTCCCTTCTCCCCTTGTGGGAGAAGGTGGCCTCGCGGAGCGAGGTCGGATGAGGGGTGCTCCAGCTCGGCACGGACGGCACTACGTCACCCACCCCTCAACCGTCTCGGCGCTGCGCGCCGATCCACCTTCTCCCACAAGGGGAGAAGGGAAAAGCCTCCTAATCCCCGAGCGGCTCCATCTCCTTGCCGGTGCGGTGGATCTGGGCATTGTATTTGATACGGCGGACCGTCTCGCGGGCCGAGCCATCAAGCTTGTAGGCGGCAGCCACCGCCATCAGGTCGATCATGGCCAGGAAGGCGAAGCGCGATGCCGTCGGCTTCAGCGTATCGGGATATTCCGGCACCGCCACGGTCAGCCTGACGTCGCCGACGCGCGCGAGCTCGGTGTCGGGCGCAGTCACGCAGATGGCATTGGCGCGGTAGTGCTTGGCGAGTTCGACCGCCTCGATCACCTCGCGCGTGCGCCCCGTCGCCGAAATGGCGATCACCAGGTCGCCGGGCTTCAAGGTCGAGGCGGTCATGCGCATGAGATAAGGGTCGCATTGCGCGCTGATCGATATGCCGTAGCGAAACAGCCGGTATTGCGTTTCCTGCGCCAGCGCCGAGGAACTGCCGCCCAGTCCGAACACCGTAACCTGGCGCGCCTTGGCGATCAGCTCGGCGGCCTTCTGCAGCTGGACCGGATCGAGCTGCCGCTCGGCCTCCTGCAGCGCCCGCCGCGCTTCGCCGAACACCGCGTTCCAGAACGGCATGCCGGTGTCGTTCTCCCTGGCTGGCGAAGTGTCCAGATAGAGCGCGCCGACGACGAGGCTCTGCGCCAGCTTCAGCTTGAAATCACGCACGCCCTCGCAGCCGATGGCGCGGCAGAAGCGGGTCACCGTCGGTTCGCTGACGCCGGCACGCTGGGCAAGGGCGGCGTTGGAGGCATCGACCGCGTATTTGACGTCGTCGAGCACGACATCGGCGACGCGGCGCTCGGCCGGACGCAGCTCGGCATAGGTATCCTTGACCAGCGAGATGATGTCGGGAATGCGCCGCACAGGCTCGCGCCCGTCCGCCTCGCCATCCGTCATCAGGTTTTCCCGGCTGTCAGCTTCGGTCATGAAGTGGCCTTCCCTGGTCCCTTGTCGACCTCTTACCATGCTTGCACGCTGTCGTTCCATGTGCACGGCCCCGCTGCAACTGCTGCGTGCCGTTGCGGCGTGCCACCCGGCTTTGCCCATCTGCAACGCCGCCTTGTTGTGCCACTTTTCCCGAGTATGTAGGAAAGCAACACGCATTTCAAGATAAAGAAAAGACAATGAAAGCAGGTATATAGAGGAATAGGCGGCTCTCAACGGCGGAACGACCGCGCTCTTCGCTTGACACCAAAGTAGGATAGTTACAGACTGATTTTTGGCAGTCGATTGGACGCACTCTCCGAGGGGCGGATGAACGCGGGCGAAACAACAGCGCCGAAGCTTGGTGTGCAGGCAGCGACCAAGATCTATCACACCGCATCCGGCGACCTCCTGGCGCTGGACCGCTGCAGCCTCGACGTCCACGCCAATGAAATCGTTTCGATCGTCGGCCCGTCCGGCTGCGGTAAGACCACGCTTTTGTGGTCGATGTCGGGCTTGCACAGCCTGACCGGCGGCGAGATCCGGCTCGACGGCGTCAAGATCACCGGCCCGCATCCCGACATCGGCATCGTGTTCCAGGAAGCGAACCTGCTGCCTTGGCGCAATCTCGATGCCAACATCCGCTTTCCCTTCGAGATCAAGGGCGAGAAACCAGACCGCGCATGGATCGCGCATCTGCTCCACCGCGTCGGGCTCGACGGTTTCGGCGGCAAGTTCCCGCGCGAGCTTTCGGGCGGCATGCAGCAGCGCGCCGCGATGGTGCGGGCGCTGGCGCCAAAACCCTCCGTGCTTTTGATGGACGAGCCGTTCGGCGCGCTCGACAGTTTTACCCGCGAGGAGATGAACCGTCTCGTCGAGGAGATCTGGCTCGACACCAAGACCACCATCGTCTTCATCACCCACAGCATTGAGGAAGCAATCTTCCTCTCCGACCGCGTGGTGGTGCTGAGCGCGCGCCCCGGCCGCGTCGCCAGGGAATACCGCGTGCCGTTCGCGCGGCCGCGCTCGCTGGAGATCATGGCGACGAAAGAGGTTTTCGACCTCACCAACCGTATCAAGATGGACATCGTCGGCGAGCGCGTCAGGCCCAAGGCACCGGAGCAGGAACGCGTCGGCGCCGAGATCGTGAGGATCAGGCCGTGAGCGACGCCATCCCGGAATTCTCCAAATCCAAATCGGGTGCCAAGCCCGGCGATGGGCAGGACGTCAGCCTGACCAATCTCTCGGCCTTCGCCAGCGGCCCCGGCATCAAGTCGGGCAAGGAGGTGGCGGCGATCATCGCTGTCGCCGTGATCATCATCGGCGGCATCGAACTGGCGCTGCGCCTGTTCCATGTACCGCTCTACATCATGCCGCCGCCAAGCTCGATCGCCTACGCGCTGTTCGACGAGTTCCCGCTGATTGCGCCGCATCTCGGCTACACGCTGGTCGAGCTGGTTTCCGGCTTCGCCATCGGCGCCGTCGTCGGCCTGGTGCTGGCCGCCGTCATCACCCAGTTCCCCTTCGCCGAAAAGATCGTCGCGCCCTACATCCTGCTTCTCGTCACCACGCCGATGCTGGCGCTGGTGCCGCTTTTGATCCTTCGCTTCGGTTTCGGCTACACGCCGCGCATCATCGCGGTGGCGCTCGCCGCCGGGCCGATGGTGATGATAAACGCGGCCACCGGCTTTCGCCGCGTCGACAGCGCCAAGATCGCGCTGGCGCGCTCCTATGGCGCCAGCACCTTGCAGATATTCTGGAAGATCCGCGCGCCGATGGCGCTGCCGATGATCCTGGTCGGACTGATGATCGGCGCCATCTTCGGCCTGCTGACCGCAGTCGGCGCGGAGATGGTCGGCGGCGGCTTCGGCCTCGGCAACCGGCTCACCACCTATTCGTCGATGATCCAGATGCCGCAATTCTTCGCCGTGGTGCTGATCCTGTCGACGCTCGGCATCCTGATCTACGTGCTGTTCTTCCTGATCGGCAAGAAATGGGCGAGCTGGGAGGCTTGAGCACGAGATCATGAACGCCCCGGAGCGGGCGAAAGGCCATCGATCAACAAGAAGGTCAATCAACAAAAGGGGAATGCCATGACCGACCAGAACTCATTCCAGACGGCGACAAGAACGGGTATCAGCCGCCGCACCTTCCTGCAGGTGACGGCAGCCGGCGTCGTGACCGCCACCGCGCTCGGTGCATCGGGCTTGAAGGCCAGGGCGGCGGCCTATGAAAAATTCACCTGGATCTCGCCGCGCGGCACGCTCGAAGTGCTCGACGACTATCCTTATTGGGCAGCCAAGAAGGCAGGCTATTTCGACGGGCTCAGCACCGACATGCAGCCGGGCCCGTCGGACGGCACGGCGACGGTGAAGTTCGTCGATGTCGGCCAGGCCGATATGGGCTTTCCCTCGCCCGGCGTGTTCTCCTTCGCCATCCAGAACGGCATGAAGCTGAAGTCGGTGTTCCACATGGGCGCGCGCGACACGTTCTCCATCGCCTTCCGCAAGGGCGAGGGTACGAACGACTTGAAGAAGCTGGAAGGCAAGACCATCCTGCTCGGCTCCGCCGCCTGGCAGTCGATCACCGATCCGCTGCTCGCCGCGCAAGGCGTCGACATCAAGAAGGTCAAGTATGTCGAGGCCGGCTGGCCGACCTGGGGCACCGCGCTCGCCGGCGGCCAGGGCGACGCTGCCTTGTCGTGGGAGGGGCTGCGCGCCGAATGGATCGCCAAGGGCCTCGACTTCGAATACTGGCTCGGCGTGAAGAATTCCAAGCTGCCGGCCAACACCTTCGTCGTGCGCGCCGCCGATCTCGAAGATCCCGACAAGAAGGCGTTCCTGGAAAAATATCTGCGCGGCTGGGCGATGGGGCTGGAGTTCGGCTACCAGAACCCACGCGCGGCGGTCGAAGCGGTGTTCGAGCAGTTCCCGACATTGGCCAAGAACCTCGGCCCCGAGCTCGGCACCACCTCGATCCTGCAGCAGATCAACGTCTTCCGCGGCGACATGGACAAGCGCGGCGGCTGGGGCTCGCACGACATGGCGAGCTGGCAAGGCTTCTTCGACGAGATCCACAAGATCGGCCAGATCACCAATCCGGTGAAGGCCGAGGATGTCTGCACCAACGAGCTGATTCCGGCCGCCAACGACTTCGACAAGGCCAAGGTCAAGGCCGATGCCGACAGCGTCAAGCTGACGGAGGGCTTTGCCGCGCTCGATGTCGAGAAGATCAAGGCGCATCTGTTCGATTCGGCGGTGAAGTAAGAGCTGCAAAAAGAGGTCGTTCATTGCCCTGTCTTGGCTCCTTTCCTCTCCCTCCGGACAGGGGAGAGGAAAGGGCAGGCGGATGAGGGGCGGCGCCAACCTGAAGTGATTGTTCTGGATGCCCAGGCGCGGCAGCAGCTCGCCAGGTCCTATCAAAAATTGGGAGGCTGAATTGGCCGACAAAATAAAAGTGCTGGTTGTGGGTCTCGGCAATATGGGCGCCTCGCATGCCAGCGCCTATCACCGCTCGGACGGCTTCGAGATCGTCGGCATCATGAGCCGCTCGATCAAGAGCAACAAGAAAATCCCCGCCGAACTTGCCGGCTATCCGCTCTACGAGGATTTCGACCGGGCGCTTGCGGAGACCAGGCCGGACGCCGTGTCGATCAACAGCTGGCCCAACACCCATGCCGAATACGCGCTGAAGGCGATAGCGGCCAACTGCCACGTGTTCATGGAAAAGCCGCTCGCCACCAACATCGAGGATGCCGAAAAGGTCGTCGCGGCAGCGCGGGCGAAGAACCGCAAGCTGGTGCTTGGCTACATCCTGCGCGTCCACCCGTCCTGGATAAAATTCATCGAGGTCGGCAAGACGCTGGGCAAGCCGCTGGTGATGCGCCTCAACCTCAACCAGCAGAGCAGCGGCAGCGCCTGGCACTGGCACAAGAACCTGATCGATTCGCTGATCCCGATCGTTGATTGCGGCGTGCACTATGTCGACGTCATGTGCCAGCTCACGGGCGCCAGGCCGGTGCGCGTGCACGGCATCGGCGCGAAGCTCTGGGCGGAAGCCGACAAGCAGAATTACGGCCATCTCCACGTCACCTTCGATGACGGTTCGGTCGGCTGGTACGAGGCAGGCTGGGGGCCGATGATGAGCGAGACGGCCTATTTCGTGAAGGACGTGGTGGGGCCGAAGGGCGCGGTGTCGATCGTCGCCGGCCAGCAGACGAGCAGCGCAGCGGAAGCGGCGGAGGTGTCGAACTCGGCCGACATCGACCGCCACACCAAGACCGACGCGCTGAAGATCCATTATGCGGCGGTCGACGCCGACAAGAACTTTGCGAAACCCGACGAGATCGTCAGCATGGAAGACGAGCCCGGCCACCAGGAGCTCTGCGACCGCGAGCAGGCCTTCTTCCTGCGCGCCATCCGCGAGGATCTCGATTTGACCGAGCAGATGGACGCCGCCGTCAACAGCCTGCGCATCGTGCTGGCCGCCGAACAGAGCATCGAATTGGGGCGCACCGTCGAACTGGCGTGAGAGCGCGCTGCCGGGGGCAACAGCTTCAGATCGGCGCCGCCCCTCACGCAGCGCCCCCGAGAAGATCCTCCCGTCACTCACGGGGAGAAGGTGCCGGCAGGCGGATGAGAGGCGGCGCCAACGTCGGCCCGAAGCGATAGCTCGGGCGCGGCGCGAGGCAAAGACTGGGAGGAGAGATATGGTCACCGACAGCCTGCTGAAAACCTATGCGAGCTCCGATGCGCTGGATCTTGCTGACTTGGTGCATCGGGGCGAGATTTCACCTGCGGAAATGGTCGAGGCGGCGATCACGCTGGTCGAGCAGCTCAACCCGGCGCTGAACGCGGTCATCCATCGCCTCTACGACATGGCGCGTGCCCAGGGGCAGACGGTCGACAGATCAGCACCTTTCGCCGGCGTGCCATTCCTGCTCAAGGAACTGGCCTCGTCCTGGACCGGCGCGCCGAACACCAACTCTTGCCTCTACCTGAAAGATGTCGTCGCCGATTTCGACACCGAAGTCGTGCGCCGCATGAAGGCGGCCGGGCTGGTGCTAGTCGGCAAGTCGAACGCGCCCGAAAACGGCTGGTCGATCACGACGGAACCGAAGCTCTACGGCACGACGAAGAACCCGTGGAAGGAAGGCATCACGCCAGGTGGCTCGAGCGGCGGCGCGGCGGCGGCCGTCGCTTCGCGCATGGTGCCGATCGCCGAGGCCAGCGACGGCGCCGGCTCGATCCGCATTCCGGCCTCCTGCTGCGGCATCGTCGGGCTGAAGCCGTCGCGCGGCCGCGTCAGCCTGGCACCGTTCGGCGACTATTGGTATGGCGGCGCCTACTTCCTGTGCTGCTCGCGCACCGTGCGCGACACGGCGGCCTATCTCGACGCGGTGGCCGGCGCCTTGCCGGGCGACCCCTATACGCCGCCGATCCCCGACGCCTCCTGGCTCAGCCTGTCGTCACTGGCGCCGAAGAAGCTGCGCATCGGCTTCACCGTCACCCCGCCCAACGGCACGGCCATCGATGCGGACGTGAAGGCGGCCGTGCTGGCCACCGTGGCGGCGCTGGAGCGGCTGGGACATGACGTCGAGGAACACGACATGCCGCTCGATGCCGATGCCATGTGGGCCACCTATACCAACATGACCTGCGTACAGACGGCGGCGACCTTCGACTATCATGAAACGGTGATCGGCCGGCCGGTGACGCCTGATGATGTCGAACCGGTGACCTGGGCGATCATCGAACGCGGCCGTGCGACCAGCGGCACCAGGCACATTTCCGATGTCGAGCAGCTCAGGCAGGTCGGCCGCGACATCGTCGGCGACCTTTCGCCCTACGATCTCTTCATCACCCCGACGCTGACGCAACTGCCGCGTCCGTTCGGCTATTACGATATGTCGGAGACCGACATCGACCGCTACAACGCCAAATGGACGGATGCGGCGTTCGCCTTCCCCTTCAACATCTCAGGCCAGCCGGCCATCTCGCTGCCGCTCGGCTGGTCGAAAGACGGCGTACCGATCGGGGTGCAGCTTGTCGGCCGCTACGGCGACGAGGCGACGGTGCTGGCCGCGTCGGCGCAGCTCGAGCGGGAAATGCCGTGGAGGGACAGGCGGCCGCCGGTGAGCGGTTAATCGCTCGCGGCAGGGCACCCATCGCCGAGTTCTGTGGCGCCCCCCTCTGTCCTGCCGGACATCTCCCCCTCAAGGGGGGAGATTGGAAGTTTCGGCGCCGGCTCATCTTGTTCTTGCAACGTTGAAAATTGGCGAAAGCGGGAGCGATAATCGATCTCCCCCCTTGAGGGGGAGATGCCCGGCAGGGCAGAGGGGGGCGCCGTAGGGCGCTGACAGTGACACCGTCACGATCCCGCCCTCGCTATCCTATCCTCTCCAACCGCCTCGGCAGCCGGTTCATGGCGACGGGCCCGTCCGGCGTGATCAGGAACTGGTCCTCCAGGTTGAAGCTGGCGAGGCCGTCGATGTAGAGCGGGATCTCGAAGGCCAGCACCATGCCGGCTTCGACCACGACATCGCTCTCGGCCGCAATGAACGGCCATTGCTCCGAGAACACAGACTGCCCGACACCGTGGCCGAAATGCCCACGGCGGTAGGAGCGCAGGCCTTGCCGCGTCAGGCTGTCGGTGGCGGCGCGGTGCACATGGCCGAGCGAATTTCCCGGCACGAGTGCCGCCAGCCCGTCCTCGAAAGCGCGCTCGGCGATCGCGTGCAGTTCGACCTGGTCGGCGGAAGCGGGACCGAAAGTGAAGTTGCGCGACATGTCGGACGCATACCCGCCGACCGTGCAGACCATGTCGCATTTCAGCGGATCGCCGGGCATTGCCTTGGCATCGGCACCCTTGGCCTGGGCGCCGAGCGTCACATATTCCGCCGTCGCGACCGGATGGGAGAGGCCCACCGCCGCCGCGGCCACGCCTTGCCGGTAAAGCGCGATGAGATCGGCCTGGCGCATGCCGGCCATCGCATCGACCTGCAGCCGCTCCAGCCCTGCTTCAGACAGGATAATGCCTTGCCGCAGGAGCTCGATCTCGCGTTGCGACTTGATCGCCCGCAGCCGATCCAGCACCGGCGAGCCGTCGATCATCCGGCACTGCGGCAGCAGCGCCTGCATGGCGGAAAAATCGGCGGCTGGAACAAAGCCGAGATCGATGCCCAGCGTTGCGCGCTCCAGTCCGAATTCCGCAAGCAAGGCTTGCAGCTGGCGCACCGAGCCGGCGAGATCGAAGGTGGCGGGGCGCGCGAAATCCGGCGCGCGGCCAAGCGAGACAAGGCCAGCCTCGATACGCTCCGCCAACGGGCCGCGGGTTCCCGTCTCGACCGGCGCGAATTCGATCCAGATCGGGTGCGAACGCACAACTGCTTCGGGCGCGGCGATCCGCAACTGTCCCGCACTGAAATCCGCGACGACGACGCCGATCGGCAGGTCCTGCCGGGCCGGGATGACAACGAAGCCGGCGCCGGCACGCCGGAACAGCCCCGCCGGTCCGATCGACACACCGGTCGCATAGTGGAAGGCCTCGGGCGCTGAGAGCACCAGCGCCTGCAGGCCGGCGCGTTGCATCAGTTGCATCGCGCGCTGGCGGTCGACAAAGCCGGTCATGGTTCTCTCCGGATGGCTGAAGCGACATCGGAGCATTGCGGAAGCGGACAATCAAGCGGCACGATGCCGGTAGTCTCCGCCACAAGATGGAACCTGTCGTGGCCTGGAGCATTGCCCGGCGACGGCGGCGGGGAAGCGCGCCGAGCCCGCTACTTGATCGATTCCAGCTTGGCGAGGGCGGCGGTGAAGCCCGCCAGCGAGACCGGGATGGTGACCGGCTTGCGGGTCACCGATTCCATGCCGATGTTGAGATTGGTTCCCGATTTCATCGCCTTGATCAGCTCCGGCGGCAGCGGCGTGGCGGCATAGGCGCCGTTCTGGTCGCTGGTCTGGATGGCGATCGTCGTCTTCTGGCCCTGATCGATCTGGTAGCTGGCGCCGGAGGGCAGGAACAGCCCGTGCGGCAGGGCAAGCAGCATGGCGAGAGAGCCGTTGCCATTGTCGCGGCGCACGGTCACAGTCAGCACGCGCTGCCCGGTCTTGGCTTCGGTCAGGTTCTGCGACACCTGGCATTGAAGCTCGCTGTTGGCCGCGCCGCTTGAACAGTTCACCGCCCATGGATTGGCGTCGGCCGGCTTGGATTGAGCGGCCGGGGGCTGCGCCGGCTTGGCGTCCTCGGCAAGCGCCGGCCCGGTGACCGATGCGATCAGCCCCAGGGCGCCCAGTGCTGCGGCCAGATTTAACAGATTAGCACGCGCTAAAATGGCTGCCATGTTCTTCATGCCCCGCATTTTTCTCGAAACGGCAGGTATTTTCCCACCGGCGGGCTTGATACAATACTCCTGACTGTTCCGGAAGCCGCGCACAGGCGAGGAGAGCTGGCAAAATTACTGTTGCGGTATTGCAACAAGTCAGAACTTTACGGCGCAACAACAGCAGTCGCGACGTTGGGGACTCGCTATACAATGGAATTCGCGCAAGGATTGGTGCGGGGGCGAGCAGTCCCCAAAGGGCGGCCAGGGATGGGAACTACCGAGACGTCTCGGCAGGTTGGGGAGATGGCGGCGCGCGGGGAGGATTTCCGCGTGCGCGTGGCCTATGGTCGCTCGCGTTTTGCAAGGCATCTCTGGAAGACGACGGCGCTTTCGACGCTGGCGCTGGCGCTGTCAGGCGTGGCCGCCTATGGCGACGACGCCCTCTGGCAGCCGCAGATACGCGCCATCATCGGCGCCGACAACAATGGCGGCAACGCCGCGCTCGAAGGCTTCATCCCGATCAAGCAGACGGCCGAATCGGTGCTGTTCCTGGATGTCAGGGCCAAGCACGATTTCAAGGACGCGTTCGGCCAGGATGTCGGTCTGGGCATTCGCCGCATCGTCAATCCGGACCTGATGCTCGGCGGCTACGCCTATCTCAACGTCGAGAACTACAACTCCAACCAGTTCACGTCAGCCACGCTGGGCGCCGAGGCCATCACCCCGCATTTCGACGCGCATGTGAACGTGTTCGTGCCGATCAAGGGTGACACGACGGACCATTCGGTCTCCTCGACCCTGTCGATGGTCTCGAATCAGTTGATCGAGCAGATCTCGGTGCTCGACCATCGCGACTACGCGGCCTGGGGCATCGAGGGCGAGGTCGGCGCGCGGGTGCCGCTCAACCTTCCCGACAAGCATTCGCTGCGGCTCGACATAGGCGGTTACCATTTCGAGGATCCGCATGGCGACGACAGCGGCGTCACCGGGGTCAAGGCCGGCATCGAATATGAGATCGGCGATGTCTTCGGCACCGGAACGGCGCTGACCTTCACCGGCGAGGTGCGCAACGACAATCGCGACGACACCCAGTTCGCCGGCAGCGTGCGGCTGAGCATCCCGTTCAATCCCGGCCAAGGCGGCGCGGACAGCGGGCCGGAGCCGGTCTATCCGGTCAGCGAAGGCCTGCGCAAGCGCGTCAACGAGCGGGTGCGCGGCGACATCGGCGTCAGGATCCAGAGCCAGGAGCTGCCCGGCGGCTCGACGACGCGCGTCGCCATCAACGCCGCCACCAATGCCGCCTTCGGCAAGTTCTACTACGCCGATGGCGGCCTGGCCGGCGCCGGCACGCTGGCCGATCCGACGACGCTGGACGACGCAGTGACCAAGGCCGGCACCGGCGGTTTCGTAGTGGCGCTGGGCGGCAACGGCAACATCACCACCACCGGCACGACGCTCGGAGACGGCCAGACCGTCATCGGCGGCGGCCAAAGCGTCACCGCGAAGCTGTTCGGCGGCGGCACCGGCACCTTCAATCTAGGCGGCAGCGACGGCACCATCCAGGGCACCAGCGTGGCCAACAACGTGATCACGCTCGGCAACGGCGACACGCTGAACGGCATCACCATCACCGGCGGCGCCGACGGCATCTTCGCCAACAACATCACCGGCGCCACGCTGACCAATGTCACGGTGACAGGCGCCGGCGGCAACGGCGCCGCCTTCACCGGTAGCTCAACCGGCATCACCGGTTCCAATTTCACCGCAACCGGCAACGGCCTTGACGGCCTGCACATCGAAGGCGACGGCACCTACAATTTCGCCGGCACGACGCTGCTCCAGGGCAATGGCGACGACGGGCTGGATGCCACCGGCCATGGCACCTATACATTCGCGACGCTTAGCGCGAAGGACAATGCCGACCGCGGCATAACCATTCAGGGCACCTCGACATCAGGCAGCTTCGCCACCACCGGCGGCACCGTGTCGGGCAATGGCGGCGTCGGCGTCTTCATCGATCCGATCACGGCGCATGTGGTGCTGGATTCGATCGACCAGACCGGCGGTCCGTCGGGCGTCGTGCTCGATCACGTGGCGGGCAGTTTCGCCGTCACCGGCGCCACGACCATTTCGGACACCACCGGACCGGCGATCGCCATTTCCAACTCACCGGCGGCGATCCGCTTCGGCGATATCGACATCAGCGCTCCCGCCGGCGACGGCATCTCGTTTACCGGCGTCAACGCGGCGGTGGTGGCAGGCGACATCGTCATCTCGGGCCTCGGCGTCGGCACTGGCCTCGACTTCTCCGGCAGCCATACGAACTTCACCGCACAGGCGCTCAACATCGCCGGCACCAGTGCGGCCGGCTCGATCGGCATCGACCTCGCCTCGCCAACCTCGGGCGGGGCATCGATCGTCATCACCGATGGCGGTGCGATAGCAGGCGTCGGCACCGGCGTGCGCTTCGGCATTTCCGGCTCGCTTCTGAACTCGGCCAATGCCGAATTCTCCTTCGGCGGCGGTTCCATCGCCGGCAGCACCGCCTCGCTCGACGTGCGCCGCCTCAACCAGACGCTCGGCCACTACGCCTTCGGTTCGACGACCTTCAGCGGCCCGCAATTGTTCGACCAGCAGAACGTCATCTTCGTCGGCGCGGCCGCAACCGGCTCGGGCACCGGCTCCTCGCTGCTCGACCTTGCCTCGATTGCCACCGCCGATGCCGACACCGACGGCACCGCGATCTTCGTGCTGGTCAACCGCGGCACCATCGACGACACCGACGGGTTCTCGCTGAGCGCCGGACAGACGCTGGCTTCCTTCGGCAACGGCCGCACATTCTCGCTCGGCGGCATCCCGGTTAACGTAACGGGCGACAACATCACGCACGCCAGCGCCATCTCGGACGGCGCGGGCGCGGCGACGCTCACCAGTTCGGCCGGCGCGGACACCGTCACGCTGGCCAACAACAGCGCGCTGCTCGACTTCAACGTCTCGAACGCCAATCCGGGCGGCGGCAACGGCATCCACGGCAACAACGTCACCGGCGTGACGATAAGCGGCGTCAATGTCAGCGGAGCCGGCCTGGACGGGCTGCTGTTCGAAGGCGCCATGAACGTCGCGGCCAACAATGTGACCTCGACGAGCAACGCCAGCGAGGGCCTGCATATCGACGGCGACGGCAGTTATGTCTTCGCCGGCACGACGACACTGTCGAACAATGCCGGCAATGGCCTGTTCGTCGGCGGCGACGGAACATATGCATTCCAGACGCTGAACGCCTCCGACAATTCCGGCTTCGGCGTCAACGTCCTCTCCACCACCGGCACGTTCAGCACCACCGACGGCACGATCTCCGGCAATGGCGCGGCCGGCGTCGCCTTGCTCGGCGCCAATCTCGACGTCACGCTGGCCAGCCTGACGCAGGACGGTGGCCTGTTCGGCGCGACGTTCGCAGGCGTGTCGGGACATTTCACCGTTTCCGGCGCAACGACGATCAGCAACACCGTCGTCGGCGGCCTCGGTATCTTCGACAGCACCGCCGATTTCACGTTCGGAGCCGTCGATATTTCGGACATCACCGCCCCCGGCGGCATCGGCATCGACGTCCAGAATTCCGGCGGCGCGGTCACCTTCGACGGGCCGGTCACGCTGACCCATATCGGCAGCGAGGGCATCCTCGCCACCGACAACACCGGCACGCTCACCTTCAGTGGCCCGGTGAGCATGACCGGCCCCGGCGACGGCGTCTGGCTGGAAAACAACACCGGCGCCGTTTCGTTCGGCGGCGCCGTCACCATCGACCAGCCGCTCGGAAGCGGCATCGACGTCGTCGGCAGCAACGGCGTCATCAGCTTCGACGACGTCGACATCACCGGCCTGTGCAATTGCTCCACCGCGCTCGACCTCTCGGGCAGCACGTCGACCTTCACCGCCGCCACGCTCGACATCAGCGGCAGTTCCGGCGGCTCCTCGATCGGCGTCGACCTGTCCGGCACCAATGGCGGCTCGGTGACCATCGGCAGCGGCGTCATCACCGGTGTCGACACCGGCGTCCAGATGGGCACCAACGGCCTGGCCGGAACCACCGCCAGCACGGCGTTCTCGTTCGGTGCGGCCGGCGGCGCATCGATCACCGGCGTCATCGCCTCGCTCGACATGCGCGGCCTGCTGCCCGGCAGCGGCACCTATGCCTTCAACGGCACGCATCTGGTTGGACCGCAGCTGTTCGATGCAGCCAACGTCGTCTTCGTCGGTTCGAGCAGCACCGGAACGGGCGACGGCTCAAGCGTCGCCAACCTGATCGATGCCGCCGCGGCCGACGATCTGACCACCAATGCCAACACGACCTTCGTGCTGGTCAAGACCGCGGCCGTGCAGACCACCGACACCGATGCCAACGGCTTCACGCTGGCCAGCGGCCAGTCGCTGGTCTCCTTCGCCAACGGCGCCACCATCAGCCTGGGCGGTCCGCCGGCCAATGTCACCGGCACGGCGGTCGTCACCGGCGCGACGCAGGCCGATCCGTTCGGCTTCGGCGGCGCGACGCTGAACAACGGCGGCGGCACCACCATCGACCTCGCCAGCGGCAACACCGTCTCCAACCTCAGCGTCAACAGCTCGTTCCTGGGGATCGACGGCACGGCGTCGATCAACGGCCTCACCAGCACCGGCGTGACGATCCTGGGCGGGACGATCGGGCTTTACCTCGGCAGCGCGTCAGGCGCGATCACTGTCAACGATCTGACCATCCAGGGGTCGGTGCCGACCGGCGTCGTGCTGGCCAACACATCCGCGACGGTCGACTTCACCGGCACCACGACGATCACCGGCGGCAGCAATATCGCGCTGCTGGTCAATAATTTCGGCGGCACCGCCAATTTCGCCGATCTCGACATATCAGGCGGCAGCGGCCTCGGCATCGTGATCCTCAACGGCTCGAGCGGAAGCCTAACCTTCGGGGCGGCCAGCTCCATCGCCAATACCGGCGCCAGCGCGATCGTTATCGGCAGTTCGTCGGCCGACGTCACCTATGACGGCACGATTAGCCAGAGCAGCGCGGCAAAAGCCGTCAGGATCGACGGCACCACCGGCGGCCTGATCACATTCGGCGGCGCTATCACTTCGACCGGCACCGGCGGCCTCTTCGATATCGGGGAGATAACCGCTCCCACCGACACCGCGATCCGCTTCACGGGTCCGCTCACGGCGACCGGCGGCGGCGGCGCGTCGATCACCAGCCTTGGCGCCGACTCGACATTCGAGGTCAGCGGCACGCTGTCGATCACCGGCACGACCGGCGCCGCGCTGTCCATCTCGAATGCGGCCGGCAGCGCCACCTTCGGCACGACCAATGTCACGCTGGGCGCGACCAGCACTACCGGCATCGATTTCTCCGGCACCAACAACGACGTCAGCTTCGGCACGACCACCGTCAGCGGCCTCGGCGCGGGCGCCAGCCAGACCGCCATCGACTTCTCCGGCTCGGCCACGACCGCCGATTTCGGGCTGACGACGATCACCGGAAACGACGCCGCGAGCTCGCGCGGCATCGACCTGACCTCGACCACGGGCAACCGCACCATCACCTTCCTGACCGGATCGTCGATCTCAGGCGCCGGCATCGGCGTCGATCTGTCGTCCGGCCAGACGGCGGCGACCAGCGCCAACGCCAGCTTCACCTTCGGCGACGGCGAATTCGCCGACGCCAACGGCCGCAATTCGACGATCACCGCGGCGGCGGGCAATTTCACCGTCAACACCGTCGGTCTCGCCGCGCTCGGCAATTATGATTTCGATGACGTGCTCTTCACCGGCAGCGCGAATCTGGCCAGCGCCGTCGGCGGGGTGTTCATGGTGTCGCAAAATGGCGGCGTCATCGCCGCCGGCTCATTTGGGCTCAGTACGTCAGTCAATACCATCTCGGTTGCCGATGCCGATCTGAAGACCGGCACCCAGACCTTCGCCTTCGTCGGCACGGTCGACCTCAGCGGCACGCCGTTCACGCTCGATTCCGGCCAATCGATCACCGGCTTCGGCAACGGCAACGCCATCACCACGACCGGCACCATCCAGCCGGTGAACGTGCAGGGCAATCTCGGCGCCACCGGCGGCGACGTCACCGGCGACGAGGGCGTGGTCAAGAGCACGGGCAGCGATACCCTGCATCTGCTCGGCAGCAACCAAGTGCGCAACACCGCCTTCGACTTCACCGGCGGCAGCGGCTCGGTCTTCACCATCGACCAGAGCGCGGGCAGCTTCAACAATGCCGGCGGCATCGTCATCGAAGGCGTCACGGTCGGCAATGTCGGCGCCGGCCAGACGGCGTTCAAGGTCGCCGGCCTCGACAGCAATTTGTCGATCACCAACAACAACGTCAACGTCGCCGGCACGCTGCTCGACGTCGACGGCGGCGCCGGCAACATCACCGTGACGCGCGGCATCTTGCCCAACAGCGGGCCGGCCGGCACGCTGACCGGCGGCGGCATCTCGATCGCCAATCACGGCGGCGGTCTGATCAATTTCACCGACAAGGTGACTGTTGGCGGCAACGGCGTCTCGCTCACCAACAACGCCGGCACCGTCAACTTCACGGATGTGGACATTTCCACGAACGGCGCGACGGCGTTCAGCGCCAGCGGCGTCGGCACGGTCAATGTCCTGACGGGTACGGTCAATGCCACCAACGCGCAGGCGGTGGCCCTCGACGGCATCGCCGGCAATATCGATTTCGCCTCGACCAGCGCGTCGTTCGGTTCCGGCAGCGGCATCGACCTGCAGAACCTCAGCGGCACGTTCAATTTCGGCACCGGCACGCTGACCAACACCGGTTTGGGCACGGCCTTCAATGTCGGCTCGGGCACCAATGCGAGCGGCGGCAACGCGAACATATCCTACGCGGGCGCCATCGTCAGCAACGGCACCGGCGCGGCGGTCTCGATCCAGGAACTGACCGGCGGTTCTGTGACGCTGTCGGGCAACCTGACCGATGGCCTTGCGGGCGCCGGCGGCAATATCGTCGTTGCCGGCATCGACAACGGCACGGCGGCGACCGTGACCTTCTCGGGCGCGACCAAGCAGATCAGCTCGGGCGCGACGGACGGCGTCAGCCTGATCGGCAACCCGAACGCCACGATCGGCTTCGGCAATGGCGGCCTTGACATAACGACGACGGCAGGAGCGGGTTTTGGCGCGGGCTCCGGCGGCACGATCAGCATCTCCGGCACCGGCAACACCATCACGACAACGACTGGAACCGCGCTCGATCTCGACGGCGCAACGGTCGGCGCGGGCGGCGTTATTTTCGATTCCGTTTCGGTCAATGGCGCGGCGACCGGCGTTTCGCTCAACAATATAGTCGGCGGCGCCATCGATCTCGGCGCGGTCGACCTGCAGAACATCACCTCGCGCGGTGTCGACATATCCGGCACGCTCGGCTCGACCTTGGGCTTCGACAGCCTGAACATCGGGCTCAATGCAGCCAATGCGGTCGGCTTCGACCTCAACGGCGCTGCGCTCGGCACGAGCAACATCAAGGCCGGCGATTTCGACGTCGACGGCGGCAGCTTCGCCGGCACTATCGGCATCGACATGGCCGGCACGACCGGCACCGGCACGATCCAGCTCGGCGACACTGCCAACAACAATCCGGCGGGCCAGACCTCGAAAATCGAAAATGTCGGCTATGGCGTCCAGTTCTCCAGCGCCACCAACGCCAGGCTGGTGTTCGGCGACGGCGCTGGCCTGGCCGAATCGACGATCGCGACCACCGGCGGCCAGGCCATCCATGCCATCGACACCCTGCCGACCAATGGCGACTACGATTTCAACGACGTCACCTTCACCGGCGACACGTCGAATCTGTCCGCTTACAAGGTCTACTACGTCACCACCGACGCCACCGGCGGCGGCGACGGCAGCTTCGTCAATCCAGGCACCTATGCCAACGCCCAGGCGTCCACGGCCAATGTCATCGTGCTGATCGACAAGAACGGCACCGGTAGCCAGGAAACGATCGACCTGAGCGGCACGTCGTTCCAGCTCGATGACGGGCAGGTGTTGCTCGCCTTCGGGCAAAACGATACGGCCATCGATGTCTCGCAGCTCGGTGTCGACACCAGCAGCGGCGCGTCGGCGGCATTCCACTTCACCACGGTGCAGAATTCGCCGATCATCGCCGCACCGGCCGGCATCGACACGCTGCGGCCGATCCTGCAGAGCAACACTGCCGGGTCGGTGATCACCCTGGCGACCAGTGGTACCAGCCCGATCACCGGCGGCATCGAGAATCTCATCATCCGCAACACCGGCACCGGCACCGGCGCCGGTGTTGCCGTCGATGCGTCGGCCGCGTCGAGTTTCTTCCTCCGCAACAATGACATATCAGCCGGCGGCAGGGCGCTCGACTTCTCCACGACCGGTGCGGCGGCCAACACGCTGCTGCTTTCGATCGACGGCAATACGCTGCGATCGACGGGATCTGCGCTGGCCGCGTCCTTCGCCGGCCAGAACATCAGCGCGACGGACAATTCGATCGCCATCCGCTCCTTCGCCGGCAACACGGTGCTCGGCGGCACCGGCGGCGGCATTGCCTTCGACAATGTCACGTTCGACTCCACTGGCGCCGGCGGCACGGTCAGCGCCGGCACGCTCGACGTCGGCACATCAGGCGCGCGCGTCCAGGGCAACGGCCTTGCCTTCACCAGCACCAGCGGCACGCTCGATCTTGGCACGTTCACCACGTTCAATGATGGCGGCACTGGCGTCCTCGTCGACACCAAGGGCCCCCCGGCCACAACCTTTGCGCTGAACAGCAGCGGCGGCACCGTCGACACCATCAACGGCGTGGCGTTCAATCTCGATCCGCTGACCGTCAGCATGATCGTAAACAGCGTCAACGCCAGCGGCGGCGCCAGCGGCATCATCTTCGACGGCGTCGCCGGCACGTTCACGGTCACGGGCGCGACCACCGTCACCGGCACGACGGGCTTCGGCATCAATGCCACCAGCACCAATACAGGCACCTTCAGTTTCAACGCGGTGACGGTGAACAACACCGCCTCGACGGGCGGCGGCATCGGCTGGGAGAGCGGCACGCTCAACGTCGGCGGGCTCGCCGACATCGATACGACCAGCGGGGCTGGCCTGTTCCAGGGCGGCGGCACCACCAGCTTCAATGGCGGGCTGACAATCGACACCACCACCGGCGCCGGCATTACCGGCCCCGGCGGGACGATCAACATCATCGCCACCGCCGGCAGCGAAACGGTGAATTCCACCAGCTACAAGGCGATCGATCTCACCAATGCCGCCCTCGACGTCGCGCTCGACTCGACGTCGTCCGGCGGCGGCGGTGTCGTCCTGACCAATGTCACCGGCACCGCCGGCCTCGGCACCGGCACGCTGAGCGGCGGCGGTGGCACGGCATTCAGCGTCGGCGGCGGCACCGTAAGCACCACCTATGGCGGCAACATCACCCAGGCGGGCAACGCCGCCCTGGTGTCGGTTTCAGCAGGCCATACGGGCACGCTGACCTTCTCGGGCACGCTGTCGGCGAACAACGGCACCGGCCTGCAGTTCGACAATGCCGACGGCACCTACAATTTCAACGGCACGACGACGTTGAATGGCGGCGACGCCGGCATCGATATCGCCAACAATTCGGGCGGCACGTTCAACTTCGGCGCCGGCACCTCGATCACCAACCCGAACAGCACGGCCTTCAACGTCGACGCAAGCGCGGCGAACATCACCTATAGCGGCAACATCACCCAGGCCGGCAATGCCGCGCTGGTCGCCATCGCCGGCCACACCGCGGGAACGATCACCTTCCAGACGGGCACGCTGTCGGCAACCGACGGCCCCGGCCTGCAGTTCGACAATGCCGACGGCATCTACAATTTCAACGGCACCACGACGCTCAATGGCGGCAATGCCAGCGTCGACATCCTCAACGATTCCGACGGCACGTTCGGCTTCGGCGTCGGCACCTCGATCACCAGCCCGAACGGAACCGCGTTCAGCGTCGATGGCGGTAACGCGACCGTTACCTATGCCGGCACGATCACACAAGGTACCGGCGGCCAGCGCCTGATCGTCGTCGCCGACACCACCGGCGGCGCGGTGAACTTCACCACCGCCCTGGCGAATGGGCTCAACGACACCAGCGGCACCGGCATCGTGGTCGACGGTGTCGCCGGCAACGTCACCGTGAACAACGCCAGCCTGACCGGGACGACCGGCATCACCATCCTTGGCGATGTGGCGAACAACGCGACCGGTACCTATACGTTCAACAACGTCGCTATCGACACGGTTGCCGGCGCGCTGACGAACCATGCGTTCGCCGTCGACGGCGACCAGGGCACGTTTACCAACGACGACGTGAGCGCCACGATCAATCTCAACAATGTCGACATCACCAACCCTGGCGGCAACGTCGCCAACATTCGCGGCATGGCTGGTGGCTCGGTCAATTTCGACAACGCCAGTTCCATCACCCGAAACGATGGCGGACTGGGCATCGTCGCGCTCAGCAATTCCGGCGGCACGATCAATTTCGGCGGCGCGTCGAAAACGCTCTCGACCGGCGCCAACGCCGCGATGTTACTGACCAGCAACCCCGGTGCGACCATCAACTTCACCAATGGTGGCCTGGCGATCACCACGACGAGCGGCATCGGCTTCGGCGCCACGGGCGGTGGCACGGTGAGCATCACCGGCTCCGGCAACACGATTTCGACCGGCAGCGGCGCGGCGGTCGACATGGACGCCGTCGCTATCGGCGCCGGCGGCATGACCTTCGCTTCCACGAACACGAGCGCCGGCGGCGGCAGCGCCGTGATCCTCGACGCTGTTACCGGCGGACCGGTCAACCTCGGCGGTGGCGCGCTGGTCGGCGGCGGCAGTGCCACAATCCGCATCGGCGACGGTGCCGGCAGCGCCAACACCGGCGGCACGGCGGCTTTCACCTATGCCGGCACCATCACCAGCGGAACCGGCCAGGCGGTCAATATCCAGGATCGCGGCGCCGGCGCCGGCAACATCACGCTGTCGGGCAACATCAGCCACAATGTGGCCGGCCAGACCGGCGTCCTCCTCGACGACAACGCCGCCGGTACCATCACTTTCTCCGGTGCCTCCAAGTCGATCACGTCGGGCAGTTCGGCCGGTGTCAACCTGACCGACAACACCGGCGCGACGATCAACTTCACCAATGGCGGGCTGGTCATCAACACCACCAGCGGCACCGGCTTCGGCGCCACGGGCGGCGGCACGGTGACGGTGACAACCGGCGCCAATCCGAACACGATCACATCCGGTACCGGCACCGCGCTCAACGTCGCCAACACGACGATCGGCGCGAGCGGTCTCACATTCCGGAGCATTTCGGCTAACGGCGCCGCCAACGGCATCGTGCTCAACAACACCGGTGCCAGCGGCGGGTTGACGGTGACGGGCGACGGCGGCGGTGCGAACAATGGCTCGGGTGGAACAATCCAGAGCTCGACAGGAACCGGTATCAGGTTGATATCGACGGCCAACGTAAGCCTTGGCTACATGAATGTCCAAAACAGCGGCGACGACGGGCTATATCTGACCAATGTCACGAACTTCGCGCTCAATCGGGCCAATGTCACCAACAATGGCAACAGCACGACCGACGAAGGCATCCAGGTGGGCGAGAAAGTGGGCGCGCCGGGTCCGTCGGACGATCTTGCAGGCATTTTCGGCACCAACAGCATCACCAACAGCGTGGTCACCGGCAATGCCCACAGCAACGTCTACGTCTATCAGTCGTCGGGTACGCTGAATTCGCTGACGGTGACGGGAAGCACATTCAGCAATCTCACCGGCGCAAACGCCGCGAACTCCTTCGAATTCGAACTGGCGGGCTCAGCCGTGGTCAGTTCGGTCAACATCAGCGGGTCGACTTTCGCCAACAATAGGGATAGCCCCACCTCCGGTTATCGGGCACTGGACGTGAACGCCAACGACAGTTCTGGCATTTCGAGCTTCGTCGTTTCGGGAAATACGTTCGCCAACAATGGTATCCAGACCTCGTTTGCCGTCGGCAGCAGCGCCAGTGCGACGTTCAAGATACTCAACAACAATATGACCGGCAGCCAGCTTCAGGCGATCAATGTGTTCTCGTCGGCGATATCGACTGGCGGCTCGATTGTCGGAACGATCCAAGGTAACACTATCGGCAACGCCGCTTCCGCGGGGTCTGGTTCGACGCAAGGCCCGGGCATCAGCGTCCTTATCCAGGGCCAGACCGACTCGACCCTGCTCGTCAACAACAACACGATCCGCCAAGTCGGCCAGACCAGTGGTTCAGCAGGTATTTCCCTGGACTATCGAGGCGCCACAACCACCGGGCTTGGCCTCACGTCGCTCAACGATGTGACGGTCACGAACAACATCGTGCAGACTGATGCTCCAGCCTCAACGTTCCCCCTGGCAGCCATCTTCATCCGCGCGGACGATCAGGGCAGCCCGGCTCGAGTGCGCGCGGACGTCCGGAGCAATACTGTTCCTGCGACAGGATCCTATGACTATCCGACGTTCGACGGAAATGGAGCTCAGCTTGTCTTTGTGAACGTCGGAACTGCTTCAGTAGCTCAGTTGGTGGACAACTCGCCGGGTAGTGTCGACGCAACGGCCGAATTGCAGAGTCACAATACCGGTCTCATGTATGCAGATCCGACGGTGAACCTAATTATCGGTCCGATCAACACGCCGCCGTAACGGATTGTGGCAGCGCTAAACTTTATCTCATGCCGGTATTCTGCTTGATGTTTTTCGAATGTGAAGTATTGTTGAAGTAAGCGTCGGGCAAAGGCGTGATGTGCATCGAGGATACCGCAATGAAGATAAGGCCAGGCGTGATTATTCTGCGGTAAGTGCAGCGCAATCAGCTTTGCCGGATATCCGCACGACGCGTCGTGTTGCGATACTCTCTGAAAATCAGGCAAGCGGGAAGAAGCATGGCGGAACCATTTCTTTCGGAAATCAGGCTGTTCTCGTTCGATTTCGCGCCGAAGGGCTGGGCGTCATGCAGCGGTCAGCTTCTGCCGATCAACCAAAACCAAGCACTTTTCTCTCTGCTGGGAACGACGTTTGGCGGTGACGGCAGAGTAAATTTTGCGCTGCCTGATTATCGCGGACGTATTCCGATCCATGTCGGAGCCGGTCACGTTCTAGGCGAACGAGGCGGTGAACAGAACCATATATTGAGCATTCAGGAACTACCCGAGCACACACATGTCGCAAGCGGCTCTGCAGTCGATGGCACGCAGCCGATTCCGTCTGGCTCGTACCTCGGCAAGGCAGCACCCGCCAACCCTTATGCTGCACCGACGAATCTCGCGGCAATGGGCCTGGGGACCGTAGGCAATATTGGCGGAAGCCAGGCGCATACCAACATGCAGCCCTACCTTGCGTTGAATTTCTGTATCGCCCTGCAAGGCATTTTCCCGTCGCAGAACTGAGGACAAGCAATCATGGCACAACCTTATGTTGGTGAAGTCAGGATGTTTGCCGGCAATTTCCAGCCGGCTGGCTGGATGTTCTGCCAGGGTCAGCTGCTGCCGATCTCCGAGAACGAAACTCTGTTCCAGCTAATCGGCACCACCTATGGCGGTGACGGCCAATCGACCTTTGCACTGCCAGATCTACGCGGTCGCCTGCCGCTCAATCAAGGCAACGGTTTTTTTCTTGCCGGCAACGGGGGCATCGAAGAGGTAGCATTGTCGATCCAGCAGATCCCCGCGCATTCGCATCCGATGCTCGCGTCAAATACGCTCGGCAACGATCCTAATCCGGGCGGTCACCTAGCTGCGGAATCTTCGGCAATCAGTCTCTATTCGAATGCCGCTCCTTCCGTCGCGATGGGGGCTTCGTCGACTAGCCTCATCGGCCTGGCCCAGCCGCACTCAAATTACCAGCCTTATCTCTGCGTCAATTTCATCATCTCGCTGTTCGGCATATTTCCGTCGCCAACTTGAAGAGAGACTGTCATGGCCGATCCTTTCGTCGCCGAAATCCGCATCTTTCCGTTCAATTTCGCACCCAAGGGTTGGGCGTGGTGTGACGGGCAGTTGCTGCCGCTGTCGCAGAACACAGCGCTGTTCTCGCTACTCGGCACCACCTATGGCGGCAACGGCCAGTCCAACTTTGCCTTGCCGGATTTACAAGGTGGAGCGCCGATGCATCCCGGCCAAGGCCCGGGTCTTTCGTTGCACTATCTCGGCGAGACTGGCGGCTCGGAGACCGTGCAACTGCTAGAGACAGAGATGCCGGCCCACAATCACCCTCTTGTCGCGCAAGGCGCGGTTGCGAATAGAACGAACCCGGTCGGCAACTACTTTGCGCGTGCATCCGCCGGCACTCCATATGTTCCGGGCACGCCAATACCTGCGCTAACAGGCCTTGCGGATCAGGCACTCGCCCCCGCCGGCGGTGACCAGCCGCACAACAATTTGATGCCTTATCTCACCTGCTACTTCTGCATCGCGCTGCAAGGCGTCTTCCCGCCGAGAGGCTAAATTCCCCGCCAACAGGGCAGGACCAATATCATGGCCAAGACAGCAGAACCAAAATCGAAGGCCCCCACGGCCAAGACGCCGGCAGCAGTGCCAAGGACCGCCTCCAAGGCCCGCGAGAGCGCTCGCTCGCGGCGACCCGGTACTGCGCCGGCCTACCAGCACATGCCCGCCGGCGCGACGTTTTTCGAATTGTCGCGGCTGATGGTCGTCGGCATCGATTCGGCCAAGGGACAATTGATCCAGAAGGCACAGACATCGCCGAACGGACCATGGCCGTCGGCCTGGTCTGTCATCGCGCCCGGCGCCTGGGTGATCATGACCGCGGGTCTCACCAAGGATGGTCGCGTCGCCGTGGTCGCGCAGCCTTCGGGCACCACCAGCCTGTCCTTCATCACCGAGGACGCCAACCAGATCGGCCCGATCGACAAGTGGACCGCGCCGGTCGGCATCGGCGCGCCGCCCGGCGCCTTCAGCTACCAGAAGCTTTCCATGGCGCGCGATGCCGATGGCCGCATCGAGATCTTCCTCACCGACAATCTGGGCCGCGTCTGGTGGATCTACCAGAACCCGGATGTGATCGTGCAGGTGCAGAAGACCATCACGCCGCCCGGCACGACGACACCGATCGTCGTCACCGTCGACGAGCTCAGGCCGCCTGCCCAGCCGTGGAGCGCCTGGATTCAGCTCACAGGCCAGCTTGTGGCGATCACCGCATTGCGCCAGGCTGACGGCCGCATCACCCTGTTCGGCATCAATTCCGGGCTCAACCTCTACCGTTGCCAGCAGGCCAAGGCCCAGGCGCTGACGGTCGCCGACTGGACGCCATGGGTGCAGATCGACGCCGGCTACCCCTTCACGGAAATGGCGCCTATCATCGGTCCGCTGGGCGGCACCAATCTGTTTGCCATGACGCAGCAGGGCCAGGTCCTGCACACCAAGCAATTGCCGGCAGGCTCCGACACCTGGACGGCCTGGGCGACGCCCGGCTACAGCAGGGTTCCCAAATATACGCTCTGCGCCGGCATCCAGGGCGACGGCGACATCATGCTGGTCGCCTCCGACCAGCAGCATGTTCACTCCTTCAACGCCCAATACGACGCCGCCACCCAGAACTGGTCGGGATGGCGCGATTTCAACGCCTCCGGCGCCAACACCCGCCTGTCGCTCGACTACAATGCCGATGGCCGTCTTGCCTTGTTCTCGATGATGATCCAGAACGACGGCACGAATGGTCTGTGGACCATCAATCAGATGGCCATGGACAGTTCGGAATGGGAGTGGACCTGGACGGCGCTGGCCACCAGCAACCTCAAGCAGATTACCGTGGTGCGCGACCTGACGCCGCCGGTGTGACGTCAGGCAGCGTGACAGAAGCGAAACAGGCGCAGCGGCTCCCGGCCTGGCCGCGGTCGCGGCAGGCCGGCCTCGCTTTCCGCCCCGCCGCGGAGGCCGACATGCCGTTCCTGGCGCGGCTCTACGCCTCGACGCGCATGGAAGAGCTCGCCGTGACGGACTGGAACGAGGCGCAGAAAGCCGCCTTCCTCGACATGCAATTCCAGGCGCAGCACGCGCATTACCGCAAGCATTATCCCGAGGCCGACTGGCTGGTGGTGGAGCGGGCCGGACAGCCCATGGGCCGCCTCTACATCGAGCGCTGGCCGAGTCAGCACCGCATCATCGACATCGCCTTGCTGCCGGCCCATCGCCGCAAGGGCCACGGCGCCGCACTGCTGCGCGACCTCATCGACGAGGCATGGTCATCGGGCAAATCGGCATCGATCCATGTCGAGAAGAACAATCCGGCCAGGCGGCTCTATCTCGAGCTCGGCTTCGCGGTGATCGAGGACAAGGGCGTCTATGATCTGATGGCGTGCGCGCCACCGCGGGGTGGCGCAGACAGTGGGTGAACGGGGACGCCATCCGCTTCGTCATTCCCGGGCCGAGAATCCTGTTCCGGTCGTCGCACAATTCGGCGGTGCTTGTTCGGTATCGATCCTTCGCGCCAGCGTCTCACAAATCGCACCGCTGCTGCGCTCACGCCTGCTTCCAAACTCTAATTGAACACCGCCTCATACAGCCGCCCCGTAGCGTCGGCGGCCACGGGCACGATGAAGATATCGTGGGTCGCGCCACTGCCGGCGAAGCGGTAAGTCGCCTGCGGCAGCGCGGTTTCGCGCGGACCCTTGAACAGCAGCGAGAAACCGCCGCCCGGGCGCGGGCTGGAGGCGATGCGGTTGACCGCGCTCAATTCGAGCGCGATCTGCCTGCCGCCGGCCTCGACGGTGAATGCCTGTCCGACCGCCTGTTCGAAATCCGATGCCGACGCCATGCCACCCCGCCTCAAAGCGCTTGCTGAGCGGGCGGCCAAGGGCAGACCCGCTCCGGTTCCTCATATCCTCGCAATTTCCGGACGCAAGACCGCTACGGCTCCCGGATTTTGCCATGCGAGGCCACTGTCGCCGCTTCGCGGCAAGCTGTCCATAGAGCCATTCCAGGAAAAGTGTGTACGGTCTTCCCGGGAAAAGCGCGCAGCGCTTTCCCTGGGGAATTGCGCAAAAACAAAGAGATAGCGCGGCTCGCCGTTTCCGCGAAACGGTGAACCGCTCCAGGGCCGGCATGGTTGCGGGGCGTCCCGCAAGGCGATTAGGGCGCAAACGCCGAAATACAGCAGCGCGTGTCCTTTTATGCGCGCCGGCGACGCTGTAGTACTTTGTCCCTGCGCAGGATTGCTTCGAAGCAAGGCCGGCGCGACAAGAACAGACCCCGCTTTGGGAATTCAATGCTGGACGGGCCGGCCTGGTTGGCCGGCGCGAGGAGGAAAACGGACACATGGCTGACACCGGTGCGAAGACGGAAACGGCGGGCGAGGCCTTGCCGCTGTTCTATTCCAGGCCCGAGGCGCTCAATCCGGCGCGGCACGGTTCACTCGGCCTGACGGCGCGCAGCGATTTCTCCTTCGCCCGCTCGGCGCATGCTATCCCGGTGGTGGCCTCGGAAATGCCGGCGGCGATGCGCTCCTACCCGATCGTTTTCATCGGCACCGCCAAGGCGCCCGTCATCATCACCGGCCTGCGCCAGGACGAGAACCTGTTCGTCGACGCCGACGGCAACTGGGCCGGGCCGCACTACATCCCCGCCCATGTCCGCCGCTATCCCTTCATTCTCGCCGACGATCCCAAGCAGCCCGGCCGGCTGACGCTGTGCGTCGACCGGGCGAGCGAGCGCGTCATCGACCAGCTGCTGGCGCCGTTCCGCGACGACAAGGTGCTGCCGTTCTTCAGCGGCAACGAGGCGACCGAGGCGACGAAGCAGGCGCTCGCCTTCTGCAACCAGTTCCAGATCGACTTCAGGGCGACCCGCGAGATGGTCGACAAGATCGACGCGCATGCCCTGTTCGCGCCGCGCCAGAGCAAGGTGACGCTGGAAGGAGGCGAGGTGCTGAACCTCACCGATTTCCAGGTGGTAGACGAGGCCGCCTTCAACAGATTGAGCGACGAGGCCTTCCTCGACCTGAGAAAGTCAGGCGCGCTCAGCCTGCTCTACTGCCACCTTGCCTCGACCAACAGCTGGACGTCGCTGGTGCATCAGGCGTCGCTGCGCAAGGCGGAGGGGGCGAAGAGCGCCTGAACAACCCATGCCGAGATCCTTCGCGGCGCGGCTGGTGAACAAGGTTCGGCGCTAAGCCGCGGCCCGCCTGTCGTGCCGCCCTTCCCTGATCTCTTCCGTGAGCTTGTCGCAGAAGGCGTCGAGATCGCCGGGATTGCGACTGGTGACCAGCCCCTGGTCGGTGACGACCTCGCTGTCTTGCCACAGGCCGCCGGCATTGATCACGTCGGTCTTGATCGACTTGTAGGATGTGACGCGGCGGGCTTTGATGATCCCGGTCTCGACCAGAAGCCAGGGCGCATGGCAGATCGCGCCGACGACCTTGTTGGCCGACCAGAACGAACTGATGAAATCCAGCGCCTTGCGCTCGACCCGCAAGAGGTCGGGATTGATGACGCCGCCGGGCAGAACGATCGCATCGTAGGCATCGGCACGGGCCTCGTCCAAGGTCTTGTGGACCGGAACTTCGCGGCCCCAATCCCTGTGGTCCCAGCCCTTGATCTTGCCGCTTTCGAGCGACACGATTTCGACCTCGGCGCCGGCCTGGCGCAGCTTGTTCAGCGGCACCTCAAGCTCGGACTGTTCAAAACCATTCGTCGCAAGGATGGCGACGCGCTTGCCGGAAATATCCTGCATCGTTTTTCTCCATGATTGGATTGGATGCAGGGCTAACGAGCCTGAACCGGTACCGTTCCTCGCTGTAACCTTATGTGACCGGAGGGATCTGTGGTGCGCTGTACTGCACCACGGGTCTCCTTTCCTCATCAGCTCTCCTTAGTGAAGGACTGTTACCCTTTTCGTGTCTCAGACTCGGGGTGCACTACGAAATTCTGCTCGCGGATCGCAGCCGCGCAGCAAACGTACAGGCCGCCCGCCGCATCCGGTTTTCTTCCTAGAAGCGGGGCAGGCAGGGCGGCCCTTCATACCAGCGGCTTACTCGATGACGCGGGCTTCACCGACATCTGCGGCTGACGGATCCAGCCCGTAAGCCTTGAGCGCTTCGGCGATAGCGCCGTTCTTGCGGTAGACATCGAGCGAAGCGTCAACCGCCTTAACGAAGCCCTCATTGCTCTTGTCCAGCAGGAAGGCGGTCTGCGACGGGTTCATGGTCGCATCGATGCGCGGATCCGGCTTCAGGACATGCACCTTGTAGTTCTGCCCTTCGTTCTGAATGACAGCGGAGCCGAAGCCGTCGAGCGCCGCCTCAATACGACCGGCATGAAGGTCCTGAGCGAGGTTCAGCGACGACGGATAGGTCTTGGAGCCTTCGTAGAGCTTCTCCATGTCCTGGACCCAAAGATATCCTTCCACGGTGCCGACCTTCTTGCCCAGCAGACCGTCGACGGTATCAATGCCGTTGGTCGAGGTGACGGACAGTTGGTCGAGATAGACCGGCGTGGACAGAGCGACGACCTTCGCGCGGGCGGCGGTACGATAGAAGCCGCCAATCGCGATGTCCGCGCGCCGCGACTGAACTGCGGAAACCGCGCCTGGATATGTGAAGATCTCATACGTGATCTCGAGGCAATTCTCCTTGGCAAAACGCTTCACGAGATCGCCGTCGATACCCGCGATGCCGCCGTCTTTTTCGAGCGAATACGGAGCGGTGTTGGTGAGCGCGACGGTGAGTTTGCCCGCCGACACGGTTTCGAAAGCATGCGGCGGCTTGCAATCCTGTGCGGACGCGACGCTGGCACCCATGGCCGTGGCAATGGCTGCGGCCGAGATGATCTTACTCCAATTTTTCACTTTGCTCTCCTCTGACATTGATGGTTTTTGATTGCAGGTCAGCCGAGATGGCTGCCCAGCCTACGTTCGGTGTACGAGACCAGCCACCCGAACGGGACGGTGATGGCGAGATAGAACAGGCCCGCCAGGATCAGGACATCGAGGTAGAGGTAGGTGGCCGCACCCACGCGATAGGCGCGCGCCAGAAGTTCGGGGATGGCGATCGTGTATGTAAGGGCCGTCGCCTGGAAGATGAGAATGGCAAAGCCCATCAGCGCGGGTATTGCGAACAGGATTCCCTGGGGGATCACCACGAAGCGCAGGATGTCCCGGCGGGTCATGCCGAGCGCCAGGCCCGCCTCGATCTCACAATGCGGAACCGCGTTCAGACCGGCCCGAAGGATCTCGCTGGTGTAGGCGCCCGTCGTTAGCGCCAACGCAATCACGCCAGAGGTGAAGGCACTTACGGTCATCCCCGAAGCAGGCAATCCATAGTAGACCATCTGCAGGACGACGAGTGCGGGCGCGCCGCGCCCGATCTCGACAAGTACCACCGCGAAATAGCGGACGAGCCTGTTTCCAGAGGAGGAGGCAAGCGCAAGAACGAGACCGATAGGCAATCCGAACAGCAGCGCCAGGCCCGCCAACTGGAGACTGACAAGAACTCCTTGGAAAAGCTGGGGGGACCAGTCCAGCCAGTTGGCCAGCATCTCGCTCATTTCGCTTGCCCTCTTGAGCGCAGCCGCTCGTCCACGGCGCGTGCCAACACGACAACGGGTATCGACAGCGCGATGTAGAGAAGCGCAGCGAAAATGAACGGCATGAAGCTGCCGCCTCCGCCTTGGGCCTGCTGCGATGCGTACATCATCACGTCGCGGACACCGATCGTGGAGGCCACGGTCGTGTCTTTGAGCAGGCTGACAAGAAAGGTCGCCATGGGCGGAACCGAGACGCGCAGGACCTGCGGCGCCAGGATGTAGCGCAGCGTATCCAGGCGCGTCATACCGAGCGCCGTGGACGCCTCCCGCTGGCCCTTCGAGAGGGCCAGGAAGCCACCCCTGTAGATTTCAGCGAGATAGGCCGTTGATACCAGCCCCATACCCAGGATGGCAGCCTGATAGGAACTGAGAACGATCACTCCGCTGCCCAATCCGAAGAAGATAATGAACAGCCAGACGATCGGCGGGATTCCCCGGACAACGTCGATGTATATGCGCGCCGGCATGCTTAGAAGGAGCCACCGGGAACGTCGCATCAGCACCAGCGGCACGGCTGCGATGGCCCCGACTGCGAAAGCGCCGAAGGTCACCAGCAGCGTGGCCGGAACGCCTCTGAGCAGTGAAACCAGCAGGTCGATCATCTGCGATCGACCACGGCACGGAAGAACTGCCGCGTGCGCGGCGACGACGGGTTGCGGATCACGGCATCAGGCGGACCCTGCTCGATGATCTCTCCATTGGCCATGACGATCACGCGGTCGGCGACGTCTGCGGCAAAGGCGATCTCGTGCGTGACGATGATCATTGTCATGCCTTCCTGGGCGAGCTCGCGCATCACGGCCAACACCTCAAGCCCGAGTTCGGGATCCAGGGCGCTCGTGGGTTCGTCGAAGAGCATCACCTTGGGGTCAAGAGCCAGGGCGCGTGCGATCGCGATACGCTGCTGCTGGCCACCCGACAGGCGCGCCGGGTAGGAGTGCGCCTTGTCCGTAAGGTGTACGCGTTCGAGCAATTGGGCGGTGCGCGCGTCCGCCTGCTCCCTGGTGCGCCCCAGAACCCGCATCTGCGGCAGCGAAATGTTGCGCTGCACGGTCATGTGCGGAAACAGGTTGAAGGACTGGAAAACCATCCCGGTGGAGCGTCGGAGCCTCAACAGCTCTCCGGCGGACAGATTGCGGTCGACCGAAAACCGGATGGCGCCCACTTCGAGGGTACCGGATGACGGCTGTTCGAGCATGTTGATCGCACGCAGCAGCGTGCTCTTCCCCGCGCCGCTGGGTCCGACGATCGCCACGACCTCGCCGCGCGTAATGTCGAGCGAGACGTTTTTCACGGCGTGATGGCCGCCATAGATCACGTTGATGTTCTTGATGCGGACGATGTTTTCTGCCTCGGGCATGGCTTCTTTGTCCTTGCGCTAACGCCGGTGTCCTACTGGTCAAGCCGCCGCAGTATGTACGGCGGGGACGTTTCTTTCCGGAGTTGGAGCGAGACTCTCGGTGCCTGGGATCGATGCGGGAGAGCCCTTGAGCACCCAGTCCGCGACGATCAGGCCTATCACCGGCGCGAGCTGTATCCCGTAGCCGCCCGCACCGGCCGCAGTGATCAGACCGGGCTCGGACTGATCGACTGGTCCGACATAGGGACGGTGGTCGGCGGTGACAGGGTAGAGGCCTGCCCAGCCCCGGCCGAGCCGGGCGCCCGGCAGATCAGGCACGCGCTCGATCAGCATCTCGGCCAGCATGACCTTGGACCCTTCCTCGCACTGCTCGTTGTAATTGTCCGGATCCTCGGGCGAGGGCGAGCTTACCTTGTGTATCTCGGCGATGAGCTCGCTCGCTTTCTCGTGCCGAAAGTTGAGTCCGGTGCCCTGCCCGTTCACCAGATCCATGACCATCGGCATTGTGTAGGGAAGCGGCGCGTCCAGGTGGATTGTCAGCGCCTCGTGGCGCTCGGGGCGGATGTGAAGCGTCTGTCCAAGCATCTCGGCAACGCGTGGCGCCCAGGCGCCTGCCGCATTCACGACGAAGTCGCAGCCGATCGGACCCTTGCTGGTGTCCAACCGATAGCCACCGGATGTCCGCGCGACACCAAGCAGCTTGCGGAACTGGAAAACCTCGGAGCCGAGCTTCTTCACCTCTTGCGCCAGCAACGTGCACATTTCGTGGGGATCGAGGAAGCCGTCGTCCGGCCCGAAGATGCCACCTTCGAGCCCATCTGAACTCAAGTGCGGCACGAGCTGCTGGAGCTCGTTCGCCTGGTAGACCCTGGATCTGAAGCCGGCATCGAGCTGGATGTCCACCGAGCGGGCGAACAGTTCCATCTGCTCGGAGGTGCGCGCCAGACGCAGATAGCCGATAGGGCTGAAGCCGAGACCGTGGCGCTCCTGCCACCGGCGGATGCGCTGCACGGATTGCATGCGCAGCTGGATCTCGAACGGATCCGTCAGCTGTGTACCAACGACCCCGACCGAGCGGCCGCTGGATCCTGACGCAATGGATTGTGCGTCGATGACGGTGACGCGAGCGCCCTGTTCCGCGAGCGCGTGCGCAGAGCACATGCCGAGGGTGCCCGCACCGATGACGACGACGTGAGGAGAAGCTGTCATGTGACTTCCATCTGTTGCTGCGTCGTCCCGTGCCGGATGGATCCGGCGCCGGACGCGCTACGTCATTGCTTTGCGATTGCTGCGAGGGCGCCGTCGATTGCGGAAAGGATCTCGCGTGCGTCTTTCTCGGTCATGGAGGTGGAAAGCGCGAAGAGTCCGTAACTCGCCGAAAGCACGCCGCGGTCGAGCAGACCCTTGTGGAACAGGTCGAGCTTCGTGCGTTCGGACGCACCCGGATAGACCGACCGATAGTCCGTGATCGGCAACGCCGTGAAATGGACTTTGAAGAGCGAGCCGAGACCGACGCACTGCCCGTTGAGGCCGTGGCGAGCAAGCGAGGCCGTGATGCCGTCGCGAAGCAGGCTGCCGATAGCGTCCAGATGCGCGAAGCTGGCCGGGGTCAACGCGCGCATCGCCGCCAGACCGGCTCGCATCGTCACCGGGTTCGCGGTGAAGGTGCCGCCATGCGGCAATGCAGGCTTGCCTCGCGTTGGATCGAACACCGCCATCACGTCGGCGCGGCCGCCGACGGCGCCGACCGGGAACCCTCCGCCGATGATCTTGCCGAGAGCCGTCAGATCGGGCGTGATGCTCCACAGGCCCTGCGCCCCCGAATAGCCAAGGCGGAGCGAGATCACCTCGTCGAAGATCACCAGCGAGCCGGCGGCATGAGCGATCTCGACCATCGCGTCGAGATAATCCTTCCGCGCGGGAATAAGTCCGGCGCGGTTCGGCATCGGGTCGATCAGAACACCCGCTATCGAGTCTCCATGCGCGTCGAAGACGGCACGCAGCGCCTCCGTATCGTTGAACGGCACCGCGATGACGTCGTCGAGAACTCCCTTCGGCGTGCCTTTCGCGTATGCCGTCGAGGCAGGCATGTCGCCCCAGTTGGCGGGCGAGCTGTCCAGGCTGACTTCCGCGAAGTCGTAGGAGCCATGGTAGGCACCTTCGATCTTGACGATCTTCGGCCGCTCGGTGAACGCCCGAGCCGCCTTGATCGCCATCATGACGCCTTCCGTGCCGGAGTTGGCGAAGCGAACCTGCTCGACCGACGGGAGGCGCTCCACCAGCAGTTCAGCAAGATCAAGTTCGCTCTCGGTGGGCGCTCCGAAAGCCGATCCCCGGGGCATCTGGTCCACCACCGCCGCCGTGACGGCGGGATGGCCGTAGCCATGGATCATGGCCGTGAAATTGTTGATGCAGTCGTAGTAGACGTTTCCATCGACGTCCCAGACGCGGCAGCCCTCGCCGCGCTGGGCATAGATCGGAAACGGGTCGATGAAGACCGTTGTCCGGGTGTTCCCTCCCGGCATGACCTTGCGGGCCCGTTCGAACATCTCGCGGGATTTCGGCATTGAATCTGGATAGTGGCGCATAATCTTGTAAACCGATGAAGGAGACAGCCTTGGATGGCCGCGGCGAAGGGCGCGACCTCTTTCGATCACCTGGTCATGATCGTGTGGCTCTGCTCGCGCAGGTACTGTGGCAGGAACCACGAGCCGAGACCGCCCTTGCCGCTGACCCCGGTGCCCTTCCAGCCGCAGAATGGCTGCGCGCCTGGCCATGCACCCGTCGTCGCGCCGCTCGCACGGTTGGCGTAGAGAACCCCTGCTTCGGCGGTGTCGAGGAAGTGACGCAACTCTTCCTGGTCGTTGGTAAAGATGCCGGCGGATAGTCCGTAGGCGATGTCGTTGCCCTCTTCGATCGCGGCATCGAGACTATCGAAACCGCGGACGACCACGAAAGGCATGAAGAGTTCGTCGCGGGTCAGCCGGCCCGGACCATCAAGTTCGACGACCGTCGGCAGGACGTAGTTGTCCGCAAAGCCCTGGCCCAGGGCGGCGCCCCCAAAATGCACCTTGCCTTTGCCCTCGACTTCCGACAGTGCGGCCTGGAAAAGGGCGACTGTGGCGTCGCCATAGACAGGGCCCATAAAGGTCTCGGCCTTGCGAGGATCTCCGACCACCAGCTTTGCGGCGAATGCTACCAGCTTCTCGATGAATTCCGCCTTGACCTTCTCGTCGACATACACGACCGAGCATGCGGAGCACTTCTGGCCTTGCAGGCCAAAAGCGGAGCGCGCCACTCCCTGCGCCGCACGGTCGAGATCGGCCTTGCTGGTCACGTAGGCAGGGTTCTTGCCACCCATTTCGGCGATGACGGGCTTCATGTGGGGCAGCGTTGCCATATGACGGAAGATGCTCATGCCGGTCTTATGGGAGCCCGTGAATGCAACGCCGTCGATGCCGTTGTCGGTGGCAAGAAGGCGCCCCACCTCTCCATCGCCAAGCACGATGTTGAAAACACCTTCGGGCAATCCCGCCTTGCGAAGCGTTTCGGCAATCAGCAATCCGGTCAGCGCGCAACCCGGCGACGGCTTGTAGACCACCGCATTGCCTGTCAACAGCGCACCCGAGACCATGCCGATCGACAAGGCGAGCGGAAAGTTGAAAGGAGCGATGACCGCGAAGACGCCATAGGGCTTCATGACGCTGGTAGCGGTCTCGTTTTCGACCAACATGTTCATCGGCCGGACGAACCCGTTGTTCGCCTTCATCTCCGATGCGTAGTACTCGACCATGTCGAGGCATTCCTCGGCTTCGCCGACTGCCTCGAGGCGGGACTTTCCGATCTCGTACAGCGCCGCCAAACCAAGGTCATACTTCCGCTCCGCCAGCGCCTCTCGCCAGCGGGCGCCGAATGCAAGGCGATCGTCCAGCGTCGAACGGTTCCAGGCCTTCGCGCCGGCTCGGGCAGCCTGGATCGCCGACTTGACGTCTGACGGGGTTGAAGCCGGGAACTTGCCGAGAGAGATCTTCTTGTCGATCGGGCTCAGGATCTCTTTCCGAGCGCCAGTCGCAAACGGCGTCGACCACTCGCGACCCAGTGTGTTCTTCTCGAAATCCGGGATCATTGCGTCGAGGTGAGCGTGAACCGGGGAAAAATCCACTCCGATGTTCGAGTAGGTCACACGCGGGAGTTCAGCCATTTCAAGTTCCTCCGAAAATCGGTATTTAGTCCGATAATCAGGATTTGGCTTGCGAGTCAATCGAGGGGACCATAAAATGGGGATAATACCGAATTTCGGAATTTGCGAGGACATTTCCGGATTCGGGTTACTAACGGAGCCCGACCGATCGAGGGCGTGCGGCCGTTCGGCTATTCTACGGAGCCCCGGGCTCAAGGCGCGGCGGAATAACAAGGGACTGACCTTGCCCCTCATGTCTGTTTTGAACGATAACCTTCTTGCAGTTGCAATTGTCAGATCGGCGTAGGTGCCCTTGAATACGAAGTCGAAGAAGCCGAGCGCCAAGGACAGCCCCCTCGAGCGCTACATCTCGATCATGGAGACGGTCGCGCCGTTCGAGCATGGCCTGACGGCGATCGAACTCGAAACGACGCTTGGATTGCCCAAAACCACGATCAACAGGCTGCTGCATGCCTTGATCGAAAGCGGGATGATCACCGCCGAGAGCGTTCGCAATCGGACATACCGTCTCGGCGATCGCCTGCTGCAGCTGCTACAGATGTCTCCGGATAGCGGCTGGCTGACGACGCTCGCGCAGCGACCGCTTCAGGATTTGGCCGACCGCACCGGCCAGTCGGCGTTCCTGTCGAAGTTCGACGGTACCGAAGTGCGCTCGGTCACCTGCGTCGCGCCCGACACTCCGGTCCGGACCTATGTCATGCCGGGCATGGCCATGCCTGTAAATGCGACCGCTTCGGCCAAGGCGATCCTTGCGTTTCATCCGCAGGAGACCGTGAAGAGGATCCTGGCGACGGAGCTGCGCAGCTATACCGATCGGACGAAAACGAAGATCGCAGAGTTGACCAGGGAATTGGCCGAGGTTCGGGAGCAGGGTTACGCCATGGACCTGGCCGAGCATGTTCCGGGCCTGGGCTCGATCGCATTTCCGATAAGGCCGACGAGCGGTGAGGTTATATACGCGGTGGGACTTACGGGACCCTACGGTCAGATCATAGAGCAAAACTTCAAACAGCATTGCGCGGCGCTCGCAGAGGCCGCCCGGCGCATGGCGAAGCTGGCGCAGATGCAGGCCTACAACGGATCGGCTATGGCCGCGAAAAATGCCGCAGCGGATCAGCGACAGGGCGGTGCGTGAGAGGCCAGTCACTTGCGCGAAGAAACGTCGCGCTTTGAACCGAGAATGTAGTTTCGCGATCTCCGTCTCGACGGCCGCGAATGTCCGGCTCCACCCTCCGAAAACCACTCGATGGAAATCCTCGGGGTTGAAGGCCTCGCCCATTGCGTTCAGGGTTTGCTGCCCGGGTCGAATATCGCCTCACGCCCAAGGCTGCAGGCGCTGGAGACCGCCTTCTCGCGGATGTTCCGGACGAGGATGTGTTCGGCGTGATCCGCCACCTCGATCTTCCATGAGCTCGCCCGCCGCGGCTACGATGAAGCGGGCGTCGACAAAATCATGGGTGGAACATGCTCTCCTACTTCGAGCGACTTGGACGCTAATTCCCTCCATGGCAGCGCCCTAACGCAGCACTGCCCGCAGCTCAGCTTGAAGTGCACACAACGGCTCCAGGTAGAGCGCAACGAGATTGCTGACACCCACATGTGTCGCCGCAACGCCGACGTTCACGGCTGCGATCACCGTCCCGCGCACGGTCATCAACGGCACGGCGATCGAGCGCAATCCGAGCTCGACTTCCTGATCGATCAACGCGAACCCTTGCGTCCGCACCCGCCCTAACTCCGCAAGGATGGTGTCGGGGTCGGTCAAGGTATGAGCAGTCCGCGCCGGCAGGGCATGGGAAGATAGAAGATGTGCAGCGCGTTCCGGAGGCATGGCTGCCAGGAGCACGCGCCCCATGGAAGTGCAGTATGCCGGAAGCCGCGAGCCGGGCATCAGCGCGATCGACATCACCTTTCGCTGCGCCGCGCGCGCGACGTAAACGACGTCGGTGCCGTCCAGAATCGAGACGGACGAGCTTTCGCCGAGCCGCTCCGAAAGGTCATCCAGCAAAGGCTGCACCAGATGCGGCAGCGGCATGGTTGCCAGACAGGCTGTCCCGAGCCTCAACACGCGCGGAGTGAGCGTGAAGAACTTTCCGTCGTAGTCGGCGTAGCCGAGATGGGAAAGCGTAAGGAGACAGCGTCTGGCTGTCGCCCTGTCGAGACCGGACGCATTCGCGACGTCCGTGATCGACTGCCGTGGCCGTTCCACCGTGAACGTCTCTATGACGGACAACCCCTTGGCCAAGCCACCCATCGTGTCTCGTTCGGAAATGGGCATCCATTCACCTTGTGCGATATGTCAACAAACGAATGATATCGCACAAGCCAGCTTGCCGAAAGATCTCGTCTGCCGATACGTGTGGCGGCGAAATCGATCTTGGAGCCGGGAAAGGCTGGTTACGTGGACAAGACAATCGCGAGCCTCGCGGAAGCGGTGGCAGTCGTCGAAGACGGCATGACCGTCATGATCGGCGGCTTCGGCGGCGCAGGTGCTCCGATAGAGCTGATCCACGCCCTGATTGACCATTTTCGCGCTACCGGCGCCCCGAAAAACCTTACGATCGTCAACAACAATGCAGGGAACGGACGGATCGGCATCGCCGCCATGATCGACAATGGCATGGTCGCCAAGATGATCTGCTCGTTCCCGCGCTCGTCCGATCCGCGGGCATTCACCGAGCGGTATCTCGCCGGGAAAATCGCGCTCGAACTGGTTCCACAGGGGACCCTGGCCGAACGAATCCGCGCCGGTGGCGCGGGTATCCCGGCTTTCTACACGCCGACGAGCTACGGGACCGATCTCGCGGCCGGCAAGCCTGTGGCCGAGTTCGAGGGGCGCCACTATGTGCAGGAACGTTGGCTGAAGGCGGATGTGGCCCTCATCAAGGCGGAACTTGCCGACCCTCATGGTAACCTCACCTACAGGAAGGCGGCACGCAACTTCTCGCCGCTGATGGCGATGGCCGCACGCACGACCGTCGTTCAGGCGCGCCGGATCGTCCAGCCGGGTGCGATTGATCCCGAGCTGGTCGTGACGCCCGGGATCTTCGTGGACCAGGTGATCGAGGTCTCGAACCCGATGCAGGAAGAGGCGCTTATCCGCCAAGGGGTCGCATACGCATGACAGTCAAGCTGACCAACGCGCAGATTGCATGGCGCGCCGCGCAGGACATTGAGGACGGCGCTTATGTGAACCTCGGCATAGGCTTTCCCGAGATGGTGGCGAGCTTTCAGCCGCCTGGGCGTCGGGCGATCTTCCACACCGAAAACGGCATCCTCAATTTTGGCGAAGCCCCGGCGGCAGGCGACGAGGACTGGGATCTGATCAATGCGGGGAAGAAGGCGGTCACGCTCAATCCGGGCGCTTCGTTCTTCCACCATGCCGACAGCTTCGCGATGGTGCGCGGCGAACACCTCGACGTTGCCATTCTCGGCGCCTACGAGGTGGCCGAGACCGGTGACCTTGCGAACTGGAGCACAGGACCCAAGGGCATACCAGCGGTCGGTGGTGCCATGGATCTGGTGCACGGAGCAAAACGCGTGGCCGTCATCACCGATCACGTCACCAAGGACGGTCGTCCGAAACTGGTGAAAGCCTGCAGCCTTCCCCTGACCGGCGTGCGCTGCGTGACGAGGGTCTACACGAGCCTTGCGGTCATAGACATCATCGATTGTCGTTTCGTGCTGCGCGAGAAGCTGCTTGCGATGAGCTTCGATGAATTGAAGGCGCTGACCGGCGCAGAGCTTAAGGTCGATGGCGAAATCAAATCCTTGACGGCACCGGAGCTCTGAATGACCGAGGCCTTCATCTGCGACTACATCCGCACCCCGATCGGCAGGGTTGGCGGTTCGCTGTCCTCGGTCCGGACCGACGATCTCGGCGCAGTGCCGCTGCGAGCGCTGCGGCACCGCAATCCAGGCCTGGACTGGTTCGCAGTGGATGAGGTCATCTTTGGCTGCGCCAACCAGGCAGGCGAGGACAACCGCAATGTCGCGCGCATGTCATCGCTGTTGGCGGGACTGCCGATCGAAGTCCCCGGCAGCACGGTCAACCGCCTGTGCGGTTCTGGAATGGACGCCGTGGGCATCGCTGCACGGGCCATCAAGGCCGGCGAAGCCGACCTGATCATCGCCGGTGGCGTCGAATCCATGAGCCGCGCGCCGTTCGTGCTTCCGAAGGCGGGCGAAGCGTTTTCGCGCAATGCCGAGATTTACGACACCACGATCGGTTGGCGCTTCGTCAATCCATTGATGAAGAAGCAGTATGGCGTCGATTCGATGCCGGAGACGGGCGAAAACATTGCGGAAGCCTTCAAGGTCAGCCGCGCCGATCAGGATAGCTTCGCCGCACGCAGCCAGGCCAGGACCGCCGCCGCTCAGGAAAATGGCCGGCTGGCGCTGGAGATCACTCCGGTGACCGTACCCCAGCGCAAAGGCGATGCTATCGTGGTCGATCGCGACGAACATCCACGCACCGGAACGACAACCGAGTCGCTCGCCAAGCTTCCAGCGCCGTTCAAAAAGGAAGGCGGCACCGTCACAGCGGGCAACGCTTCTGGCGTGAACGACGGAGCGGCAGCGCTGATCATCGCGTCCGAAGCCTCCGTCAAGGCATTCGGGCTCACACCGATCGCCCGGATTCTGGGCGTCGCGACGGCCGGGGTTGCCCCACGGATCATGGGGATCGGCCCGGCTCCGGCGACACGCAAGCTTTGCGCGCGCCTCGGCATCGCGCCTTCGGACTTCGATATCATCGAGCTGAATGAAGCATTTGCCTCCCAAAGCATCGCCGTGCTCCGCGAACTCGGGATCCCCGAGGACGCGGAGCATGTGAACCCGAACGGCGGAGCGATCGCGCTCGGGCACCCGCTTGGGATGTCGGGCATTCGCATCACCGGCACTGCCGCGCTCGAGTTGCGGTCCCGAAAAGCACGACTGGCCCTGGCCACGATGTGCATCGGTGTCGGACAGGGTATCGCGATCGCTCTGGGCAGTGCGTAGCGGAGATGGTGCGACAGTCCGAGTCAGGCGGATTGCATCGATCCGCAGCAAAGCAGCCACGGGTATGGATCGGTTGACGTTTGTCAGCTTGTCGATTCGCTAACAGACCAGAGCTATGGCGAGCCGACAAAGATCGTGCCCTGGCTCGCCAAGTCATGGGAGATATCAATGACCTACGCGCAAAAAAGAAGCGCCGCACTAGGCGGCGCTTTCTTTTAATTGCTTAATTCCCCAAGAGGAAACTGGAGCGGGTGAAGCGATTCGAACGCTCGACCCCAACCTTGGCAAGGTTGTGCTCTACCCCTGAGCTACACCCGCTCGCGCGGCTTTGGGCCGCAAGCCGGGCCTATATGGCTGAAGAGCGCGGCGATTGCAACAGGGAAATCGCAGGCTTTTTTCAATGCGCCGGACGAGGCCGGCGGGCCGCCGGCGGGAGACGGAAGGATTCGGCGCCGCGTCGCGCGGCGGTCTTGTCTCGACCATGTCATTGGCCGTAAACGGCATGGCTGGAAACCAGCCGAAGACGAGAACCCCATGCCCAGGACCGAAGCCGAGCTCTTTGCCTTTCTTGCCGAACTCGGCATCGCCGTTTCGACGAAACGCCATCCGCCGCTCTATACGGTCGCCGATTCGCAGGCGCTGCGCGGCGAAATCGCCGGCGGCCACACCAAGAACCTGTTCCTGAAGGACAAGAAGGACGCCTTCTTCCTGGTCACGGTCGGCGAGGATGCTGTCGTCGACCTGAAGCAGATCCATCATGTGATCGGCGCCGCCGGCCGCGTTTCCTTCGGCAAGCCGGAGATGCTGATGGAGCTTCTGGGCGTCGCCCCGGGCGCAGTCACGGTGTTTGGCCTGATCAACGACACGCAGCACAGGGTCAGGGTCGTGCTCGACGAGGCGCTGATGCGGCATGCGGTGATCAACGCGCATCCGCTGACCAATGAGGCGACGACGTCGATCGCATCGGGCGACCTCGTCAGATTCGTCGAGGCAACCGGGCACGATGCTGCTATCTTGAAAGTCTCGGCATGATCGCCACATGGATGGCGAAACCGGTTTCCAACCAAGGACAGTGCGCCGATCCGCTGGCGCCACCGAAAGGGCGACGACATGAGTGACAACAATCCGTTTGGCGGCTCCTTTGGCAACAGCGGCGGCCAGTATGCCACGACGGTGCAGTATGGCGGCGGCGCGGAACCGCAGAAACCTGCGGCCGGCGCCGCCCCCGCCGGCGACGTCATCAAGGATACGACCACCGCGGCCTTTGCCGCCGATGTCATCCAGGAATCGCGCCGCCAGCCGGTGCTGGTGGATTTCTGGGCGCCGTGGTGCGGGCCGTGCAAGCAGCTGACGCCGCAACTGGAAAAGGCGGTCCGCGCCGCCGGCGGCAAGGTCAAGCTGGTCAAGATGAACATCGACGACCATCCCTCGATCGCCGGCCAGCTCGGCATCCAGTCCATTCCCGCGGTCATCGCCTTCAAGGACGGCCAGCCGGTCGATGGCTTCATGGGCGCCATCCCCGAGAGCCAGATCACCCAGTTCATCGACAAGGTCGGCGGCAAGGGCAATGGTGCGGCTGATGTAACCGAGGCGCTGGCGGCGGCGGCCGAGGCGCGCGCTGCCGGCGACGTGCAGACGGCGGCCGACATCTATGACGCCGTGCTCGAGCAGGCGCCGGAGACGATCGAGGCGATAGCGGGGCTAGGCGAATTGCTGTTCGAGGCCGGTGATACCGAAGGCGCCGAGGCGATGCTGGCGCGGGCGCCGCAGGCCAAGGCCGATGCGCCGCCGCTGGCCGCGCTGCGCGCCAGGATGACCTTGGCCGCGCAAGCGTCCGAACTCGGCAACCCGGCGGAGTTCGAGCGCCGGCTGGCTGAGAATCCCGGCGACCATCAGGCCCGCTTCGATCTGGCCATGGTCCAGAACGCCAGGGGCGAGCGCGATGCGGCCGCCGACAATCTCCTGGCCATCATCAAGGCTGACCGCGGCTGGAACGAGGACGGCGCCAAGGCGCAATTGCTGCGCTTCTTCGAGGCCTGGGGCATGACCGACGAGGCGACGCTTGCCGCGCGGCGCAAATTGTCGTCGCTGCTGTTTTCCTGAGCCGGCGCGGCCGAATGGTCGCGCGGGGCTTGCACCCGGCGCCGGCCGCGCCAGATAGGACGAATCCGGCCCGCCTTTCCCTCGGGAAGCCAACAACCCCGGGCAGCGACAGGCGGATCGCGGCATGGAGGCGCTTCCCAGGCGAAGCGATCGGAGGAACGAGGTGCAAGCGGGAAACGCTCACTACCGGCTCGCCAGGGATCTGCCGTCGACCATCCCGGTCTTTCCGCTCGAGGGCGCGCTTCTGCTGCCGGGCGGCCGCATGCCGCTCAACATCTTCGAGCCGCGCTACCTGCAGATGGTCGACGAGGCGATCGCCGGCTCACGGCTGATCGGCGTCATCCAGCCCAGCCTCGACGGCGCCTTGCGCGACGATGGCGAGCCGGAACTCTGCAATGTCGGCTGCGCCGGCCGCATCATAGCGCTTTCCGAGACCGGCGACGGCCGCTACCTGATTTCGCTGCAGGGTGTGTGCCGGTTCCGTGTCACCCATGAGCTGACGGTCAAGACGCCGTTCCGCCAAGGCAAGATCGCCCCCTTTCTCGCCGATCTCGACGACGACCAGGCGGCCGCCGAGGTCGACCGGCCGGCGCTGCTGCGGGCGTTCCGCTCCTATCTGCAGGCCAACGACCTGGAGGCCGACTGGGAAAGCGTCAGCCGGGCCGAAAACGCCATGCTGGTCAACGCGCTGTCGATGATGGCGCCCTATGGACCGGCCGAGAAGCAGGCGCTGCTCGAAGCGGCCGATCTCAAGACCCGCGCCGAAACGCTGATCGCCATCACCGAAATGGCGCTGGCGCGCGAGAACGAGGATTTTGGCTCGAGCCTGCAGTAGGATGTTGAGAGAGGACACGATGGCGGCGGATGGGCGTGACGGAAAGAGAGCGAATGTCGACCCCAGGATGCTGGAGCTGCTGGCTTGCCCGCTGACCAAGGGCCCGCTGGCCTGGGATCCCGAGCGCGGCGAACTGATCTCGCGGGTCGCCAAGCTCGCCTATCCCGTGCGCGACGGCATCCCGATCATGCTGCCTTCGGAGGCACGGAGCATCTCGGCGGAAGACGTGCTGCCGCCACGGCTGGGCGGGCCGGCCGGCTCGACGTGAAAATTATCAAGGTCGGCATTCTACGGCGCCCCCCTACTGAAAATTGCGCCCCCTGGGCATGACCTTTTCCGCCTTGTCCGACAGCCTTGCGATGTCCTGCCCGGCCGGCACGGCTGGCGCTGCCTCTTCCAGCAGCACCGTCAGCCAGGGCGTCAGATCCTCGATCTTCTCGGCGACGATGTGGACGACATCCGATTCCGACTGCAATTTGCCGGTGACCTTGACGAAGCGCGCGCCCATGACGATGGGCCGGAAGCGGTCGAAGGTCCGCTGCCAGAAGATGACGTTGGCAACGGCCTCGTCATCCTCCAGCGTCAGGAAGACCGCATTGCCCTTGCCGGGGCGCTGCCGCACCAGAACGAGCCCGGCGACCGAGACGCGCCGTCCGTCCCGCACCGAGCACAGCCTGGCATTGGGCGTCACGCCGGCCCGGTCGAGCCGTTCGCGCAGGAAGGCGACCGGGTGCGCCTTCAAGGACAGGCCAAGCGAGCGGTAATCGTGGATGACATGCTCGCCGAGCGGCATTTTCGGCAGCTTCGTCTCCGGCTCCAGCTCGCGTAGCCGCAGCGCCGGCCGGTCGAAAAGCGGCAGCTTTTCGGCGGCACTCTTGCCGTCGAGGGCGCGCACCGCCCAAAGCGCGGCGCGGCGGTCGAGGCCGAGCGAGCGGAAGGCATCGGCCTGCGCCAGTCTTTCGATCTCGGCGACATCGAGGCCGGAGCGCAGCCAGACATCCCGCACGGATGCGTAGCCTGAACCGCGCCGCTCGACGAAGGCGTCCATGCGCTCCTTGGAAAATCCCTTGATCTGCCGGAAACCGAGCCGCAGCGCATGGCTGGTCGCGATGACACCGCGCATGTCGGCATGGCGCGGCAGGATGCGGGCCGGGTCGAAAGTCGCCTTTTCCAAGGTGCAGTCCCAGACGGAGAAATTGACGTCGACCTCGCGGATGTCGACGCCATGGTCGCGCGCATCACGAACAAGCTGGGCCGGCTGGTAAAACCCCATGGGCTGTGAATTCAGGATCGCGGCGCAGAACACGTCGGGATAGAAGGTCTTGAACCAGCAGGAGGCATAGACCAGCAGCGCGAAGGAGGCGGCATGGCTTTCGGGAAAGCCGTATTCGCCAAAACCCTCGATCTGCTTGAAACAGCGTTCGGCGAAATCCCGGGTGTAGCCCTTGCCGACCATGCCGTCGATCATGCGCCGGCGGTAATTGCCGATCGTGCCGGTGCGCTTGAAGGTGGCCATGGCGCGGCGCAACTCGTCGGCCTCGCCCGGCTTGAAGCCGCCGGCCACGATGGCGATGTTCATCGCCTGTTCCTGGAACAGAGGAACGCCCAGCGTCTTGCGGAGGATCGCCTCCAGCTCCGGTTTCTGATACTCGGGCTGCTCCTTGCCTTGCCGGCGGCGCAGATAGGGGTGGACCATGTCGCCCTGGATCGGGCCGGGCCGCACGATCGCCACCTCGATGACAAGGTCATAGAATTCTTTTGGCTTGAGACGCGGCAGCATCGACATCTGCGCGCGCGATTCGATCTGGAAGACGCCGATCGTGTCGGCGCGACCGATCATCTTATAGACCGGCTTCGCCTCTTCCGGCAGGGTGGCAAGGACATAGGGCTGCCCGTAAGGGTCTCGCGCCTGCGGATAATGGTCCGTCAGCAGAGTGAAGGCGCGTTTGAGACAAGTCAGCATGCCGAGCGCCAGCACGTCGACCTTGAGGATCTTGACCGCGTCGAGATCGTCCTTGTCCCATTCGACCATCTTGCGTTCCTCCATCGCCGTCTTGACGATGGGCACGATCTCGTCGAGCCGGTCCCTGGTGATGACGAAGCCGCCGACATGCTGGGAGAGGTGACGGGGAAAGCCCATGATCTCGTTGGCACGCTCCATCACGTGCCGCGATATGGGGTCGGCGCGATCGAGGCCGCCGGCCCGGGCTTCCTTCTCGCCGAGCTCCGAGGTCGACCAGCCCCAGATCGAGCCGGAGAGCGATGCCCTGACATCCTCGGACAGGCCCATCGCCTTCGACACTTCGCGCAGCGCCGAGCGGCCGCGATAGCTGATGACGGCGGCGGCCAGCGCGGTGCGCTTGGAACTGTATTTCTCGTAGATATATTGGATGACCGTCTCGCGCTTCTCATGCTCGAAATCGACGTCGATGTCGGGCGGTTCGTTCCTCTCCTCGGAAATGAAGCGTTCGAACAGCGTGTCGATTCGCTCCGGCCCGACCTCGGTGATGCCGAGGCAGAAGCAGACGACCGAATTGGCGGCCGAACCGCGCCCCTGGCAGAGAATATCCTGGCTGCGGGCGAATTTGACGATGTCGTGGACGGTCAGGAAATAACGGGCATAGTTCAGGCGCTCAATAAGGGCGAGCTCTTCCTCGATGCGCCTCGTCACCGATTGCGGCACGCCCGAGGGATAGCGCCTGGCCGCCCCCTCCCGCGCCAACCTTTCCAGCTCCGCCTGCGGGCCGAGCCCTGATTGCGTCGGCTCGTCGGGGTAATTGTACTGAAGGTCGCTGAGCGAGAAGGTCAGCTCCTGCGCGAAGCGCAGCGTTTCGGCCAGTGCCTCCGGGTGCCTGCGGAACAGGCGCGCCATCTCCAGCGGCGGTTTCAGATGGCGCTCGGCATTCGCCGTGAGTTCCAGCCCGACCTCCGAAACGGGAATGTTGAGACGGATCGCGGTCAGCACGTCCTGCAGCGGGCGGCGTTCGGCCGTGTGGTAGAGGACGTCGTTGGTCGCCATCAAGGGCAGGCCGGCCAGCTCCGCCATCGCCGCCGCCTGCTCGATCCTGAAGCGGTCGTTTCCCGCATAATCGGGCGAAACGCCAAGCCGCAGGTTTTTACCGAAACGGTCCTTGAGCTCGCCAAGCAGGGCTAGTGTGCCCTCGGCCTCCGCCGCCAGGTCGGGCAGGACCGACAGCGACATCAGATCCCCCCATTCGAGAAGGTCGTCGCGCCGCAGAAGGGTCGCGCCCTTTTCGTTCTCCTCGCGCAGATTGGCTTGCGTGAGCATGCGGCACAGATGTCCCCAGCCCTTGCGGTTCCGCGGATAGGCGAGAATATCAGGCGTGCCGTCGCAAAAAACCAGCCGGCTGCCGGGGTGGTAGGCAAGCGTCTCGACCTTGGCCTGCTGCCAGGCGCGCACCACGCCCGCCACCGTGTTGCGGTCGGCGAGCCCGATCGCGGAGAACCCCATGAGCTTGGCCGCGACCACCAGCTCCTCCGGCTTGGAGGCGCCGCGCAGGAACGAGAAATTCGACTGGATGCCGAATTCCGCATAGGGAATGGCGGTCAGCGCGTTCATGCGAAGACCCCGTGCAGGAACCAGCGCGGCGGGATTTCAGAGCCGCCATAGAGACCTTGCCGGTAGAGCCAGTAGCGGCGGCCGTCGGCATCCTCGATGCGGAAATAGTCGCGTGTCGACGCCGCTTCGTCGCTCGAAAATTCACGCCACCATTCCGGCGCGATGCGTTCAGGGCCTTCGGCGCGGGCGACCCTGTAGAGCGCACGCCGCCAGCGGAAATTCAGCGGCGGTCCCTCGGGCATTTCGGTGGCCGGCACCTCAATCGGCTCGGGCGAGCGGAAAAGCCGGATCGGCCGCTCCGGCGGGAAGATGGTCATCGGCGCCTGCATCCTGTCCGGTTTCTTCGGCGGCGTGATGCGGCGCGGGGTTTCCGTGAAGGGGATGGTGGCGACGGCACGCTCGGGCAGATGGCTTTCCACGACGACCGGCTTGAGAACCGCGCCCTCGCCGAGCCGGGCGCGGATGCGGTCGGCGAACAGCGCGATATCGGCGCCGTCGTCGGTCGTTTTGCCTGTCAGGTCGGCCTGCGGCATGTCGAAGGCCGCCGCCGCCAGCACCGAAAGCCGCACCAGGTCGAAGCCATAGCCGGCATCGATATGCTGCTCGAGGGCGGCCAGCCGCTCATGGAACAATTTCTGGATCAGCCGGGGTTCGCGCATCGGTCGCGACGTGCCGAGCGCGATGCGGCTGACGGCGCCGTCGACGCGGAACAAGAGCAGCGCCAGGCTTCTCGCGCCTTCGCCGCGCCGCTCGAGGTCGATCTTCAGGGTCGTCGCCAGCATGCCCACCAGCCGTTCTATGTCCTCTGTCAGCGTGACGGGCTCGGCCAAATGGCGTTCGACCGAAAGCGGCGCGACGGGCAGGCGCGGCGACACCGCCTCGTCGAGACGGCCGAGCGCCTGGTCGAGGCGCAAGAGCAGGGAGGCACCGAAGCGGCGGGCGAGCGGCGCGCGCGGCGCGGCCATCACCGCGCCCGCCGTGCGCAGGCCAACACTTTCCAGGCTGGCGCGGGTTTCCGGCGCGATGCGTAGCGCCGCCAGCGGCAAGGGCGCCAGGAGCGCTTCCTCCTCGCCGCCGGCAACGATGCGGTCGCCGCAGAACCGCGCCGCCGCCCAGGCGGCGCCGGGTGTCGCGGCAAGGCCGGCACGGACGTCGAAGCCCTGATGGAAGAAGCGCGACAGGATCTCGTCCAGCATGGCGCGTTCGCCGCCGAAAAGATGGGTGCAGCCGGTGACGTCGAGGAACAGGCCGTCGGTCCCGTCGAGCGCCACCAGCGGGGTATAGCGGTCGCACCAGTCCGCAAGGCCTTCGAGCAGGCGCCGGTCGGCTTCGGCATCGGCCTCCATTATGTCGATCGACGGATGCATGGCGCGCGCATCGGCGATGCCCATGCCGGGCTTCAGATGCAGCGCCTCAGCCCGCTCGTCGAGGGCTAAGATGCGCTGCGCGTTGCTGTCGCGATGGCTGATCACCAGCGGCCGGTGATCCGATGGCCGGGAACGCCAGGACCGCCCCAGGCGCTGCCGCAGGATCCGTTCGGCCGCGAGATAGGGAAACCACAGGGACAGGATTCTTTGCTCGTTCTTCCCCAATCCGTCTTTCATCGAATATGCGTTCATCGGGGTTCCACTCCAATATGAATTGTCCTGGCAGGGCCGTGCGGCTCTTGCCGATGCTGATGGTGAAGGCGGGGCGGCCGATCGAGCCGGCAAGCGGCCCGGCGACCGTGTCGCGCGGCCCTGCCGGCGCCGGCGAGACGATGAGGCGGACGGGCGCCGCCGTCGGTTCGGGTTCGGCCGCCTGCCGCAGCAGGAAGACCGGCCGGCCGGCGCTCTGCGCGCGGGCGTGCAGCCGGCGCGTCGCGGTCAGGTCCAGCCGCTGCGGATTGCCGCGGACTTCAAGGATGACGGCGGCGAGCGCCGTCATGCGGGCCGCCTCCTCGGCGACCCACAGCGCATCGGCGAGCCTTGGCGCCTCGGAAAACAGCAATTGCTCCGGCTCGATGCCGAAGGCGGCGTGAAGGCCCCGGGCATAGGGAAAGCCCGCCTCGCGAAAAACCTCCTGGGTGCCGATCCACAGCACCGGCAATCGCGGCCCTTGCTTGAGGATCAGGCTGGGCTTGAGGATCAGGCTGGCGAGCGACAGGGCGAAGCCGGCGACCGCTCCGGCATCGCGGGTCTCGACGCCATGGATTTCGCTCAAGGCCGCTTTCGGCAGGCCGCCGCCCAAATCGCCGCCCCAATCGCCACCGAGGGCGGCATCGAGCCGGCCGATGCCGGTGCGCAGGAAAGCATCCGGCCTGGCCACGGCGATGCCGCGCCGGACCACGGTGCGGTCCGCGGCGGCCATGCCGGCGTCGGAAACCGCGCCGGCCGGCGCCTGCAGGCGCTCGGGCAGCGTTCCTTCGATCTTCGCGATCTGGCGGCGCAGGGCAAAAACAGTCTCCCGCGCCACGGCGCTCATCGCCATGACGGTCAGTGTCCACTCACAATTGTTCCTGTTATGTTCTTATAGATTCCAGAGGCGACCCAAAGAGTCAAGCAGACTCATGGGGAATTTATTCCTCTCCGATAAGAGGGCCAACATTGGTCGGACAGCCGGCCGCGCCTCAAGCCATGCGAAACGGCTCCCGGTGCCGTAAGCAATCCTGGGGTTGGCCGCCGCGTCATTTGCCGATTGTGGCCCAAAAGCCTATATGCCGGGATCAAAGGACAAAGCATGGCCCGCATCTACAAGACCCGCATTTGGCACGACCAGCTTTCGCCGTCGATGGACGAGATCGAGTTCCTGGCGCTGGAGGCCTACGCCCATCTGCCCGAGGATTTTCGCAAGCTGACCGGCGAGATCGTCATCCAGATCGCCGAGTTCCCGACCGACGAGATCATGGACGACCTGTCGCTGGAAACGCCCTTCGACCTGCTCGGCCTATTCGAGGGACGCGGCATTGCCGAGCGCTGGAACCCGCAGACCGGCGAAGGCCCGAACCGCATCACGCTCTATCGCCGCGCCATCCTCGACTACTGGGCCGAGAACGAGGAGACTTTGGGCGACATCGTCACCCATGTGCTGATCCACGAGATCGGCCACCATTTCGGCCTGTCGGACGACGATATGGAGAAGATCGAAGAGGCAGCCGAGTGACCGGTTCTACGTCAGGCCGTCATTTCACAATGAGTGTGATGAAATGTTTTAATACGTTCTGCACAGTCTGCTCCCCGGTATGTCCTGCCACTGCCCATTGCGCAAAATGTCCATCAATGTACATGCGTGCGAGCCCGTAGACGAGCGCCCTCGCGGCTATCTGGGTCTCTGCCATGTCGTCCGACCGGAGCATGTTTCGCCGCTGTGCTTCTGCCATTGACGCTTCCATCAGCGAACGCACCGCTTCATTATCGTGACGCAGCGACTCCGAAGCATCCCAATCAATAAGATTGCGTGTCGAGATGATCTGGAAGTGGGTGGGGTTTCGAATTGCCCAGCGCAAATAGGCGATTCCAACAGCGGCAAAGCGTTCGATCGGATCGTCCGTCGCAACCTTCTCGACCGCATTCGTGATCTCCGAGCGGAATCGGCTCATTGCCTGCTCCGCGACAGCCGTCATCAACGCGGTCTTGTTGCTGAAGTGACGGAATGGCGCGCCGGGGGAAACCCCGGCACGTTTTGCGGCTTCGCGCACGCTCACATTGTCGGGGCCGCCTTCCTCGACCAGTTGAACCGCGGCATCGATCAGGACCTCCCGCAAATTGCCATGGTGGTAACCAGTGCGATGAGGCGCCTTGGCTTTTGCCATCTCTTTCCCTTCGTTCCGTGGAGCAGCTTCCCGCCTCTGTAGCATGATTCCGCGATTTATGTAATCGCCGTTTACAATCCCGGCCAGAGGATGTAAGCAGTGATTACTGATGGGATCGGAACAGGCCTACGGTCTTCGCGGCTCCCGAACTCCCAGCTGAGGAGACGAACATGCTCGCCAGAACAGCCCCACCCCGCCCGCAATCGGTCATTTCGCATCAGAGTCCAGCCGAAGAACTTCAGCAGGAGAATTTCGCGATTGTTCAGTCGAGCGCGACTGTGCCCAGCCTCACGCTTTATCGGCTTGCCGCCGTCGCCGGGATGGGAAGCGCGCTTATTCTTCTGGTCAACGCGGCTAAACGCAGCTCGCTCATCGCGACCACCGATCTGACGCAACTTCTCGCACCAGTCGCCGAGATATTGGCACTTGGCCTCGTCGTAGGCCTGTTTCTTGCGTTTGGCCGGCGCGCGGGGCTGTTCGGCACTATCGCGTTTGTCATCAACTTCGTTGCGTTGGCAAGTTTGGTAGGCGTGGAAGCAGTGATCAATCTGGTATTTTCGAAGCTTCCGCTCACAACCATCGTCGAGCTGCGAGCCGGACCGCTCGGTCTGGCTCTGGTCGCCAGTTCGGTTCTTTTTCTGGTTGGAACGCTCGCGTTTGTAATCTCTCTCGCCGTTGCAAGAGGCGTGCCGCGCATTCCTCTCGCTCTTTATCTCATTGGCGCGGTGCCGATCGCGCTTCGTGCGTTCGTTCCGGAGCTGGCTCTTGACCTGGGCTTGGCGATGCTTGCGGCATCGATCGCCTGGCTGGCGGCGTGGCTGTGGATGCGAGGGGCTACCAGTCGCTGAGCTTGGTGTCCGGCCCGTATTCCTGGCCCTCGACATCCTTCACCACGGCCTGGCCGCAGCGCATGGTCTTGGTCTTCTTGTCGTAGGCGTAGGTGGGGGAGCCGAACAGGTGCCAGCCCTTGTTCAGCGCCGCCGTCACCTTGTGACAGAAGCTGGCGTCGTCCGGAGCGGTGAGAAAGCGGTAGAGTTTCATCATTCAATTCCTGTCGTCAGTCCATCGCCCGCGATCGGCAATCCAACACGGCACATCATGCGCCGACGGCCGCCGCCTTCGCCAGCAGTTTTTCGGCCTGCGCAAGGTGCAGCCGTTCGACCATCCTTCCCTCCAGCGCAATCACGTTCTTGCCGGCATTTTCCGGAAGCGCAAAGGCCTCCTTCACCGCGCGGGCCTTGGCCACCGCCTCCGCCGATGGCGCAAAGGCACGGTTCGCCGCCTCGATCTGGGCGGGATGGATGAGCGTCTTACCGTCGAAGCCCATGGCGGCCGCTTCCGTGCATTCGCGGCTGAAAGCATCGAGCGCGCGAAAATCGTTGAAGACGCCGTCGACGATATCGAGATCGCCGGCACGCGCCGCCAGCACCATCTGCATCAGCCACGGCAGGAGATAACGCCGGTCCGACGTCGCCATAATGCCGGTGTCCTTGGTCAGGTCATTCGTTCCGGCAACGAAACAATCAAGCCGCGAGGCAGGATCGCGGCCAAGTTCGGCGATGGCGCCGACATTGAGCACGGCCTTCGGCGTCTCGATCATCGCCCATAGTTTCACGCTGTCGGGGGCGGAATTGTCGTCGAGCACGTCACCCGCCTCGAGCACGTCGCGGGGCGTGTCGACCTTGGCCAGCAGGATGCCGTCCGGCTCCGCCTTGGCCGCCGCCAGCAGGTCGGCGCCGCCCCATTCGCTCGAGAGCGCATTGATGCGCACCACCATCTCGCAGCGCCGGCCACTATGGTTGGTATCAGGACGATTGCTGAAGATGCCGGCCAGTTTTTCGCGCGCCGCGACCTTCTCGGCCGGGGCGACGGCATCCTCCAGGTCGATGATGACGGTATCGCAGGCAAGCTGCGCCATCTTGGCCAGCGCCTTGTCGTTCGAGGCCGGGACATAGAGCACCGAGCGGCGCGGGCGGTAGGGATCGGTCGTCATGCCAAATCTATGCCGCCTGCCGCGGGTTGAGGCAAGGGAGCAGGCGGCCTCGCGCGGTGCTCTACCGGGGGCACCGGCATGGGGCTCGGCATCGTGCTGGCCCTCCTGAAAGCGCAGGATGGCACGATCAGGCTGGTTGACTCCGAGCGCGGCACGCGCTTCGAGATTGTTTTGCCGGTCGCGTAAGGACGCCGGCAGCGATCGGAGAAAAAAGTGCGCTACGACATCATCATCATCGGCGGAGCCATCGTCGGCTCCTCGATCGCCTATTATCTGCGCGAGGAGGGCTTTTCCGGCTCGATCGCGCTGGTCGAGCGCGACCCGCAATTTTCCCACGCGGCGACGACGCTATCCATGGCCTCGATCCGCCAGCAATTCTCCATTCCGGAAAATATCCGCCTGTCGCAATTCACGCTGAAACTGTTCCGGCGGCTGAAGGAAGAATTCGGCGCAGACGCCGACATCGGTTTTCGCGAGGGCGGCTATCTCATTCTCGCCGGCGAGGCCGGGCTGCCGATCCTCAGGGCCAACCACGAGGCACAGCTTGCCGAAGGCGCCGACATTTTGCTGGAGGACGCCGAACAACTCGTGCGCCGTTTCCCTTGGCTGTCGGCCGAGGGCATCACCGCCGGCGCCTATGGCCGCAGCGGCGAGGGCTGGTTCGACGCGCATGCCATGCTGATGCTGTTCCGCAAGGCGTTGCGCGAGAAGAAGATCGACTTCATCAATGCTTCGGTCACCGGCATCGAGCGGCAGGGTGACCGCGTTACCGGCGTCAGCCTCGACAATGGCGAACGGCTCGAGGCCGGCATCCTTGTCAATGCCGCAGGGCCGAATGCGGGCAAGGTCGCCGCACTCGCCGGGCTGGCGCTGCCGGTCGAGCCGCGCAAGCGCAACGTCTTCGTCTTCGAGGCGCGCGAGAAATATGCCGACATGCCGCTGCTGGTCGACCCGTCCGGCATCTATGTCAGGCCGGAAGGCTCGGTCTATCTCACCGGCGGCGCCGAGCCGGAGGAGGGCGACGGCCCGGCCGATCCCGCCGATTTCGACGTCGACTGGCCGCTGTTCGAAGAGGTGATCTGGCCGGTGCTGGCGACCCGCATCCCGGCCTTCGAGGCGATCAAGCCGACGCGCGCCTGGGCCGGTCATTACGACTACAACACGCTCGACCAGAACGCGGTGATCGGCCCGCATCCCGAAGTCGGCAATTTCCTCTTCGCCAACGGCTTTTCCGGCCACGGCCTGCAGCAGGCGCCCGCCGTGGGCAAGGCGCTGGCCGAGCTGATCGTCCATGGTGGCTACCGCACGATCGATTGCTCCCCCTTTGGCTACGAACGCGTTGCCGAAGGGCGGGCGTTCCGCGAGTTGAATGTGATTTGAGCCGAGTCAAGGTCCCTCTTTGACGCTGACATCAAAAGGGTCTGCACCGCCACCAGTCGGCTAAGCCGCCACTCGGCTTCCCGCACCCAAATACGCCTGTAGCCAGCCCAGCACGCGTCCCCAGCCCTCGGCATGTTCGGCCGCCGCTTCGGCCAGCCCGGCGAAGCCGCCATGGCAGATGGTGAGGCGCGTGCCCGCGGCGGTTGGTTCCAGCAGCCAGGCGACCGTCGTTTGCCGGCGGCCAAGCGTCGGATGGTCCCAGGCATAGGCCCTTGTCTGCACGATCCGGCGCGGCACCTCGATATCGAGGAATTCCCCGTTGGCCGGCAGCTCGCTGCCGTCGGCTCCACGGACCGTGACGGCCCATCGGCCGCCGGCGCGAGGGTCTGCCGACCATTTCACCATCCGGTAGGTGTCGGCGGACCCCCACCATTGTTCGACCTCGTCGGAGATCAGCGCGCGGAAGACGCGCTCGGCCGGCGCGCCGATCTCGGCCTGGGCCATAACGGTCTCGCCATTGGTCATGCTCTGCACGGCTGAAGTTGGCACTGGAACATGCATCATGGATGCCTCCGAATGATTGTTTCGGCTCGGAACCGATGATTTTCAGCCTTTCGACGCCGGCCGAGACAGGCCCTGCCCGGTTTCGAGCAGGCTTTTCAGGCTCGACAGGACGAGCGGCCAGCCCTTGCCGACATGCTCCAGCAGCTTGTGCGGGCCGTCGGCCGCATGGGTGACGGCAAGCTTCATCATGTCGCCCTCCTGCTCGATGACGAAGGTGCAGGTGGTGTAGCCATCGGCCTTCACGTCCGGCATGAACTCATTGCGCCATTTGATCACCAGGCGCCTTGGCGGATCGATCTCGAGGATCTCGCCGCTGTCGGTCACCCGGCCGTCGGCATAGACCATCTTCCACGCGGAGCCCTTTCTCCAGTCGCTCTGCATGCGGGCGCCGAGAAAATATTGCTCGTGGAATTCCGGTTCGGTCAGCGCCTGCCAAAGCTTGTCGGGCGTGGTGCGGATGTAGGTCACATAAACGAAGGCGTTGCTCATCAGTCTTCCTTTTCGAGGCGTCTCTTCAGATCGCCGAGGGCGGAGAGCCGCCCCCGCTCGAATTTGCCGATCCAGCGCTCGGCGATCTCGTTGATCGGAACCGGGTTGAGGTAGTGCTCCTTCTCGCGCCCCTTGCGGATTGTGGTGACAAGGTTCGCCTCCTCGAGGATCGCCAGGTGCTTGGTCACCGCCTGGCGGGTCATATCCATCTCAGCGCACAGCCCGTTCAGCGTCTGCCCGTTCCTGTCATGAAGGCTGTCCAGCAATTGCCGGCGGGTCGGGTCGGCCAAAGCGCGAAAGACGGCGTCCATGCTCATGGCCCTAATATGCAACCATTTGGTTGCATGTCAAGGCGACATGTCATGCCAACGGCTGCTGGATCCGGCCACAGGAGAAAAATGTCAGCGCGTGCGGGAGAACCAGAAGGCGTCGGCCATGCGCATCATGCCGATGCGTTCGTAGAAGCCGGCGGCGTCGGGCACGGAAACCAGGCTGATGGCGACGGACGGGCCGAGCTGCCGCCGCGCCTCGTCCATCAGTCCCTTGCCGATGCCGAGCCCCTGCGCCGATCCGGAAACGGCGAGATCGGAGATGTAGCAGACCCAGGAGAAGTCCGTCACGGCCCTGATGACGCCGACCAGCGGCTTGCCTTCGGTATCCAGCCGCGCGGTCAGCACCAGATTGGCGCCCGACAGCATCGCCCGCAGCCTGTCGGCATCATCGACGGGACGGATCTCGCCAAGGCCGGAGTCCACCAGCACGCGGCGGAATTCGGCGACATTGAGCGCGGGTTCGCGGGCATAGAGGATTTTTTCAGCCATCACATCCAGACTGCACCATCGGGCCGCGAATTCGAAGCCGTTTGTGCGGCACCCGTGCCGACGCGCGCGAACACCTGCCTTTTATTTGTCGCCGGCTTTGTGTAAACCGGGCGCCAGCAATCCCCCGCAATGCCAGGAAGACGGGCAAGACCATGGAAAAATTCACCAAGCTCACCGGCGTCGCCGCGCCCATGCCGATCGTCAATGTCGACACCGACATGATCATCCCCAAGGATTATCTCAAGACGATCAAGCGCACCGGGCTCGGCAGCGGCCTGTTCGCCGAGATGCGCTACAAGGACGACGGTTCGGAGAATCCGGATTTCGTGCTCAACAAGCCGGCCTACCGCAAGGCGCAGATCCTTGTCGCCGGCGACAATTTCGGCTGCGGCTCCTCGCGCGAGCACGCGCCGTGGGCGCTGCTCGATTTCGGCATACGCTGCGTCATCTCGACCTCCTTCGCCGACATCTTCTACAACAACTGCTTCAAGAACGGCGTGCTGCCCATCACTGTCAGCCCCGAGGATCTCGACAAGCTGATGGACGACGCGTCGCGCGGCTCCAACGCCACCTTGTCGATCGACCTCGAGGCCAAGGAGATCCGCGGGCCCGATGGCGGCGTGGTCAAGTTCGATCTCGACGACTTCAAGCGTCATTGCCTGCTGAACGGCCTCGACGATATCGGCCTGACGATGGAGAAGGCCGGCGCCATCGCTTCGTTCGAGAAGAAGAACGCCGAGCTGCGCCCCTGGGCCTGAACGGCGCGGCTGACGACATCGGCCCGGCCGTCGCTGGCCGGGCTTGCGGCGGCTGAAGGAGGAACAGTCATGACACGCCCGCTTCTTGCCAGCGCCTGCGCCCTGGCCATGACCGTGGCGACGATGGCCGGCGCGCATGCGCAGGCCGAGACGCCAGAGGCGCAGCCACCGGCGGCAAGCGAGACGCCGGCTACGGATGAGGGAGCCGCCGACGTTTCCGACGACGACAAACAGGCGCCGGTCCCGTTCGAGGGCGGCCAGTTCACCATCACCCAGCAGGAACAGTATGGCGAGAAGGTGCTTGCCTATGACGGCAAGCAGCTGGCCGGCAATTACGACGTCTTCTTCGACAAGATCGTCGAGGTCGGCGGCGTCAAGGTGGCGCTGTTCGACGTCGGCGACGGCGGCAACCAGTGCGGGCCGGCGACGGTGATCGTCTGGAAACCGGAAGGCGCGGAGATCCAGAGCACCACCGTCGAGCAGGACGAGTGCGGCGCGCCGCCCACGGCCGTCTCCGACAGCGCCATCTATTTCGTGCCTTATCTCCTTCCCGGCGATTCGAAGCCGGCATTGCAGTGGTCGCCGACATCGGGTCTGACGATCTCCGGCAATCTGACCTACATGCCCGAACCCGGCACCGACTGGAAGGACATCGATCCGTCGAAATATGACAACATCATCGACGCCTTCCACAATGAGGCCGTCTATAAGGCGGCCGAGGCGCTGCTCGGCAAGGACATGCCCGACATGGCGACCAGCCTGCTGGTCGGCGGCGGCACCGAGAAGACCGCGTCCGGCGCCTTCTACGCCAGCGGCTGCGTGCCGCATGATTGCGGCGGCAATGACGGCTTCATGGCGGTCGACCCGGGCCAGCACAAGCTCTATTTCGCCCGCCGCGGCGAGAACGGCCAGCCGGACGCCAAGCCCCCGGTGAAGACCTGGCCGGCGGACGTGAAGGCAGCGCTCGACAAGGCGATGAGCGCGGCGAATTAGAGCAATTCCGGGAAACGGTTTTCAGTCCGGAATTGCGCACCGGTGGCGGGCTAGCACCCCCCTCTGTCCTGCCGGACATCTCCCCCTCAAGGGGGGAGATTGACAGTTTCGGCGCCCCGCTCACTTGGCTACGTTGGGAAATTGGCGAAGGCAGAGGTGACGGCCGATCTCCCCCCTTGAGGGGGAGATGCCCGGTAGGGCAGAGGGGGGCAGTGCCCCGCCAACATCACCAGTTTTTGCTGTCGCGCTCTAAATATGCAGCGCGTGTCCCAGCGCCTTCAGGGCCGCTTCCTGGAAGCCTTCGCCCTGTGTCGGATGGGCATGGATGGTGCCGGCGATGTCCTCCAGCCGCGCGCCCATTTCGAGCGCCAGGCCGAAGGCCGTCGACAGTTCCGACACGCTTTGCCCGACCGCCTGGATGCCCAGCACAAGATGATTGTCCGCGCGGGCGACGACGCGGACAAAGCCATCCTCGCCAAGCCTGGTCATCGCGCGGCCATTGGCGGCGAAGGGAAACATCCCGATCTTGATTTCGCCGCCGAGCGCCTTGGCCTCTTCGGGCGACAGGCCGACGGTGACCAGCTCCGGATCGGTGAAGCAGACGGCCGGGATAGCCCGCTTGTCCCAGCTGCGCTTATGGCCGGCGACGATTTCGGCGACCATCTCGCCTTGCGCCATCGCCCGGTGCGCCAGCATCGGCTCGCCGGTGACGTCGCCAATGGCGAAGATGCCGCGCATGGAGGTGCGGCACTGCTCGTCGATGCGGATGAATCGCCCCGCCATGTCGAGGTCGATCTGGTCGAGCCCCCACCCTTCCGTCACCGGCTTGCGGCCGACCGTGACCAGGATCTTGTCGGCGGCGATCCTGGCATCCTTGCCGTCCGGGGTCTCGACCAGCAGCGCATCGCCTTTCGTCGACAGGCCCTTGGCCTTGGCGCCTGGCATCATTTCGATGCCGAGCGCCGCCAGCCGCTTGACCACCGGCCGCGTCAGTTCGGCGTCATACTGCGCCAGCACGCGCGGCAAGGCCTCGACCACGGTCACCGCCGCGCCCATCTTGGCGAAGACAGTGCCGAGCTCCAGGCCGATATAGCCGCCGCCGACCACCGCCAGCCGCTGCGGCACCTCCTTCAGCGCCAGCGCTTCCGTCGACGAGATCACCGGCCCGCCGAACGGCAGGAACGGCAATTCGACCGGCGCCGAGCCGGTGGCGATCACCACCGCTTCGGCGCGGATCACCTGGCTTCCCGTCTCGGTCTCGACCGCGACGGTCTTGCCGTCTCGAAACGTCGCCCAGCCCTGCACGGTCTTCACCCCGGCCTTCTTGAGCAGGCCGGCGACACCGCTGTTAAGCCGACTAACGATGCCGTCCTTCCAGGCGACCGTCTTGCCCAGATCCAGCGCCGGCGCGGCCACCGAAATGCCGAGCGGGCTGTTGCCGCCCGCCATCTGCGCGACCTTCTCGAACTCCTCCGCTGCATGGATCAGTGCCTTGGAAGGAATGCAGCCAACATTGAGACAGGTGCCGCCCGGCTTGCCGGCCTCGACGATGACGGTATCGACGCCGAGCTGCCCGGCACGAATAGCGCAGACATAGCCGCCCGGCCCCGCGCCGATGACCAGCAGCTTGCAGGAGATTTCTTTCATGACGTGACCCTTCGATCCGAGGAAACGCTCCGTCGAGATTCTTCGCGCCCCCCTCTGTCCTGCCGGACATCTCCCCCACAAGGGGGGAGATTGGAGGCTTCGGCGCCTCGCTCAATCCCGCAGCGCTGGTGATTGGCGAAAGCCGGCGTGACATCTGATCTCCCCCCTTGTGGGGGAGATGCCTGGCAAGGCAGAGGGGGGCGCTCTCCCGCCATCATCTCGAATGATCCACCGTCAATCCACGAAAATCAGCGCCGGCGTTTCCAGGAGCGTCTTGATGCGCTGGATGAACACCGCCGCGTCCCAGCCGTCGATGACGCGATGGTCGAAGCTCGACGACAGGTTCATCATCTTGCGCGGGATGAACTGGGTGCCGTCCCATACCGGCCGCACCATCATCTTGTTAACGCCGAGGATCGCGACTTCCGGGTGGTTGATGACCGGAGTCGTCGCCACGCCGCCCATGGCACCGAGCGAGGTGATGGTTATGGTCGAACCGGAGAGCTCGTCGCGCGTCGCGGTTCCCGACTTGGCCGCCTCGGCCAGCCTGGCGACCTCCGCGCCGCATTCCCAGATGTCCAGCGCCTCGGCGTGCTTGACGACGGGCACGACCAGTCCCGACGGCGTCTGCGCGGCGATGCCGATATGAATGCCGCCATGCTGGTGGATGATGCCGGCCTCGTCGTCGAACAGCGCATTGAGGTTGGGCTGGTCCGCGATCGCCCTGACCATCGCGCGCATCAGGAACGGCAGCAGCGTCAGCTTTGGCCTTTCTACCCCCTTGGCCGCCCGCTTCTCCTTGTTGAGCGCGGCGCGCAGATCCTCGAGCGCGGTAACGTCGACCTCCTCGACATAGGTGATGTGCGGGATGCGCGACGCCGCCAGCGTCATCTTCTCGGCGATCTTGCGCCGCAGGCCCACCACCTTGATGTCCTCGACGGCATCGTTGCGGGCGAGGCCGGATGCCTTGGCCATGTGCGGCCCGCGCGCCAGGAACGCCTCGATGTCCTCATGGCCGATGCGACCGGCCGGGCCGCTTCCCTGGACCTGCCTGAGGTCGATGCCCGCTTCCTTCGCACGCAGCCGCACGGCCGGCGAGGCCAGCGGCCTTTCACCTTGCGCACGCGGCGCGCTGTTGACCTTGGACCTGGCGCCGTCATCCTCGGGCTTGTCCCGAGGATCTACCGACCTTCCGGAACTGGTCGCGTCATATCCCTGTGGGACGGCGGATCCTCGGGACAAGCCCGAGGATGACGGCGACAGATTGGGCGATGACGGCTCCAGGTCCGAGACCGGGCGAGCCCCCGTATCATCGGAGATACTTTCAGCCGTCACTTCCGCCGGCATCGCACCGCCAACGACATTGCCCTCGCCGGCCACCTTCAGCCGCACGATGGGCGAGCCGATCGCCACCGTGTCGCCGATATCGGCGCCCAGCCACAGGATCTCGCCGTCGACGGGGGAAGGGATCTCGACCGTGGCCTTGTCGGTCATCACGGCGGCAAGCATCATGTCCTCGCGCACGATGTCGCCGACCTTGACATGCCATTCGACGAGTTCCGCCTCGGCGACGCCCTCGCCGACATCGGGCAGCTTGATGATGTGTTCGCCCATGTCGGGCCTCCCCGTTCTAGGCTTCCAATGTTTCCGTAAGCGCCCGGCCGACGCGGGCCGGACCGGGGAAATAGTCCCATTCCTGCGCATGCGGATAGGGCGTGTCCCAGCCGGCGACGCGGGCCACCGGTGCCTCCAGATGGTAGAAGCAGTTTTCCTGCACAAGCGCGACCAGCTCCGCTCCGAAGCCGGAGGTCAGCGTCGCCTCGTGCACCACGACGCAGCGTCCGGTCTTCTTCACCGACGCCACGATGGTGTCGAGGTCGAGCGGCAACAGCGTCCTGAGATCGACGATCTCGGCATCGATGCCGGTCTCCTCGGCCGCCGCCTGCGCGACATAGACCATTGTGCCGTACGCCAACACCGTGACGGCGGAGCCGGCCCGGCGGATCGCGGCCTTGCCGAGCGGCACGGTGTAGTGGCCGTCGGCGACCTCGCCCAGCTCGTGCTTCGACCACGGCGTCACCGGCCGGTCGTGATGGCCGTCGAAGGGGCCGTTGTAGAGCCGCTTCGGCTCGAGGAAGATGACCGGGTCGGGATCCTCGATCGCCGCGATCAGCAACCCCTTGGCGTCATGCGGGTTCGAGGGCACGACGGTCTTCAGCCCCGACACATGGGTGAACAACGCTTCCGGGCTTTGGCTGTGCGTCTGGCCGCCGAATATGCCGCCGCCCGTCGGCATGCGCACCACGATCGGGCAGGTGAAGTCGCCGTTCGAGCGGTAGCGCAGCCTCGCGGCTTCCTGGGTCAGCTGGTCGTAGGCCGGGTACATGTAGTCGGCAAACTGGATCTCCACGCACGGCTTCAGACCATAGGCGGCCATGCCGATGGCCGAGCCGACAATGCCGGATTCATTGATCGGTGCGTCGAAGCAGCGGCTCTTGCCGTATTTCGCCTGCAGGCCTTGCGTGCAGCGGAACACGCCGCCGAAAAAGCCGACATCCTCGCCGAACACCACCACTTTCTCGTCGCGCCCCATCGACACGTCCATCGCGTCGCGAATGGCCTCGATCATGGTCCGCCTCGGCATGGCTCAGACCCCCGCCTGCTGGCGCTGGCGCCGCAGATGCGGCGGCATCTCGGCATAGAGGCCCTCGAACATGTCGCGCGTCGACGGCTTGCCGCCGGCGTGCAGCGTGCCGTGGCTTTCGGCTTCCTTCTGCGCCGCGATCACCGTGTCGAGGATTTCCGCTTCGGCCTGCTTGTGCCGCTCCTCCGACCAGACGCCGAGCCGGATGAGATGGTTCTTCAGCCGAACCACCGGGTCGCCGAGCGGCCAGGCATCGGATTCGGTCTTCGGCCGGTAGGCCGAGGGATCGTCCGAGCTCGAATGCGCGCCGGCGCGGTAGGTGACATATTCGACCAGCGTCGGCCCCAGGTTGCTGCGCGCGCGCTCGGCCGCCCATTTCGCCACGGCGTGGACGGCGAGATAGTCGTTGCCGTCGACGCGCAGCGCCGGGATGCCGAAACCCAGCCCGCGCGCGGCGAAAGTGCCCGCGCCGCCGCGCGCTATGCCTTGAAACGTCGAGATTGCCCACTGGTTGTTGACGACATTGAGCACCACGGGCGCCTTGTAGGTCGAGGCGAACACCAGCGCCGAATGGAAGTCGGATTCCGCCGTCGAGCCGTCGCCGATCCAGGCCGCGGCGATCCTTGAGTCGTTCGAGATCGCCGAGGCCATCGCCCAGCCGACCGCCTGGATATACTGCGTCGCCAGATTGCCCGAGATCGAGAAGAAGCCGTGCTCCTTGGACGAATACATGATGGGCAATTGCCGGCCCTTCAGCGGGTCGGCCTCGTTGGAATAGATCTGGTTCATCATCGTGACCATCGGGTAGCCGTCGGCGATGAGCAGCCCGGCCTGCCGATAGGTCGGGAAATTCATGTCGCCGGGGGCGAGCGCCTTGCGGAAGGCGCAGCTCACCGCCTCTTCGCCCAGATGCTGCATGTAGAAGGAGGTCTTGCCCTGCCGCTGCGCCATCTGCATGCGCGCATCGAAGGTCCTCAGCGTCATCATGTGGCGCAGGCCTTCGAGCAGTTCCTCGTCGGAGAGCAGCCCCGCCCACGGCCCCACCGCCTCGCCGGCGCGGTTCAGCACCCGGATGATCGAGAAGGCCATGTCGCGGATGGCGCGTGGATCGACGTCGATTTCGGGGCGCGGCACCGAGCCGGCGGCGGCGATGGTCACGTTGGAGAAATCAGGCGTGCCGCCCGGCCGCACCTCGGGCTCCGGAACATGGAAGCGCAACATCCCAGCATCGGCCATGACCTTCGTCCTCCATGTCGCCCGGCACCGATATTTGCATATCCGCGCCGCCAGTGCGAATTCACCGGGCAAGCCTCCGGGCATCGGGCCGGCCAAGCCGGCCGATACAGCCTGCCGCGCACCAAGATGAAGATATGTCGGCGAAATTTCTTGTCGATGTTGGGCGGCGCCGCGCAATTAGGCGCAAGGTCGCGTGAGATTTGTCGCCAGATAAGGTGATTGTTTGGCAAGTTTGGCTGCCGCGCCCACTTCACGCCTGCGGAAGGAGAGGAGAATCGCGGGTCCGCCAAACGTGGCGCCCTTCCTCTCCCCCGTCGATCGGGGGAGAGGTGTCGAGCGCAGCTCGACGGAGTGGGGGTCGATCTTCCCTCGAAGCAGTCCTTCGGAGTTGAACTGGAAGACGTTCACTCCGCCCCAACATCATGCTAACCACCCTCGATGGCACAGAAGAAAGCATACGAAGTGGATTCCTGGCTCGCGAAGCCGGACCCGCGCATGGCGATCGTCCTGCTTTATGGCCCCGATCGCGGCCTTGTCTCGGAGCGCGCCAAGGCTTTTGCCGCCGCGACCGGCCTGCCGCTCGACGACCCCTTCTCGGTGGTCAGGCTCGACGGCTCCGAAGTCGAGCGCGACGAGGGCCGGCTGCTCGACGAGGCGCGCACCGTGCCGATGTTTTCCGACCGCCGCCTGCTGTGGGTGCGCAATGCCGGCGGCCAGAAGGCGCTGGCCGACGACGTCAAGGCGCTGACGGCGGAGCCCGTGCGGGACGCGATCATCCTCATCGAGGCCGGCGATCTCAAGAAGGGCGTCGGGCTGCGCGCCGTCGTCGAGGCGGCCGACAACGCCATGGCGCTGCCCTGCTATGCCGACGAGGCCAGGGACATCGATGCCGTGATCGACGACGAGCTGCGCAAGACCGGCGCGACGATGACGCTTGAGGCAAGACAGGCGCTGCGCCGCAATCTCGGCGGCGACCGGCTGGCCTCGCGCGGCGAGATCGACAAGCTGCTGCTTTATGTCCATGGCCAGAAGGAAATCGGCCTCGACGACGTCAGGGCGATGTCCGGCGACGTTTCCGGCGCGTCCTTCGACGATGCCGTCGACGCGCTTCTCGAAGGCAAGGTCGGCGAGTTCGACACCGCCTTCACCCGCCATTGCCAGGCAGGCGGCCAACCCTTCCTGGTGCTGTCCTCGGCGATGCGGCAGTTTCAGGCGATGCAGTCCATGCGCGGCCAGATGGAGGCCGGCGGCCGCAATGCCGCGTCGGTGGTGGCGGCGGCGCGCCCGCCGGTTTTCTTCTCGCGCCGCAAGCTGGTGGAGAAGGCGCTGGAACGCTGGAGCGTCGAGGCGCTCGGCCGCGCGCTGACCCGGCTGCAGACCGCCGTGCTGCAGACGCGGCGAAGGCCGGACCTGTCGGTGGCGCTGGCAAGGCAGGCGCTGCTCGGCATCGCGGTGGAAAGCGCGAGGCTGGCACAGCGTTAGGCCCTTTCGGCACCGGGCGCCTGCCTCCGTTGGTCAATTCCCTCCGTTGGTCAATTCATTGTCATGGCGCCTACCGGCTCAAAGGTCGGCAGCGCCTGTGGAAAGACCAGCACCGCCGCGCCATAGAGCAGCAGAGCGATCCCCGACAGCTTCGCGATCCCATTTCCAGACGGCAGGGTCTTTTCCGCGAATATCAGCAAGGTGACCACGGCCATTGCGGCAACGTTCATGATCCCGAGAGGAAAGAGGGCGAGAAACAGAAGCCAGCAGCAGCCCAGGCAGAAAAGTCCATGCTCAAGGCCCATGCGAACCGCGCCCCAGTAACCATCGCGCCATGAGGTCAGGATGAAGCCGATCGGCGTGCGGCATTTGGCCAGACACAGATCCTTCAGTGGGGAAAGTTGATAGGCGCCCCCAAGCATCAGCAGCGCGCCGCCGAAACGCGCGGCCGTCGCCGTGGACAATCCCACATGCCCGGCGAGCATCTCCGCACCCGCCGCGCCGGCAAAGGCGATAACGCCCATCACGCCCCAGACCAGCATGTACCCGGCCACGAACACCCAGCTCGAGACAAAGGTCTCGCCCCGGCCCCGTTTGCCCGCCTGGACCCGGTGAAATGTCAGGATCATGGGTGCGGCCGTCGGAAACATCATGGCAATCATCATGATCATCCAGACGGCAAGAAACAGCGGCGCCTTCATGCCCATGGTGAGCGAGTACATTTCCATGCGCATGTCCGCGCCCATGCCCGCCTGCTGCCGGATGAGCAAGGTCCATGCCGCCGCCGCGATAGCGATCAGCAGCGCGAGAATGATGTATCGCTGCAACGTCTGCACCATGGACGAAGTACGTCCCGTACCATGCGGCCAACGGCTACTGCTGGCCAGACCAGTTGATCGGGGCGTAGTGTCCGTTTCGGCGGGAATTGTCCCAGCTCATGCCATGGTCGCTGAATGTACTGCCTTCCGCCCCCATGGCCAAGGCGAGCCAGTCGGGATTGACGGGATGGCCGGTGGCCGCCCACATCTGCCCGTCCTCGCGCATCGTCGGCAGCGGCTCGACCGCCATCCGCATGACGCCGGCAATCTCCGCCGACCGCTTCTTGCCGTCTATCCGGTAGCTTATTGGTACCTTCTTGGCGCCGAGATTCGTGCCGATCAAGGGTGCCAGCACCGCCATCGGGCCGCCCGCGACGCCAGTGAAGATGGCGCCTAGCGCCTCTGTCTGCCTGTCATCGGCCCGTTCGTCGATATAGGCGGCGGCCGTCCAATTGCCGTCTGCCATCGGACCCGGCGTGTGGGCAACCATGGCGACGCTGAGCCCATCCAAACGGACGTCGCCGTAACTGCCCGTATCGATATGAAAGACCAGGCCGACGTCGCAAACGCCGTTCGTCGGCCTTGATGTCAGCTGCGCGTTGGTGGACAGCAGGCAAGGACACACGACATCGCAGCTACAGTTTTCGAAGTAACTTCCGGACAATTGCCAACGGACTGCCATTTGCACCTCCCATTTGCGTCAGGCGCGCGTCGGCATATTGCTTTGGCGAGGCGGTGCCATTTCACGCCTGTTGCAGGAATGGCAGATAGCCCTCGCCGCGACTGACCGGCACGCTAGGGCAATTAATTTAAGCCTTGTCTAATAGAGGTTACGCCGTTGCCGGGCACTGTCAAGCCGCGAGCGCGGCTGGCGACGGATGCCGATGGCGCTGCTTTTTCGCCAATCGCCAGCGCTTCAAACGAAAGGGCTGGCGGACAGCCAGCCCTCGTTTTCCCTGCGTTGTAGCTTCCGCTTTGTTGAAGTTCGCCGGCTAACTACCGCTCTTGTTTCAATCTCCGACACAGCTCGTCAAGCTGCTCCAGCGTCCGGTACGCCACGCGAATCTCGCCGCCTTTGTTCGTGTGGTCGATGGTCACGATCATGCCGAGCGTGCCGGTCATCAGCTTTTCCAGCGCCAGCGTGTCGGCGTCTTTTTCCGGCGCGCTTTTCGCCTGCTTCGGCTTCGCCGGGGTCGGACCGGCCGGCATCTGCGCCAGCGCTTCGGCCTGGCGCACCGAGAGCCCTTCCTCGACGATGCGCTTGGCAAGCCCTGCCGGGTCCTCCGCCGTCACCAGCGTGCGGGCATGGCCCGCCGACAAGGCCCCGTCGACCAGCATGTCGCGGATCACGTCGGGCAGCTTCAGCAGCCGCAGCGTGTTGGCGACATGGCTGCGGCTTTTGCCGATGACCTGGCCGAGATCGGCCTGGGTGTAGCCGTGATCGTCGATGAGCTGCTGATAGCCGAGCGCTTCCTCGACCGGGTTGAGGTCGGCGCGCTGGACGTTCTCGATGATTGCCAGTTCCAGCGCCGTGCGGTCGTTGACCTCGCGCACGATGACCGGGATCTCGGTCAATCCGGCGCGTTGCGCGGCACGCCAGCGCCGCTCGCCGGCGATGATCTCGTAGCGCCCGGCCTGCGACGGCGAAGGCCGCGCCACCACCGGCTGCACCACCCCATGCTCGCGGATCGATTGCGCCAGGTCGGTCAACTCGGCGTCGCCGAAATGCCGGCGCGGGTTTTTCGGATTGGGCGTCAGGAACTCGATCGGTACCTTGCCGTCGGCACTCATCCCGGGCTTCTCCGGCGCGCTCGGACGGTCGATCTCGCCGATCAGCGCCGCCAGCCCGCGGCCCAGTCTCTTTCTCGAAAGGTCTTCGCTCATTTCGGTTCCAGATTGTTTCGGTATCGAATCGGCTTTTGCTCCATGCGCGGCCGCTTGTTAAGCGGCGCGCAATTTACGCTCGCGGCGGATCACTTCCGACGCAAGCTGCAGATAAGCCTGGCTGCCGGAGCATTTGAGGTCGTAGAGGATCGCCGGTTTGCCGTAGGACGGCGCTTCAGACACCCGCACATTGCGCGGAATGATGGTCTCGTAGACCTTGTCACCCATATGCTCGCGCACGTCCTGCACCACTTGGTTGGCGAGGTTGTTGCGGCCGTCATACATGGTCAGCACGATGCCCTGGATGGTGAGATCCGGGTTGATCGAGCGGCGCACCTGCTCGACGGTTTCGAGCAGCTGGCTGAGACCTTCCAGCGCGAAGAACTCGCATTGCAGCGGCACCAGAACGGAATCGGCCGCCGCCATTGAATTCAAGGTCAAGAGATTGAGCGACGGCGGACAGTCGATCAGCACATAGCCAAACCCGGCCGAACGCGCCGATGCGGCGCGCAGGGCGTTGCGCAGCCGCAGCACCCGGTCCGGCGCCGAGGCGATCTCCATCTCGATGCCGAGCAAATCGAGGGTCGACGGCACGATCGACAGGCCGGGCACCGCCGTCGGGATCGCCGCCTCCTCAAGCTCCAGCTCGCCGGTCAGCACGTCATAGGACGACACCGTGCGGTCCTTGCGGTCGATGCCGAGGCCGGTGCTGGCATTGCCTTGCGGATCGAGGTCGACGATCAGCACCTTCTCGCCGATCGCCGCCAGCGCGGTGGCCAGGTTGATGGCGGTGGTGGTCTTGCCGACACCGCCCTTCTGGTTGGCTACGGTGATGATTCGAGGGCCGTTCTTCATCATGGGTCTATGCCAGGAATTCATTTTGGGTCGCCAACACGGATTCGGACAGGTCTTTGTTCAGACAGGTCGCACATTGGACAGTTCAAGGATGACGCCGCCAGGGTCGGTCATGCTTGGATGTTCTACCAGATCGAAGCTCCAGCGGTTAACGCTTTCTTGCACTTCGGCACGGTAATCCCGGCCTTTGTGGAACAGCCCGCGCGCGCCTGATGTCAGCCACGGCCCCGCCAGCTCAAGCAAGGTCGAAAGCGGCGCCAGCGCCCGCGCCGTGACGATTTCCGGTGCCGAAACAAGCGCATGGCTGTCATCGATGCGGCGCGCGACGACACGCGCCGGCAGACCGAACTGGCCGACGACGGCTTGCAGGAATCCCGCTTTCTTGCGATTGCTTTCGACCAGGTCGATGCTGGCGCCGTCACGCTCGGCAAGCAGGAACGCCAGCACCAGTCCCGGAAATCCGCCGCCCGAGCCGATATCGACCCATCGCCGCGCTTTGTCCTCGATTCGCCAGAGCTGCGCGCTGTCCAGTATGTGGCGTTGCCAGACATCGCCTGCTGTCGACTGCGCGACAAGATTGATGCTGCGATTCCATTTCTGGAACATCTCTTCGAACGCCACCAGGCGATCGAATGTTTCACGTGAAACCGGACCGGCGGCGTTGCGCAGGCTCTCCCAGGAGGCAGCGCTCACGCGACGTCCCTTTGCGCGCTCTCGGAATGCCTGACATGAGCGACGATGATGGCCAGCGCCGCTGGCGTCATCCCTTCCATGCGCTGCGCGTCGGCAACCGAACGCGGTCGCCGCGCATGCATCTTCTGCTTCAGCTCGTTCGATAGTCCCGGCACCTCGGCGAAGTCGAGCGACTCGGGGATGAGCCGGCTTTCCTCGTGCCGGATCTGGGCGACGTCGCTCTTCTGGCGATCGAGATAAACCGAATATTTCGCTTCCGTTTCGAGGCGCTCCGCCGTCCTGGCGTCGATCGTCCCGAAATTCCCATCGATTCGGGCCAGCCAAGCCACGTCGACGCCGGGATAGGCGAGCAGCTCATAGGCGGATCTGCGCACGCCGTCGCGATTGACCTCCAGCCCGTGGCGCGCCGCCTCGTTGGGTGTCAGCTTTACGCCGAGCGCCAGCCGGCGCGCTTCCGCGAGGCGCTGCTCCACCTCGCCGAACCGCTGCATCCGCCGGGCTGACGCTATACCCAGCCTTGCAGCCAGCGGCGTTAGCCGCTCGTCGGCATTGTCGGCGCGCAGCGAAAGCCGGAATTCGGCGCGCGAGGTGAACATGCGGTAAGGCTCACTGATGCCGCGGCTGGTCAGATCGTCGACCATGACGCCGATATAGGCTTCGGTGCGGCTGAGCACGACTTGCTCGCTGCCCGACGCCCGCCTTGCGGCATTGAGGCCCGCCAGCAGACCTTGCGCGGCGGCCTCCTCATAGCCGGTCGTGCCGTTGATCTGCCCGGCTAGAAACAGGCCCCCGACGCGCTTCGTCTCCAAGGTCGGATGAAGCTCGCGCGGGTCGACATGGTCGTATTCGATGGCATAACCGGGCTGCAGCATCACCGCTCGGTCCAGCCCCGGGATGGTCTTCAAGATTTCGAGCTGAACCTCCTCCGGCAGCGAGGTCGAGATGCCGTTGGGATAGACCGTGTCGTCGTCCAGGCCTTCCGGCTCGAGAAAAATCTGGTGGCCTTCGCGGTCGCCGAACTTGACGATCTTGTCTTCGATCGACGGACAGTAGCGCGGCCCGACGCCTTCGATCGAACCCGAATACATGGCCGAGCGCCCGAGATTGGCGCGGATCAGTTCATGCGTGGCCGCGGTCGTGCGCGTGATGCCGCATTCGATCTGCGGCGTCTCGATGCGGTCGGTCAGCAGCGAGAACGGCACCGGTTCGTCATCCGCCGCCTGGCTTTCCAGCGACGCCCAGTCGATGGTGCGCCCGTCGAGGCGCGGCGGCGTGCCGGTCTTCAGCCGGCCGAGCTTGAAGCCTGCGCGGCTCATCGTCGCCGACAGCCCTAGGCTCGCTTGTTCATTCATGCGGCCGGCGACAATCTTCTTCTCGCCGATATGGATCAGCCCGCGTAGGAAGGTTCCGGTGGTCAGGACCACCGCGCCGCTGGCAAGGCGCCGGCCATCGGCCAGGAGAACGGCGCGCAGGCATCCCGAATCGTCGATGTCGAAGTCGAGCACCTCGCCCTCGATCACATCGAGACCGTTCTGCTGCCGGATCGCTTCCTGCATGGCGAGCCGGTAAAGTTTCCGGTCGGCCTGGGTGCGCGGGCCGCGCACGGCCGGCCCCTTGCGCCGGTTGAGCAGGCGAAACTGGATGCCGGCGGCATCCGCCACCCGGCCCATCAGCCCGTCCATGGCGTCGATCTCGCGCACCAGATGGCCCTTGCCGAGCCCGCCAATGGCCGGATTGCAGGACATCACGCCGATCGTGTCGAAACGCAGCGTCACCAGCGCTGTCCTGGCGCCCGCACGCGCAGCCGCGCTGGCCGCCTCGCTGCCCGCATGGCCGCCACCCACCACAACCACATCATAGTGATCGGTCATTTCAAAACGCCCTGGATTCGAAGTTTGGTGGAGAGATGTCCCCGCAGCGGGACGGTGTCAAGAAACTTCGCGGGAGTTTCACGTGAAACAGGACGGCGAGCCTCATTGTAGTGTTTCACGTGAGTCACGTGTATCGACCGCCGGCGCCGCCCCCCGGCGCCGTGTCGGCACTTCTCCCTGGCACAGGGAGACAGCGCTGACCGCAAAGCCGGCACCTTCATTTACAAGGCTGATAATTGCCGAAACTGGAAATAACAGCGCGCCCTCTCCCCGTCCTTATAAGAGAATGCCGGATAAGAGAATGCCGGCAGGCAAGTGCGGGGTAGCGCCGACGTTGGCGATTGACCCCGGCGCAGCCGTTTCACGTGAAACAACGTCGGTCGGAGAGCCCTTCTGTTTCACGTGAGTTATCGGCCGGGCCCGTCGTGATAGAAGCCGAGGTCAGCGCTGCCCCTCATCCGCCTGCCGGCACCGTGACGGGGAGAAGGGAGGCTTGACGGCGTCCGCGCCCCGACAATGTTCCACGTGAATCATTTCCCGATGCAGAACTGCGAGAAAATCACATCCAGCATGTCCTCGACATCGACAGCGCCGACGATCCGGCCGAGCCGGTCGGCGGCCAGCCGCAGATCCTCGGCGCGCAGTTCCTGCCCGGCGTCCGGGCTCTCGGCCGCGCGCAGCAGGAAGCGGTTGGCTTCGCCTAGCAATTCAACGTGGCGAAGCCGTGAGGGCAGGATGTCGCCCGCTTCGCCGACCTGCGCGGCCGCGAGCCTGGCGATCTCGGTCAACAGCTCCGCCACGCCGGTCCCGTCCTTCGTCGAGATGGCGCGATCATAGCCCCCGGCAGCGGCTTGCCCGTGCACCAGATCGAGCTTGGTGCCCACGCGCAGGGTCGCGATCCCCTCGCGTTGAAGAGCAACGGGATGCGGGTCGGCCATATCCTCGAGGATGAGCAAGAGGTCGGCGCCATGCGCCTTGGCTCGCGCCTTCTCGATGCCGATCGCTTCCACCTTGCCGGCCGCATCGCGCAGGCCTGCGGTGTCGGTCAGCCTGACCCGCAGGCCTTCGAGGTCAAGTACGATCTCGAGCAGGTCCCGCGTCGTGCCTGGCTCATCCGTTACAATAGCTGCATCGCGCCGCGCCAAAGCGTTGAACAGGCTCGACTTGCCGGCGTTTGGGGCGCCGAGGATAACGACCTCGAACCCGTCGCGGAGGATTTCGCCGGCACGAAACCCGGCAATGTGGCGGTCGATCTCCCCAATCATCGCCGAGACGTCAGACCAGACCGTGTCCGAAACGGACCCGGGAATATCGTCCTCGTCGGCAAAGTCGATCTCGGCCTCGATCATGGCGCGAGCATGGATCAGCCGCCGCCGCCAGCTCAGATAAAGCTCGGCTTGCGCGCCCTCGGCATTCTGCACCGCGAAGCGCCGCTGCGCCTCGGTCTCGGCGTTGACCAGATCGGCCAGCGCTTCCGTCCTCACCAGATCGACCTTGCCATTGAGGAAGGCCCGGCGCGTGAACTCGCCCGCTTCGGCGTGCCTGACGCCTTCGAAACCGGCGATCGTCTCCAACAGCCTCGCCACCACGGCGCGGCCGCCATGCACCTGGAATTCCGCCACGTCCTCGCCGGTGAAGCTGCCGGGGCCGGGGAAAAAGATCACCAGGCCACTGTCGAGCACGCCGCCATCGGGCGCCCGCAGCTTGCGCAGGCTGGCCACGCGGCCCTTAACCATACCGCCGGCGATCGTTTCGACAACGAATCGAGTCTTTGGCCCCGAAATGCGGATGACGGCGACGCCGGCGGGCAGGCGGCCGCTGGAAAGCGCGACGATGGTGTCGGCCGAAATCATTTGCCCGCCTTGTTGGACCGCCCTAGCTTCACTATCCAACCCCTGTTTCGCCGGACCGCTCATCGTGACACTGCCTGCGCAAAATCTGCTTGCCGACGAAGCCAGCCCCTATTTGCAGCAGCACAGCGGCAATCCGGTGCATTGGCGGGCCTGGTCGCCGGCGTCGCTTGACGAGGCGAGGGCGCTGGATCGGCCGATCCTGCTGTCGATCGGCTATGCCGCCTGCCACTGGTGCCACGTCATGGCCCATGAAAGCTTCGAGAATGACGACGTCGCCGCCGTCATGAACCGTCTGTTCGTCAATATCAAGGTCGACCGCGAGGAGCGTCCCGACATCGACCAGATCTACATGGCGGCGCTGTCCTCGATGGGCGAGCAGGGCGGCTGGCCGCTGACCATGTTCCTGACCCCGGACGGCAAGCCTTTCTGGGGCGGCACCTATTTCCCGCGCGAGCCGCGCTATGGCCGCCCGGGCTTCATCCAGGTCATGGAGGCGATCGACAAGGCCTGGCGCGAGAAAAGAGGCAGCCTGAACCAGAGCGCCGACGGGCTGACTTCGCATGTCGAAACCCGGCTCGCCGGCGCGCATGCCCGCACCGCGCTCGACCGCGACACGCTTGCCGCGCTCGCCAGAGGCATAGACGGCATGATCGACAAGGATCTCGGCGGCTTGCGCGGCGCGCCGAAATTCCCCAATGCGCCATTCATGCAGACACTGTGGCTGTCGTGGCTGCGCGACGGCAATGCCGGTCACCGCGACGATGTCCTCCTGAGCCTCGAACGGATGCTGGCCGGCGGCATCTACGATCACGTCGGCGGCGGTCTCAGCCGCTATTCCACGGACGCGCAATGGCTGGTGCCGCATTTCGAAAAGATGCTCTACGACAACGCGCAACTCATCCGTTTTTGCAACTGGGCCCATGCCGCGGGCGGAAAGGATTTGTTCCGGGTCCGAATCGAGGAGACCGTCGACTGGCTGCTGCGTGAGATGCGCGTCGATGGCGGCGCCTTCGCCGCCAGTCTGGATGCCGACAGCGAGGGCGAGGAGGGCCTTTTCTACACCTGGAGCCGGGAAGAGATCGAGGCCGCGCTCGGCGACGATTCTCCGTTGTTTTTCAACCGCTTCATGCTCTCCAGCCCACCCGGTTGGGAAGGCAAGCCTGTCATCCACCGGACGCTGGCCCAGCAGGGGCAAGGCATTGCCGAGCAACCGCTTCTGACCGCTCTCAAGGCAAGGCTGCTGGCGGTCCGTGAACGGCGCGTCAGGCCCGGCCGCGACGGCAAGGTCCTCGCCGACTGGAACGGCCAGATGATCGCAGCACTCGCCGAGGCCGGCCGCTCGCTGGCGCGGCAAGACTGGATCGACGCGGCCATGGCCGCATTCGACCATATCGCCTCCTCCGACGAGGGCGGACGGCTGCCGCATTCCATGCTCGGCGCCAAGAAACTGTTCCCGGCGCTGTCGAGCGACTATGCGTCGATGACCAATGCGGCGATCGCCCTGTTCGAAGCCACCAGCGACTGGAGCTACGCCGATCGGGCCCGGCAATTGGTCGAGCAGCTCGACCGCTGGCACGCCGATGCCGACGGCACCGGCTATTATCTCACGGCATCCGATAGCACCGACGTGCCGATCCGCATCAGGGGCGATGTCGACGAGGCTATTGCCTCGGCCACCGGCCAGGTCATCGAGGCGCTGGTCCGGCTCGCCGCGCTGACCGGCGATCTCGACCTGCAGAAGAAAGCGACGAAAGTCGCCGAACATGCCGCCGGCCGCGCGGCGCACCAGGCCTATGGACAGGCCGGCATCGTCAACGCCTCGGCGCTCGCCATAGAGCCGCTAAAGCTGGTGCTTGTGGACGATCTGGCGAATCCGACGCTCGTTCCAGTAGCGAATCGCAATCCCGATCCGCGTCGGGTGGATATTGTGGTGGCGATCGGTACACAGGCGAATCGAACGCTGTTGCCGGGCGGGATCCTGCCTCCCGCCGACAGGCCGGGCGCGTGGCTGTGCACGGGGCAGGTGTGTTTGCCGGCGGTGAGCGATCCGGATGAATTGGAAGGGCTATTGCGACGAAGACCACAGAGTTCGTCATCCTAGGGCGAAGCTCCGTCGCGGAGACCCTAGGATCCATGCCGTGACTTTCGAGCGCTGCAACAGGTGGAAGATCCAGTCCGCCGCGCTCTTTGGCCGAGGCCATGGCATGGATCCTCGGGTCAAGCCCGAGGATCACGAAGAAGTGGAGTTCGCTCTGCGAACTACGTATTCATCGAATCGAAGAAGTCCGCGTTGGTCTTGGTCTGCTTCAGCTTGTCGATGAGGAACTCGATCGCGTCGGTTGTTCCCATCGGCGCCAGGATGCGGCGCAGCACGAAGATCTTCTGCAGGTCAGCGCGCGGCACCAGCAGGTCTTCCTTGCGGGTACCCGACTTCAGAATGTCCATGGCCGGGTAGATGCGCTTGTCGGCCACTTTGCGGTCGAGCTGGATTTCGCAGTTGCCGGTGCCCTTGAACTCTTCGAAGATAACTTCGTCCATGCGGCTGCCGGTATCGATCAGCGCGGTGGCGATGATGGTCAGCGAACCGCCTTCCTCGATGTTGCGGGCGGCACCGAAGAAGCGCTTCGGCCTTTGCAGGGCATTGGCGTCGACGCCGCCGGTCAGCACCTTGCCGGAGGACGGCACCACGGTGTTGTAGGCGCGGCCGAGGCGGGTGATCGAATCGAGCAGGATGACGACGTCGCGGCCATGCTCGACCAGCCGCTTGGCCTTCTCGATGACCATTTCGGCGACCTGCACGTGGCGCACCGCCGGCTCGTCGAAGGTCGAGGAGATCACCTCGCCCTTCACCGAGCGCTGCATGTCTGTCACTTCCTCCGGCCGCTCGTCGATCAGAAGCACGATCAGGTAGCATTCCGGATGGTTGGCGGTGATCGAATGGGCGATGTTCTGCATGAGAACCGTCTTGCCGGTACGCGGCTGCGCGTTGATCAACGCGCGTTGGCCCTTGCCGATCGGCGCCACCAGATCGATCACGCGCGGCGAGATATCCTTGGAGGTCGGGTTGTCGATCTCCATCTTCAGCCGCTTGGTCGGATAAAGCGGCGTCAGATTGTCGAAGTGGATCTTGTGGCGGATCTTTTCGGGATCGTCGAAATTGATCGTGTTGACCTTGAGCAGCGCGAAATAGCGCTCGCCCTCTTTCGGGCTGCGGATCGGCCCTTCGACCGTATCGCCGGTCTTGAGCGAAAAGCGCCGGATCTGCGAGGGCGAAATATAGATGTCGTCGGGACCCGGCAGATAATTGGCGTTGGCCGAGCGCAGAAAACCGAAACCGTCCTGCAAGACTTCGACCACGCCGTCGCCGATGATCTCGATGTCCTGGGCGGCCAGCTTCTTGAGGATTGCGAACATCAGCTCCTGCTTGCGCATGACGCTGGCGTTCTCCACCTCGAGCGATTCGGCATAGGCGATCAGCTCTGGCGGTTTCTTGTTCTTGAACTCGGTGAGTTTCATTTCTTGCATTAGGATAGACTCTGGGTAGGCTTTTGGGAGGAAATCGGCGGGATGCGATAAATGCCGGGCGCGGCCAAAAGCAATGAAGGGCGGCGCATGACGGGAAGGAAGACCCGTCTTTTATCGTCGGCCGGCTGAAAGAGCAAGCCGCCTTTTAACAGGTCGTGAGAGAGGTCTGAAGGTTCAGAACGGCTTGACGACGACCAGGATCACGATAGCGATCATCAGCAATGTGGGGATCTCATTGACGATCCGCCAGTGCCTCGCGGGTTTTTCGTTACGATCCTCAGCGAATTTTCGCACCGCGCCGGCCAGATAGCCGTGGATGCCCGACAGAACCAGCACCAGCGCGATCTTGCCGTGCAGCCAGCCGCCCTGGAAACCGAAACCTTTCCAGGCCAGCCATAGGCCGAATACCCAGGTGACGATCATCGCCGGGTTGATGATGCCGCGCAGCAGCCGGCGCTCCATCACCTTGAAAGTCTCCGACTGCACCGAACCCTTCTCGGCATCAGCGTGATAGACCAGCAGCCGCGGCAGATAGAGCATGCCCGCCATCCACGAGATGACGGCAAGAACGTGGATCGCCTTGGCCCAGAGATAGAAGCCGTCTGGGGCCGCCAGAAACAGCAGCGCGGTGAGCACGACCAGGGCCACGATGCCGATCACCATGCGCATCATCGCCTGGCCCGTGCTGTTGGTGTTGCTCATCCCGGCCATCAGCGTGTCGCGCTCCTCACCAGTTTCACCATCGCCTCGACATGCGCAATCGGCGTTTCCGGGGTAATGCCGTGGCCAAGATTGAAGATCAACGGTCCGCTTCCCAGGCTCTCCAGGATCGCGCTGACGCCGTCGGCCAGCACCTTGCCGCCGGCGACCAGCCGCAGCGGATCGAGATTGCCCTGGACGGCCCCTTCCCGCTGCAACGCCTTCGCTGTCTCCAGCGGCACCGTCCAGTCGATCCCCAGCCCCGTGACGCCGGTCTTCTCGCGATAGCTCCGGTAGCGCGCGCCGGCGCCCTTGGGAAAACCGATGATCGGCACATCGGGATGGACCGCTCGAACCTGCCTGACGATCTCGGCCACCGGCTCGACGCAGAACAGCTCGAAACAAGCATCGTCGAGCACGCCGGACCAGGAATCGAATATCTGTACCATATCGGCGCCGGCCTCGATCTGCCTGATGAGATAGGCGGCCGAATGATCGGCCAGCACCTTGAGCAGCCGACGAAACGCCGCCGGCTCGCGATAGGCGAACAGCCGCGCCGGCGCCTGGTCCGGCGTGCCGTGCCCGGCGATCATGTAGGTCGCCACCGTCCATGGCGCGCCGCAGAAGCCGATCAGCGTGATTTCATCGGGCAGTTTCGTCCGCAACCGGCGAACCGTCTCGTAGACCGGTTCGAGATTCACGTGAAACACCGTGCTGTCCAGGGCCGCGATTTCAGCCGCCGTGATCGGCGTCAGCAGCGGCCCTCGCCCCTCTTCGAAGCGCACGTCGCGGCCAAGCGCATGCGGAACGACAAGGATGTCGGAGAACAGGATCGAAGCGTCGAAGCCGAAGCGCTCGATCGGCTGCATGGTCACCTCGAAGGCAAGGTCGGGATCATAGCAGAGGTCGAGGAATGAACCTGCGCGTCGGCGCGTCTCGCGGTATTCCGGTAGATAGCGCCCGGCCTGGCGCATCATCCAGAGCGGCGGCGGAAACACCGTCTCACCCTTCAGCACGTCCAGCATGATCCGTTTTGCAGGCATAGAGCGCTCGCCTCTCCCGGCTTCCCTTTAATCAAATATCTTATTTTAAAGAATCTTCTGATTCTAAGAGTCTGTTGGTTGTGGTGGTTGTCACCTGTCCCGCTTTGGCCGTCAAAACACCAGCAAGCATATTGTCGCGCATTTCCAATCGCCCCTTGCATGGTTCTGGGGACGAGCCGGAATCTTCCATTGGACTCAACGCGCTAGAGCAGCGATCCTGCAGGTACGTCCTGTGGACAGACAAAAGGCAGAAATCTTCGTCCACGGACTTGTCCCCAGCCGCCCGACGAAGCCTACAGCGCATCGAATTGTGGACAAACCGGCATCTGATACAGTCGCTCCGGCCGGCGGGTTTTCCGAACCCTGCTTTATCCACATCCGCCCACAGCCCTAGGTAAAACCCTGTGAACAAACCCCAGAGCTTCTTCCACCTGCACCTGATCTCCGACGCCACCGGCGAAACGCTGCTCGCGGCCGGCCGTGCGGCTTCGGCGCAATACAAGGATGCGCGCGCCATCGAGCACATCTACCCGCTCATCCGAACCGAAAAACAGGTGGCCAAGGTGTTCGAGGACATCGAGGAGGAGCCAGGCATCATTCTCTACACCGTCGTCGACCAGAAGCTGGCGCGCGGCATCGACGAGCGCTGCGCCGCCATGGGCCTGCCCTGCGTCTCCGTGCTGGAGCCGGTGCTCACCGTCTTCCAGTCCTATCTGGGCACGCCCGCCGGCCGCCGCGTCGGCGCCCAGCACGTCCTCGATGCCGAATATTTCCGCCGCATCGACGCACTCAACTTCACCATGGAACATGATGACGGCCAGTTGCCGGCCAATATGGACGATGCCGACATCGTGCTGGTCGGCATTTCGCGCACGTCCAAGACGCCGACCAGCATCTATCTCGCCAACAGGGGCATCAAGACCGCCAACATTCCGATCGTGCTCGGCGTGCCGGTGCCCGAAAGCCTGGTCAACGCCAGGACGCCGCTGATCGTCGGCCTTGTCGCCACCGCTGAACGCATCTCGCATGTCCGCCAGAACCGCATCCTCGGCAACAGCAGCGCCTATGTGCCAGGCGACTATGTCGACCGCGCCGCCATCAACGAGGAGCTCGCCTATGCCCGCCAGATCTGTACCCGCCATGGCTGGCCGATGATCGACGTCAGCCGCCGCTCGATCGAGGAAACGGCGGCGGCAATCGTTGCCCTGCGGGGGAAGACGCGGTAGGTGCAGGTGAGATAAGTGAGGGGTGCGCGACGGAACGCCAATCCTGGGTGAACCAGCATGACCGAAAAAATCATCCTCGCCTCCGGCAGTCCGTTCCGCAAGGCGATGCTCCTCGGTGCCGGCATCGACGTCGAGGCGGTTGCGCCTGATGTCGACGAGCGCGCGCTCGAGGCGCCCCTGCAAGGCAGCGGCGCCTCGCCCGAGGATGTCGCGCTGGTGCTGGCCGAAGCCAAGGCCACCGAAGTGAGCGGGCGCAGGCCCGGCGCGCTGGTGCTCGGCTGCGACCAGACGCTGTCGCTCGGCGACGAGGTGTTCCACAAGCCGGCCGACATGGAAGGGGCGCGCCGCCATCTGCTGGCGCTGTCGGGAAGGACCCATCAGCTCAACAGCGCCGCGGTCCTGGTCCGCGACGGCCAGGTGCTGTGGCGCCATGTCGGCATCGCCAGCCTCACCATGCGCAAGCTTGACCCGGCCTTCATCGGCCGCCATCTGGCGCGCGTCGGCTCAAGGGCGCTGTCGAGCGTCGGCGCCTACCAGGTCGAAGGCGAAGGCATCCAGCTCTTCGAGAAGATCGAGGGCGACCACTTTACCATTGTCGGCCTGCCGCTGCTGCCGCTGCTGGCCGAACTGCGCACGCTGGGAGCGATCGATGGCTGAGGCGACCAAAAAGGCCTTCGTCACCGGTCACCCGATCAAGCATTCGCGCTCGCCGAAGATCCACGGCCACTGGCTGGCCAGATACGGCATCGACGGCAGCTACCAGGCGATCGATGTCGCGCCGCAGGATTTCGCCGAATTCCTGAGCACATTGCAAGCGAGCGGTTATCTCGGCGGCAACGTCACCATCCCGCACAAGGAGGCCGTCTTCGCCCTGGTCGAGCACCGCGATGAGGCAGCCCAGCAGATCGGTGCCGTCAACACGCTTTGGCTGGAGGACGGTCACCTGTGGGGCGGCAACACCGACAGCCATGGCTTCGCCGCCAATCTCGACGATCATGCGCCGGGTTGGGCGTCCATTGGCCCGGCGGTGGTGCTCGGCGCCGGCGGCGCCTCGCGCGCCGTCATCCACGCGCTGAAGCAGCGCGGCATCCGCGATATCCGCATCGTCAACCGCACGCTTGCCCGGGCGGTGGAATTGCGCGACCGGTTCGGCGCCGGTGTCTCGGCGCATGGCATGGCGGCGACCGGTGAACTGCTTGCCGATGCCGGCCTGCTCATCAACACCACGGCGCTCGGCATGCAAGGCAATGAGGGTCTGGCCGCCGACCCGGCCCTTTTGCCGGACCACGCGATCGTCACCGATATCGTCTATGTGCCGCTCGAGACGCCGCTGCTTGCGGCGGCAAGCGCGCGCAAGCTGAAGACGGTGGACGGCCTCGGCATGCTGCTCAACCAGGCGGTGCCGGGTTTCGAGCGCTGGTTCGGCGTGCGGCCCCAGGTCACACCCGAATTGCGCGCGCTCGTCGAAGCCGATCTGGCGCCAAAACCATGATCGTTCTCGGCCTCACCGGTTCGATCGGCATGGGCAAGTCGACCACCGCGAAAATGTTTGCCGAGGCCGGCGTCCCGGTCCACGATTCCGACGAGACGGTGCATCGCCTCTATGCCGGCAAGGCAGCCCCCCTGGTCGAGGCCGCGTTTCCAGGAACCACCGGCGCCGGAGGCGTCGACCGGGCAAAGCTCGGCGCTCGGGTGCTTGGCGATGCGGCCGCGCTGAAAAGGCTGGAAGCGATCATCCATCCGCTGGTGCGCGCCGACGCCGACGCGTTCCTGGCGCGCAACCGCGTCGCCGGCGCGCCGCTTGCCGTCCTCGACATTCCGCTCCTGTTCGAAACCGGCGGCCGCGACCGCGTCGACAAGGTCGTCGTCGTCACCGCGCCGGCCGAAGTCCAGCGCCAGCGCGTGCTGGCGCGGCCCGGCATGAGCGAAGAGAAACTCGCCTCCATCCTGGCCAGCCAGGTGCCGGATGCGCAAAAGCGCCGCCAGGCCGACTTCGTCATCGATACCAGCCAGGGCCTGGATGCCGCGCGGGCTGAGGTCAAAGCTATCATCGCGGATTTGAGAGGTTAGATCGGCGCCTCTTTTCCTTCTCCCACAGGGGAGAAGGAAAAAAGTCATTGCCCATTGCCATTTTGTTCCGCTCTCACGATTCTGCTTGCCAGGAGCGACTGATTCGATGCGTGAGATCATTTTCGATACGGAAACCACCGGCCTCGACATGCGCGACGACCGCATCATCGAGCTTGGCGGCGTCGAGCTGGTCAACCGCTTTCCAACCGGCAAGACCTTCCACCACTACATCAACCCGCAGGGCCGCTCGATCCACGCCGAGGCGCAGGCCGTGCACGGCATCAGCATGGCGGACCTGCAAGGCAAGCCGTCCTTCGCCGAGATCGTCGAGGAGTGGATCGCCTTCACCGACGGCGCCAAGCTGGTCGCACACAATGCCACCTTCGACATCGGCTTCCTCAATGTCGAGTTCGGCCGGCTCGGCCATCCGGCCGTCGATATCGGGCGCGTCGTCGACACGCTGGCGCTGGCGCGGCGCAGGCATCCGATGGGTCCCAATTCGCTCGATGCGCTCTGCCGGCGCTATGGCATCGACAATGCGCGGCGCACCAAGCACGGCGCCTTGCTGGATTCGGAGCTGCTGGCCGAAGTCTATATCGAGCTGATCGGCGGCAAACAGACGGCTCTGATCCTGGACACCGTTTCAGTGCAGATGAACGGCGCGGGCGAAGTGGCAGACATCGACATCTCGGTCGGTGCGCGGCCGATCGCCCTCCCCCCGCGCCTGAGCGAAGCCGAGCGCGCGGCGCATGCCGGCATGGTCGCCACGCTGGGTGAGAAGGCGCTGTGGCTGAAGGTGATGGGCGCCTAAGCGCGCCGTTCTCCTCGAAGTCGGGGGGCTTCGCGGCCAAACCGGCCTCGAAAACGAAAAACCCGGCGCGAGGCCGGGTCTTTCTGCAATATCCGTACGAGCCGGAATCAGCTCACCTGGACCTTCGACGCCGCCTGGTCCTCGGCCAGCTTCTGCTGGAACATCTGCGCGAAATCGATCGGGTCGAGCATCAGCGGCGGGAAGCCGCCATTGCGCGTTGCCTCGGCGATGATCTGCCGGGCGAACGGGAACAGCAGCCGCGGGCATTCGATGAACAGGATCGGCAACATGTGTTCCTGCGGGAAGCCACTGATGGCGAAAACGCCGCCATAGACCAGTTCGACATTGAACAGCACTTCCTGGTCGAAGGACGCCTTGGCGTTCAGCGTCAGGTTGACGTCGAACTGCTTGTCGGAGAGCGGATTGGCGTTGACGTTGACGTTGATGGCGATGCCGGGCGCCTTATCGCGGCCGCGCAGCGAGTTCGGCGCGCCGGGGCTCTCGAAGGAAAGGTCCTTCACATACTGGGCAAGGACGTTGAGCGAGGGCTGCGCCGTGTTGCCGTTTCCGTTGGCGCCGACCGGCGCGTCATCTTTGCTGGCCATGAGCCTTGTGTCCTTTTGCCTGGGCAGCATTGCTGACCGAATTGAAATCGGGCGTTCGCTACCATGGCCGGCATGACAAGACAAGGTTTGCCGCCTTGCGACCGGAGGGGATCCAGACTGCGTCGAGATTCAGGTCAGGCCGGCATCACCTGAACATCAATATAGCCTCAGTCGTCCTTCAGGCGGCGCCATGGCGAATTGTGGTCCGGCCCGCGCTTGAAATCGTCTTCGCGCGAATAATCGCCGTCGTCGAGGTCGATGACCCTGTCGCGCGGCCGGCCGCGGAAGCCGCCGGCCGAGAAATTCGTCGCCACCACGATGCGGCCCTTGAGCCTGCGCCAGGCAAGATCGCGCACCGGCGGCAGGAACAGGAGAATGCCGAAAATGTCCGATATGAAGCCCGGGATGATCAGCAGGATCGCGGCGAGCACGATCATGGCGCCGTGCGCGAGCTGGCGGCTCGGATCGCGGCCGGCGCCCATCTCGGTGCTGATGCGGCTCATGACGCCAAAACCCTGATGCCTGAGCAGCAGCGCCCCGGCGATGCTCGAGGCGAGCACCAGGCCGACCGTCGCCAGCGCGCCGATCTGGCGCCCGACTATGACGAAGCCGGCGATCTCCAGCAGCGGAAGCGCCAGAAGAAAAACGGGAAATAACGAAATGCGCAAGTCTTGCCGATCCTTCCGATCGTTCTGGCGTTGGTCTGCTTTGCCTGCCAGCGGCCGCCGGCCGCTGGCGCCGAGGCTGTTAGATAGGTATGGCTGCCTTTGATTTGAATGATTGCGCCTTGCGTTCTATATGGTTTGCATGTTGAACGCTATGCGACCGCTGCCCTGTTGGCCGGGCGGTCCGGCCGAGGGCAGGATTGATTGGCGGAAGATATGGGTTTCTTCGACTTCGGCACGATTTTCTTTCTGATTGCGGCAGTTGTGATCTTTTTCCAGCTGCGCAATGTGCTGGGCCGTCGTACCGGCAGCGAACGGCCGCCTTTCGACCCCTATACCGCCGCCCGCACCGGCGACAAGGATGCGCAGAAGTCCGAGAATGTCGTGTCGCTGCCGCGCAAGCGCCAGCCCGGCGAGCCGGCCGGCGAGGTCTATGCGGCCATTGACGCCTTTGCCAAGCCCGGCACCGACCTCAACAAGGGCCTGCGCACGATCAAGGACAACGATCCGTCCTTCGACCCGAAGGGTTTCGTCGACGGCGCCAAGATGGCTTACGAGATGATCGTCATGGCCTATGCCGACGGCGATCGCAAAACGCTGAAGAACCTTCTGTCGCGCGATGTCTATGACGGTTTCGTCGCCGCGATCGGCGAGCGCGAGGCGCGGTCGGAAAAGATCCAGTCTTCCTTCGTCGGCATTGACAAGGCCGACATCGTCTCGGCCGAGATGAAGGGCGGCGAGGCGCATGTCACGCTGCGCATCATCAGCGAGCTGATTTCGGCGACGCGCGACAAGGCCGGTGCGGTCATCGACGGCGACCCCGAAACCGTCGCCGAGGTCAAGGACGTCTGGACCTTCGCCCGCGACACGCGCTCGCGCGATCCGAACTGGAAGCTCGTCGCCACCGAAGAAGAAGATTGAATCCCTGACCGCGGCGGGCCTGTCGTGTCCTTCCATCAGGCATTCAGCGAAAGATCCTTCGGCGATCTGCCCGGCTGGGATGACGACGACCATCTGGCGGCCTTCGAGGCCTTTCGCCGCTCTGCCTTCCATGTGCTGGCCAAGCCCTATCGCAGCGGCGCGCTCGGGGTGGACTTTGACGCCTTTGCCGGCGCCTATGTCGAGGCGCGCGCGGCCCCTCCTGCCAGCCGGTCGGAAGCCCGCGCCTTCTTCGAGCGTCATTTCGTCCCCATGCTGGTGCGTCCAGAGACCGGCGCCGGCCTCGTCACCGGCTTCTACGAACCGGAGGTCGAGGCCTCGCCGGTGCGCACGGAGCGTTTTGCCGTGCCGCTGCTGTCGCGTCCCGCCGATCTCGTCGACATCGACGACGCCAACCGGCCCGATGGAATGGACCCCTATCTCGCTTTCGCGCGCCGGACGCCGGACGGGCCGGCCGAATATTTCGACCGTGGCGCGATCGAGCGCGGCGCGCTCGCCGGCAAGGGACTGGAGATCGCCTGGCTGGCCGACAGGGTCGATGCATTCTTCATCCATGTGCAGGGCGCGGCGCGGCTTCTCATGACCGACGGCAGGCTGTGCCGCGTCACCTATGCGGCCAAGTCCGGCCAGCGCTTCACCGGACCCGGCAAGGTGTTGAGCGAGCTCGGCGAGATCCCGCTGGAAAAGGTGACGATGCAGTCGATCCGCGCCTGGTTCAGGGCGCATCCGGGCCGCGTCGACGAGATCCTGTGGCAGAACCGTTCCTATATCTTCTTCCGCGAGGCCGCGGTCGAGGACGCAACGCTCGGGCCGATCGCCGCCGCCAAGGTGCCGTTGACGCCGGGCCGCTCGATCGCCGTCGACCGGCTGCTGCACACATTCGGCACGCCCTTCTACATCGACGCGCCATCGCTGACGGCTTTCGAGGCAAAACCGTTCCGGTGCCTGATGATCGCGCAAGACACGGGCTCCGCCATCACCGGGCCGGCGCGTGGAGATCTCTTCGCCGGCTCGGGCGACGCCGCCGGCGAGATCGCCGGCGTGGTGCGCAATCCGGCCGATTTCTACGCGCTGGTGCCGCGCCCGCTCGTCTCGGGTTCGAAGCCATGACCCGCCGCAGCGACAGGTTGAGCGAGGACGACCGGGTGCTGTGGAACTTGGTGGCGCGCACGGCCAAGCCGCTGAAGGGCAAGGCCGCCGTGCCTGTCCCGGATTTCGGCATCGAGGCGAAGCCGGCGCCGACGCAACAAGCCCGGCCCGTTGCCGGTCCGGCCGGCGCGCCTAAGCCGAAGGCCCAGCATGTCTCCCATGCACTCGACGAGCCGACGCTGGACAAATTGTCGAAAGGCCGGCTGCCCATCGAAGGCCGGGTCGACCTGCACGGCATGACGCAGGACGAAGCCTATTCGCTGCTGTTCTCCTTCCTGCGCCGCGCGCATGCCGGCGGCATCCGCTATGTCCTGGTCATCACCGGCAAGGGCTCTTCGTCGGGCGGCGACGGCGTGCTGCGCCGCGCGGTGCCGGCCTGGCTGTCGACGCCGGCGTTCCGGCCGCTGGTCTCCAGTCACGACCACGCCGCGCGCAACCATGGCGGCTCGGGCGCGCTCTATGTCAGGCTGCGGCGGGTCCGGTCGTGAGGATGGGGTCGTGACCCCGTTCGGCGAGAGGCTGCGGGCGCTGAGGGCCGAGCGCGGCGTCACCCAGAAGGACATGGCCGCCGCCATCGGCGTCAGCGCCGCCTATCTGTCGGCGCTCGAGCATGGAAGGCGCGGCGCGCCGACCTGGACGCTTATCCAGAAGATCATCGGCTATTTCAACATCATCTGGGACGACGCCGAGGAACTGGCGCGACTGGCCGAAGGCTCGCATCCGCGCGTCAGGCTCGACACGTCGGGCCTGAGCCCGGCCGCGACCGAGCTTGCCAACCTCCTGGCTGAGAACATCGAAAAGCTCGACGAGGAGGAACTGCGCCGCATAACCGCCTCTATCCGCGCGGCGCTGGGGCGGCGGCGGTAGGCCGGGTTTGCCCGGCTCTCGCGGCGGCTGAGCTCCCGATCGCGAAACGGCGGCCCGCCAGCAGCAGCCGGCGGGCCGCCGTGATGAGATCAGTTCTTGCCGGCCGTGCTGCCGCCATTGCCACCGCGGCCGTGATCACCATGGCCACGGCCACCATTGCCGCCGCCAAGGCAGTCCGATGCGCCGGCGGCGCCGCAACAGCGGCCGCTCCACAGGTCGTTGAGATTGGTGTTGGCGCAGCTTGGAATGGTCTGATCGGCCAGAGCGGATCCGGCCATGCCCGACACCGCGACGGCGGCGAGAAGGGTGTTACGCAGGAAAGCAGTCATTTGAAGTCTCCATGGTTGGTTCGGTTCACGGCTGTGTGTCGCCGGCCGGGCCGAAATGGTTCATGGAGGTGGGAATTTTTTTGGGGAGTGCGCGAGGCGCGTGACTGCAACGTCGGCGCCGCCCCTCATCCGCCTGCCGGCACCTTCTCCCCGTATAGGACGGGGAGAAGGGAGACAGCCGCGCCCTTGGCGTATTTCTTGCGACGTCGGCAATTGGGGAAATCGTCGATGACAGCGTCTTTCTCCCCGTCACTATACGGGGAGAAATGCCCGGCAGGGCAATGAGGGGCGGGGCCGACATCCGGCGGTTGGGCGCGCCGCCCGCCGCAGTCCCTACTCCACGGACCCGACCAGCACCTGCTGGCCGCCACGGATCGAGACCCAGCGGCCGGTGTTGTCGATCGCCTGGCGCTTGAGGAAATGGTAGCCGGTGTCGTCCCAGGCCTTGACCTTGTCGGTCAGATTGTCGAGCACATAGTCGCCCCTGTCGGTGCGCACCGTCAGCACCGAGTGCCCTTCGCCGTCGGGTTTGCGCACCACGGTGATGAGAAGATCGGCAAGCGATATGCCCATCCGGGACAGCAGGCGCCGCTTTTCCAGCACATAGTCCTCGCAGTCGCCGACGCCCTTGGCGGGATAGGCCCAGACCTCGTCCTTGCCATAGATGTCCATGTCGCTCATCGGCCTGACGGCGGCATTCACCCTGGCGGTGACCTTGGCCAGCTTGCGCCACAATCTGTCCGTCATCGCGGCCGGCGCAAGATTGCCGGGACGGATCGCGCATTCGCGGGCATTGAGCCTGCAGAAATCATAATGGCCGATCGGTTGCGACGCGACGCCGCCGGTCGTCATCGCTCCAGCCGCCAGGGCCGGTGCCACCCAGCCTCCCATCATTGTCGCCAGTCCGGCTACTGCGCACGCACGAAGCGCTCGCGCCATTGGTGAGGAATTCATTGTCCCCGCTCGCCCTTGTTATTAATGAAAGGTTAAGGGCGATCTACAGTCCGTGTCAATTACCACGATTGGGTGATTTGCGACATGGTTACCCGCGAGACGCATGGCAGCGGCACCCGTGCGACAGGCCTGTCCGGCGCTATCGGGCCGGCAATGCAGGCTGCCTATCTTTTGGCGGTGCGGACCAGCTTCGGTTTCACGGCGACCCGGTTCTGGCGGCCATAGCTGGTGATGAAGTCGACGATGCGCGGCACGATCTCGGCGCGGAAGCGCGAACCGTTGAAGACGCCGTAGTGCCCGACCGCGGGCTGCATGTAATGCGCCTTCCTGTCGGCGGGAATGTTGACGCACAGATCATGCGCCGCCCGCGTCTGGCCAAGGCCCGAAATGTCGTCGTTCTCGCCCTCCACCGTGAACAGCGCGACATTGCGGATGGCCGAGGGATCGATCGGCGTGCCGCGATGCGTCATCTCGCCCTTGGGCAAGGCGTGCCGGACAAACACCGTGTCGACCGTCTGCAGGTAGAACTCCGCCGTCAGGTCCATCACCGCCAGATACTCGTCGTAGAAGTCGCGGTGCTTCTCGGCGCTGTCGCCGTCATGCTTCACAAGGTGCATGAAGAAGTCCTTGTGGGCGATGATGTGGCGGTCGAGGTTCATGCTCATGAAGCCCGAGAGCTGCAGGAAGCCTGGATAGACCTCGCGGCCGAAGCCCGGCACCGGCCAGGGCGCGCGCATCACGACATTGTCGCGGAACCAGTCTATGCCCTTCTCCTCGGCCAGAAGGTTGACCGCGGTCGGGTTGCGGCGCGTGTCGATCGGCCCGCCCATCAGGGTCATCGTCGCAGGAACGAAGGGGTCGCCGCGCGTTTCCATCAGCGCCACGGCCGCCAGCACCGGCACGGAAGGCTGGCAAACAGCCATCACATGCGTGTCGGGGCCCAGCACATGCAGCATGTCGACAACATAGTCGATATAGTCGTCGAGATCGAATTGGCCGTCGGCCGTCGGCACCATGCGGGCGTCGATCCAGTCGGTGATGTGCACGTCGGCATGGGGCAGCATGGCTTCGACCGTGCCGCGCAGCAGCGTCGCATAGTGGCCCGACATCGGCGCCACGATCAGAAGCTTCGGATCGCGCCGCCGCCCGGCGGGCACGGCGCGCTCGAAATGCACCAGGTTGCAGAACGGTCGTGACCAGACGATCTTCTCGGTCACTGCCACGCTCTTCCAGTCGACCACCGTCTTGTCGAGGCCGAATTGCGGCTTGCCGTAGCGGCGCGTGGTGCGCTCGAACAACTCGGCGCCCGCCGCGATCGAGCGGCCCCAGGACGTGTGCGAGAACGGATTGAGCGGGTTGGAATAGAACAGCCGCACCGCATCGGCATAGAGACGGGCCGGCTGCAGGGCGGCGTGGTTCATTTCATAGAGCTGGTAGAACATCCGTTTACCCCGCTGCGGCCTGCGACCGAAGGGGCGGCGAGCAGTGCCTGGCCCTAACTGTCTCGCGGGGAAGTTAACAACTAATTGCTGCGATGCAATACGTCACGTGGCGTGATCTATACGCATTCTTGGTCCAAAGCGTTGGAAATCAGCCTTGGACGGTACAAGCCGGCTCATTGTGCAGGTGCGAAGGCCAGGCGGCCCGGCCCTCGGGCCGGGCAGTGGTGGTCAGACGCGCGCCATGCAGACCGCGGTGTGGCCCGAACCGATGAAGCCGAGCTGGCCGGCGGCACCCTTCGACAGGTCGAGCACGCGTCCCCTGATGAACGGTCCGCGATCGTTGATGCGCACCACGACGCTGCGGCCATTGTTCTGGTTGGTGACCCGCAGCTTGGTGCCGAAAGGCAGCGTGCGGTGTGCGGCGGTCAAGGCCGAAGGGTTCATCCGTTCGCCCGACGCGGTCCTGGAGTGCAGGGCGTACCAGGAAGCGCGACCGCATTGACCGGCGGCGGAGGCGGCTGGAGTGGCGGAGGCGCCGACCATCAGGCCAGCAGCGATCGTCACCGCGGCAAGCGCGGTCCGGTTGTTGTTATTCATATTTGGGGGAAGGCTCCGTTTTTGACAGGCCCCAGCCGTTACGGAGACAATAAGGCACGAAATGCGGCGATCATCTGGCGGTTCCATGGCGCCGGCACACGTTTGGAGTCGCCCGGTAACAGTCTGTCAGTGATTTCCCGGCGGTCAGCGATCAACTCACGATGATGTTCCAGCGGATATCCATGTCTTGTTTGACAAGATCGAGCGGCAACATCCAAGTAGAAGATGCTGCTGCCGAACCGATTCCTTTGCCTCTTTCATCGCGACGGCGAAGACGCGACCGATCAACTTCGGAAGGGAGAATCCGGCAATGAGACTGATCAAAAATCTGCTGGCGTTGATTGTGCTGGCCGTCGGCGCGCTGTGGTCGCTGCAAGGCATCGGCGCGATCGGCGGCAGCTTCATGACCGGCCAGTCGCAATGGCTCACCATCGGCATCATCGTCATGCTGGTCGGTCTCGCCGGGCTCGTGTGGGCGAACCGTTCGCGCGGTTGAGCCGCTCTCACTGCGACCAGTACTGCCAGGCCCAGTAGAAGCTTTCGTCTCGCGGCGGCAGGCGGTCACGCCCGGCCGGGAGTCGGACGGGCGCCGGCGAGCGCGGACCGTCCTCCCTTGTCGCCTTGTCCTCCTCTATCGCCTTGCCATCGGATGTCAGGCCCAGCAGCCAGGTGCCGAAATGGGCGAACAGCATGGCGGTGGAATGGGTCATCGTCATCTCCGTTTCCCGATCATTCGCGTCCCGCCCACGGCACGAGCGCGCGCTCGATCCTGCGGATGGCGAATTCGAGCACGAAGGCGATGGCCGCGATCACCAAAATGCCCATGACCACCACGTCGGTGACCAGGAACTGCGCCGCCGACTGGATCATGAAGCCAAGCCCGCGCGTCGCCGCCACCAGTTCGGCGGCGACCAGCGTGGACCACCCGGCGCCGAGCGCGATGCGCAGTCCGGTCAGGATCGACGGCAGCGCGCTGGGCAGGATCACGTGGCGGACCACCTGGCGCCTCGTCGCGCCAAGCGAACGCGCGGCGTTGATGCGCTCCTGCGAGACGCCGCGGACGCCGGACGCGGTCGACAAGGCCACCGGCGCCAGCATGGCGATGGCTATCACCAGGACCTTGGACGGCTCGCCGATGCCGAACCAGATGATGACCAGCGGCAGATAGGCGAGCGGCGGGATCGGCCGCAGGAATTCCAGCAGCGGATCGAAAATGCCGCGGCCGACGGTGCTGATGCCGATGGCGAGGCCAACCGGCACGCCGACGAGGAGCGCCGCGATGAGCGCGGCGAACACCCGCCCCAGGCTGGCGGCGATATGCTGGACGAGCGTTGCGTCGACAAAGCCGTCGCGGGCGACGATGATGAATTTGTTCCACACCGCGACAGGCGAGGGCAGGAATACCGGCGACACCAGTTGCAGGCGGGCCGACAGCGTCCACAGCGCCAGCACCAGAAGAATGGTGGCCGCGCTGACCATGCGCGCCGAAACGCCCTTGCGCTTCGGGACCGGGCGCGACCATGGCACCGACAGGCCGTCGGCCTCTTCGGTCCTGGGGCCGGAGCGTTCGGTGTAGGAGGAAATGGTCATGCCGCCTCTCCCTCGAAGATCGCGTCGGTCAGTTCGCCGCGCGCCGCGGCGAAGCCAGGATCGGCCTTGATGGCGCGGATGGCCTCGCCCGCTGCGTAGCGCCTGGAGAAGCCCGGCTCCAAGGTCCGCACCACCCGGCCCGGCCCGGGCGCCAGCACCACGATGCGGGTGGCGAGCACCAGCGCCTCGTCGATGCCGTGCGTGACCATAAGCACGCCGACCTTGCTTGCCGTCCACAGGTCGAGCAGCGTCGTCTGCATGCGCTCGCGCGTCAGCGCATCGAGCGCGCCGAGCGGCTCGTCGAGCAGCAGGAATTGCGGCTCGGCAGCCAGCGCCCGGGCAAGGCCGACGCGCTGGCGCATGCCGCCGGACAGCTCCCAGATGCGCTTGTCGCCGGCATCGGTGAGCTTGACCAGGCCGAGCAATTCGTCGGCGCGGCGCGCCCGCTCGGATGGCCCGACACCGCGCAGCCTGAGCGCGAAGGCGACGTTCTCGCGCGCCGTCAGCCAAGGAAACAGCGCGTCGTTCTGGAACACCACCGCACGGTCCGAACCGGGTGCTGCGATCGGCCGGCCGTCGATCGCGGCCGTGCCGCGTGCCGGCGCGACAAAGCCGGCGGCTACATTGAGCAGCGAGGTCTTGCCGCAGCCGGAACGGCCGACAAGGACGACGAAGTCATCGCTGGCGACGTCGATCGATACCCGCTCGACGGCGGGTGCGGGCTGGCCGTCATAGTGGATCGAGATTCTGTCGAGCACGAGATGCGACATGAGCCCTCGCAGGAGTTCGTTGAAGTCCGCCTGCCCGAAGCCGCGCCTCGTCAGCGGCTCCGGGACAGACGACACGCGGCGTCAGGAAAGCCGCGCGCGTCTCATCGGGGCGCCACCTGCCCGTCGTGGCATGGGGCGCTCCAACGCTCGGGTCAGTTCGAGGCCAGCGCCTCGGTGACGTATTTCGATGTCACATATTTCGAATAGTCCGGCAGCACGGCGTCTACCTTGCCCTGCTCCTTGAGGAAGGCGGACGCGGCCGCGATCGCCTTGACCGTGCCGCCGCCGAGGAACTTGTCGGAGGCCTGTTCTTCGAGTGTCGGGAAGACGTAGCCCTTGAGCAGTTCAGGCACTTCCTCGACCTTGGCGCCGGTCAGCTTGGCGATCTCGGCCGCTTGCGGCGACGCTGCCGACCAGGCGTCGGGCTTAGCCAGGTACTCGGCATAGGCCGCACCCGTCACCTTGACGAAGTCGCGCACCGCTTCCGGGTTCTTTTCGGCAAAGTCGGTGCGCACGATCCAGGCGTCGAAGGTCGGCGCGCCCCAGGCGGCGACCTGGGAGGAATCCAGCACCACCTTGCCTGATGTCTTGACCTGGCCGAGCGCCGGATCCCAGACATAGGCCGCATCGATATCGCCGCGCGAAAAGGCGGCGGCGATTTCCGGCGGCCTGAGATTGAGGATCTCGACCGATTTCGGGTCGACATTCTCATGTTTCAGCGCGGCAAGCAGGCTGTAATGCGTCGTCGAGACGAAGGGCACGGCCACCTTCTTGCCGGCGAGGTCGGCGACCTTCTCTATGCCGGCGCCGTTGCGTGCGACCAAGGCCTCGGATGGCCCGATCAGGCCGACGACGAAGATGGTCTGGACCGGCAATTCGCGGCTCGCCGCCGCCGCCAGCGGGCTCGAACCGACATAGCCGATGTCTACCGAGCCGGATGCGACCGCGGCGATGACATCGGCGCCGGAATCGAATTTGCGCCAGTCGATGGCGGCGTTGGTAGCCTTTTCATAGGCACCATCGGCCTGCGGCACCTTGGAGGGTTCGACCACCGTCTGGTAGCCGATGGTGATCTTGAGGTCGTCGGCAAAAGCCGGGCCGAGGAAGGCGGCGCCGGCAAGTGCGGCCGTAGACAGGAGAAGGATGCGTCGCGAAATGGTGGTGGACATCAAGGGCTCCATGAAACAGGGGAAAACCGGATTGCTTCATGATAGTCCGCTAATTCTATGGTTCTTGTAGAGTTAAATTCTTCTAGCGGGGCTGGATTTGTTGGAAAAAGCTGCCGGTGCCGAGGTCCCCAGGCGGATTTGGCGGCTATGGCGCTTCAAGAGTGGCGAGATCATCACGTTCGGGAAGCTCCAGCCACCGCTACGGCCTCCGATCGCGAACGAGAATTCACGTTGCAGCCGCTTGAAAGGCAAATCCATGCTTCAGATGGATTGGAATTTAAAAACGTGTTCCGCCTGTTCGCGTTTAAGTATAGTAAACTTATGGATGCTTGAGCGCGGCGGGAGGCACGCCAGGCGTTTCGCAACGGATGGCCTCGAGCCATCGCATGACAGAGAAACGTTCGGATCATGCTCACCAAGAAAGGCAAGTACGGCCTCAAGGCGCTCGTCCATCTGGCGCGGATGCCGGCCGGGCAGCTTGCCTTCGTCAACGACATCGCGACCGGCAACAACATCCCGAAGAAGTTTCTCGACGCCATCCTGGGCGAACTGCGCAATGCCGGTTTCGTGCAGAGCCGCAAAGGCAAGGATGGCGGCTATCGCCTGGCGCGGCCACCGGAGGAAATCAGGGTCGGCCATGTCGTGCGTGTGCTCGACGGCCCGCTGGCGCCGATCCCTTGCGCCAGCCGTACCCAATACCAGCGCTGCGAAGACTGTAACGAGGCGACATGCCAGGTTCGACATCTGATGCTGGAAGTCCGGCAAGCGATCGCCGAGGTGCTCGACCAGCGCAGCCTCGCCGAGATGCGCGACATCGGCCTCGACGACCTTGGGGTCGCAAGGGGCCTCGACGACCTCTCGGTCGCGAGCGACGATCTGCCGGTTGCGGTGAAGGCCTGACGCCGGCGCGTCGCACGGGGCTGGCATGAGCGGCCGCGGCAACTCGATCATCATCGTCGGGGGCGGCGCCAGCGGGGTCGTGCTCGCCGCGCATCTGCTGAGACAGCCCAATCCCGACCTTCGCGTCACGCTGGTCGAGAAGCGCCCGCATTTCGGCCAGGGCATCGCCTATTCCACATTGCTCTCCGCGCATGTGCTGAACGTCAGCGCCGCCGGTATGAGCGCCTATGCCGACGATCCCGGCAATTTCTGGCGCTGGCTGCTGGAACGCGACCTGGCAACGCCCGAGCAGGCGCCGGTCTACGCGCCGCGCAGCATCTATGCCCGCTATCTCGGCGAATTGCTGGACGATCTCGAGGCGCGCGAGAGGGAGACCGGACGCCTCCGGCTGATCCATGAGGAAAGCCTGTCGATCTCGCCCACGGCCTCGGGGGTGGAAGTGGCGCTCGCCAACGGCACCAGCGTCGTCGCCCATCTGGCGGTGCTCGCCACCGGCCATGACGAGGTGCCGGCCATGGGGCAAGGCCATGCGGTTCGGATGGGGTCTGAGGCCGACACCGCGCTCGATCCCGACCGGAGCGTCATGGTGCTGGGAACGGGCCTCAGCATGGTCGACGCGTTCCTCGCCCTCGAACAGCGCGGCCACCGCGCCGAGATCGTCGCGGTGTCGCGGCGCGGCCTGCTGCCCTCGCCGCACCGCAAGGGCAATCCGATCAAGCTCGACGTCGCCGATATCCCGCTCGGCACCCAGCTTTCCTATTTCGTCGGCTGGTTCCGCGATTTGATCCGGGAAAACCAGAAGGCCGGCATCGACTGGCGCGACGTCGTCGACGGCCTTCGCCCGTTCAACCAGAAGATCTGGCAGAACTGGCCGGCCTCCGCCAAGCGTCGTTTCGTCGAGCACACCAAGGCGTGGTGGGACATCCACCGCCACCGCATGGCGCCCGAGGTCCATGCCCGCGTCACGCAAGCCGTGCAGTCCGGCCGCATCCGCCTCGTCGCCGGCCGTGTCGTCGACATCGCGGCGGGCGGCGAGTTCACGGTCCAGGTCCAGTCGCGCCACACCAAGCGGCTGGAGAGGTTCGAGGTCGCCCGCATCTATGATTGCTCCGGTATCGTCAGGGACATCTCGGCCTCGTCGAACAGCGTGGTGCGCTCGCTGGTCGACCGCGGGCTGGCGCGGCCGGATCCGCTGCGCATCGGCCTCGACGTGACGGCCAATTGCGAGATCATCGCCGGCGACGGCACGGTGTCCAGGAAAATCCTCGCCGTCGGCCCGCTGACCAGAGGCACCTTCTTCGAGATCGACGCCATTCCGGATATTCGCGTCCAGTGTGCGAGGCTGAGCAAGCAGCTGCTGGGGTAAAGTGTTGACGTCGGCGCTCTACGGCAGGCCAGAGGGGGGACGTGCCGCACAGTCCTGCAGCCGTTGCGCGTCGCAACCCGGAATTTCATTCTCCATCTAGCCGGTCGATTGGCACGATCTATCTTCTTTCCCACTGCAAAGGGCTGGAAAAGAGGATACGCTGCCGCCCTGCACGAGGCGGCCGCTTGATCATGGAGCATCGATATGAGCAGGCACAAGATTGCGCCCTCGGATAGCGCCCCTTTGGAAAGCGCCGCTTCGGAAAACGCAACGTCGCGCCTGCGGCCGCCTTACGGGTCGGTGCTCGACCTGATCGGCCAGACCCCCGTGGTCGAGCTGACCCAATTCGACACCGGCAAGTGCCGGCTGTTCATCAAGCTCGAAAGCCAGAATCCCGGCGGCTCGATCAAGGACCGTATCGCGCTGTCGATGATCGCGGCGGCCGAGAAGGAGGGCAGGCTGAAGCCAGGCGGCACGATTGTCGAGGCGACGGCCGGCAATACGGGCCTGGGGCTGGCCCAGGTCGGCATCCCCAAGGGCTACCGCATCATCCTGGTCGTGCCCGACAAGATGTCGCGCGAGAAGATCCAGCACCTGCGCGCACTGGGCGCGGAAGTGCGCATGACGCGCTCCGATGTCGGCAAGGGCCACCCCGAATATTATCAGGACATGGCCGAAAAAATCGCGGCCGAGCTGCCCGGCGCCTTCTACGCCAACCAGTTCGCCAATCCGGCCAACCCTGAGGCGCACGAAACCACCACCGGTCCGGAAATCTTTTCGCAGCTCGACGGCGATGTCGACGCGGTGGTGGTCGGCGTCGGCTCCGGCGGCACGCTGACCGGCCTTGGCCGGTTCTTCGCCAAGGCATCGCCGAAGACGGAAATGGTGCTGGCCGATCCGGTCGGCTCGGTGCTGGCGCCGCTGATCAAGACCGGCAAGATGGTGGAGGCCGGCAGCTGGACTGTGGAAGGCATCGGCGAGGACTTCGTGCCGCCCAATGCCGAGCTGTCGCTGGTCAAGAAGGCCTATTCCATATCGGACAAGCAGAGCATGCTGGCGGTGCGCGATCTCCTGTCCCGGGAAGGCATCCTGGCCGGCTCGTCTTCGGGCACGCTGCTGTCGGCCGCCTTGCGCTATTGCCGCGAGCAGACGTCGCCCAAGCGCGTCGTCACCTTCGTCTGCGACAGCGGCAACAAATATCTGTCGAAAGTCTTCGACGATTTCTGGCTGGCCGAGCAGGGGCTGGCCGAGCACGAGCAGCATGGCGACCTGCGCGACCTGGTGATGCGCACGCACCGCACCGGCGACACCGTCTATGTCGGTCCGGACGAGAGCCTGCTCAACGCCTATGGCCGCATGCGCCGCTCCGATGTCTCGCAGCTGCCGGTGCTCGACGACGGCAAGCTGGTCGGCATCGTCGACGAAAGCGACATTCTGGCCAAGGTCGACGGCCCCTATGAGGGCCGCTGGGAGCGCTTCAACGCGCCGGTACGCACGGCGATGACCTCCAATCTGCATACTTTGCAGGCCAGCCAGACGCTGGACGCGCTGCTGCCGGTATTCGACCGCAACGAGGTCGCCATCATCTTCGACGGCGACGAGTTCGTCGGCCTGATAACCCGCATCGACCTGATCAACCATTTGAGGCGCCGTGCACGATGACCGCATCCGGAAAGAACCGCCTGGCCTTCTCCACCCGCACCATCCATGGCGGCCAGAGCCACGATCCCCTGACCGGAGCGGTGATGGTGCCGATTTACGCCACCTCGACCTATGGCCAGCAGTCGCCCGGCGTGCACAAGGGCTTTGAATATGCCCGGAGCCAGAATCCGACGCGCTTTGCCTTCGAGCGCGCGGTGGCCGATCTCGAAAGCGGCTCGGCTGCCTTCGCCTTCGCCTCCGGGCTGGCGGCGATCGCCACCGTGCTGGAACTGCTCGATTCCGGCGCCCACATCGTCGCCACCGACGACATCTATGGCGGCTCCTTCCGCCTGATGGAGCGTGTGCGCAAGCGCTCCGCCGATCTCAAGGTGAGCTTCGTCGACTGCACCGACCTTGCGGTTATAGAGGCGGCAATCCGCCCGGAGACGAAAATGCTCTGGGTCGAGACGCCGACCAACCCGCTGCTGCGCATCATCGATCTCGAAGGCGTCGCAGCCCTTGCAAGGCGCAAGGGCATCCTCTCGGTCGCCGACAACACATTCTGCAGCCCCTATTTGCAGCGGCCGCTGGAGCTCGGCATCGACGTCGTGGTGCATTCGACGACGAAGTACCTCAACGGCCATTCCGACATGGTCGGCGGCGTGGCTGTTGTCGGCGACAACAAGGATCTGGCCGATCGCCTGAAATTCCTGCAGAACGCCATCGGCGCCATTTCGGGCCCGTTCGACAGTTTTCTCGCCCTGCGCGGCCTCAAGACATTGGCGCTGAGGATGGAGCGGCACTCGTCGAACGGCCTCAAGATCGCGCAGTGGCTGGAAGCCCGCAAGGATGTGCGCCGGGTCATCTATCCCGGCCTCGCCAGCCATCCGCAGCATGCCGTTGCCGTCCAGCAGATGCATGCGTTCGGCGGCATGATATCAGCCGTGCTCGACCGCGACCTCGCCGGCACGAAACGCTTCCTCGAACGCACGCAATTGTTCACGCTGGCCGAAAGCCTCGGTGGCGTGGAGAGCCTGATCGAGCATCCGGCGCTGATGACGCATGGATCGATCCCGGCGGAGAAGCGCGAAGAGATCGGCATATCGGATTCGCTGGTGCGGCTGTCGGCGGGCATCGAGGATGGCGACGATCTGATCGCGGACCTGGAGCAGGCGCTGGGGGGCTGAGCGGCGGCGCTCCCGCTGAGACGAGCCAGTCTCCAAGCCAGCGCTGCCCCTTACCTGCCTGCCGGCATCCTCCCGTATAGTGACGGGGAGAGGGGCGCTGTGTCTCGATTTGCGCCAATTATCAACGGCGGCAAGAGGGAGCCGGGGTTGCGGTATCTCCCTTCTCCCCGTCACTATACGGAGAGAAGGTGCCGGCAGGCGGATGAGGGGCAGCGCCAACTTCGCAGAAAGCCAGCCACAACCCCGTTGACCCCAAATCCCATCTGCCCGAGATGTAGAGCCTATGGCCACGCGCGACACATCTCCAGACGCTCCCCTCACTTTCGCGGTGCTGGTCTTCCCCGGCTTTCCGATGATGGCGTTCAGCTCGGTCATCGAGCCGCTGCGCGCGACCAATGTGCTGGCGAAGCGGGAATGCTATCGCTGGATCATCGTCGGCGCTACCCAGGGCGCGGTCGAGGCCTCGAACGGCGTCGTCATCCAGCCGCGCTTCTATGCCGGGGATGCGCCGAAGGTCGACCGCATCGTCGTCTGCTCAGGCGGCGATGCCGATCATCTCGTTGCCGAGGATGCGGCAAGCTGGATCCGCCGCAGCTTGCGCAGTGGCGCCCATATCGGCGCGGTGGCGGACGCCGCCTTCTTCCTCGCCCGCGCCGGCCTGCTCGACGGCCATGCCTGCACCTTGCACTGGACCAGCCAGGCGGCCTTCACCGAGGCCTTTCCCAATGTCGAGCTGAGGCGCGACCTCTATGTCATCGACCGCAAGCGTTTCACCTCGGCCGGCGGCGTCGGCAGCCTCGACATGATGCTGGAGATCATTACCCGCGACTACGGCGCCGAGCTTGCGGCCGGCGTCGCCGAATGGTTCGTGCACAGCCAGCTGCGCTCCAGCGTCGACCGCAAGCTGATGCCGCTGCGCCTGCGTACCGGCGTCCGGAACGAGCTGGTGCTGTCGGCCATCGCCATCATGGAGGACGCGGTCGAGGAGCGGCTCGGCATGGCGGAGCTCACTGCGCGGCTCGGCGTGTCGTCCGACAAGCTCGAACGCTCCTTCCGCTCCGAACTCGCCATCTCGCCCAATGGCTACTATCGGCGGCTCAGGCTGAAACGCGCCGCCGATCTCCTGGCGCACTCGACGCTCGCCGTGCGCGACGTGGCGCTCGCCTGCGGCTTTGCCTCGATGTCGAGCTTCGCGCGCGCCTTTCGCGAGGAGCACGGCCATCCTCCGAAGCTGGCGCGACGGCATTAGAGGTCTTGCTGGCGCTGAGAGACGTCGCCCCCCTCTGTCCTGCCGGCCATCTCCCATACGAGGGTCCCTCAAGGGGGGAGATTGAACGTCACAACAGCTTTCGCCAATTTTCACGGAAGAAGCGACGAGGTCAAAGCTGCCAATCTCCCCACTTGAGGGGGAGATGCCCGGCAGGGCAGAAGGGGGGCGCTTGGCACCTGCATCTCTTATTACCAGCGGCATCTCGCACAACAAGCGCGGTTTTCCGCACAATCCCTCGTTATCTCCTGCGCCATGGTCTGATCTTGCAAACCACCCAAGGTCAGCCCCCATGAGCATCGTCGTATTCGACCCCGACAGCACTGAAGACGTCGACTTCAAGGACCGCATGCGCCACCCCGCGGCGGCCGATTCGGCGGGCGGCATGTGGCTGTCCGACACCGAGCCGTCCTTCATCGATGCCGACGCCCTTCGAAAAGGCCGGCTGGCCAAGCTGCGCGGCTGGATGCGCGAGGCCGGCTATGGCGGCGCTGTGCTGTTCGACCCGTACAACCAGCGCTACGCCACCGGCTCGCGCAACATGTTCGGCTATTTTCTGCGCAACTCGACCCGTTATTTCTTCATTCCGACCGAAGGGCCGATCGTGCTGTTCGAATATCCGCAGAGCTACCATGTCTCGATGGTGCTCGACACGATCGACGAGGCGCGTCCTTCCAAGCTCGTCTGGTCGTCGGTATCGGGCCGCGACGACGAGACCGCCGGTCCCTTCGCCGACGAGATCGCCGAACTCCTGAAGCAGCATGGCGGCGGCTCGATGAAACTCGGGCTCGACCGTTGCAGCCATCTGCAGGCGCTGGCGCTGGAAAAGCGCGGTTGCGAGGTCCGGGATTGCCAGGGCGAGATCCTGGCGGTGCGCGCGGTCAAGACGCCGGAGGAAGTGAAATGCCTGCAGGTGTCGATGGCCGGCGCGGAAGCCGCCGTCTATGCCGTGCGCGAGGCGATCAAGCCCGGCGTTTCCGAGAACGAGCTGTTCGCCATCATGTATGGCGAGGTCATCCGCCAGGGCGGCGAGTTCATCGAGACGCGGCTGTTGACGTCCGGCCAGCGCACCAATCCCTGGTTCAACGAGGCCAGCGGGCGAAAAATCCGGCCAGGCGAGTTGCTGGCGCTCGATACCGACACGATCGGCTGCTATGGCTATTATTCGGATTTCTCGCGCACCTTCCGCTGCGGGCCCGGCAAGCCGACCCCCTATCAGAAATCGCTCTACCGCATGGCGCACGACCAGGTTCAGCACAATATCTCGATCGTGAAGCCGGGCATGGCTTTCCGCGAGATCGCCGAAAAGGCGTGGAAGATCCCCGACCGCTTCGTCGACCAGCGCTACACCTCGGTCATGCACGGCGTCGGCATGCATGGCGAGACGCCCTTCATCGCGCACGCCATGGACTACGAGACCTATGGCCGCGACGGCCATATCGTGCCAGGCATGGTGGTGAGCGTGGAAAGCTATATTGGCGAGAAGGGCGGCCGCGAGGGCGTCAAGCTGGAGGATGAAATCCTGATCACCGAGACCGGCACCGAGCTCCTGTCGCGCTTCCCCTATGAGGATGAGTTTCTGGAGAAGCAGGTTTGACATCCACTGCCCGCCTCGGCGACGCATCGCAGCTGAAGAACGAGCGCCTCATTCCTTGGCGCCCCCCTCTGTCCCTCCAGCGTTTGGAAGTATCTTGGGGGCCAGGCGCATCCGCATGAAAAGCCCTATCTCCGTCAAGCGCGGCACCGTGGCCGCTGTCTTCATCGACCTGCAGGAAGAGCACCGGCAGGACCCGCGCTACCTGGTCGAGGGTTTTGACAAGATTCTCGCCAACGTCCAGCGGCTGCAGGCGGCGGCGCGGCAGAACAATGTGCCGCTCTATCACTGGGCCTACATTGTCGATCTCGACAAGCAGGAGCGGCCCTTTCACCCTGTTGGAACCGACGGCAAGTCGGCCTTCTCCGACAAGAGCGATCCGCTGACCGAGATCTGCCGTGAGGTGGCGCCTGCTGATGGCGAGGCGCTGCTGATCAAGGCCGAGGCCAGCGCCTTCCGCGCGGGACCGGCCGCCGATCGGCTCAAGGCTTCCGGCGTCGAATGGCTGGTCATATCTGGCGTGTGGACCGAGGCCTGCATCGATGCCACCGTGAAGGACGCCGTGGCGCGCGGCTTTCGCGTGCTGCTGGTCAAGGACGCCTGCGGCAGCGGCAGTGCCGCCATGCACCAGACCGCAATCCTCAACCTCGCCAACCGGCTCTATGGCGGCGCCGTCACCGACACCGACGGCGCCTGCCTGCTGCTGGCTGGCGAGAGCGTCGCCGTCTGGCAGGTCGAGGGCTCGGTGCCGCTGCGTTTCAGCTTTGAAAACGCGGCCAGGCTTTACAGCGAGCTTTGAGGCAATGCCTTCCGAAACCGTGGGCAGCACTGAAATGACCGGTCGCAGCAAATACGCGACGCGGCTCGACCCTGCGCTGTGGGCCTATATAGACGGCATCAACGCCTGGTATCCGCCCGAGACGATCGACCTGCCGATCGCCAAGCAGCGTGCGATCTATGACAGGATGTGCCGGGCGCTTCGCCAGCCCTATCCGCCGGGGGTGACGGCGAGCGACGACCTCATCGCCGCCCCCGGCCGGAACATCGCGGTGCGGCACTACGGGATGGCAGGCACGGCCGCGCGGGCCACGGTGCTTTATTACCATGGCGGCGGCTTCATCCTGGGCGGGCTCGACAGCCATGACGACATCTGCGCCGAGATCTGCGCCGGCACCGGCTTTGCCGTGCTCTCGGTCGACTATCGGCTGGCGCCCGAACATCTCCACCCCGCCGCCTTCGACGACGCTCTGGCCGCCTTCGAATGGGCGGCGGCTAGAGCGAACGGGCCACTGCTGCTGTCCGGCGAGAGCGCCGGCGGCAATCTGGCGGCGGCGGTCAGTCACGCGACGCGCGCTCGCGCGAAGAGGCCGACCGGCCAGGTGCTGATCTATCCCGGCCTCGGCGGCGACGAGACTGCCCGCTCCTACATCGAGCATGCCGAGGCGCCGCTTCTGTCGACCGGCGACGTCGCTTTCTACCGCCACGTCCGCTCGGCCAAGAGACAGGCGCCGGACGATCCGACCTTCTCGCCGCTGCGCGCCGCCGACTTCTCCGGCCTGCCGCCCACCATTGTCGTTACCGCCGAATGCGACCCGCTGTCGTCGGACGGCGAGGCCTATCGCGACCGCATCCTGGCCGCCGGCGGCAAAGCGAGCTGGCACGAGGAGAAGCGCCTCGTGCACAGTTTCCTGCGCGCCCGCACCACCGTGCCGGCTGCCGCCGAGGCGTTCCGGCGCATAATCGCGGCGATCGCGGCACTTGGCGCGGGCGAATGGCCCGTCGAACACTGAACCCGAGCGACGCAGCCCTCAATTGCGCCCGTAAAACGCGTTCGGGACATGCACCGGCCAGCGCCATGGCAGCACGGCGATCATGTCGAACCGCATCGACAGCCTGCCGTAATCCGGCTGGCGCGACAGCCAGATGTCGGCGGCGCCTTCGATGCGGCGCTCCGATTCATGGGCGATCGCCTCCATCGCTTCCATCAGCGTGCGGCGCGCCTTGACCTCGACGAACAGCACCAGGTCGCCGCGCCGCGCGATCAGGTCGATCTCGCCGAAACGGGTGCGATGGCGGCGCGCCAGGATCCGGTAGCCTTTCAGCACCAGCGCCGCCGCCGCCAGCCATTCGCCGCGATGGCCGCGCCGGTAGGCCTTTTGACGGCTGACGCTCGGGAGCCTAGCCACGGTCCTCTCCAGAGGCATCCCTGAGTTCCAGCAGCCGCCGGTAAAGCGCCTGCTTCTGGCCGCCGGTCATCTTCGCCGCTTCCGCCGCCGCCTTCGAAGCCGGCATTTCGGCGGCGAGCGACAACAGCATCCGGTCGATATCGGCCGGCTCGTCCGCCCTGGCCTCGGCCGGACCGACGCACACCACGATCTCGCCCTTCGGCGTATCGGCCGCCGCATAGTGGTCGGCCAGCGCCCGCAGCGTGCCGGTGCGCATCTCCTCGAAGGTCTTGGTCAATTCCCTGCCGATCGCTGCCTTGCGCTCGCCGCCAAGCGCTTCGGCCATCGCGCCGAGAGACTCGGCCAGCCGGCGCGGCGATTCGAAGAAGATCAGCGTCGCCGGCACCGCTTTAAGCGCGTCCAGCCGCGCCAGCCGCTGCCCCGCCTTGACCGGCAGGAAGCCGGAGAACAGGAAGGCATCCGAAGGCAAGCCGGATGCGGTGAGCGCGGCAAGCGGCGCGGACGGACCGGGGATGGGCACGACGCGAATGCCCTGGTCGAGCGCCTCGCCGACCAGCCGGTAGCCGGGATCGGAAACCAGCGGCGTGCCGGCATCCGAGATCAGCGCCACGCTCTGCCCCGACTGGAGCGCCGCTATCAATTTTGGCCCGGCCTCGCCGGCATTGTGCTCGTGATAGGCCGTGGTGCGGCGGCGGATGCCGTAGCGGTCGAGCAGCACGCGCGACACGCGCGTGTCCTCGCAGGCGACCATGTCGGCGGCGGCCAGCGTCTCAAGCGCGCGCAGCGTGATGTCGGCGAGATTGCCGATCGGCGTCGCCACCAGATAGAGTGCCGGTTCGAGCGGCCGGGCCGCGATCTCGGTCTGCCCGATCACATAGCTGCGCTTTCCCGTCTCGCCAGTCACCGGTGCCTTCTCCGTCAGCGGCGCGCCCGCGTCCAGATGGAGCCGCGAAGGACGTTCCGAAATCATCCGCCCTGTTTGGCACGGCCCGCGCCGGGTTGCAAAAGCCGCTGTAATGCAAGGCGAGCGCCATTCCTTCGCCACAGTAGGGAACGAAACCGTCTTTCGCAGATTTAGCCCCTGATTCCCCCGGGAGGACAGGATGGACAGACTGACCATACAGGACGCTTTCGAGCCCTACTATGCAGGCCGCAAGCGCTTTGCCGCGCAAGGAGACGGGAAGCCGCCCGCCACCACGGACGGCAAGCAGGGGCCCGCGCGCCGCCCGCCACCAGAGATCAAGCTACCCGACAACGAACCCGACAGCACGACGGAGCACTGACCGGACGATGCCCAATCGCTTCGATATTTTCATCACCCGTCTCGAAACCAAGAACGCCCGCCACGGCGCAGCACTACCCTCGATAAGCGACCAGCACCGCGCCCGCCGCGATAAGGGCGACGCCAAGCCAGTTCGCACCGGTGAGCCGCTCGCCGAGAAAGACCGCGCCAAACACCGCCACAAGCACGACGCTTAGCTTGTCGATGGGCGCCACCTGCGCCGCATTGCCGATTTTCAGCGCGCGGAAATAGCAGAGCCACGAGGCTCCGGTCGCCAGTCCCGACAGGCTAAGGAAAAGCCAGGTCTTCCCGGAGATCGAGGCCCACGATTGGAATTGGCCGCTGGCGGCGAGGATCGCCGCAAGCACGACCAGGATGATGGCTGTCCGGATGAGGGTGGCGAAATCGGAATTGATGGTCTCGATGCCGACCTTGGCGAAGATCGCCGTCAGCGCCGCGAAAGTCGCCGACAACAGCGCCCAGAATTGCCAGGAGAGCGGCAGGTTCATTCGGATAGCCTCACCGGTCGGGTCTCAACTCAGATACCGCGAAACAGCCGCCTCCAGAAGCGTAATCTTGGCTTCGAGATTGGGAGCAGCATCCCAGCCTACCGTGCCAGATCGGCCACCACGGCGTCGAGCACGATCATGCCGGCGGGCGTGGCGCGCAGGCGGGCGTTGCCGATCGGCGCCACCAGCCCTTCGCCTTGCAGCACCGACAGCCGTGCGCTCGACAGGCCGCGCCCGGAAAACGCTTCGTAGCGCGACAGGTCGATGCCTTCCGCCAGCCTCAGTCCCATCAGCAGGAACTCGTCAGCCTCTTCGGAGCGCGTCAGGGTCTCGCCGCCGGTGACGCCATGGCCCTTGGCCTCGACCAGATTGGCCCAGGTTTCCGGCATCCTCTCCGCGATGGTCACGACGCGGTGGCCGTTCTCGACGAAGCGGCCATGCGCGCCAGGGCCGACGCCGACATATTCGCCATAGCGCCAGTAGGTCAGATTGTGCCGGCTTTCGGCACCCGGCCGGGCGTGGTTTGAGATCTCATATGCCGGCAAACCATGGGCTGATGTCACCTCTTGCGTCAGCGCATAAAGGTCGGCGGCGTGGTCGTTGTCGGGGATGATGAATTTCTTCGCCGCGTGCAGCGCGTGGAACGGCGTGCCTTCCTCGATGGTCAGCTGATAGAGCGACAGATGGTCGGCGGCGTGGCCGATCGCCTGTTCGAGCTCCGATGCCCAGGCCTCCGGCGTCTGGCCTGGCCGTGCGTAGATCAGGTCGAAGGAGAGCCTTGGGAATATCTCCCGCGCGAGCCCGATCGCGTGCAGCGCCTCGTCCACATTGTGCAGCCGGCCAAGGAAGCGCAAATCCTTGTCGTTCAGCGCCTGCACGCCGAGCGAGACCCGGTTGACGCCCGCAGCGCGATAGCCGCGAAAGCGTTCGGCTTCGACCGAGGAGGGATTGGCCTCCAGCGTCACCTCGATGCCGTCGGGCACCGTCCAGTTCTTCGCCACGGCGTCCAGGACCCTGGCCACCGTTTCCGGCTTCATCAACGACGGCGTGCCGCCGCCGAGAAAGATGCTGGTCACCTCGCGTGGGCCGGTGCGCTGGCGCATCGTCGCCAGTTCCGCCTCGAAGGCGGCGGCAAAGCGCTCCTGGTCGACCGGCTGGTGGCGGACATGGCTGTTGAAGTCGCAATAGGGGCATTTGGCCGCGCAGAACGGCCAATGCACATAGACGCCGAAACCGGGGCTGCGGTCGAGCGGCATGGTGGCGCCGGGCCTGATCATGCCGAGCCTAACCGGGCCAGACCCAATCGGGCTTGGGCGAATTTCTGGAAGGCGCGGGCGCGGTGCGACAGCGCCGTAGCCTGGCCGGGTTTCCAGCCGTGTTTTTCCTCGGCACTCATCTCGCCGAAGGTCTTTTCGAAGCCGTCGGGCAGGAACACCGGGTCGTAGCCGAATCCGAGCTCGCCGCGCGGCGGCCAGACCAGCGTGCCTTCGGCCTCGCCGCGGTAATATTCGGCCTCGCCATCGGGAAAGGCGAGGCAGATGACGGCGACGAAGCGTCCCGTGCGCTGCGCGGGCGTGGCGGCGCCGACTTCCTGCAGCGCCACTTCGGTGCGCTGCATGGCGATGCCGAAATCCCTGCTGCCATCAGGCGTTTCGGCCCAGTTGGCGGTGTAGACGCCGGGCGCGCCGTCGAGCGCGTCAACGCACAGGCCCGAATCGTCCGACAGCGCCGGCAGGCCCGTCGCCTTGGCCGCGGCGAAGGCCTTGATATAGGCGTTCTCCTCGAAGGTTGTGCCGGTCTCCTCGGGTTCGGGCAAGCCATAGTCCTTCGCCGATTTCGCCTCGAATCCGAATGGCGCCATCAGATCGGCGAATTCGCGCAGCTTGCCTTCATTGTGGCTGGCGACGACGATCTTTTTTCCGTCGAGAAAATGCATCAAAGTCCCCAGATTCTCGGCTCGGCGAATTCGATCGAATTGCCGGAGGGATCGCGGATATAAAGCGAGCGGCCGCCTTGCGGCCATTCGAATTCGCTTTCGACAGCGATGTTCTTCGCCTTCAGATGGGATTTCCAGCGGCTGATTTCATCGGCGGTCGCCGCAAAGCAGAGATGGCCTTCGCCCGATGTGCCGTGTGGCGGCACTTTCAGCCTCGCGTCGGGCGCGGGCGGGACCTTGGTCGCCTCGGCGTTGAAGATCAGCAGCACGCCGGCTCCGCAACGGAAGAAGAGATGGCGGCCCTCGACCTTGCCGAGAGGAGTGAGGCCGAGGATGTCGGTGTAGAAGGCTTCGGCAGCGGCGAGGTCGGTGACGTAAAGAGCGGATTCAAGAATTGCAGAGGGGATCACGAGGCACCCCCCTCTGGCCTGCCGGCCATCTCCCCCGCAAGGGGGGAGATTGGCGGCGTTGCCGAAAGCGCTCGTCCTGCAATGCCGGAGATTGGCGAAGGCAGAGGTGACAACCGATCTCCCCCCTTGCGGGGGAGATGGCCGGCAGGCCAGAGGGGGGCGCCTGGGCTCGACATTGAAAGCCTAAACCACCGCCATCTGCTGCAAACTCACCAGCCTCTGGATGCCTTTCTTGGCCAGGCCCATCAGCTCGGCGAACTGCCCTTCCGAAAAGGGCTCGCCCTCGGCCGTGCCTTGGATCTCGACGATGCCGCCCTTGCCGGTCATGACGAAATTGGCGTCGGTGCCGGCCGAGGAATCCTCGATATAGTCGAGGTCGATGACCGGCTGGCCGTCATGGATGCCGCAGGAAATCGCCGCGACATGGTCTTTCAGCACCTTGGCGACGCTCACCATCTGCCGGGCCTCCATCCAGCGCAAGCAATCGTAGAGCGCCACCCAGCCGCCCGTGATGGAGGCGGTGCGGGTGCCGCCATCGGCCTGGATGACGTCGCAGTCGACGGTGATCTGCTGCTCGCCCAGCGCCTGCAGGTCGACCACCGCGCGCAGCGAGCGGCCGATCAGCCGCTGGATCTCCAGCGTGCGCCCGCCCTGCTTGCCGGCGGAGGCCTCGCGGCGCATGCGCTCGCCTGTCGAGCGCGGCAGCATGCCATATTCGGCCGTCACCCAGCCTTTCCCGGAATTGCGCATCCAGCCCGGCACCTTTTCTTCCAGGCTTGCCGTGCACAAGACATGCGTGTCGCCGAACTTCACCAGGCACGAGCCTTCGGCATGTTTGGAGATGCCGCGCTCGAAGGAGATGGCGCGCATTTCGTCGAACTGGCGTTTGGAGGGGCGCATTCGGCCTGCTTTCTTGTCAGCTTTTTTGAATCTTGGCCGGCTTTTAGACGCATGCGGGGCACGGCGTAAAGGAAAATGGACCGGCGGCCGCAAACGCGGCGACACCGGGGTGATCGCGCAACACGACACCGGGTTGCGCGCAGCGCCGCGAAGTCTATATCCTTGAACCGGAGGTTATGGCCGCAATGACCAAGGCAGTCGATCCCGCTTCGCAGTCGCTCGCTCTTCACACGCCGGCACTTCAGGCGCCCGCACTTCAGGCGCTCGACATGCGTTCGCGCGACATCTTCCGGCGCATCGTCGATTCCTATCTGAGGGACGGCGAGCCCGTGGGATCGCGCAGCCTGTCGCGCATCCTGCCGTCCTCGCTGTCGCCCGCCACCATCCGCAACGTGATGAGCGACCTCGAACATCTCGGCCTGATCTACGCGCCGCACATCTCGGCCGGCCGTCTGCCGACGCAGGCCGGCCTGCGCTTCTTCGTCGACGCCTTTATGGAACTGGGCGACCTCTCCGACGAGGAGCGGCGCAGCATCGAGGCGCAGGTGCGAGCCTCCGGCTCGGGCGCTACCCTGGAACACATGCTGACCGAGGCCAGCCAGATGCTGTCGGGCATGTCGCGCGGCGCCGGCCTGGTGCTGGCCGCCAAGAACGAGGTGGCCCTTAAGCACATCGAGTTCATCCAGCTCGAACCGACCAAGGCGCTGACCGTGATGGTGTCGCAGAACGGCGACGTCGAGAACCGGGTCATCGATCTGCCGGCCGGCATCACCGTCTCGCAATTGCACGAGGCCTCGAATTTCCTCAACGCCCATATTCGCGGCCGTACGCTGGCCGAGGCGCGGGCGGAGGTCGAGCGTATCAAGGAAGAGACAAGGGCAGCGCTCGACACGCTGTCGCAGGACCTGGTGGAGAAAGGGCTGGCGGTGTGGGCCGGCGCGGAAAGCGGCCTGCCGGCGCGCCTGATCGTGCGCGGCCGCGCCAATCTGCTCGAAAACGTCACCGCCCAGGCCGACATCGAACTCCTGCGCCACCTGTTCGAGGACATGGAGACGCAGGACGGGCTGATCCAGCTGCTCGACCTCGCCGAGGCGGGACCGGGCGTGCGCATCTTCATCGGCTCGGAAAACAAGCTTTTCTCGCTCTCCGGCTCGTCGCTGGTCGTGGCGCCTTACCGCGACAAGGACGCCCGCGTCGTCGGCGCGCTCGGAGTCATCGGCCCGACCCGGCTCAACTATGCCCGCATTGTCCCGATGGTCGACTATACGGCGCAGCTGATATCGCGCATGCTGCGCTGAGAGCTGGGATCGATCCAGCCGGCCGAGGAGAGAAAAGATGGCGCTGGAATCGTTCAAGGCCCAGATCAGCCTGCTGCTGGAGGAGATGGTCAACCAGCCTGAGGATGTGCGCGAAGTGCAGGAGCAATTGCGCGAGAAGCTGCGCGAAATCCGCGCCATGGGCATGCCGCTGCCGGCCGACCTCGTCGAACTGGAAAAGAACCTCGACGCCGATCTCGACGCGGATACCTGACCCGAATTCCTTCAACTCCCCGTTTCGTCCGGAACGACTGCCGAGCCCGCCCGTTCCCTTGGTGCATGTGACCTCGGTCTTGGGACAACGACATGCATGAAGAAGCGAGAAGCTGGAGACTGGGATGATCCGACTTGCCGGCGCGGTGGCGCTCCCTGCTGCCTTGCTCTTCGCCGCGACGGCATTGGCCCAGCAGGCAGAGCCGGTGCTGAAGGGCGCGGCCGCATTCGGTGACTGGCGTGCCGACGAGCCGGGCGTGCGCCGGCTGATCAGGCCGCAAGACCAGCCCCGGCCCTATGTCACCAGATCCGCTTCGAACAGCGCCGGTCCGGTGCAAAGGCCTCGAGGCGCCGAGCCGCGGCTGCCGGCGGGTTTTTCGGCGGAACTGATCGCGTCGGGCATCGATAATCCGCGCGTCGTGCGTGTCGCGCCCAATGGCGACCTGTTCGTCGCCGACAGCGAGGCCAACCAGATCCGCGTCTACCGTCTCGGCGAGGGCAGCGCGAAACCTGTCAGGGACGGCATCTTCGCCCGCAATCTCAACCGGCCCTACGGCATCGCCTTCTATCCGCCAGGGGACAGCCCGCAGTGGATCTATGTCGCCAACAGCGACAGCATCGTGCGCTTTCCCTACCGCGATGGCGACCTGAAGGCCTCCGGCGAGCCGGAAACCGTCGTCCGCGATATTCCGGCCACTCATCACTGGACCCGCGACGTCGCGTTCTCGCCGGACGGCAAGACGCTGTATCTCTCGGTCGGCTCCGGTTCGAACGCCGCCCAGGACATGGCAAAAAAACCGCGGGGCGGGCTCGACGCCTGGGCCAGGTCGAAGCCGCTCGGCGCCACCTGGGGCGCGGAGGAAGGCCGCGCCGACGTCAGGGCTTTCGACCCGGACGGTAGGAATGGCCGCATCGTTGCCACCGGCTTGCGCAATTGTTCGGGCATGGCCATGCAGCCGGCGGCGGGCGCGCTGTGGTGCGTGGTCAACGAGCGCGACGCGCTCGGCGACAACGTGCCGTTCGAATATGCGACCGAAGTGAAGGAAGGCGCCTTCTACGGCTGGCCCTGGTACTATATCGGCGACAATGAGGATCCGCGCCACAAGGGCGCGCGTCCCGACCTTGCCGGCAAGGTCACCGTCCCCGACATTCTGATGCAGGCGCATTCGGCGCCGCTCAACATCGCCTTCTACGACGGCAGGAATGTCCGCGCGGGATCCGGTTTTCCGGCCGAATACAGGGGCGACGCCTTCGTCGCCCTGCACGGTTCGTGGAATCGCGGCAACAGGACCGGCTACAAGGTGGTGCGGCTCAAGTTCAAGGACGGCAAGCCGACCGGCGAATATGAGGATTTCATGACCGGCTTCGTCACCTCCGGCGGCGAGGTCTGGGGCCGGCCGGTCGGCGTGGCGGTGGCGAGCGACGGCGCGCTGATCGTCACCGAGGACGGCAACGGCACCATCTGGCGCGTGACCTACGGCGACGGCCGGTCCTGATCCGCTGGGAGGCCTCGAGCACGGGGCATGCCTGGTGCAACCAAATCCGGCTCCAGGCAATTCCCGCCCGCGAAACTCTGTGCGACAAGGCGCCGTCCCAGCAGTTTCGCGGACGCAAGGCTCGATCCATGACCCTCACCGGCTTCCTCGCCTACAGCGCCGCCCGCGGCTTGGCCGCGGCCATTCCCGGCCCCGGCGTCACCGCGCTTGTGGCGCGCGCGCTCGGTTCCGGCTTCCGCTCGTCGCTGGCCATGTCCTTCGGCCTGATGCTCGGCGACCTCCTTTATCTCACCGCCGTGGTGCTTGGGCTTGCCTTTGTCGCGCAGACCTTCGGCTTGGTGTTCCTCGCCGTCAAATGGGCCGGCGTCGCCTATCTCGCCTTCCTCGGCTGGCGCTTCTGGACCGCCGGCATCACGCCCGAGACGGTCGAGGCCAGGAAAGGCAAGGGCGGGCTGGCGTCGAGCTTCCTCGCCGGCCTGACGGTGACGCTCGGCAATCCGAAGACGATGATCTTCTATCTCGCCATCACGCCGACCATCGTCGACCTCAAGACCATCACGCTGGCCGACTACGGCATCCTCGCCGCACTCACCGTCCTCGTCCTGTTCGTGGTGCTGGTGCCTTATCTGGCGCTGGCGGCCAAGGCGCGCTGGTTCCTGCGCTCGCCGCGCGCCCTGAAGGCGCTGAACCGCACCGCGGCCGGTTTCATGGTCGGCGCGGCGGCGGCGATCGCCGCCCGCCAATAGGGCCATTTTTGCCAAGGCATTCCGCCGGACTGGCTTTTGCGGGAACGCTTTTCCGAGGCCGAGGCGTTTTAGACACGGGCCCCACTCGGATATTTTCGGGCGACGGTCTATCTTGCGTCCGTGGAAGGCCTATCTTGGCGGCCATCCGTCTGAGATCAGTTCCATCCGCCTGACATTCTGGGAGCCAAACCAATGAACAAGTTCGCCGCCTCCGCTCGTGTTCCCGGCCGTGGCCGCATCTACAATTCCATCACCGATACGATCGGCGACACGCCACTGGTGCGGCTCGACAAATTCGCCAAGGAGAAGGGCATCGTTGCCCATCTCCTTGCCAAGCTCGAATTCTTCAACCCGATCGCCTCGGTCAAGGACCGTATCGGCGTGGCGATGATCGAGGCGCTCGAGGCATCGGGCAAGATCGCTCCCGGCAAGACGACGCTGATCGAGCCGACTTCGGGCAATACCGGCATAGCGCTTGCCTTCGCCGCCGCCGCCAAGGGCTACAAGCTGATCCTCACCATGCCCGAGACCATGTCGGTCGAGCGCCGCAAGATGCTGGCGCTGCTCGGCGCCGAACTGGTGCTGACCGAAGGGCCGAAAGGCATGAAGGGCGCCATCGCCAAGGCCGACGAACTGGCGGCCACCATCCCCAACGCCATCATCCCGCAGCAGTTCGAGAACCCGGCCAATCCCGAGATCCATCGCACGACGACTGCCGAGGAGATCTGGAACGACACCCATGGCGAGGTCGACATCATCGTCTCCGGCATCGGCACCGGCGGCACCATCACCGGCGTCGGCCAGGTGCTGAAGAAGCGCAAGCCTTCGCTGCATGTCGTCGCGGTCGAACCGGAAACCTCGCCGGTGCTGTCGGGCGGCCAGCCTGGCCCGCACAAGATCCAGGGCATCGGCGCCGGCTTCGCGCCAAAAATCCTCGACACCACCATCTATGACGAAATCGTCACGGTCTCGAACGAGGATTCGGTCGCCAATGCCCGCCTCGTCGCCCGGCTGGAAGGCGTGCCGGTCGGCATCTCCTCGGGCGCCGCTTTGCAGGCGGCGATCGTCGTCGGCTCGCGGCCGGAGAACAAGGGCAAGAACCTGGTGGTGATCATCCCGTCCTTCGCCGAGCGCTATTTGTCGACGATCCTGTTCGAAGGGCTGGGCGCTTAGGGTCTTCGTTGGGCGAAGCGATACGACGCGTCGCCTGTCAAGTTTCGACACGCCCCCTGCCGAGCGCCTAACACAAAGGTGCTTAGCCTGGCCCGCTGAAAAAACCCGCCGTGGCGGATGCCACGGGCTTGAGCAGCGCCCTGCTTCCGGTTCATATCGCCCCCGGCCCCCGCAGGGCCGGCGGAGGACCTCATGTACAAGCTCTACACCCGTCCCGGCAGCGGCGGCTTCGTTGTCGAGGCGGCCCTGGCGCTGGCCAAGGCGCCGTTCGAGCAGATCGACGTACCGAAATCCGATCGGCCCGATCCCGCTTTCCTCCACATCAGCCCGCTGAACCAGGTGCCGGTGCTGACCTTGCCGGACGGCCGCTCGCTGACCGAATCGGCGGCCATCTGCATCCTGCTCGCCGAACGCCATCCGCGGGCCGGGCTGGCGCCGGCGGCCGATGAACCGGCCCGCGCCGACTTCCTGCGCTGGATGGCGTTCATGTCGTCCGCCCTCTATCCGGCGGTGCTGCGTTTCTACTACGCGCCGCGCTACACGGCCGACGCCGACGGCGCCAAGGCCGTCAAGCAGGCGGCCGTGGCCGAGATGGACCGCGGCTTTGCCGTCGTCGATGCCGCCTTGCGCGGCCGCGACTGGCTGGCAGGCGAGGCGATGTCGGTGGCCGATATCTATTTGGCCATGCTGGTGGCCTGGCATCCCGACAGCGGCAAGGCACGCACTGCCTGGCCCGACATCGAACGCCTGTGGGCCAGGCTTCGCGAGCACCCGCTGATGAAGACGCTCAACGCATCGCACGAAATGTGGCCGGGCTGAACAATTCATCGGCAAAGCACCGCGCTCAGGCATTTCAATGCCTGAGCGTCGCGCGTTTTCCCTGCAGGAAGCGGCGTACCGCCGGATCGCTTTCGAGGCCGATCGCACGGTCATAGGCTTCGACCGCCTGCGGCACCTGGCCGAGCCTGGCCAGAAGGCCGGCGCGCGCTGCCCAATAGGGCTGGTAATCATTGAGCCGCTTGTCGTCGCCAAGCACGTACAGCGCCGCCAGCCCCGCCACGGCGCCCTCGGCTTCGGCGATCGCCACCGCGCGGTTGATCGCCACCACGGGCGATCGTGCGATCGAAAGCAACGCGTCGTAGAATTCGCGGATCGCCACCCAGTCGGTCTCGCCGCTCAGCCGCCGCGCCGCGTGAACGGACTGCACGGCCGCCTCGAGCTGGTAGCGGCCGATCACGCCCATGGAGGCGGCGCGGCCGAGCAGGGTTTCCGCCTCGTCGATCAAGGCATGATCCCAAAGCGCATGATCCTGCTCGGCGAGCGGCACATAATCTCCGGACCCATCGCGGCGCGCGGTACGGCGCGCCTCGGCGAACAGCATCAGCGCAAGCAGGCCCAGCGCCTCCGGTTCTTCCGGCAGCAGCGAGGCCACCAGCCTGCCGAGCCAGATCCCTTCGGTGGCCAGGTTCCGGCGCCGCGTCTCTGTGCCCGCCGGGTCGGACCAGCCCTCGGCGAAGGTCGCGTATATGGCCTCCAGCACGGTATCCAGGCGCTCGCCGAGTTCGGCCCGCTCCGGTACGCGGAACGGAATGCCGGCTTCACGGATGCGGGCCTTGGCCCGCACCAGGCGCTGGCCCATTGTCGCCGGCGGAACCAGGAAGGCGGAGGCGATCGTCGCGGCGTCGAAACCAAGCACGGCCTGCAGGATCAGCGGCGCGCGCACGCCAGGTTCGATCGCCGGATGCGCGCAGGCGAACATCAGCCGCAGCCGTTCGTCGGGCAGGTCCTGGTCGGTCATGCACGCCTCCGCCTCCTCGGCAATCAGCTTGAGATGGTCGCGGCCGGTTTCGCTGGTGAGCCGCCGCCGCACCGCGTCGACACGCCGCCGCCTTGCCACGGCAAGCAGCCAGGCCTCCGGCTTTTCGGGCACGCCGGTTCGCGGCCAGCGTTCGAGCGCCGCGGCAAAGGCGTCGGCCAGCGCGTCCTCGGCGGCGGCCACATCGCGCGTGCGCGCCGCGAGCCAGGCGACCAGCTTGCCGTAGCTTTGCCGGGCGGCGGCCTCGGCGGCTGCCCGGGCAATCTGCGCGCTGCTGTCCATCACATCGTCATTTCTTGGGCATGTATTCGGCCATTTCCCAAATCGGCCGCAACTCGACCGTGCCTGTGCTGGCCGCCGGGCAGCGCGCGGCCCATTCGATGGCGGTATCGATGTCGGCCGCTTCGATCATGTAGAAGCCGGCAAGCTGCTCCTTGGTGTCCGCATAGGGGCCGTCGATCACGTTGGTCTTGCCGTCGGTGATCCGCACCGAGGTGGTTGCCTGAGTCGGGCGCAGCCTTTCTCCGGCCAGCCACGCGCCGGATTTCTTCAACGCTTCGGTATAGGCGCCATAGGCCGCGCTCATCTGTTGAGCCTTCTCGATCGGCGTGTTCGCCAGTGCGGCTTCGTCGTTGTTGATCAAAAGCATGTATCGCATGGGTCTTCTCCCGTGGTTTCGTAGGCCGCGTCCTTGCGAGCCGGACATATGTCGCGCGGCAAGGGCCGATTTCGACAGGTGCCGGAAAAAATCTTTCGGCCACGGTCGCGTCCCGCGCAAGCCGGGAGCTGTTTCCGCATCCATTCAACCGTTCGTCTAATGAATGCAATTGCGGGTTGGCATTTGCGGCCCGCCGTCTAAACTTGGCCGGTTCGCATCGAGGAGGTGGTGCGGCAGCCAATATTTCAGGGAGGAAACCGGATGTTCCATTTCAGAACGAAGTTCGTTGCGGCCGGCGCAATGGCGCTATCGCTTGGGCTCGGCATTGCCTCGGCCAGGGCACAGGAATTCATCAACGTGCTGACCGGCGGCACGTCGGGCGTCTACTACCCGCTCGGCGTGGCGCTGTCGGAAATCTACAGCAAGGGCATCGCAGGCGCCCGCACCCAGGTGCAGGCCACCAAGGCTTCGGTCGAGAACCTCAACCTGCTGCAGCAGGGCAAGGGCGAGATCGCCTTCGCGCTCGGCGATTCCGTCAAGATGGCCGCCGAAGGCAATGCCGAGGCCGGCTTCCCCGGCAAGCTCGACAAATTGCGCGGCATCGCCGCCATCTACCCCAACTATATCCAGATCGTCGCCAGCCAGGAATCCGGCATCAAGACGCTGGCCGACCTCAAGGGCAAGAGCCTGTCGGTCGGCGCGCCGGCCTCCGGCACCGAGCTCAACGCGCGTGCCATCTTTGCCGCCGCCGGCCTGAAATACGAGGATCTCGGCCGGGTCGAATACCTGCCCTTCGCCGAATCGGTCGAGCTGATCAAGAACCGCCAGCTCGATGCCACGCTGCAGTCGGCCGGCCTCGGGGTCGCCTCGATCCGCGATCTCGCCACCTCGGTGCCGATCAACGTCGTCGCGGTGCCGGCCGAGGATGTCGCCAAGATCGGCGCCCCCTATCTGTCGGTGGTTATCCCCAAGGGCACCTATGAGGGCCAGGCCGAGGACGTCGCGACCGCGGCCGTCGGCAATTTCCTCGTCACCCGCGCCGATGTTTCCGACGAGACGGCCTATCAGATGACCAAGCTGATGTTCGAGCATCTCGACCAACTAGCCGCCGCCCACGCCGCCGCCAAGGCGATCGACCCTGCCAAGGCGCTCGACGGCATGCCGGTGCCGCTGCATCCGGGCGCGGAACGCTATTACAAGGAGAAGGGGCTGCTGAAGTAGGCGAGGACCATCTGAGATGTCTTCGCACTGTCATTCGCTCATTTTGGAGTGCATCGGATGAGCGAAACAACGCATGGAACGACAGCCGACGGCAAATCCTCCACCTTCCATCTCCCCGTCGCCGAAGAGCAGGTCGAAGGCTTGCCGCCGGGCTTTGGCGAGGGCATCGCCGGCAAGGCTGCCTTCCTCATCGCCGTCGCCTTTTCCGTGTTCCAGATCTACGTCGCCGCCTATGGCAGCATCCCGAGCCAGGTGGTGCGGGCCATGCATGTCGGTTTCCTGCTGCTGCTCGGCTTTGGCCTGATCGCCAACCTGCGCGCCCGAAGCCTGCCGGCCAAGGCCGTGTTCTGGGCGTTCGGCGTGCTCGGCTTCGGCACCGGCCTCTACAATTGGGTGTTCTACACCGACCTCATCCGCCGCTCCGGTTTCCTCACCACGCCGGATCTTGTCGTCGGCGCGGTGCTGGTGGTGCTGGTCTTCGAGGCGGCCCGGCGGCTGATGGGACTGCCGCTGGCGATCATCGCTTTCATCTTTCTCGCCTATTGTTTCGTCGGCAACCATCTGCCGCCGCCCTTCATCCATCGCGGCTACGATTTCGCCCAGCTCGTCGACACTTTCGCCTACGGCACCGAAGGCATATACGGCACGCCGGTCTATGTCTCGGCCGCCTATATCTTCATCTTCGTCGTCTTCGCCGCCTTCCTCGAACGCGCCGGCATGATCGCGCTGTTCAACGATTTCGCGCTCGGCCTGGTCGGCTCGTGGCGCGGCGGCCCGGCGCAGGTCTGCGTTTTGTCCTCGGCGCTGATGGGCACCATCTCCGGCTCCGGCGTTGCCAATGTCGTGGCCAGCGGCCAGTTCACCATCCCGCTGATGAAGCGCTTCGGCTTCCGCTCGGCCTTCGCCGGCGCCGTCGAGGCGACCTCCTCGATGGGCGGCCAGATCATGCCGCCGGTGATGGGCGCGGTCGCCTTCATCATGGCCGAGACGCTGAACATCCCCTATGCCGAAGTGGTCAAGGCGGCGATCATCCCGGCGCTGCTCTATTTCGGCGCCTGTTTCTGGCAGGTGCATCTGGAAGCCGGCAAGGCCGGCCTGCACGGCATGGCCAAGGCCGAACTGCCCAATCCCTGGGATGCCGTGCGCCAGCACTGGCCGCTGGTGCTGCCGCTGGCGGCCCTCATCTATCTCCTGTTTGCCGGCTACACACCGATCTTCGCCGGCACGATGGGGCTGGCGCTGACCATCGTGCTCATCCTCGGCACCCCACTGGCGGCCCTGATCGGACCGCTCGCCTTCCGCGTCGTCTTCTGGCTGGCGCTCGGGCTTGCCGCCGCCTCGTTCATGCGCTTCGGCGTCAACATACTCGGCCTCGTCATCGCCGCTCTCGTCGTCGCCTGCTTCGCCTTCAAGGGCGGGCGCGAAACGCTGCGGATCTGCGTGGATTCACTTGCCGAAGGGGCTAAGAACGCGCTGCCGGTCGGCATCGCCTGCGCCATCGTCGGCATCGTCATCGGCACGCTGACGCTCACCGGCATCGCCTCCACTTTCATCGGCTGGATCATCTCCATCGGCCAGGACAATCTGTTCCTGTCCCTGGTGCTGACCATGCTCACCTGCCTGGTGCTTGGCATGGGCATCCCGACCATTCCCAACTACATCATCACCTCCTCGCTGGCCGGCCCGGCGCTGCTGTCGCTCGGCGTGCCGCTGGTGGTCAGCCACATGTTCGTCTTCTACTTCGGCATCATGGCCGATCTCACGCCGCCGGTGGCGCTGGCCGCCTTCGCGGCCGCCCCGATGGCCAGGGAAAGCGGCCTCAAGATCGGCATCCAGGCGACCAAGCTTGCCATTGCCGGCTTCGTCGTGCCGTTCATGGCGGTCTACACGCCGGCGCTCATGCTGCAGGATCCAGGCCCGATCGCCGCCCAGTTCGGCTACCCCGTCGAGGTCGCCTACATCGTCGTCAAGGCGTGCATGGGCATCGTGCTGTGGGGCGCCGCCGCCGTCGGCTTCCTTGCCAGGCGCATGGCGTGGTGGGAACGGCTCATCGCCTTCTGTGCCGGCGTGCTGCTGGTCGCGGCGATCCCGCTCACCGACGAGACAGGCTGGGCATTGTCGTTTGCCTGGATCGGCTGGCATTTCTGGCGTGCGCGGCGGGCGACGGCCCAAGCATGAGCCTGTGTATCCTTGCCGCCGGCAAGACGGTGACGCTGGCGGCCGCCGCCTTCACCCTCTCCTGGACGCACTCGGTGGAGCGCACGCGCTGGGAGGAACACTGGAAGGTGATGCCTTCCGGCCTGCAAGTCACCGAGGCGCGCATAAAGGGCTCGGGCGCCGGCATGGAACCACCGGAGGGCGCGGTGCTGCGAGACGGCTGGTGGGTCTATGCTCCGAAGGTCGGGCCGCAGCGAAGCCTTATGCTCGCCGCCTCCGGCGCGACCGGTGATGGTTGGACACTGTGCGCAGATCAGGGTTGCCGAGAACTCGGCAAGGTGGCCGGCGGCACGATCGTGCTGGAGCCGTGTGCTCCGGACGGCACGAGCCTGCCGCGGTAGCGCACTATCATCCCGGCTGGAGCCAGCGCCGTCGAAGACGGTCAGCGGATGGCTTGCATCGAAGGGTATTCAGAAGGACGGCTTGGACTGGGCCCGACTGGACTGGGGCCGACTGGGCTGGAGAAGGTCGCTCACGCGGGCCTCGGCGGCTCGTGTCCTGAGACATTAAGCCGGCGAAGGCGGTCTCAAAGCCGCGGCGATGTCGCACGCCGCCGATCGGCGAAGGCCGGGCGCTCGGCGCGATAGGTGGTGGCGCGCGACTCGGCGTCAGGCCTGCAGATGCGGCTGTTGTGTCGGCTCTCGAAAGTCATGGTCAGTGCGCGCCCAGCGAGGTGCCGCGACGAGCGCAGGCCGGGCCCGGCCCGCGCATGTAGTAGCGCTCGGGCCGATAGGTCGGCGCGACGAATTCGCGGATGGCTGCGGCATAGCCGATGAGGTGCGTGAGGAAGTTCATTTTACCTGTCCCTGTCCCGACTTTCGGGTGTCCCTTCCGAATTGCGGAAATCATAGCGTCGAGGCGTGAATAGTCGGTGAACGCGATGTTAATTTCTGGTCGAAAACCCGTCGGTTCATGGCCGGAATGCGGCTGATTCGGGGTCTTTCCACGCCTTTTGTCGCCATTTCGGCGTGTGTGACTTTTGCATCACATATGTTTCGTTTGAATGTCGCCTGGGTGCGGTTGCGTTTCAGCTTTCGCCCTGGCGGGAGAATTTTCCTTGCTCGCCGCCGCAAGTCCGGAACCCGGCTTGGGACGAGACGTTGATTCTTCGAGCCGGCATGGCCGGCCCATGGGGCCGCCGACCTGCGGCCCCACGCTAACCCGCAACCGCAAGAGCAAAGGAAGGGCCGCAATCATGGGCTTCTTTTCGAAGGACATCAAAACCCTGGACGACCTCTTCGTGCACACGCTGCGCGACATCTATTATGCCGAAAAGCAGATCGAGAAGGCATTGCCGAAGATGATCGACAAGGCGACGGATCCGCAGCTGAAGGCCGGCTTCGAGAAACATCTCGAGCAGACCAGGGGCCATGTCGAGCGCGTCGAGCAGGTGTTCGAACTGCACGGCGTCAAGGCCAAGGAGGTCAACTGCCCGGCCATAGACGGCATCCTCGAGGAAGCCGACGACGTCAGCGGCGACGTCGACGACAAGGAGGTGCTGGATGCGGCGCTGATCGCCTCGGCGCAAGCGGTCGAGCACTATGAGATGACCCGCTATGGCACCTTGATCGCCTGGGCCAAGCAGCTTGGCCGCAGCGACTGCGCCAACGTGCTGGCCAAGAACCTCAAGGAAGAGCAGGCGACGGATCGCAAGCTGACCGAAATAGCGGAAAGCAAGATCAACCTGCAGGCCGCCGAATAGGGGCTGAAAGAGTTGGGGCCGGTGGCAATCGCGCCGGCCTTGGCTCGACCGGATTGGAACCGTTGGGGTCGTCGTCCGTTCCAGCCAGGTCCTTCTCTACAGGAAATCATCATGGCGCCGCGTCCCGCCTGGAGAGGCTATCTGAAGCTTTCGCTGGTCACCTGCGCCATCGAACTGACCAATGTCGTCACCCATGCCGAGAAGGTCTCTTTTCGCATCCTCAACCGCGAGACCGGCAACACGGTGAAGCGGATCTATGTCGACGCCGAAACCGGCAAGCCGCTTGAGGATGGCGACGAGATAAAGGGCTACGAGGACGACGATGGCAAGTTCATCCACATCGAAGAGGACGAGATCGAGGCCATCCAGATCGAGTCCTCGCACACGATGAGCCTCGACGGCTTTGTCGACAAATCCTCCATCGAGCAGATCTATCTCGATACGCCCTATTACGTCGCGCCGGCCGACAAGGTCTCGCAGGACGCTTTCGCCGTCATCCGCGACGCGATGGCCGGCAAGAAGATGGCGGGTCTGGCGCGCATCGTGCTCTATCGGCGCGAACGTCCCGTGGTCATCGAACCGCTCGGCAAGGGCATGGTGCTGACGACGTTGCGATACGACAACACGGTGCGCCAGCCGGACACCGTCTTCGGCGACATCGAATCGGTAAAGACGGATCAGGAGATGACCGATCTGGCCGAGCTCATCATCGACAAGAAGAAGGCGAAGTTCGATCCCTCGAAATTCGAGGACAAGTATGAGGATGCGCTGCTCGAACTGATCCGCGCCAAGAAGGCGGGCCGCAAGGCGCCGAAGGCCAAAGCGGCGCCCAAGCCGTCCAACGTCGTCAATCTTTTCGACGCTCTGAAGAAGAGCCTTTCGTCGGACGGCGGATCGGGCGAACGCCGCGGCAAGGCCTCCGCGAAAGCCAAACCGGCGGTCAAACGCGGCAAGCCGAAAGAAGCCGCGCCCAAGCGCAAATCGGCGTGAGGACATCAAGGGATGGCTAGCCTCGAACAATATCACGCCAAGCGCGATTTCAGGAAAACCGCCGAACCCCCCGGCAAGGTCGCCCGCGGCAAGAAGAGCGAGGCAGGCGGCATCTTCGTCATCCACAAGCACGCCGCGACCAGGCTGCATTACGACCTGCGCCTCGAACATGCCGGTGTGCTGTGGAGCTGGGCGGTGACGCGCGGGCCCAGCCTCGATCCGCACGAGAAACGGCTCGCCGTGCATGTCGAGGACCATCCGATCGACTATGCGCCGTTCGAGGGCACCATTCCCAAGGGCGAATATGGCGCCGGCTCGGTCATCGTCTGGGACGAGGGCACATGGGTGCCCGAGGGCGATCCGGCCAAGGCGATGAAGAAGGGCCATATCAACTTCGAGCTCAACGGCCACAAGCTGCACGGCCGCTGGCACCTGGTGCGGCTGAGACCGCGCCCCGGAGAGAAGCGTGACAACTGGCTGCTGATCAAGTCCGACGATGGCGCGGCCCGGCCAGGCGAGGATATTCTGGAGGAAGCGCCGAAATCGGTGAAGTCGGGCCTGACGATCGAGGAGGTCGGGGCGGGCAAGGCCGCGAAAGGGGAGAAGGCGAAGGTCTGGCACTCCAACAAACCGGCCGCCGCCCAAGCCAAGGCCGGACACGCAAAGCGCCTCGACTTCATCGAGCCGCAACTGGCCACGCTCGAGCGGGAAGCGCCGCCGGGCGAGGACTGGCTGCATGAGGTGAAGTTCGACGGCTATCGCATGCAGACGCAGATCGCCGGCACGGACGTGCGGCTGCTCACCCGCACCGGCCTCGACTGGACGAAGAAATTCGGCGACGCGATCGTCGCCGAGCTCGCCGGATTGAAATGCAGCGACGCCATCATCGACGGCGAGATCGTGGTGCTGGCCGACAGCGGCGTCTCTTCCTTCGCGCTTTTGCAGGCCGACCTGTCGGCGAAGCGCACGGATCGCTTCATCTACTACGTCTTCGACCTGATGCGGCTGAATGGGCGGGACCTGCGCCGCGAGCCGCTGGTCGAGCGCAAGCAGGCCTTGCAGGAATTGCTGGCCAGCCAGCCGGAGGATTCGGCGGTCCGCTTCAGCGACCATTTCGCCGAGCCCGGCAAGGTGATGCTTGAGCATGCCTGCCGCATGGGACTGGAAGGCGTCGTCTCCAAGCGCGCCGACGCGGTCTACCGCAGCGGGCGCGGGCCGTCCTGGGTGAAGTCGAAATGCACGCTGCGACAGGAGTTCGTCATCGCCGGCTACCTGCCGTCCGACAAGACCGGGCGCGGGCTGCGTTCGCTGCTGCTTGGCTATTTCGAGGCCGGCAAGCTGCACTATGCCGGCCGCGTCGGCACCGGCTTCTCGACCGGCGGCGCCAATGCCCTGAAGAAGAAGCTCGATGCGCTGCAAACGAAGTCGTCGCCCTTCGACAAGGCCGTGCCGAGGGGCAAGGGCCTGGTCTGGGTGAAGCCGGAGCTTGTCGGCGAAGTGGAGTTCCGCAGTTGGACCTCCGACCGTATAGTACGCCACGCCTCGTTCCAGGGGCTGCGCGAAGACAAGCCGGCGGAGGAAGTCGTGCAGGAAAAGCCGAAGGCACCGACAGGCAAAAGCACGGCCCGGGCCAAGCCGGCGTCAAGCGGCGCAACGCCGGCAAGGGCGGCAACCACCACGGTGAAGCTGTCCCACCCAGAAAAGCTGCTGTGGCCCGACGAAAAAATATCCAAGCAGGGGCTGCTCGATCATTACGCGCTGGTGTGGCCGCGCATGAAACAATTCGTGGTCAACCGCCCGCTCAGCCTGGTCAGGGCCCCTGATGGTGTCGGCGGCCAGCGCTTCTTCCAGAAGCATGCCTCGCCCGGCATGCATGACAAGATCGAGAAGACGAGGGATCCCACGGATGGCGAGGAAATCCTGTTCATCCGTGACTTCGACGGCATCGCGGCACTTGTCCAGCTCGGCGTGGTCGAGATCCACATCTGGGGTTGCACCATCGACGAGCTCGAACGTCCCGACCAGATCGTCTTCGATCTCGACCCCGATGAAGGCGTCGACGTGAAGGCGGTGCGGGCGGCGGCACTCGACATAAGAGGCAAGCTTGACGAGCTGTCGCTGCCCAATTTCGTCAAGACGTCGGGTGGCAAGGGCTTTCATATCGTCGTGCCGCTGAAGCCGTCGGCCAACTGGGAGGAGGTGAAAGGCTTCGCCCATGATTTCGCGCGCGCGCTGGAACAGGGCGCGCCCGACCGCTACACCGCGACGCTGTCCAAGAAGGCGCGCACCGGCAAGATATTCGTCGACTATCTGCGCAATGGCAGCGGCGCGACCACGGTGGCGCCCTACTCGTCGCGGGCCAAGAAGGGTGCCACGGTGTCGATGCCGGTGACCTGGGCCGAGATCGAAGCCGGCCTGCCGCCGAACGCATTCCCCATCGGCGACAAGACGACGCTGAAGCAACTCGCGGAAGCCGATCCGTGGAAGGATTTCTTCAAGAAGGGGAAGGTGTTGAAGCGGGGGTAATCCTGCCCGCATTTGCAGCGCGGCGATCCTTCGCGCCTGTCCCGCCGGCGAATCGATGCTGGCAACAGCGCCGATAGCTCAAGCCAAAAACACCTTCTCGAACGCCTGTTTGCCGGGCGGCGAAAAAATCACGGCGCGGCTGTCCTTCTCCCGGCGCGCCCATTTCTCGGTGAGGATCTTGTCGAGGATGGCGGCGCCCAGCGTGCCGGCGAGATGCGAGCGCCGTACGCTCCAGTCGAGGCAGGCGCGGCACACCGGCCGCCGGGCCTTTGCCTCCACATCGATGCCCATCGCCGCGAAATGCGAGGCGGCCGAAGGCGCCAAGCGGATTTCGCCGCGGTCTCGCAGCAGCAGCCTCCGGTCGATGAGGCGGTCGAGCATCGCCACCGCCTGCTCGCCGGCAAGATGATCGTAGCAGACGCGCGCCACGCGCATCGCCCCGTCGCGAGGGCCCGGCCGCACGCGCCTGGGGCCGATGGTTTCGGCGACGCCGGCGATGGCTTCGATCATTTCAGCCACCTGCGGCCCGGCGAGCCCGTAATAGCGATGCCGGCCCTGGCTTGCCACGGTCAGCAGCCCGCCTTCCATCAGTTTCGACAGATGCGAGGAGGCGGTCGGCATCGATACGCCGGCCTCGAGCGCCAGTTCGCTTGCCGTCAGCGCCGTGCCGCCCATCAATGCGTTGAGCATGTTGGCGCGGGCCGGGTCGCCGATCAGGCTGGCGATGCGGGCAATGTCGGGTCCTTCGCGCATAGTTTCATCCCTATCGAAGCATTCTCGCCAGATAATCACTATCCTTCGCTGAGCTCAAGGAGCGCTGACGATGCTCCTGACAGGAAACTGCTTAGCACACCGGCGTAGGCGACGTTTCGACAGAGATCGAATTATCTGTGCGTCAACTCAGGGAGACCGGAATGACCATCACCTGCTTCATCCGCTACGAGATCGATCCGTTCGGCAAGGCCGCGTTCGAGGAATATGCCCGCAACTGGGGCCAGGCCATTCCGCGCTGCGGCGCCGACCTGATCGGCTACTACGCGCCGCATGAAGGCTCGGCCACGACCGCCTATGCGGCCTACAACATAGAAAGCCTGGCCGCCTATGAAGCCTATAGGGCCCGGCTTGCCGCCGACCCGGCCGGCAAGGCAAACTACGAATTCGCCCGCCGTGAAAAATTCATCCTCAAGGAGGACCGCATGTTCCTGAAACTGGCGTCCGGCCCGCACGCGAAGCTGGTGCTGCCGTGATCGCCGTCATCTTCGAGGTCGAGCCGGCCGCGGGCAGGCGCGACGCCTATCTGGGCATCGCCGCCCAGTTGCGGCCGCTGCTTGAAGGCATCGATGGCTTCATCTCGGTCGAGCGCTTCCAGAGCCTCGCCAATCCGGACCGCATCCTGTCACTATCGTTCTGGCGCGACGAGGATGCGGTGAAGGCCTGGCGCAACACGCAAGAACACCGGCAGGCGCAGCAGGCCGGGCGCGGCGGCATCTTTGCCGACTACCGCCTGCGCATCGCGCACGTCGTGCGCGATTATGGCTTGAGTGAAAGGCAACAGGCGCCGGTGGATAGCCGGGCCGTGAACGGCTAATCGGCAGGTTCATCCTTCTCCACAAGGGGAGAAGGATGAACCCTATGCGTTCCCGATCAGCACGCCCGCCGCGAACACCAGCGCGCCGCCGAGCACCACCTGGAAGGCGGCGCGCAGGAAGGGTGTCTGCATGTAGCGGTTCTGGACGAAGGCGATGGCCCAGAGTTCGAAGAACACCACCACGGCGGCAACCGCTGTCGCCGTCCAGAAATGCGGGATCAGGTAGGGCAGCGCATGGCCGAGGCCGCCGAGCGTCGTCATGATGCCCACGGTCAGGCCGCGCTTGACCGGCGAACCCCGACCCGACAGCTTGCCGTCGTCGGAGGCGACCTCGGTGAAGCCCATCGAGATGCCGGCGCCGATCGAGGCGGCGAGGCCGACGAGAAGCGTCTGCCACGTGTCATGCGTGGCAAAGGCGGCGGCGAAGATCGGCGCCAGCGTCGATACCGAGCCGTCCATCAGTCCGGCCAGTCCCGGCTGCACATAGGTGAGGATGAACTGGCGCTGCTCGGCCGTCGCCTCCTCGACCTTCACGGTGCCCGGCACGTGCTGCTGCTCCAGCCGCTGCGCCATGCTCTCATGGCTCTGTTCCGCCGCCGCCAGTTCGTCGAGCAGCTTTCTGGTCGAGGCATCGGTGGTGCGCCTGGCCGCCTCGACATAGAACAGATAGGCCTGCCGCTCCATCGCCTCGGCCTGGCGGCGTACCTGCTCGATGCCGAGCGGCTTGACCAGCCAGTCGGGCTTGCGCTCGTAATAGCCCTTCACATGCTCGCGCCGGATCAGCGGAATGCGCTCCCCGAAACGCCTGCGGAAAAGCTCGATCAGCGCGTCGCGATGACCGTCCTCCTCCTCGGCCATGTCCTCGAACATCTTGGCCGATTGCGGAAAATCCTCCGCCAGCCCATCCGCATAGGCGCGATAGATGCGCCCGTCGTCTTCTTCCGACGAGATGGCAAGCGCCAGGATCTCCTGTTCGGAGAGCGAATCGAAGGAGCGGCGGCCGAAGCCGAAAACACGGGAAAGCATGAGGAAATCACCCTAGTTTAGAATTGTTCTAAACTAAAGTTTGCTGCCGCATCGGTCAATCGTGCGCCTGGGCAGTGGTCAAGATTTGTTGAAGCCGCCATTCGGCGCCGCCTCTTCATTATCGGCAAATGTTCACTTATATGACCAAACTCAAGCCAACAACCGAGGAAGCCGCCGATGACTGCAAAGCCGGACGCCCATCACTTCGACCCGAAACCCGTCCTCGACCTCATAGCCAGCATCGAGGCCGATCTGCAGCGCCTGAAAGGTCTGGTCGAGCAGCAGATCGAGAAGTTCGATCCCGCCAACCCGCACAACAAGACCCTCGACGGCAAGCTGACCGAGGAAGGCGTCGAGTGCTGCTACCGCATGTTCGACGAAGGCAAGTCGCGCTATTCGGTCTCCCAGCAGATGAAGATTTCCTTTGCCGCCGCCACCCATCGCTTCAACGCCTGGCGCAAGGCCGGCGGCAACAAGCGGCAGCGGACGTTGTTGGGGTGAGGGTTGAACTGGACGGACCGGCAGGCAGGTGACTGCCAGCACTGCCGGCCGTCGTGATCTCAAACCTTGTGAGGGTTACATTTTTTTGTTGGCCTCGCGCGGCCCTTTGCGTGCACCATGGCCGGACCACATCTTACAGGACCCGCCATGACCACGCCTCCCGGCATCGCCGATATCCACGCCGCCGCCGCCCGGCTCTCCGGCCTTATCGTCGAGACGCCGCTGATCGAATCGCCCGAGCTCAACAGCCGCTTCGGCGGCCGCATCCTGTTCAAGCCGGAAACGCTGCAGCGTACCGGCTCGTTCAAGTTCCGCGGCGCCTACAACAAGCTGTCCTCGCTATCGGCCGAGGAGCGTGGCCGCGGCGTGGTCGCCTTTTCCTCGGGCAATCATGCGCAAGGCGTTGCCGCTTCCGCCGCCATGTTCGGCGTCAGGGCGGTCATCGCCATGCCGTCGGACGCACCGGCCATGAAGATCGGCAATGTCCGCAAGATGGGCGCCGAAGTGGTCGCCTTCGATCGCGTCCGCGAAGACCGCGTGGCCGTGGTGCGGCCTTACGTGGAGAAGGGCATGGTCCTGGTGCCGCCCTATGACGATCCCGCCATCATCGCCGGCCAGGGCACGATCGGCCTCGAACTGCTGCGTCAGGCCAAGGCGCTTGGCGTGAGCCTCGACGCCGTCATCGTTCCCTGTGGCGGCGGCGGGCTGAGCAGCGGGATTTCGATCGCGGTCAAGGACGGTTCGCCCGCCACCGCCGTCTGGGCGGCAGAGCCGGAATTTTTCGACGACACCAGCCGGTCGCTGGCCAAGGGCACCAGGGTAGCGAATGAGCCCGGCCACACCTCGATCTGCGATTCACTTCTCGTCGCCGAGCCGGGCGCGCTCACTTTCGAGATCAATCGCAGGACGCTGGCCGGCGGGATTGCCGTCTCGGAGGAGGCGACGAAGCAGGCCATGCGCGACGCCATGGCCCATCTCAAGCTCGTCGTGGAGCCCGGCGGCTGCGTCGGGCTCGCCGCGCTCTCGTCGGGCAGGATCGACTTGGCCGGCAAATGCGTGGCCGTGGTGCTGTCTGGCGGCAATGTCGATTTCGACGCCTATGCCAAGATCATGGCTGCTGCCGCTTGACGCCCGCCCTGCATGGCAGGGCGGGCAGCCTTGTTGTTTCGCAATTCCGGATGGAAACCGCTGCGCACTTTTCCTGGAATTGCCCAGTGCCCGTCAGCTGATGACGGTGCCGTCAGTCGATGACTTTCACGATGCGACGGGTTCCGGGATCGACGAGGACGGTCTGACCGTTGACGACGACATAGCGGTACTGCACATCAGGAACATCGATCGCATGCAGCTCAACAGTGTCCGGCAAGGTCGAGCCGATGGCCAGCTGGACGCCCAGCAGGTCGACCGAGGCGATCGGCTTCTTGTGCACATATTCGCGGATAACGGTCTCCTGCTGCGGCTCGATGATCACGTCCTGAGCAGCGGCGGCACCGATGCCGGCGGCTAGCAGAAGCCCGGCCGCGGTGGCGGAAAGATACAGTCTCATCATTGCCTCCATTGCTGGTCGATAGAGCGCAATACACTTGCAAGTCTGCGCTCTATCCCGTTGTTTTGATGGCATTCCGCATCCCGCCAGATGATCCGGCCGGACTCGAGATGCCAAGGGCTTCGCTTGCACTGAGGGGGCCGTCTTGGCCCGCAAGTGGCAGCGGCGAGGCTGATCGACAACGCCGGGGCAGAAGCATGGTTCCAACGGGAGGGTCCAGGGCTCGATGGAACCCTGGACCGCCCCAGCGGCTGTTTTCAGTCCAGCGTGCGGCGGAAGCGGACCAGGGCGACGCCGGCAAACAGCGCCACGAACACCACCAGCCAGCCGATCTCCACGGCCACCGCCGGCAGCTGCGCGCCCTTCAGCATGACGGCACGGGTAATGCGCAGGAAATGCGTCAGGGGAAAGATCTCGCCAAAGATCTGCGCCCAGCCCGGCATGCCGCGATAGGGAAACATGAAACCCGAAAGCATGATCGACGGCAGGAAGAAGAAGAAGGTGAGCTGCAAGGCCTGCATCTGCGTCCGCGCAACGGTCGAGATCGTGTAGCCGAGCAGCACCAGGGACAGCACGAACACCAGCACCGCCGACAAGAGCAGCGTCATCGACCCCGTAAAGGGGATGGCGAACAGAAGCTTCGACGCCGCCAGCACCACCACGACCTGAACCGCGCCGACCGCCAGATAGGGCAGCACCTTGCCCAGCATGATCTCGAGCGGGCTGGACGGCATGGCGAGCAGGTTCTCCATCGTGCCGCGCTCTGTCTCGCGCGTCAGCGCGATCGAGGTCATCATCACCATCGTCATCTGCAGGATGACGCCGAGCAGGCCGGGGACGATGTTGTATTGCGAGATGCCCTCCGGATTGTAGCGCCGGTGCACGACCACATCGAGCTGGCCCCGGGCTGCCTCGGCGGCGGCCTCCTGCATGCCTTGCGCTCGAAGCAGCGCCTGGCCGGCGACGGTGCTGAGCGTCGAGATGGCGCCGCTGGCAACCGCCGGGTCGGTGGCGTCGGCCTCGATCAGGATCTGCGGATTGTCGCCGCGCTCCACCCGCCGCGCGAAATCGGCCGGAATGGTGACGACGAAGGCGACGTCACCGCGCGCCATCAGGAATTCGGCCTCCTCGGCACTTTGCGCCACATGGTCGAAACGGTAGTAGCCGGTGGTCTGCAGTGCCGAGATCATGGCGCGCGTATAGGGATCGCTGCTCGTCGCCACGAGTGCCGCCGGCAGGCTCTTCGGGTCGTTGTTGATGGCGTAGCCGAACAGCACCAGCTGTATCAGCGGCACGCCCAGCATCATGGCGAAGGTGATGCGGTCGCGGCGCATCTGGATGAACTCCTTGATCAGCAGCGCGCCGAGCCGGGCGAAGGAGAAGACCGCGTTCATGCCATGTTGTCCTTCGAGCCGGACATGAACTGGATGAAGACGTCCTCGAGGCTGGTTTCGCCCGGCGCCACCGTCACGCCCTTGTGCTCCTTCTCGACATCGGCCAGCGCCGTCTCCAGCTTCTTCCTGTCGGCTCCCACGACATGCAGCGTCGCGCCGAACGGCGCCACCTGGTCGACGCCCGGCCGGCCTTCGAGCGCTTGCGCCACCTGGTCGAGGCGCGGGCCCTGCAGGACGAAAGTGGTCAGGCCGGCATTCCTGACCACCTCGGCGACGGTGCCCGTCGCCAGCATCTTGCCGTAGGAGATATAGCTGATGCGGTGGCAACGCTCGGCCTCGTCCATGTAGTGGGTGGAGACCAGCACGGTCAGCCCGCCGCTCGCCAGCCGGTGGATCTCGTCCCAGAACTCGCGCCGCGCCTTGGGGTCGACGCCGGCCGTCGGCTCGTCGAGCAGAAGCAGCTTGGGCTTGTGCATGATGCAAGCGGCCAGCGCCAGCCGCTGCTTCCAGCCGCCCGACAGCGTCCCGGCGAGCTGGTTGCGGCGTGTCGTCAGGCCGAGGTCCTCCAGGGTCCTGGCGACATGCTCCTCGACCGGCTTCAGCCGGTAGAGCCGCGCCACGAATTCCAGGTTCTCGCCGATCGTCAGATCCTCGTAGAACGAGAATTTCTGCGTCATGTAGCCGACCTCGCGCTTGATGCGCAGGCTGTCGGTGAGGATGTCGAAACCCAGCACTGTGCCTTCGCCCTCGTCCGGGGTCAGCAGCCCGCACATGATGCGGATGGTGGTGGTCTTGCCCGAGCCGTTGGGGCCGAGGAAGCCGACGATCTCGCCTTCCGCCACCGTCATCGTGACATGGTCGACGACGGTTTTGTCGCCGAAGCGCTTGACCAGGCCGTGCACGTCGATGACGTTCATTTTCCTGAAACCGCCAGCTCGACGTCGACGATCTGGCCCGGCTGCAAGGCGCCGGCGCCGCCCTCCGGCCGCGCCTCGACGAGGTAGACCAGCTTCTGCCGGTTCTCCAGCGAATAGATCACCGGCGGAGTGAATTCCGGATCGGGCGAGACATAGCTGACGCGCGCCTTCACATCCGGGCCGCAACCGTCGCAATGGACGCGGAGCAAAGTGCCGACCTTGACCGAGGAGAAGGCGGCTTCGGGTATATAGACGCTGAGCTTCACCGCGCCGTCGGGCAGCACGGAGATGACGGGCGCGGTCGGCCCTGCCGTGTCGCCCGGATTGCGAATGACGTCGCTGACGCGGCCCGGAGAAGGGGCCGCCAGGGTGCGCTTGGATAGCCGCCACGCCGCTTGGTCGAGCGCGGCCTGTGCCTGCTTGACCTGACTTTCGGCGGCCTTGATCGTCTCGGGACGCGCCGGCAGGCCGCCGGCGGCGAGATTGGCCTGCGCCTGTCCGACCTGCGCGTTGGCCGTCTCCAGCGTGGCCGAGGCGGTGTCGTAGTCGGCCTGCGTGCCGGTGCCGCGCTTGAAGAGGTCGGCAGCGCGGTCGTATTTGCGTCTGGCATCGTCAGCCTGCGCCTTGGCCATGTCGACCTGGGCCTTGAGGGCGGCGATTTCTTCCGGCCGCTTGCCCACCTGCAGATCGGCAAGCTGCGCCCGCGCCTGGGCGAGACTTGCCGTGGCCTGTGCGACCGCGATTTTCGCGTCGGCGTTTTCCAGCGTCACGATCGTGGTGCCCGATGTGACGCGATCGCCGCGCTTGACCGCGACGGTCTCGACCTGCGCCACCTCGATCGGCGCCAGCAGCACATAGTCGCCTTCGACATAGCCGACGGCCAGCGGAGAAGCCGGTGCGCAGGCGCCGAAGAGTTGAGCGGCAAGCGGCAGCGAACAAAGAAAGCTCATCGTCTCGATCCCTTCCGGGCGGCCAGTATGGCGCTGAGGTTGTCCGATGTGACGGCCGCCACCTTGGCGGCCTCGGCGGCGCCGATCTCGCGCCAGCCCATGCGGCGCATGACCGCCTCGCGGCCGATGCGGAAATAGATGACCTGTCCGATCAGCGTGAACACGGTGAGCCGGGTCGCCTCGCTCTCGGCCGCCTCGCCGGTCGCCTGTTCCCAGAGCAGGCACAGGCGCCGATGCGTCGGCTCGAACACGCCGTCATAGATGCGGTCGAGCGCCGCGGTCGGATGCGAGAGCTCGCGCAGCACGAACTGCACGATCTCACCGGCTTGCGGCTGGGCCACGACGAATGCCACCATCCGCTCCAGCGCCGCGAACAGCTGTGCCCGCGCCGTCTCGGGGTTCGCGATTGCCGGCGCCCGCGTCTCGCCGAGTGCCTGGCCGGCGACCGATTGTATGGTGTCCACGATATGGTCGGCGGCGGCGAGGCGCAGCCCCTCCTTGCTGCCGAAGTGATAGGCGATGGAACCGATATTGGCCTTGGCTTCCGCCGCGATCTCGCGCGTGGAGGTGCCGTCGAAGCCTTGTCGTCCGAACAGCTTGAGCGCCGCGCGGACCAGGGCTTCACGTGTCATCTCCGCGGCGGGCGGCTCGCGGCGAGGAGTTCGGGCTTCGGGCGGCTTGATCATGCGGCACACTTTAATCAATCGATTGATTAAAGTCAAATCCGATCCCGGACATGGCTTGCCATGCCGGCCCGCGCGGGCTTTAGTGCGCGGCCATGGGCAAGGAAGTCGAGCGCAAGTTCCTGGTCTCCGGCACGGCATGGCGGGATCTGGTCGAGGCGGACATCCGCATTCTCCAGTTCTATCTCGCCGCTGCGCCGGGACGCACGGTGCGCGTGCGCATCAGTGACGGCGCCTCGGCCAGGCTGACGCTCAAATTCGGCAGCAAGGCGCGCGAGCGCGACGAATTCGAATATCCCATTCCGCTGGCCGACGCCGTGGAGATGCTCGGCTTCGCCATCGGGCGTGTCATCGAGAAGACACGTCATCATGTTAGGCATGGCGGCTATCTCTACGAAGTCGATGTCTTCGGCGGCGCGCTGGCGGGGCTTGTGATGGCCGAACTCGAGACGCCGGACGATGTTCCGGATGAACTGCTGCCAGACTGGCTCGGCCGCGAAGTGACTGGCGAACAGAAGTTCTACAACGCGTCGCTCGCCCTCGGGGGGATTCCGGAGATCGCCGCATGAGCTTTCGCATTGATCCGCGCCTGCCGCTGACCGGCGAGGTCAGGCGTATCCTGGCCGAGGAAATCGGCAAGGCGCTTGCTCATCTCGACACGGCGCGTCACAAGCCGGAGCAGGGACTGCACAAATCCCGCAAACGACTGAAGAGCGTGCGCGCCTTGTTACAGCTCGTTCGTTCCGGTGACGAAACATTCTGCCGTACGGAGAACGAGTGCTACAAGCAGGTCTCGGCACTGCTCGCCGGACCGCGCGAGGCGACCGCCTTGATCGAGACGATCGACCGCCTGGCCGACGCCTTTCCGGGGCAAAGCGCCGGTCACGGCCTCGGCCCCGCCCGCGATCGCCTGGTGATGCGCCAGCACGCGCTTCATGCCGGCGCCGGTCTCGATGCGGCCATAAAAGCTGCCATCGCCGCCTGCCAGGAGGGCCTCGAACGCGTCGACAGCCTGTCCTTGCCGGACCAGCCGGAGCGGGCCGCCGACATTCTGGCCGAGGGCGCCCGCGCCACATTGCGGCGCGCGCGCAAAGCACTGGACAAGGCGGCCTCGAGCGGCGGGGCCGAGGATTTCCACGACCTGCGCAAGGCGGCCAAGACCCACAGCATGCATCTGTCGCTGCTCGGCCGCCTGTGGCCGACGCCAATCAAGGCTCGTCGCAAGGCGGTCGACAAGCTCGCAGAGCAACTCGGCGAACTGCACGACGTCTTCGTCATGCGGGCGATGCTGGAGGCCGGCGGCGAGCCGCTTGGACCGCCCGGGGATACGAAACTCCTTGGCAAACTCCTGAAGCATTCCGAAAAGAGCCTGAGGAAATCCTGCCTTGCCGAGGCGGCCGAACTGTTCGGCGACAGTCCCAGGCGCTCGACGAAGAAGCTGGCCCGCAAGGCGCGCGACGATCTTGCCGGCGCTCCGCCCGCGGAGGAATTGGCGGCGAGGTGACGCGAGGGCATTAATCGCCGGTCATGCGGTCATTCGCCTTGGATGGCTCGCGGGCAGGGGCTGGCCCTCCATTCGCGCACCGGCATCCGCACCGACGGCAAGTCGATCCTCTATGCCCCCCTGATGAACGAGGGCGAAGTCGCGGCGCTGAAGCTCGATTGAGAAGCCAGATATCCCGAGCGGACTCACGAGAGTCTTTGCCACATGGGCCGGGCGGATCTAAAACCAGCCGCCATGAGGATGGTCGTCCGCCGCCCGCTCGCCCGCTCGGAACTGCCGCACGATACGGCCGCTCTCGCGCGCTATCTCATCGGCAAGATCGTGGTCCGGGAATTGCCCGAAGGCATTGCCAGCGGCCGCATCGTCGAGACCGAGGCGTATGTCGCCGGCGATGCTGCCGGGCACGGCTTCAGGGGAATGACCCCGCGCAATCGCTCGCTGTTCCTCGAGTGCGGGCATGCCTATGTCTATCTCGCCTACGGCATCTCATACATGCTGAATGTCTCGAGCGAGATGCCCGGCATCGGAACCGGCGTCCTGATCAGGGCACTCGAGCCGCTCGACGGCATTTCGATCATGCGGCTCAATCGCGGCATCGAGCGCCTGCGTGACCTGGCGCGAGGACCGGGAAGGCTCGCCATGGCGTTGCGGATCGACCGTTCGCTCGACGGGCTCGATCTTTGCCGGGAAGGCCCTCTATGGCTTGCAAGCGATGGCCGCGACCCCGGCGAAATCGGGCAGAGCGTTCGGATCGGCATTTCGAAGGATGCCGACCGCCTGCTGCGATTTTACGTCCGGGGAAGTCCGTTTGTCAGCGGTTCACGATCGCTCAATCCATGAGAGGTGCTTCCCGGCGCGTTGGAAGAAAGCAGAATGCAAGCTACTGCGCTGCCCTCTTCCCCTCCAACTGCGCCTGCGCTGCCCGGATCGAGGCGGCGTAGGTCACCAGCGGGCGCTTGAGGCCGTGGTTGATCAGCGTGCGTCTTGTCTGCGGCGAAGCGCCAGATATGACAAAGCGCACGCCGGCGCGCCTGGCCTTGTGCGCCGCACCCTCAATGACATTGGCCGCGGTCGAATCGAAGAACGGCACCGCCGAGCAGTCGAGGATGAAGTTCTTGCGCTGGTCGGCGATGCGGTCGAGCACCGCGCCGACGGTCGAAGCGGCGCCGAAGAAGAATGCGCCGGTGATGCGGTAGACGACGGTGTCGGCGTCGGTCGCGTCCCTGGAATCATAGACGCTCTCGCGGTCGGCGACGTCCTCAGGCACCAGCGTCTGGTCGGCCTCGACGGCGATGGATTTCGCCATGCGGTCGATGAACAGGATCGAGCCCAGCGCGAAGCCGACAACGATGCCTTCGGTCAAGTCGCGGAAGACCACGATCAGGAAGGTGGCCATCAGCACCAGCGCATCGCCGCGCGAGGCGCGCAGCAGCGTGGCGAAAGCCTGCTTCTCGAACATGTTCCAGCACACCACCGCCAGCACGCCGGCGAGGGCGGAGAGCGGGATGTAGCTGGCGAGCGGCGCTGCCGCCAGCATCAGGACGAGCAGGATCATGGAGTGGATCATGCCCGAAACCGGCCCGTGCGCGCCGGCCCGCACATTGGTGGCGGTACGGGCAATGGTGCCGGTGGTGCAGATGCCGCCGAACAGGGCCGAGGCGATGTTGGCGAAGCCTTGCGCCACCAGTTCGCAGTTGGAACGGTGCCGGCGGCCGGTCATGCCGTCGGCGACGACGGCCGACAGCAAGGATTCGATGGCGCCTAGCAACGCGAAGGCGATGGCGTCCGGCAGCACGTCGATCATCCTGTCGAGGCTGACGGGGGGAAGCGCCGGCCATTGCAGGCTGCGCGGGATCCCGCCAAAGCGCGTGCCGATCGTCTCGGCCGGCAGCGCAAACAGCGCCACCGCGAGCGACGCCAGACCGATGGCGATCAACATCGCCGGCCATTTCGGCCGCCAGCGCTTCAGGAAAGCGATGGTTGCGATTGTCAGCACCGCCACGAAGGTCGCCGCGAGATTGATCGTGCCGGCCGCCTCGCCGATCGCCGTCAGCTTCGGCACCAGCGGGCCTGGCTCCTTGCCGGCGAGCTTCAGCCCGAACAGTTCGACGATCTGGCCCGAGAAGATGATGACGGCGATACCGGCGGTAAAGCCGACCGTCACCGGATAGGGAATGAACTTTATGTAGGTGCCGAGCCGCAGATAGCCGATGGCGATGAGGAAGATGCCGGCCATCATCGTCGCCAGCAACAGCCCGTCCACGCCGACCCGCGCGACCGTCGCCGCCACCAGCACGATGAAGGCGCCCGCGGGGCCGCCGATCTGGAAACGGCTGCCGCCGAACGCCGAGATGATGAAGCCGCCGATGATCGATGTGTAGAGCCCGCGCTCCGGCGTCACCCCTGATGCGATGGCGATTGCCATCGACAGCGGCAAGGCGACGATGGCGACGGTCAGCCCGGCAATGGCATCGGCCCTGAGATGTTCGAGCCTGTAGCCTTCGCGCCAGACCGTCACCAGTTTCGGTGTGAACAGTTCGGAAAAAGTCGGCTTTGCCGGCCCATGGGTCGGTTTGCGCGCGGTTTCGTTGAGTGTCTGCCCGATCTCGTCCATGGACTGCTTCCGCACCTGAAAGGCGGCGGGATCGTCGGCAGGACTGTCGGCGGTCGCCGTCGCGACTTATGCCGGCTCAGCTTTCGGATTGGGCGGCACAGCAGGCTTGAGGCGCACGCCCCGGCCGCCGCGCTCACTGGGTTGATTCTCGCCGATCAGCTCCACCCCGGCCTCGTCGAGGGCCTGGATGACCTTCATCAGCGTATCGACCACACCCCTGACCACGCCGTCGCTCGCTTCCATGCGCTGGATGGTGGGAAGCGAAACGCCGGCGCGCTCGGCGAGCGTCTTCTGATCGATGCCGGCCAGCGCCCTCGCGGCGCGCATCTGCGCGGCAGTGATCATCGGCCGGGATCCCCGTCTGAGTCTGCGGATATGATGTATAATACGATCATTATGATGTTTCAAGCATCAGGATGCACGCTTGAGCCTTGATCATCATCGCTATCGAGCATTTTTCGGATACTTCCCGAGCATTGAGAGCTATGGTGTTCCATCTGGGGCAGGGGATAACGTGGTTGACCATTTTCAAGACATTGACGACATCGGCATGCCTGGTATCGGTGGTCCTTCTGCTAACGGGCTGCGGACACTTGATCAACCGGCTGATCTGACCGCTTCCCGGTCGAGCGTCGTCAGACGTCGTCACGCACCACCCTGCGCCGTTGCAGGACCCTTGCCGCCAACCAGCACAGCATGGCCCAGGCAAAGCCCGCGCACCAGCCGGCCAGCACGTCCGACGGCCAGTGGACGCCGAGATAGATGCGGCTGATGCCGACCAGCACCGTCGTCAGCACGGCGAGCGCCAGAACATAGATCTTCGTCGTCCGGCCCTGCAGGAAGCGCGCCGCAAGCGAGCCCAATGTGAGATAGGTCACCGCCGAAAGCATCGCGTGGCCGCTCGGGAAGGAAAGCGAGGTCTCGTTGACCAGATGCGAGACGAGCTCGGGCCGCGGCCGGTCGACGCCGAGCTTCAGCAGGCTCGACAGCATCTGGCCGCCCGCCACGGCGACGAAGATGAGAAGCGCGGTCCCGGGCCTGCGGATCAACAGCAGATAGATGATCGTCGCCGCCGTGATCAGCACCAGCACGCTGGTGCTGCCGAGGCTGGTGATGTCGCGCATCGCCCCTTCCATCCATGGCGGGCCGATCGGGATACCGGGTTGGCCGGCCTGGCGGAAGGCAAGCATGATTTCAGCGTCGAAGGCGTGCGGCGTGGTGGCCCGTGCCACCTCCATCAACTCCACGAAGCCCCACAGGCCGGCGGCGACGACAAGGCCGGCCAGCAGCACCGGGAATTCGACCCGGCTCAGCAGAGCCTTTGCCGCAGTCTTCATCGAACCTCGTTTCGCAACCATGGTTTGCCGGTCATCGCCCTTGCACATAGGGCCCGAGCGTGATCAGCGCCACGGCGGCAATCGCCAGCACGATGCCGGCCGCCTGGAGCGTATTGATGCGCTCGCCGAAGAATATCAGCGCCACCAGATTGACCGATACCAGCTGGATGACGGCCGACAGGCTGAACGACACCGACATGCCGAACTCGCGAATCAGCCGCAGCATGATCAGGTTGCCCAGCGAATAGAGCGCAAGCGTCAGCACGATCTTGCCCAGGCTGGGCGCCATCCCCCATTGCTTGGCGGCCGCCGCCGCCAGCAGAAAGATCACGGTCGAAAGACCGAGCTGAAGTAACCCCGAAAAACTCACCCTGCCCCTCGATATTGATGCCGGTCGTCCGTGCGTTGTTTCGCAAGCGCGTCGGGACGTCAAGCAGCTGCCGTGGGACCAGGCTCTTGTGTCGGCAGGACCGAAGCGCCAAAGTCGCGGCCACTACCCTGCCCCTGCGGGTGGGGGCGAGGAGCGTGGCGTGCGATTTCTCGAAACCTTGTCGCGGCGCTGGAACGGGCTTACGCTGGCGCTGCAGTTCATCATTGCCGGCGGCTTCGGGCTGCTTGCGGTGATGCTGGTGGTCGGCTTCTGGGTCACCGCGCAAATCCGCGAAAGCGTGCTCCACAATTCGGCGGCCACGACTGCCCTTTATGTCGACAGCGTGATCGCTCCGCTGCTCCCCGATCTGCGCACGAACCATCAGCTCGATGACGCCGTCAAACGGGCACTTGACGAGACCCTCGGCCAAGGCGCGCTCGGCAAACGGCTGTTTTCCTTCAAGTTGTGGCGTCGGGACGGCACGGTGCTGTATTCGAAGGACACGGCCTTGATCGGCCGGCAGTTCGGCCCGAGCGCCAACCTGCGTGCCGCCTTCGCCGGTAATGTCGTCGCCGAGTTCAACGAGCTAGGCGACGAGGACGACAAGGAGGAGAGGGCCGCGGGCGTGCCGCTGCTGGAAATCTACAATCCAGTCCGCGAACCCTGGTCGGGCGAGGTGGTCGCCGTCACCGAATTCTACGAGATCGCCGACGATTTCCAGGCGGCTCTGGCTTCCGCCTTGCTGTCGAGCTGGCTGATCGTGGCCGGCGCCACGCTGACGGCGCTGCTGCTGTTGTCGGGGATCGTCATACGTGGCAGCCGCACCATCGACAAGCAGCGCGGCGTTCTGCAGGGCCAGGTCTCCGAGCTGCAGGCGCTGGTCTCGCAAAACCGGGCGCTGCGCCTGCGCGTCCAGCAGGCGTCGCGCCGTGCCACGGCGCTCAATGAACGATACCTGCGTCGCATCGGTGCCGACCTTCATGACGGGCCGGCTCAGCTCGTCGCGCTGGCGGCGCTGCGTGTGGACAGCCCCGCCATTTCCGGTGAGGGTGCCTCCAGCGACAGCCGCAACGCCGAGATCGCCATGATCCGCATGGCGCTGGACGACGCGATGCGTGAAATCCGCGGCATCTGCAACGGCCTCGTCCTGCCGCAGATAGAAACGGCCGCGACCGGCGACATTCTGCGTCTTGCCGTCGACGAGCATCAACGCAGGACCCGCAGTTCCGTGGCGCTGACCCTATCCAGGCAGTTGCCCGAACTGGGCGCTTCGGAGAAGATCAGCATCTATCGCTTCGTCCAGGAGGGGCTGAACAACGCTTATCGTCATGGGCAGGGCAAGGATCAGGAGGTGAAGGCCGGGATGACAGGCGGCAAGTTCTTCGTTGAAGTGTCGGATGGCGGGCCCGGATTCGACCCGAGGCGAGCCGAGGGCCTGGGGCTCGCCGGCATCAGGGAACGTATCGAAAGCATTGGTGGCCAGTTCGAGACCACGACCGGGCCACAGGGAACACGATTGATGATTACGCTAGCCGTCGAGGATCAACCATGATCGGTACCATCCGTGTCGCCATTGTCGACGACCACCCGCTGTTTCGCGAAGGCGTTACCCGCAGCCTGTCGGAGATCGGCGGCTTCGAAATGGTGGCCCAGGGCGCCACTGCGCAGGATGCCGAACGCATCGCCTCGACTTTGCAGCCCGACATACTGCTGCTCGACATCAGCATGCCGGGTGACGGCCTTGCGTCGGTGGCCGGCATACTGGGTGCCAATCCCGGACAGAAGATCGTCATGCTGACGGTCTCGGAGGCCAATGCCGACGTGGCGCGGGCGCTGAACGCCGGTGTGCGCGGCTATGTGCTGAAGGGGGTCGGCTCGCGCATGCTGGCCGAAATCCTGAATGGTGTAGCGGCCGGCGAGACCTATGTGTCGCCGACCCTGTCGGCCCGCCTGCTTTCGGACCTGCAATCGCTGCAGCCGGCCAACGGCAGGACGGATCGCCTGCGGCAGCTCACCGGACGCGAGGCCGAGATCCTGCAGCTGGTGGCGGAAGGGCTGAGCAACAAGGAAGTGGCGCTGCGGCTGGCACTGCAGGAAAAAACGGTCAAGCATCACATGACCGGTGTGCTGTCCAAGCTCAACGTCCGCAATCGCACCGAGGCGGCGCTGCTGATGCGCGAAGCGCGGGATCGGGCCGGCAGCTAATCCTGGTCGGCCGCAAGGGATCCCCGGTTTGGGATAACGACACGCATAAATGAAAACCTGAAGCGCGGTGCAGCAGCGGAACGCTCCAGGGCAAAAAAGACGGCCCCTATACGGGGCCGGAGCGACAAGGTCACCTCCGCCGGGGGGCGGCGGAGGTGACACGTAAAGCGGGCGATGCCTATTGCCCGCTCTACAACCCCTTGAGGCGGCTTATATCCGCCGCCGTCGCAGGGCGCTCGACGATCGTGCGGCCCAGAGCGTCGGTCATTTTGAAGCGACCCTTCTCGATCTCTTCCCCGAAGCCGTTAGGGTGCTGCACCACGATCTTGTTGTCGTCTATTTCGACACGATCGCCGGTTGTTGCGTTCACATGCTTGCCGGAGCTGTTGGCACCCTTCCCCTTGCCGTTGTTGCCGGCGCCATTGTTCCCGTTGCCGCCAGCGTTGCCATTGTTGCCTCCGGCGTTGCCATTGTTGCCGCCGCCGTTATTTCCATTGCCGCCATTGCCGCCATTGCCGTTACCGCCACCACCGCCATTGCCGCTGTTCCCGCCAGGCTTGGCTTGGGCGCTGGACGCGACAATGCCTGCGGCGGAACCGTGAAAATCGAGGTGATAGGGGGCTATGGTCAGCGCCAGTGCCGGCACTGCTCTCAGGGCCAGCCAGCAACAATGTGCCATGATCGAGCTGCGCATCAGTCCCTCACTTGATCGGACCGGCAAAATTCAGAGGCCATCTCGTGCAGGTACGCGACCATCGGCGACATGGCGTGTTCGTGTAAGTGGCCCACGACCGATGCCGCGGCAATCCGGACCTTCGCCCCGATCGGTTTAGGACCTTGGTCCGAGTTTCAAACCGGATGTGGCGCGAGGTTCGCGGTCAAGCTGGCGGGTGCACGAATGTCACGAAAGTGTGACCGATCGTCTATAAGGGGTCGAAACGCGTGACACGCTCCAGCCATCCAGCCAGAGGCAGACCATGACCGACCATCGCTCGCCCGACGCCCGATTCCGCACCAGCCTGCTTGAGGAAAACGACGGTCCGGCGACCAACCCCACCGAAAACCGCACCATGGGCGAAATCATTGCCGAGCGGTTCTCCCGCCGCGCCTTCCTCAAGGGCTCGCTGGCCGTCTCGGCCATCGCCGCCACCGTCAGCCCGCTGGCGCTCGTGGCCGCCGACGATGCGCGTGCCGCCGAGGGCTCCGCCTTCTCGTTCGAGGAACTCGAAGCCGGTATCGACGACAAGCACCATGTCGCGCCGGGCTACGATGCCGACGTGCTGTTGCGCTGGGGCGATCCGCTGTTTGCCGATTCGCCGGAGTTCGACCCGGCCAGGCAGTCGGCTGAGGCCCAGGCAAGACAATTCGGCTACAACAATGACTATGTCGGCTATATCGGGATCGGTGGCTCCGCCGAGCACGGCCTGCTGGTCGTCAACCACGAATACACCAATCCGCATCTGATGTTCCCGGGCATCGTCAGGATCGTCGAGAAGGACGGCAAGAAGGCGGCCGAACTCGCGCCGCTCTCGAAGGAGCAGGTCGATGTCGAGATGGCGGCACATGGCGGCACCATCGTCGAGATCCGCAAGGAAGGCGGCAAGTGGCAGGTGGTGCGCGACGGCAAGTTGAACCGCCGCATCACCTCCAACACCGAAATGGCGCTGTCGGGCCCGGTCGCCGGCCATGACCGCGTCAAGACCAATGCCGACCCATCCGGCACCAAGGTCATCGGCACATTCAACAACTGCGCCGGCGGCGTCACGCCTTGGGGCACCTATGTCATGGCCGAGGAGAACATCCACGGCTATTTCTCCGGTGAACTGCCGGAAGGCCATAAGGAAGCCGCCAATTACAAGCGCCTCGGCATTCCGGAAGGCGCCTATGAATGGGGCGCGCATTACGATCGTTTCGACCTCGCCAAGGAGCCGAACGAGCCCAACCGTTTCGGCTGGATCGTCGAGGTCGACGTCAACGATCCGACATCCACGCCGAGGAAGCGCACCGCAATGGGCCGCTTCAAGCATGAAGGCGCCGAATCGATCGTCGCCAAGGATGGCCGCGTCGTCTTCTATCTCGGCGACGACGAGCGCTTCGAGTACGTCTACAAATTCGTCACCGCGGGCCGTTTCGATCCGGACGACCGCGCCGCCAACATGAACCTGCTCGACGACGGCACGCTGCATGTCGCCAAATTCGCTGCGGACGGTACGGTGGAATGGCTGCCGATCGTCTTCGGCCAGGGCCCGCTGACGGCCGAGAACGGCTTTGCCGGCCAGGCCGACGTGTTGATCGAGACGCGGCGTGCCGCCGACCTGCTCGGCGCCACCAAGATGGACCGTCCCGAGGACATCCAGCCCAATCGTGTCAACGGCAAGGTCTATGTCATGCTGACCAACAATTCCAAGCGCAAAGCCGACCAGGTCGACGCCGCCAACCCGCGCGCCGACAACGCTTTCGGCCACATCATCGAGATATCGGAAGATGGCGGCGATTTCGCCGGCACCAGGGGCAAATGGGAAGTGCTCCTGAAATGCGGCGATCCGGCGGTTGCCGATGTCGGCGCCACCTTCTCCACCGCCACCACGGCCAATGGCTGGTTCGGCATGCCCGACAATTGCGCGGTCGATTCAGCCGGGCGCCTGTGGGTCGCCACCGACGGCCAGGGCCCGAAGGCCACCGGCCGCACCGACGGCCTGTGGGCGGTCGACACCGAAGGGCCGGCGCGCGCGACGTCAAAACTGTTTTTCCGCGTGCCGATCGGCGCTGAAATGTGCGGGCCGCTGTTTGCGCCCGACGATCAGACCGCCTTCGTCGCCGTCCAGCATCCAGGCGACGGCGGCGAGGATTGGGAGGCGTTCGGCCGCCCGTCCTATTATGAGGATCCGTCGACGCGCTGGCCCGATTTCAAGCCGGACATGCCGGTGCGGCCGGCGGTCGTCGCCATTACCAGGCAAGGCGGCGGCAAGATCGCGATTTAGAGGGCAATTCCAGGAAAGTGGGGTTCCGTCCGACGCGTAAAACGAACCTCCAGCCCGGTTCAGCGGCCCGAATTGGCGATCCGCCGGGCAATCCGCTCGGCGATCGCCTTGGCCTGGATGGCGGCATTGGCGAAGCAGCCGCGGATGCTCGGCCGCATGCCGGTGAACCAGAGGCCAGGCAGTTTCGGATCCGCATCGCCGCCGTTGAAGACCGGAACGCCCTTGCCGTCGAGCACGCCGAGATTGCCGACCATCTGCTCAAGCCCGGTGCGGTAGCCCGTCGCGGCAATGACGATGTCGGGATCGATCAGGCTGCCATTGGCCAGGATGACGCCGTCGCGGGTGAATTCTCGCACCCCCGGCACGACGGTGATCCTGCCCGCGCGGATGGCGTCGATCGCGCCCTCGTCGGCGGCGATCGCTGTGTAGTCGGTGGTCAGGCGGCTGGCGCCGCCCACCGGTGCCGGCGGCACGCCGAATTTCGTCAGGTCGCCGAAAACCAGGCGCTGCGTCAAGGCGATCACCGCATCGGCGACCCGCAAAGGCAACCGCGCCATCAGCGGCGACAGCCGGTGCACGGCAATCTTGCCGATGCGCTTGGGCAGGACCGACGGACCGTTGCGGGCCGACAGCCACAGCGAGGCGGTGCTTGCCTGCGCCAGGTGGTTGAGCGCGTCTATACCCGAGTTGCCGGCGCCGACGACCAGCACCTTCTTGCCGGCATAGTCCTTCGCGTCGCCGAAATCCGCCGAATGGATGATGCGGCCGGCGAAATCCCGCATTCCTTTCCAGTCGGGGATGAACGGCTGTCTGTCGCGGCCGGTGGCGATCACGACGTGGCGCGCCAGGCGCATCCCGGCGCTGGTCTCTATCGCCCAGTGGTCGCCCCTGAACAGGACCGCCTCGACGGCGACGCCGAGCTCCACCGGCAGCCGGTTCGCCTCGCTGAAATCGTTCAGATAGCGGATGACGGCGGTTCTGTGGGGGAAGGCGAGCGTGCCCTTCGGATAGGCAAGGCCGGGAAGTGCCGAAAGGTCGCGGTGAGTATTGAGGCGCAGCTGCTGGTGACGCCGATGCCATGGCTCGGCCAACCGGCTCTCCTTTTCCAGGATCGCCGTCGCCACGCCGGCCTTGACCAGCGCCTGCGCTGCCGCGAGACCGGCGGCGCCGGCGCCGATGACGATCGCCGGTTCGATAGTTACCGTCTGGTGCGCTGCCGGTCTGATTGTCGTATCTGCCATTCGCTCACGAACCCCATTCCACCCTTGTGGCGCTTCCGCCGACACCGGCAGAACGCCCTCCCGCGCATGATCCATACAGCAGATCGGCCCCGGATTTCGAGGCCATGCGCCGCACCGCGGTTGCGTCCTATATGGCATATACGCGAGATCGGCGATAATCAGGTCGCGGCAATGTGATTGATTCGAGATCCGGGGGCTGGCGGATCTCTGTTACCGGTACAGGAATCCGAAGTCCTCGAAACGCTTTTTTCGGCTTCCTGTGCAAAATCAAGGCGCCACGGCGTATAGCGTACCCGGGTGCGCGCCGCAGATGCACGCGGAATCTCGACCCATGCCCTCCTTGCGGATCTATCTCGACAAAATCCTCGAGCGTGCCTCGCCAAAGGTCGAGCGCCAGGCGTTCACCCATGCCGAACGGCTGGCGCTGGTGCGCCGCCACGGCGACTTCTCACTCGCCTACTCCTCCGCCGTGCAAGGCAGGCTCTCCTATTTCGGCGACGCCGACGGTTACATCGCCTTCGGCACCAAGATGAAGCATCATTTCGCGCTCGGCGACCCGGTCGCCGATCCGGCCCATCGGGCCGACTATATCAGGCGCTTCGTCGAGACCGCCGGCAGCCCCTGGTTCGTGCAGATCGGCGAACAGTCGGCGCGGGTGCTGGCCGGGCTCGGCTACAAGGTCAACCGGCTGGGCATCGACACCCGTCTGCCGCTGCCCGCACACGATTTTTCCGGCAAGCGCAACGAAACCGTGCGCTACTCCGAGCGCTGGCTGTTGAAGAAGGGCTTTTCGTTCGCCGAGGACAAGCGGACCATCTTTCTCGACGAGATCTCCCGGCTTTCGGCGAACTGGCGCGGCGACCGCATCGTCAAGCGCTGGGAAATGGGCTTCCTCAACCGGCACTTCGCCGATCATGTGGGCGTCGACATGCGCCGCTTCGTGCTGCACGGCCCTGATGGCGAACTGGTCGCCCTGCTCGACTTCGATCCGCTGTTTCGCGGCGGCAAGGTCATCGGCTACACCACCGCCTTCAAGCGCAAGCACATCGACGCCTCGCCGCATGCCGAGGTCGGCCTGACCAAATTCGCCGTCGACCGCTTTCGCGAGGAAGGCATTTCGGTCGTCACGCTCGGGCTGTCGCCGCTGGTCGACGTCGGCCCCAGCGGATTCGCCGAAAGCGATTTCTGGCGCAACGCCTTCCAGCGCGCCTATGATTCGCCTTGGGTCAACCGCCGCCGCTTCAACCTGCAGGGGCAGGCGGCGTTCAAGCGTCGTTTCCACGGCATCGAGGAGCCGGTCTACGTCGCCTTCCGTAAGGGAACCTATGTCGAGATGCTGGGCCTGCTGCGGCTGGTGAAGGCGATCTAGCTCTGACCGCGGCTCAGCGTGGCTTCGCCCCTCAATTCCTCAGCCGGTAGCCGGTCCTGAATATCCAGGCGACGGTCGCCACGCAGATCAGCAGAAAAACCACGGTCATGCCGAGGCTGATGCCGACCGAAACGTCCGATTTTCCGAAAAAGCTCCAGCGGAAGCCGCTGATCAGATAGACGACCGGATTGAACAGCGTCACCGTGCGCCAGGCGCCCGGCAGCATGTTGATGGAATAGAAGCTGCCACCCAGGAAGGTCAGCGGCGTGATGATCAGCAGCGGCACCAGTTGCAACTGCTCGAAGCTCCTGGCCCAGATTCCGATGATGAAGCCGAACAGGCTGAAGGTCACCGCCGTCAGCACCAGGAAGGCCAGCATCCAGAACGGATGCTGGATGGAGAGCGGCACGAACAGCGAGGCCGTCGCCAGAATGATCAGGCCGAGGATGATCGACTTTGTGGCGGCGCCCCCGACATAGGCGAGGACGATCTCGAGATAGGAGACCGGAGCCGACAACAGCTCGTAGATTGAGCCGACGAATTTCGGGAAGTAGATGGCGAAGGAGGCGTTGGAGATCGACTGCGTCAAAAGCGACAGCATGATCAGCCCGGGCACGATGAAGGCGCCGTAGCTGATGCCGTCGATCTCGGTGATGCGCGAACCGATGGCCGAGCCGAAGACGACGAAATACAGCGACGTCGACAGCACGGGTGAGACGATGCTCTGCAAAACGGTGCGCAGCGCGCGCGCCATCTCCACCCGGTAGATCGCCCATACCGCGCGCAGGTTCATGGCTCTTGCCTCAGAAGATTGACGAAGATCTCCTCCAGCGAACTGTTCTGCGTGTCCAGGTCGCGGAACTGGATGCCGGCGGCCTCGAGATCGCGGATTAGCGACGCCACGCCCGGCCGGGCGCTCTGGTTGTCATAGGTGTAGGTGATCTGCCCGCCATCCGGCGACAATTCCAGGGCGTAGTGCGAGAAGGCGTCCGGAATGGCGCCGAGCGGGCTGCGCAGTTCCATCACCAGGCGCTTGCGGCCGAGCTTGCGCATCAGTTCGGCCTTGCCCTCGACCAGGATGATCTCGCCTCGGTTGATGACGCCGACGCGGTCGGCCATCGCCTCGGCCTCCTCGATATAGTGGGTGGTGAGGATGATGGTGACCCCGTCCTCGCGCAGCCGCCGCACCATCGCCCACATGTCCTGGCGCAGTTCGACGTCGACGCCGGCCGTCGGCTCGTCGAGGAACAGCACGCGCGGTTCGTGCGACAGCGCCTTGGCGATCATCAGCCGCCGCTTCATGCCGCCCGAAAGCGTGATCGCCTTGGCGTCCTTCTTGTCCCACAGCGACAGGTCGCGCAGCACCTTCTCGACAAAGGCATGGTTTGCCGGCTTGCCGAACAGGCCGCGGCTGTAGTTGACCGTCGCCCAGACGCTCTCGAAGGCGTCGATGGTCAGCTCCTGCGGCACCAGCCCGATCAGGCCGCGCGCGGCGCGATAGTCTCTGGTGATGTCGTGGCCATCCACCGTGACGCTGCCAGACGAACGGTTGACGATGCCGCAGACGATGGAGATCAGCGTCGTCTTGCCGGCGCCGTTGGGGCCAAGCAGCGCGAAAATCTCGCCGCGCTCGATGTCGAGATTGATTTCCTTCAGCGCCTTGAAGCCGGTGGCGTAGGTCTTGGTGACCCCGGAAATGGAGATGACAGGCTGCATGGCTGAAAACGGCTGCTTGAAAGAGGACCCCAGATATAGGACGAATGTCGCCGCATGCAACCGCAAGTCAATGCCGTTGCTGACAGTTCTCGACATTGCCGCCGCATGGCGCTGCGGCGTTCCGCCTCGCGGCGGGACGCCGCTTTGACCGGCCGGCCCTACAAGCCTATTCTCCGCTTATTAGAAGCAGCCGGAGCCCGCCATGGACCCGCTCATCCTTTCGCGCATTCAGTTCGGTGCGAATATTTCGTTTCATATTCTGTTTCCAGCCATCACCATCGCACTCGGCTGGGTGCTGCTTTTCTTCAAGCTCCGCTACAACGCGACCAATGATTCGGCCTGGATGCGCGCCTATTTCACCTGGGTGAAGGTGTTCGCATTGTCTTTCGCCATGGGCGTGGTTTCCGGCGTCACCATGAGCTTTCAGTTCGGCACCAACTGGCCGGGCTACATGGAAACGGTCGGCAACATCGCCGGGCCGCTGCTGGCCTACGAAATCCTCACCGCCTTTTTCCTCGAGGCAGCCTTCCTCGGCATCATGCTGTTCGGCTTCCGCCGCGTTTCCAACCGCATCCACACGCTGGCGACCGTGCTGGTGGCCGGCGGCACCACCGTGTCGGCCTTCTGGATCATCGCGCTGAACTCGTGGATGCAGACGCCGGTCGGCTTCGAGATGCGCGACGGCGTCGCCCACGCCGTCGACTGGTGGGCGATCCTCTTCAATCCCTCCATGCCCTACCGTCTCGTCCATATGCTGCTCGCCTCCGGGCTTACGGTATCGTTTCTCATCGCCGGCCTGTCGGCGCTGCGCTACCTCAAGGGCGACCGCTCGGAATCGATGTGGAAGGCGCTGCGCACCGGCGTCTTCACCGCCGCCATCCTCATTCCCATCCAGATCCTTGCCGGCGACCAGCACGGCCTGAACACGCTCGAGCACCAGCCGCAGAAAATCGCCGCCATGGAGGCCAACTGGAACACCGGCCCCAACGTGCCGCTGGTGCTGTTTGCCATTCCGGATGAAGCGGCCAGGGAAAACAGGTTCGAGGTGACCATTCCCAACGGGGCGAGCTGGATCCTGCGGCACAGTGCCAGGGGCGTGGTACCGGGACTCAACGACTATCCCGGCAACCATCCGCCCGTCTTCCCGGTGTTCTGGGGTTTTCGCGTCATGGTCGGCACCGGCCTGTTGATGCTCGCCGTCTCCTGGTCGGCCGCCTTCTTCCTCAAGCGCCGTCATAGCCTGCCGAGGCCGCTGGCGTTGCTCATGGTGCCGATGACCATCTCCGGTTGGGTGGCGACGCTCGCCGGCTGGTATACGACGGAGATCGGCCGCCAGCCCTGGCTGGTGACGGGCGTGCTGAGGACCGCCGACGCCGTCGGCCCGGTGGCCGGCGGCCATGTGGCGCTGACGCTGGCCGTCTATCTCGCTCTCTACGTGCTGTTGCTGATCGCCTATCTCGGCGTTCTGGTGCACCTGGCGCTGAAGGCGGCCAAGGACGGCGACACCTCGCCGCTGCCGGGCGTGCTCAACAAGCCGATGTCGCAGCCCGCGGCTGGCGAGTAGGAGACAGAGAAATGACCTATGACTGGCCGACCCTGCTCCCCCTCATCTTCGCCGGCCTGATGGGCCTCGCCATCCTGATCTATGTCATTCTCGACGGCTTCGATCTCGGCATCGGCATCCTGTTCGCGGCGGCCGAGGACGCCGAGCAGGACACCATGATCGCCGCCATCGGCCCGTTCTGGGATGCCAACGAGACCTGGCTGGTGCTGGCCGTCGGCCTTCTGCTGGTCGCCTTCCCGATGGCGCATGGTGTCATCCTCAGCGCGCTCTATATCCCGGTGTTCGTGCTTCTGGTCGGCCTCATCCTGCGCGGTGTCGCCTTCGACTTCCGCGCCAAGGTGGCGACGGAGCGCAAGCATCGCTGGAACCGCATCTTCTTCCTCGGCTCGCTCATCGCCTCGCTGGCGCAAGGCTATATGCTGGGCGTCTATGTGCTTGGCCTCGACTTCGGCCTGGGCGGCATGGCGTTCGGCGTGCTGGTGGCGTTCTGCCTGGCGGCGGCCTACGCCGCGATGGGGGCGGCCTGGGTCATCTACAAGGCCGAAGGCGACTTGCAGAAAAAGGCGGTGCGCTGGCTGCGCACCACATTGGTGCTGACCGCGCTCGGCATGGCTGCCGTGTCGCTGGCCACGCCCTTCGCCAGCCCGCGCATCTTCGCCAAATGGTTCGTCCTGCCCGAAATGCTCTATCTGTCGCCGCTGCCGATCCTGTCGGCGCTGCTGTTCCTGTGGCTGTGGCGGCAGACCTCTCATCTGCCCAGGCCCGACGACCGCCATTCGCTGACGCCGTTCCTGACGCTGGCCGCCATCTTCGCGCTGGGCTTTGCCGGGCTCGCCTGGTCGTTCTATCCGTTCGTGGTGCCCGACAGGCTGACCATCTGGCAGGCGGCTTCCGCACCCGAAAGCCTGGCCATCATCCTGGCCGGCACCGTGGTCGTGCTGCCGATCATCATCTTCTATTCCTTCTATGCCTACCGCGTGTTCGGCGGCAAGGCGAGGGACCTGACCTACGATTGAAGGGCCAGGCGACGGCGCGAAATCATCGCCTCCGCCTGCCGCCTGTCGCCTGCCGGAAAGACAATATTCATCTTCACGCGGAATAACCTTCCGCGACATGCTGCGGCCTGATGGCAGCGGTCCGAGAAGAAGGGCAATGCAATGCGCGGTGTCCCGGTTGCCTCGATAGAACACGATCCGCAGGCGCGGCAGCGCTACGCAGTTTTCCTGGGAAAATCGCTACGCCGCTTTCCTGGAATTGCTCTGGTCCTGATCCGCCTGGTCACGCTGATCGCCGCGCTTGCGCTGGCCGGCCTGCTGCCTGTCATTCAGCCCGCTCATGCCCAGCAGACGGCCAACTGGGCCGGTGTCTGGGACACCAAATGGCGCGGCGGCGGCGCCCAGATCACCTTCGAGCAGGACGGCGCCGAGGTGAAGGGCGTCTATCCCCTGTATGGCGGCCGCATCGAAGCCAAGGCCGAAGGCGAAAAGCTGTTCGGCCGCTGGTTCGAGGGCAGTCGCCAGGGCGAGTTCAGCTTCGTCATGGCGCCGGACAGCGCCAGCTTCATGGGCCGTTTCGAATCCGCCACCGCCGAATGGTGGACGGGCGTGCGCGTCGACGCCGCCGAGACCCTCAAGGTCGACCAGACCAGCCCGATGACGACGATGCGCTCATTCCTGCAGACCATGAACGAGAGCGGCGCCGACAATGTGCCGCGCGCCACCGGCGGCGGCATGGGCCTTGCCGCGCTGGCGGCCGGCCTCGTCGACGTCACGGAGGCCGATCGCGGCGGCCTCAACATGCCCGATTACACCAAGCTCCTGTTTTCGGTGATCGACAACGCCACCTTGCGCCTGTGGAACCTGCCGCATGATGCGATCCCCGGCGACGAGGTGACAGCCAGGCTGCAGCAATATGGCAGCAAGGTTTTCTTCGACGTCACCTTCCGCCGCAGGGCCGGCGAATGGTTCATCGTCGGGCCGCAGCTCGCCGTGCTGCAGGCCAAGCTCGCCGAGTTCCAGGCGGCGCGTGGCGAAGCCCCCGACATGGTCGACGATCCGGCCAAGCTCGCCTCGCCGCGCGACACGTTCAAGATGCTGCTCGGCGGCATCGCCGACCAGAATGGCGGTTCGACGCAAACGGCGCTCGACATGCGCGGTTACAATCCGGCGGTGCGGTCCGACGAGGCGGTTCTGCTCGAGAGCTATCTCAAGAAAGTCATCGACCGCATCGGCTACGTCTACTGGCAGGAAATTCCCGACGATCCCCAAAGCAACACGCCCTATGTGTATTTCGAGCACCCGGCCGGCAACATCGTCGTCGCTCCGGTGGGGACGGAGAAAGGCGGCAAGCTGTGGAAATTCACGCCGGAAACGCTGGCCAACATCCGCACGCTCTATGCCGATATCGAGGACGCGCCGGTGGCGCCGGAATTCACCGCCTTCGCCAGCAACGATCCGTTCTTCGCCACGAGGGGCCTTGCCCGCGAGATCAGCCCTGCCCTTTTGACCCGCGCCGGGCCGATCGAACGCTGGCAATGGCTGGGGCTCGGCATTGCCGTGCTTGCCGGCATCGCCTTCGGCTTCCTTGCCAACGCCGTCATCGTGTTCTTCGCCCGCCGCGGCAGGAGTTCCGGGCGGGCCGGCTTCTTCCGCGTCGTCGAATGGGCGGTGCGCTCGATCTTCCTCGGCCTGTTCCTGCTGTTTGCGCTGCGGCCGCTCGGCTTGCCGCAGGTGATCGCGGCATCCGCCAAGGCGGCGGCCTGGAGCCTGATCCTGATCGGCGCGGTTCCCGTCGTCTGGCACCTGATCGGCAAGATCGCCGAGCGCTACCGCGCCACCTTCAACGTGCCCGGCTACCACGAGACGCTGATCTCGCTGCTGACCGGCGTGGCGCGCATCGCCGCCCTGGTGGTCGCCTTCCTGCTCCTGGCTGAGGTGCTGGCGATCCCCTATCAGGGCGTGCTGGCCGGCCTCGGCATTGGCGGCCTGGCGGTGGCGCTGGCGGCGCAGCCAACGCTGCAGAATTTTCTTTCCGGCCTGACGCTCTATGCCGACCGGCCGGTCAGCGTCGGTGACTTCTGCAAGTTCGGCAACCAGTCCGGCACCATCGAGCATATCGGCATGCGCTCGACCCGCATCCGCTCGGTCGACCGCACGGTGATCTCGGTGCCCAATTCCGACTTCGCCGGCATGCAGATCGAGAACTACGCCCATCGCGACCGCACCCGCTTCGCCACCACGCTGCAATTGCGCTACGAGACGACGCCCGACCAGCTGCGCTACACGCTGGCGGCGCTGCGCAAGCTCCTGATCGCTCATCCGCGCGTCATCGACGACCCGTGCCGCGTGCGCTTCGTCGGCTTCGGCCCCTATTCACTCGACATCGAGGTCTTCACCTACATCACGACCGCGGATGGCTCGGAGTTTCTCGCCATCCGCGAGGACATATTGCTGTCGATGATCGCGGTGATGGACGAGGCCGGCGCCCAGTTCGCCTTCCCGGCGCAGTTGGAATACAGCGCCGCCGACCTGCCGCTCGACCAGGAAAAGCGCATCGCCGCGGAAAAGCGGGTCAGCGCCTGGCGCGAGGAGGAAAAACTGCCTTTCCCCGATTTCAGCCAGCTCGACAGGCTGGAGCTCAACGACAGCCTGCCCTATCCGCCGCGGGGCTCGGTGCAATACCGAGAAGCCCAGTCCGCCCCGGCCACGGTCGAAACCAAGGCCTCGCTGGAGAAAGCGCGCTGGAGCCTGCCGTGGCGGAAGAGGGTGTAGCCTTCTTCGCAGGAGAGGCCGCGATCCCTCGCGCCCCCCTCTGGCCTGCCGGCCATCTCCCCCACGAGGGGGGAGATTGGATGTCGCGACGGCTTTCGCCAATTTCTAACGTTGACAGCGGGGCGGGACGGCGAGGCCGCCGATCTCCCCCCTCGTGGGGGAGATGCCCGGCAGGGCAGAGGGGGGCGCCGTCCCGCCGACCTGTCGTTCTTCTCACCCTGCGAAGACTCAATTGCTGGCCGACAGCACCAGCACCGGCTTGTCGCTGTAAAGCTTCGGGAACAGCGTCTTCAAATTCGCCACCTTTGGCAGGTCGTTGTAGACGATGTAGGGATAGGTCGGGTTGAGCGTCAGGAAATCCTGGTGGTACTCCTCGGCCGGGTAGAAGGTCTTGCCAGTTTCGATCGTGGTGACGATGGGCTTGGAAAACAGCTTGGCCTTGTCGAGCTGGGCGATGTAGCTCTGCGCGATCTTCTTCTGCGTGTCGTTTTCGGCAAAAATCGTCGAGCGATACTGCGTGCCGGAGTCGGGCCCCTGATAGTTGAGCTGGGTCGGATTGTGGGCGACCGAGAAATACACCTGCAGCAGCTGGCCATAGGTGACTTTGGAGGGGTCGTAGGTGATCTCGACGGATTCGGCATGGCCGGTGCGGCCGGTGCCGACCGTCTCGTAGACGGCGTCGTCCTTGGCGCCGCCGGTATAGCCCGAGACCGCCTTGGTGACGCCCTTGACGTGCTGGAACACGCCCTGCACGCCCCAGAAGCAGCCGCCGGCGAACACTGCCGTCTCGCTGCCGCCCGCGGCCTTTTCATCCAGCGCCGGTGGCGGGATCACCACGGCATCCTCCGCCGAAACCGCTGGGGTGAGCCAGAAGGCGGCGCCCGCGACGGCGAGCGCGAAAGCTGCGAGCGCGCCGCGGACGAGGCCGCTCGAACGGTTCTTGATGTCGGTCATGGTTGCACTCCTCATGGCTTGCATAGGGTCCAGTCTATTGAATTAGCGGAGCCGGTGCGATGCGCGAGTTGCGGCGGAGGCTCACATTCTCGTGCGGCCCCAGCGGGTGCGTAACTCTCCGCCGCGGCTTGACCTAGTTGGCAGGCTTCATCGCATCCGTCGCCGGCTTCATCGCGTCAGCCGCCGGCTTCATGGCGTCCGCCGGTTTCATCGCATCGGCGGCGGGCTTCATGGCATTGGTGGCCATCGGGTCGGCCGGCTTCATTGCATCGGTTGCCGGTTTCATCGCGTCGGCGGCGGGTTTCATGGCGTTGGTGGCCTCGTCGGCCCGGGCGATGCCGCCGGCCAGCAATGCCGTCGAGCACAAAGCGAGCGCAAGCGCCGGCAGCGTCAGGCGGGAAAGAACGGTCATGATGGTCTCCTTGGTTGGGTGGCGCGCCCTCGCGGCGGCCGGCTGTTGCGGCGCCGCAGGCGCGGCGTTGCGCAATTTCTGATCGGGCATGGTCTCTCCCCGCAACCGGGAAGTTCCCGGAGGCAAGCTAATCGGCGGCGGCGGCCAGAATCGGCCCGCCGCCGGGCGACTGCACCAGCACGGCGGTGCTGAGGCCATGGGCGGCGGCCGGCACGTCGAGCGTCGTGGCCTCTCCGGTCCAGCTGCCGAGCTTTTTCAGCGCATGCACGACATTGCCGTGCGGCAAGGTGCGGCCGGTGTTCTCGCCGCGCGCCACGGGCACCTCGACGACGCCCCTGGCATAGCGCACCAGCCAGATGTCGGCTTTGCCGCCCGGCACGCTCCCCGCGCCGATGCTGGCCTTGCCGCCATCGAGCGACAGCGACGGCCCCTTGATGCGGCCGCTCGCCGCAATCAGCCGTTCGATCTCGCCGGGCGCGGCGCCGACAGTGTCGGCATGGCCGTTGACCACCACCTGCGGCGTGAACGGCCCGTCACGGCCGAGCGGCGGCTCGTAGCTCACCTGGCGCTGCGTGAACTCCTGCCGGCCGAAAATGTCCTTCCAGCCGAGATAGTCCCAGTAGGTGACATTGAAGGACAGCGCCAGCACGCCAGGCTGGTCCTTGACCTTGATCAGATTGGCATTGGCCGGCGGGCAGGACGAGCAGCCCTGGCTGGTGAACAGCTCGACAACGGTAAGCGGCTGCGCCGCGGCCGCGCCGAGCGACGCCGCGAGCGCAAGCGCGCCCAGGCTGGACACTGCGAGGAACCTGCTGCGTTTGGCTTGCGACATGGGATTGCTCCGTGGCGACGGCGCCGCGATGCGCCGCTCATGTCCCCACTTCGTTGCCAATTATCGCTTCGTTACAACGCTCACCGGTTTGTGATGAAGGTTGGTCGGGCTCCAAGAGGCCGGAGATTGGCAAAGGCCGTCGCGACAGCCGATCTCCCCCCTCGTGGGGGAGATGTCCGGCAGGACAGAGGGGGGCGTCGTAGAGCACCTACCTGGACGCGGTTCGACAGCCGTTGTCGCGACGGCAGAGAGTAGGCGGCAGATCGGGAAAGTGGAGGACTAGTTCCGTGGACCTTGGCAAGGCCGGCGGGGCAGCGCCCCCCTCTGGCCTGCCGGCCATCTCCCCCACGAGGGGGGGAGATCGCAGCTTCGCCGCTACTGCGTCAGCACCGTTTGCGAGGGGCGCTGGTTGAAGTCGCATTTGCCCATCACAGTGTAGAAGAAGTCGGCGTTGACGACAGGCGCCGGCACGGCCGAGCCGCCGTCTTCCCAGGCTTGGTAGCCTGTCTGGCCGCACGGCACGGCGGTGAAGATATCGACGGTCTGGCCCGTGGCGATTTCGGGCATGTCGGTCGGGCTGGTGCCGATATAGAGCCGGTTCGAGGTGTTCGGATCGTTCGACCTCAGCGTGGTCGGCTGGGCCGGTTTGGCCGTCGCGGCGGAAGGCACGTTCATCTCCAGATAGAGCTGGTCCATCTGGCTGACGTCGATGACCGCGCCGGTGCTGTTGGCCGGCGTGGTGGTGCAGACGGTCTGCCGCATGACGCCGTTGCCGTCGGTGCTGGTGATGGCGCCAGAGGGCGTGTTGTCGAAATTGGCGACCGTCGTGGTGTTGCACACCTGCTGCTGCACCTGGGTAAGCGTGGTGCCGCTCACGGTGGAGACGGTGGTGGTGCCATAGCCCTTGGGGTCGCCGCCCTTGTTGTAGACATAGCTGATCTGCATCAGCTTCTGCTTCGTGGTCGAGCCGAATCGCGTGCCGTAGAGATACATCGTCTTGTCCCACCAGCCCGACGCCTTCTCGATCTTGAAGGTGGTCTGCACCAGGGCAGGCGCCTTGTTGACCGCCGAGGTGACGCCGACCGGCACGGTGTCGATCCTGGCGATCTGCATGAAGTCGGTCGGCATGGCGAAGCTCGCCGAGGCCTGCGCCGTGGCGGTGCCGTTGGCCGCGATGGTGAAGCTCACCAGCGTGGCGGTGCCTTGCCCGCCATTGGCCGCGAAGATGTCCCGGAGCATCTGCTGGCGGGCCGCCAGCGCCGTCGTCTTCGGCAGCGTGGTTATGGCCAGCGTCGCCGCGTCGAGCGCCTGCTGCATGTTGGAGCGGGTCTGGACCGCCGACGTATAATCGACCGAGAGGCCGACCACGGTGACCAGCGGCACCAGGCTGATGAAGAACAGCGGCATCATCGAGCCGCCGCGAGAGCGGGCGAACTTTCCTGCAAGCCCCGGCATTTCCTTACCCCAAAAACGGTTTACCTGCGGGGGAACTAACATGCGCCGGCAAACCCGGGTCTAAGAGGATCGTTCAAAGTTTAAGCATCCGGCCGCACCCGCCCGCTGTTTCGGGCTTTTCCGCGCGGCTCACCGCTTTGTGATGGCCAGGGCCCCCCTTGCGCCGCAAGCCTTGCCGCAGCAAGCCGCCCCTGCTAAAGCGCGCGGCATGAGCACGCCCCTTGACCACATCAGGAATTTCTCCATCGTCGCCCATATCGACCATGGCAAATCCACCCTTGCCGACCGCCTGATCCAACTCACCGGCGGGCTGGAGCTGCGCGACATGAAGGAGCAGGTGCTGGACTCGATGGACATCGAGCGCGAGCGCGGCATCACCATCAAGGCGCAGACGGTGCGGCTGAAATACCGCGCCAACAATGGCGAGGACTATATCCTCAACCTCATCGACACGCCCGGCCATGTCGACTTCGCCTATGAAGTGTCGCGCTCGCTGGCCGCCTGCGAAGGCTCGCTGCTGGTGGTCGACGCCTCTCAGGGCGTCGAGGCGCAGACGCTCGCCAATGTCTACCAGGCCATCGACAACAACCACGAGATCGTCGTGGTGCTGAACAAGGTCGACCTGCCGGCCGCCGAGCCCGAGCGCATCCGCGAGCAGGTCGAGGAGGTGATCGGCATCGACGCTTCCAACGCCGTGCTGATCTCGGCCAAGACCGGCCTTGGCATTCCCGATGTGCTGGAGGCCATCGTCCACCAATTGCCGCCGCCGCGCGAGGGCGACGCGACCGCTCCCTTGAAGGCGATGCTGGTCGACAGCTGGTACGACGCCTATCTCGGCGTCATCGTTTTGGTGCGCGTCATCGACGGCGTGTTGAAGAAGGGCCAGACCATCCGCATGATGGGCACCGGCGCCAAATATCTGGTCGAGCGCACCGGCGTGTTCACGCCCGCCCGCATCAATGTCGAGGAACTCGGCCCCGGCGAGTTCGGTTTCTTCACCGGCTCGATCAAGGAAGTGGCCGACACCCGCGTCGGCGACACCATCACCGAGGACAAGCGCCAGACCGCGCATGCTTTGCCCGGCTTCAAGCCGGCGCAGCCTGTGGTGTTCTGCGGCCTGTTCCCGGTCGACGCCGCGGATTTCGAGGATCTGCGCGCCGCCGTCGGCAAATTGCGCCTCAACGACGCCTCCTTCTCCTATGAAATGGAAACCAGTGCCGCGCTCGGCTTCGGCTATCGCTGCGGCTTCCTCGGCCTTTTGCATCTCGAAATCATCCAGGAGCGGCTGGAGCGCGAGTTCAACCTCGATCTGATCGCCACCGCACCGAGCGTCGTCTACCGGCTGCTGCTCAATGACGGCTCGGTGAAGGAATTGCACAACCCGGCCGACATGCCCGACGTGGTGAAGATCTCGGCCATCGAGGAGCCGTGGATCCGCGCCACCATCCTGACCCCCGACGACTATCTCGGCGGCATATTGAAACTCTGCCAGGATAGGCGCGGCATCCAGGCCGACCTCTCCTATGTCGGCAAGCGCGCCATGCTGACCTACGACCTGCCGCTCAACGAAGTGGTCTTCGACTTCTACGACCGGCTGAAGTCGATCTCCAAGGGCTACGCCTCGTTCGACTATCACCTCACCGACTACCGCGAGGGCGATCTGGTGAAGATGTCGATCCTGGTCAACGAGGAGCCGGTCGACGCGCTCTCCATGCTGGTCCACCGCACGGCGGCGGAAAAGCGCGGCCGCCAGATGTGCGAGAAGCTCAAGGAGCTGATCCCGCACCATCTGTTCAAGATCCCGATCCAGGCCGCGATAGGCGGCAAGGTCATCGCCCGCGAAACCATCTCCGCCCTGCGCAAGGACGTCACCGCGAAGTGCTACGGCGGCGACGTGAGCCGCAAGCGCAAGCTGCTCGACAAGCAGAAAGAGGGCAAGAAGCGGATGCGCCAGTTTGGGAAGGTGGATATCCCGCAGGAGGCGTTTATCCAGGCCTTGAAGATGGGGGATTGAGCGGGCGGTTGGCGCGCAGAGCGCGCCAAGCCATCGATCCGGTGGATCGATGGCAGGCTTCGAAAGCGGGGGAGCCCCAGCGCAGCGGGGGGAACTGAGCGGTGGAGATTGATCACAACGCCTAGTGATGGCGACGGTGCTGTATCTTGCCGGAACCCACGGGCGGTGTTGTGAGCAGTTGGCGCTGGCATGCTGGCAAGCGGCATGCCCCCGGTTCGACAAAATAGATATCCAAATGACGGGTTTATTCAGCGTTGACGTTGGGGATTGAGAAGAGTCTACGTAACATGCATAGTCGTTCCCTCAAAGATGCGAAAATTCAATCCGCTCTCCACTGGTAAAGATAGACAACCAAGAAGACAGTCGCATTCAAACTGGAGTAATCGATGAGCGATGACAAAGATGGTCTGGCTGCACTCATCGAGGGCTTATCATCGTCCTTTCCTCTTCTGTTTGTTGGCTCGGGATTTTCGGCAAATGCGTTGGACAAAAACGGCGACCGGCTGCCAACTGGACGAGCTCTGATACGGCTGCTTCACGAACAGCTAAATATCCCTATAAAATATGAGCTCGATACGATATCGCGAGAGTACATACACAAGTTGGGCGAGCATACGCTATTCGAGCTGTTAAAGGCCAAATTACTACCCCAAGACATACCGCAATACATCGGAGATGTGGCAGCATTCTCTTGGAAAAGGATATACACTACAAACTATGACAGTGTGATCGAAATTTCGCGGTCAAGGCGGAGCGTAGCTTCGAACCCCATAGACTGCACGGCATCTCAAAGCGTGCCGGAAAAGCCTGGCAATACGTCAGTGGTTCATATCAACGGGATCTTGGATGGGGTCGACTTCCCCGACTTCGCATCTCGCATAAAGTTAACTAAAGCTAGCTATTTAACGAATACATTCGTTGAATCGCCGTGGTACTGGAGATTTAAAACGGATTTGTCAATCGCGGGCTGCGCGGTAATAATAGGCTACAGCGTTTATGATATTGACATTGCCAGAATATTATATTCGGACCCCGTGTTGAAATCGCGGTTATTCTTCATCGAAGTCGATGACATCGATCCTGTTTTAAGGAGAGAGCTGGAGCAATACGGAACGGTGTTAAACATCGGTGTTGAACAATTCGCCGAAATTGTCCTGCAAGTGAAACGTGCTGAGCGGACAGCTCAGGAGTTAATTTCATTCGAGCTGGAATCTTTACCAACTGACTCTCGCCGACCTACCAGTGACGACGTTCTGAAATTACTGTTGTATGGTGGTACAGATTACCCAGCTCTATTAGGCCAAGGGATTCACGGTACTCCCTACGTAGTTCGTCGAGAGGTCGAGTCCGCCATACTGGATCGACTTTCGAACGGTCCCTCACGCATTTTGATTCACTCAGATCTGGGTAACGGCAAGTCCGTGCTGTCAGAATCGGTCAAAATGCGCCTTCTCCAAACGGGTCGAACGGTTCTTCATGTTAACGCCTCGGATGAGACGCTTGGCCAAGACCTAGCAATTGTATCGTCCCGCTTTGTCGATCCGATATTCTTCGTTGACGATGTTTTCCGTTTCTCCGAAACTGTCAAAATCATTCTATCCGAGATTCCAGGCGCGTCAGTTGTCGCCATGACACGCTCATCGATATATGAGTTAAGGTCGTACAGAGTAACTGAGATCTTAGGCGATAATTATACAGAGTATGATGTAAACAAGCTTAGTAGCAATGACGTGCAGTCTTTCGTTAAAGTTATCGACGACAATGGACTGTGGGCAGACTTTTCGAATAGAAGCCAGAAGGACAAGGAGTACTACGTTCACAGTGAGTGTAAGGCTGAAATCAGGAATTTACTTGTTTCTCTTTTCAAATCTCCATCTATTCGAGAGAAGATTATCAAGGCTTTTAATGAACAGCCGAGCAGTGAAGCGCTCCGCATAATTTGTATAACGCTGTTTTTGGATATTGCTGGGTTCCACCCTGATATAATGCTCGTCGGCCAACTATCTGGCATCGATGTTTTTACGAAAAGAGAGCTTATAAATAATCAATTCTCGATGGAAATAATAGAAAGGCGACACGGCAATATTCAGTTGAAGTCGGCTGTATTCGGCGAGTATGTATTGCAACATGTAGTCGATGTTGACTATGTGGTCGACCTTATAGTGGACGTTGTAAAGAGATGTGAGCGGGTTGGTCAGAATAAGTTGTTTTTTGAGCTCCAGAAGGAGCTAATCCGATTTAGCTTTATAGATAGAATATTTGCTCGTCGGAAGATGGGTGACAAATATAAAGTAATATACGATCGTCTGAAAGAGTTGCCGTCCATGGCGAGGAACCCACTGTTCTGGCTGCAGTTTGCGATATCTAGGCTGGAAGATGGCAATTACCCGGCATGTGAAATTCATTTCAGAACAGCATACAGCCACGCAAATAGGAAGGCAAACTTCGATACCTTTCAGATCGATAATCATTATGCCCGTTTTCTGCTCGAAAGTAGAACGAAGGATGTTTCTTATCGGGATGATTTCAAAGTTTTCTTGGACGCGCACTCATTGTTAGTCAAGCAGGCGGTCAAAGAGGAAGACGCCTACTACCCATTTAGAGTTGCGTCCGGATACTTAGCATTCTACATCGCTCGCGGCATGAACTATGACGCCAACCAGAAAAATGTCATAAGGAAGAGCGCTGAAGAAGTTATATCTCGGGCTAGGTTGATACCAAGAAACACCAAAAAGCATCATCACGTGGAGCAGTGCCTTGCTAACCTTGGTGAGCTGCTGAAGGCCTTGGGGTAATGAGCTAGGCAGCGTGCCTGATAACTTTAGCTGTTTCGGGCTGATTAGCCACGCGGAAATATCACAGGCGTTCCATCTTTGGACATTTGCGAATGTGCGCTTCAATTTCAGGCGTTGGCGCCGCCCCTCATCTGGCCATCTTCTCCCCGTAAACGGGGCGAAGGACGCTGTTGTCGCTGCTTTCGGCAATCGCTAGCGTTGCAGAAAAGCGCCGGCGTTGCGGCGGCTTGCCTTCTCCCCTTGTGGGCCTGTTGCGCAGTTTGTGAGTGGGAATTGGCGGCGATTGACGTCTCGCGACCTTCCGCCGGTTTCTCGGGATTTGGCGGCTGGTTCAGGGTTGAAGGCGGCGGTTCGGCTGGTGAGGCCGGATTGCGGGCGCACCTATCCCGTGATGGCCGCCCATCGGCGCATGTTGAAGGCGATCGCCGCCATCGTCACCTGGGCGGTCGCCTTGGCCAGTCCGACATAACGGATCCTGGTCAGCTTCATGCGGTTCTTGAGCGTGGCAAAAGTGGTCTCGACCGCCGCTCGGCGTCTTGCGATCAGGCGATTGTAATGGTTGAGCCGCGGCGGCAACTGCGGATGATGCTTGTTGGGGCGCCGTGCAATGCGAGCCTTCTTGCCCTCGGCCTTGAGGCGGGCGCGGCGGGCATGAGTGTCATAGGCGGCATCCGCCCACACCGTCGTCTCGTCGCCGCAGATCAAATCATCGGCCACCACCGTGTCGTTGACGTTGGCCGGTGTGGTGATCACCGTGCGGATCAGGCCAGAGCCCTCATCCACCCCGACATGAGCCTTGTAGCCAAAAGTGAAGCCGCCCTTGCCCTGCCGTGCGGTGATGCGGGCGTCCGCATCCTTCGACGGCCGCTCGGACTTCGGCGGCGCCGAGACCGCATTGATCAGCGTGGCATCCAACATCGTGCCACGTTTCAGGATAACGCCAGCCTTCTCCAGCTGCCGGTCCAGTTCGCTAAACAACTTGTCGAGCAGCCCTTCGCCGACAAGCAGATTGCGAAAGCGCGAAAGCACCGTGTGATCGGGAATGCTCTCCTCCAGCCCGAGCCCGATAAAGCGCCGGAACGACAGCCGGTCGCCAAGCGCCTCTTCCAACTCACGGTCCGAAAGCCCATAGAGCGATTGCAGCAAAAGCGCCTTGAACAACACCAGCGGCGGCCAGGCCGCCCGTCCCGGTCCGCCATCGCGCAGGGGATTGAGTAGCTTCTCGAAGCGATACCACTTCACAAGACCCGACAAACGATCAAGCGGCGAAGAACCACCCGCAAGCTTGGTGCCCAGAAAAGCCTCCGCCAAGCTCAGCTGACCAGTCTGCTTCACTGCCATCGCGATTCCCTCAGAGCCTCCGTCTCAGAGAATCACAATCAGCGAATTACGCAACAGGTCCCTTGTGGGAGAAGGTGGATCGGCGCGCAGCGCCGAGACAGTTGAGGGGTGTTCCAGCGGAGTGAGGCGTTGGGGTTTTCTGGTTTGGTTCGCTGTTGACGGAGCGCCAAGCTGGAGCACCCCTCATCCGGCCTCGCTGCGCGAGGCCACCGCCCTGGGGCGAGCCACGGGTCTCGCCCGTCCTTCGGACCCCCACTTTCGTGGGGGCGAGGAGATCAGGTCGGCGCTCGCCTCACCCCTCCAGCCAAACCTTCTCGAAGTGCTGCTCCAGCGCCTGGTGCTGCTCGCAGCCTTCGATGCCCTTGCGATAGGTCCGGTAGACCGAGCGCCAGTAGGGTTGGATGATGATGCCTGAATCGCGCAAATTCTTTTCGATGCCGGCCATGATCTCCTTGCGCTGGGCGGCGTCGGGGGTGGCGAGCGCCTTGTCGAGCAGTTCGTCGAACTCCTTCGAGGCATAGGCGCTTTCGTTCCAGGCGGCGCCGGATTTGTAGGCCAGCGCCAGCACCTGGACGCCGAGCGGGCGGCCGAGCCACTCGGTGCAGGAGAAGGGATATTTGCTCCAGTCGTTCCAGAAGGTGGCGGCGGGCAGCACGGTGCGCTTGATCTTGAGGCCGGCCTCGCGCATCTGCGCCGCTATGGCGTCGCCGGTGCTTTTTTGCCATTCGACGTCGACCGAGATGAGGTCGAATTCATGGTCCGCCTTGCCGGACTCGGCCAGCAGCTTCTTGGCCGCCTCGACGTCGCGCTTGGCCGGGCCGATATCGGCATATTCGGGATGCATGGGGCCGACATGGTGGTTGTCGGCGGGCTTGCCGCGGCCGCCAAGGCCGAGCGCCAGCACGGCCGAATTGTCGACGGCGAGCTGGGCGGCGCGGCGCACCTTGACGTCGTCATAGGGCGCGTTGGCGACGTTGAAGCGGGCGACGATGGTGGAGCCGGTGGCGATCTCGGAATTCTTCAGGCCCATCTGCTCGGTCTGCGAGACGGCATCGGAGGCGGTCTCGTGGTCGGTGTCGATCTCGCCGGATTCGAACGCCGACAGCATGGCGTTGGGGTCGGAGCCGTAATCGATCCACTGAATCCCATCCAGGTGGAATTCGCCCTTCCACCACGGCTTGTCCTTGCGCTTCACCTCGGCTCCCGTCTCGGCATCCCACTTCACCAGCTCGCAAGGGCCGGTGGTGATCGAAAGTGCCTTCAGCGGATCGCCGTCGCCATCATAGGAGCGGTGCATGATCAAAGCGGGATAGTCGGCCATGCCGGCGATCAGCGAAATGTCGGGCTTGGGCAGGTTGAGCTTGATGGTGTGGTCGTCGACCTTCTCGATGCCGCCATCGACCACCTTCTTGGTGTCGGCATTGACCAGCGCGCCCATGCGCGCGGCGACCGAATTGCCGGCAACACCGGCTTCGCACCAGCGGGTGAGGTTGTGGACGACATCCTCGGCGTTGAAGGCGTCGCCGTTCGACCAGGTGATGCCCTTGCGCACATGCAAGGTGAGCGTCTTGGCGTCGTCGCTCATCTCCCATTTTTCGAGCAGCCAGGGCTCGAACGAGAAATCGGTGTTCCAGCGCACGAGATATTCGTTGCAGTGGCGCGCGACGTTGGACATTTCGACGCCGTCGAAGGTGCGCGGGTCCTTGAAACCCTTGACGTTCATGGCGACGCGCAGCACGCCGCCCTTCTTGGGCTCCGCCGCGCGGGCGGGCGTGGGCGCCAGCCCGCCCAGGGCAAAAGCGCCGGCGGCGCTGACGCCGAGCCCGGCCATGAGCGCCAGATATTCGCGCCGGTTGATGGCGCCGCTCCTGAAATCCTCGGCGACGGGTTTGGCCCGCGGGTGCAGTTTCCTGTCGGTCAGCATGAATTTCATCGTCGTTCCCTCTCATTGGGCGCCCGGCCGACCGCGTGCGCGGGGGCGAATGCGGCTCGCCGGACGCCATTGCCTGAGGGATGATAGGGCGAGCTTACGCAGCGGAGTGTTCTGGAATCCGCAGGACTTGTGCGCTGCTCCGCAGGAGGTTCGCATGACGGGGGCGCGCGAAGGCCTTCACCTTCGTCATCCACGGGTCTGCGCGGCGTCGCTGCGCTCCTTGCTTCGCCCGTGGATGACGAGGTCACCCCCAGATCATCAGCGCGGCGAGCCCGACGATGCCGACCACCAGCCGCCACCAGCCGAACAGCGCATAGCCCTTGCGCGAGACGTAATCGAGCAGCAGGCGCACCACCAGCAGCGCGGTGACGAAGGCGGCGACGAAGCCGACGGCGATGATCGGCAGGTCGGCCGACGTCAGCACGTTGCGGTTCTTGAACAGGTCGAAGGCGAAGGCGCCGACCATGGTGGGGATGGCGAGGAAGAAGGAAAATTCCGCCGCCGCCCGCTTGTCGACGCCAAGCAGCAGCGCGCCGACGATGGTCGATCCCGAGCGCGAGGTGCCGGGGATCAGCGACAGGCACTGGAACAGCCCGATCTGCAAATAGAGCCGCGTCGGGAAGCGTTCGACGTCGCGGTACATCGGCTTGAGCTTCATGCGGTCGACGGCGAGCAGCACCACGCCGCCGATGATCAGCATGATGCAGATCAGCCGCGGCGATTCGAACAGGATGGTCTTGATGAAATCATGCGCCAGCGCGCCGATGATGGCCGCCGGCAGGAAGGCGATGAGGATGCCGATGACGAAATGCCGCGTCAGCCGGTCATGCGGCAGGTCGAGCAGCATCTGCCACAACCGCCGGAAATAGACGCTCAGAATGGCCAGGATGGCGCCGAGCTGGATCAGGATCTCGAAGGCCTTGCCGGTCGAGTGGAAGCCGAGGAAATGGCCGGCGAGCAGGATATGCCCGGTCGAGGACACCGGAATGAACTCGGTCAATCCCTCCAGCAGACCGAGCAGCAGGGCTTCGACGATTGTCTGGCTTTCCATGGGCTACCTCGGCATTCGCGGGATGGGCTGACAGGGCTTGCTTGTCATGGCGCCGAACTCCCCCTATAGGTCGCAACACCCTGACGGCCCGCTTATCGGGCGGCCAAGACTTACCGGTGCGCCGGGCGATTCGCCAGTGTGGCAATCCGGAATTCGCCACCCCCGGGAGGAGCGCGATGCGCGAATTCCGGATTCTGAGCCACACTGCCAACTTCAAGTTCTGGTGTGGTTTGGATTTGAAGTTCCTGAACGCGGATGCCGTTGAGGGGACAGGAACTTCAAATCCAAACCACCAGTGCGCTTTATCATCGCGGAACCATGCTGACGCTTTTCCATCATCCCATGTTCGCCTCCTGCCGGTTCGTGCGCCTCGCTTTCGGCGAGTATGGCGAGGAGCTGGCGCTGATCGAGGAGAAGCCGTGGACGCGGCGCAAGGAGTTCTTGGCGCTGAACCCGGCCGGCACGCTGCCGATCCTTTTGGCCGAGGGCGACGTGCCGATCGTCGGCGCCACGGTCATCTCGGAATATCTCGACGAGACGCGCGGCGTCCTGAAGCGCGACAAGCGCCTGTTCGCCGAGGACCCGATGCAGCGCGCCGAGATCCGCCGGCTCACCGACTGGTATCTTCACAAGGCCGAGAGCGAGATCACCCGGCATCTGGTGCGCGAGCGCGTGCTGAAGCCGGTCATGCCGGAAACCGCCGGCGGCGGCTCGCCCGATTCGGCCGCCATCCGCGCGGCGCGGGCCAACATCCGCCAGCACATGAAATACACCAACTGGCTCGCCGGCACCCGCCACTGGCTGGCCGGCTCGAGGGTCACCTATGCCGACCTCGCCGCCGCCGCCACCCTTTCGGTGCTCGACTATCTCGGCGAGATCGACTGGCGCGAGCACACTGCCGCGCGCGAATGGTACACGCGGGTCAAGTCGCGGCCTTCGTTCCGGCCGCTGTTGACCGACCGGGTGCGCGGCCTGTCGCCGGTGTCGCATTATGCGGACCTCGACTTCTGACGCCGCAAAACTGCGCGCGCTGATCGACGCGCAGGCGCGGCGCGCCGGTTTCGAGGCGGTCGCCGTCACCACCCCCGATGCGATCCCGCTGGCGCCGGCCCGGCTCGCCGCCTTTGTCGAAGACGGGTTCCACGGCTCCATGGGCTGGATCGCCGAGACGCTGCAACGCCGCAGCGAGCCGTCAAGCCTGTGGCCGCAGGTGCGTTCGATCGTCGTGCTGGCGATGAATTACGGGCCGGACCACGATCCGCGTGACCTGTTGGCCAGGCGCGACCGGGGCGCGATCTCGGTCTATGCGCAAAACCGCGACTATCACGAGGTGATGAAGGGCCGGCTGAAGGAGATCGCCGGCAAGATCGTGGCGCGGGCGGGAGGCGACGTCAAAGTCTTCGTCGATACCGCACCCGTCATGGAAAAGCCGCTGGCCGAGGCCGCCGGGCTCGGCTGGCAAGGCAAGCACACCAATCTGGTCAGCCGGCAGCACGGTTCCTGGCTGTTCCTCGGCACCATTTTCACGACGGCCGAACTGGTCCCCGACATGCCGGAGGAGGACCATTGCGGCTCCTGCCGCGCCTGCCTCGACGCCTGTCCGACCGATGCCTTTCCGGCGCCTTACCGGCTCGATGCGCGGCGCTGCATCTCCTATCTCACCATCGAGAACAAGGAGCCGATCCCCCATGAATTGCGCGAGGCGATCGGCAACCGCATCTATGGCTGCGACGACTGCCTCGCCGCCTGCCCGTGGAACAAGTTCGCCAAGGTGGCCTCCGAGGCCAAGCTCGCCGCGCGTGACGATCTACGCGAGCCGGCGCTAGCCGATCTCCTGCGGCTGGACGACACGGCGTTTCGCGCCTTCTTTTCCGGCTCGCCGGTCAAGCGCATCGGCCGCAACCGCTTTGTCCGCAACGTGCTGATCGCCGCCGGCAATTCCGGCGATGCAGCGCTTGCCGGCGCGGTGCGCGCCTTGCTCGCCGACGCCTCGCCGCTGGTGCGGGGCGCGGCAATATGGGCGCTGGCGCGGCTGGTGCCCGAGGCCGAATATGCCGAACGCGCCGCAGCCGGCCTGAAAACCGAGAGCGACGCGGCCGTGCGCGAGGAATGGGCGCGGCCGGTTCCAGCCAGGGCGCCTGCATGAGCGAAAAGCGGATATTCATCTTCGGCGCCGGCTATTCGGGCAAGGCTTTTGCGCGCGCCAACCGCGATGCCGCCACGGCGGTCCGCGGCACGACGCGCTCCGCGGAGAAATTCGAGGCGCTCCGCCAGGCCGGCATCGCGCCGCTGCTGTTCGATGGCGCGCTGACCGGCGAAATCAGCGATGCGCTGGCGACAACAACCCATCTGGTGATCTCGATCGCGCCCGAGGAGGCCGGCGATCCCGTGCTGAATGCCGCCCGCGAGGCGATCGTGCGGATGCCTGCGCTCGAATGGATCGGCTATCTCTCCACCGTCGGCGTGTATGGCGACCATGGCGGCGCCTGGGTCGACGAGACGGCGCAATGCCGGCCGGTGTCGAAACGCTCGGCGATGCGCGTGGCGGCCGAGCAGGATTGGCTGCGGCTTGGCCGCGAGATCGGCCGGCCGGTGGCGGTGTTGCGGCTCTCCGGCATCTACGGCCCCGGCCGTAACGCCTTGGTCAATCTGGAAAACGGCACCGCGCGGCGGCTGGTCAAGCCCGGCCAGGTGTTCAACCGCATCCATTGCGACGATATAGCCGGCGCGCTGTGGCATCTCATCGGGGATGATACGGGCGGCATCTTCAACGTCACCGACGATGAGCCGGCGCCGCCGCAGGACGTGGTGGCCTATGCCGCCGCGCTGATGGGCATCACACCGCCGCCTGAAATTCCCTTCGAGGCCGCCCAACTTTCGCCCATGGCGCGGTCCTTCTATGGCGAGAACAAGCGCGTCGCCAACGCGGCGCTCAAGGCGACGGGCTACCGGTTCCGCTTCCCGGATTACCGCGCCGCCTTCGACCATATGTGGGCAAGCGGCGACTGGCGCGACGGCGCGCCGCGCAGCCCGATGAAACGCTGACGCATTCCGTGACACGGTTTCGGGCCGGAATGCGTCGGAAAAGAAAACAGGGCGGTTGACCGGTTTGTGAGAAACGGAACCGCTCCGGCGATCGAAGCAACGTCCATTGCGTGCTATGATTCGGGCTTGGGTTTGCGGCGGGGGTTCATGGAGACAGCGATGCGGCTCGGCAAGCGTTCACAGCTGGCGGCTTTTGGCCTGCTCGCCCTCACAAGTCTCGCCGCGCCGCCGGCAATGGCCGAGGAACGCGCCAAGGACCTCTTCGGCGCCGAGAAACTGCCGGCGGCGACCGCCCCGCAATCCTTCGGCTTCTACTCCAAGGGCTGCTTTGCCGGCGGCGTCGCCATCCCCATGGACGGCCCGACCTGGCAGGTGATGCGGCCGTCGCGCAATCGCCGCTGGGGCCATCCGGCGATGATCGCGCTGGTCGAGAAACTGTCGCGCGATGCCGTCGCCGACGGCTGGCCGGGCCTTTTGATCGGCGACATCGCGCAGCCGCGCGGCGGCCCGATGCTGACCGGCCATGCCTCGCACCAGATCGGGCTCGATGCCGACATCTGGCTGACGCCGATGCCCAGCCGGCCGTTGTCGATGGCGCGGCGCGAGACGATGAGCGCGACCTTGATGGTCGACGAAAAGACGCATCTGGTGAAGGACGCGCTGTGGACGTCGGCGCATACGCGGCTTTTGAAGCGCGCGGCGAGCTATCCCGAGGTCGAGCGCATCCTGGTCAATCCCGGCATCAAGAAGAAGCTCTGCGACACCGTCAGGGGCGACCGCTCCTGGCTGCGCAAGATCAGGCCGTTCTGGGGCCACGACTATCATTTCCACATGCGCATCGGCTGCCAGCCGGGCTCGCCCAACTGCAAGGCGCAGGAAGCGACCCCGGCCGACGACGGCTGCGGCAAGCCGCTGGCCTGGTGGTTCACGCAGGAACCGTGGCGGCCCAACAAGAACCCGGATGCGCCCAAGGCGCGCGACCTGATGACCATGGCGAACCTGCCGAGAGAATGCCGCGCCGTGCTCGACGCGCCCGGGCCGGCTTCGGTCGAGGCCGCCACCTATCACGGCGGCGCCGTACCGGTCGCGGTCGCCGCGCCCGAACCCGAGGCGCCGTCGCTGCCCGCCACCGCGGCCAGCGGCACGGCCGGCCTGCCGGGCATGGTGAACGCCTTCACCGCGACGCCCGAGATCGGCGTACCGGTGCCGCGGCCACGGCCGGGAAACTGACCGCGTCAGTTGACGCCCCGGCGCTTCGCCGCCGTTCATTCGTCACCCCGCGAGCAGGAGGGCCGGCATTGCAAACGCAGGATATAGGCCTTCGCCGCGTCGTCCGGTGGGTGGCCCTTCTGAACCTGGGCTACTTCATCGTCGAGTTCGCCGTGGCATCTGCGATCGGCTCCGTGTCGCTGTTCGCGGACAGCGTCGATTTCCTGGAAGATGCCTCGCTCAATTTACTTATTCTCGTTGCCCTTGGCTGGGGCGCACGCAGCCGCGCAAGGGTCGGCATGGCTCTGGCGGCGATTCTTCTGGTGCCTGCCTTGGCAACGCTCTGGACGGCTTGGGTCAAGTTCAACCTGCCGGTCGCGCCGTCGCCGCTGCCGCTGTCGCTTGCGGGCGCCGGGGCTTTGGCCGTGAACCTGTCTTGCGCGTTCATGCTGGCGCGCTTCCGCCATCACGGCGGCAGCCTGACAAAGGCCGCGTTCCTCTCCGCGCGGAACGACGCCTTTGCCAACGTCGCCATAATCGCCGCGGGCCTTCTCACCGCGGTGATCTGGCATTCTGCGTGGCCCGACCTGATTGTCGGCCTGGGAATTGCCGCCATGAACGCCGATGCGGCCCGCGAAGTCTGGTCCGCTGCCCGCGAGGAGCACAAGGCGGCAGCCTAGTCGCGGCCGTTCGGCTTCATAAATCGGTCGTGCGCACCATCGGTTTCGAAAACCGTTTCCCTTTTCAAACTCATGCGCTAGTCAACGGGAGAACGGCAATGGGCCGTCGGGCGCCGGGGACGGACGACAAAGCATGCCAAACACAGGCGACGACGACACGGCGCTGCGGTTCCCGATCCTGATCGGCGACATCGGCGGCACCAATGCGCGCTTCTCGGTCGTGCTCGACGCCAATTCGGAAGCCGGCGAGCCGGCGATCGTCCAGACCGCCAGCTACAACACAATCGACGAGGCGATCCAGGCGGCGGTGCTCGACCGCTCCTCGGTCCGCCCCAATTCGGCGGTGCTGGCGGTGGCCGGCCCGGTCGATGGCGACGAGATCGAGCTCACCAATTGCCCGTGGATCGTCAAGCCCCGGCAGATGTTCGCCAGCCTCGGCCTCAGCGACATCGTCGTGCTCAACGATTTCGAGGCGCAGGCGCTGGCCGTCGTGGCGCTCGGCGAAGAGCACATGGAAAAGATCGGCGGCGGCGCGCCGGAGCCCAATGCAGGCCGCGTGGTGCTCGGTCCCGGAACCGGGCTCGGCGTCGCCGGGCTGGTGCACGCGCTGCGCCACTGGATCCCGGTGCCCGGCGAGGGCGGCCACATGGACATCGGCCCGCGTTCTAGCAGGGATTTCGAGGTCTTCCCGCATATCGAGAAGATCGAGGGCCGCATTTCGGGCGAGCAGATCCTGTGCGGACGCGGCCTGGTCAACGTCTACCGGGCGGTGGCCAAGGCGGACGGCAAACCGTCGCCCTTCACCACGCCGGCCGAAATAACCGCAGCGGCACTTGCCAGGACCGATCCGGTTGCGCAGGAAGCGCTGGAGATATTCGTCACCTGCCTTGGGCGCACCGCCGGCGATCTCGCCTTGGTGTTCATGAGCCGCGGCGGTGTGTTTCTCACCGGCGGCATCGCGCAGAAGATCGTGCCGGCGCTGAAACAGGGCAATTTCCGCGCCGCCTTCGAGGACAAGGCGCCGCACAGCGAATTGATGCGCACCATGCCCGTCTATGTCATCACCCATCCGCTGGCGGCCCTTCTGGGTCTCGCCGCCTACGCCAGGAACCCTTCGCTGTTCGGCGTGCAGACCGCGGGCCGCCGCTGGCAGGCCTAGGCTGGGTCGCATGACGGACCAGGCGTCCGTCCGGTCCCCGCGACGAAGTTAATCAGCCGCAGGCATAGGCAAGCCGGCCGCTTGGCGCTAAGAGGGGCGCCAGAAGGGATGCCGTGTGCAGCCCGTCCCACCAAGCGGAAACCACGAAGCGCTCCCGATTTGACACTCCAAGCTCCACATAAGCAGAAAGCCACCCCTGGCGAGGTCTGGGCGGTGCTGCGCCGTATCATCGCCGAGAACGGCCGCGACTATTTGTGGTCCTACATCTTTGCCGGGGCCTGCCTGCTGGCGGTGTCCGCCACGACCGCTTTCACCGCCTGGATCATGAGCCCGGTCGTCAACCAGATCTTCTATGAGCGGCGCGGCGATCTGATCGTGTGGATTTGCGCCGGCGTCATGGGCGCCTTTCTCGTGCGCGGTTTCGCCGGCTACGGCCAGGCGGTGACGCTGGCGACCGTCGGCAACAATCTGGTTGCGCGCTACCAGCGCCGCATCTTCGATCACCTGATGAAGCTCGGCGTCGGTTTCTTCAACGACACGAGATCGGGCCGGCTGGCGGCGCAGGTCAACGAGAACGTCAACGGCATTCGCGACCTGCTGTCGATGACGCTGACGTCGATCGCGCGCGACGGGGTGACGCTGTTCGGGCTGCTCGGCGTCATGATCTACCAGGATCCGGTCCTGTCGCTCAGCTCGCTGGTGATCGGGCCGCCGCTCATCTACACCGTTGTCTACCTGATGCGCCGGGTGCGCCGCATCACCCGCGAATCGGTGCAGATCAACTCCCGGCTGATCGGCGCCATGCAGGAAGCCACGCAAGGCATCGCCATCGTCAAGGCCTTCACCATGGAGGACGAGCTATCGCGACGCATCAGCCAGCTCGCCAACAGCGCCGAGCACCGCGGCAACAAGATCGCCCGGGTTTCGGAACGGCTGTCGCCGATTTCCGACATGCTGGCCGGTCTCGCCGTCACCGGCGTCATCGCCTATTCCGGCTATCGTGCGCTCGTCCTCGGGCAGCCGCCGGGCGCCGTCTTCTCCTTCATCACCGCGCTGATGCTGGCCTACGACCCGGCAAGGCGGCTGGCGCGCATGCAGGTCGGCATGGAGCGCGCTTTGGTCAATGCGCGCATGATCTACGAAATCCTCGATCTCGAGCCGCAGCAGGGCGATGCGCCGGGAGCCGCCGAGGCCAATTTCACCACGGGCGAAGTGCGGTTCAACAATGTGAGCTTCCGCTATGTCGAGGAGGCACCGGTCCTGCAGGACCTCAGTTTCGTCGCCGCCGCCGGCAAGATGACGGCCATCGTCGGCGCCTCCGGCGCCGGCAAGACGACGCTGGTGGCGCTGCTGCAGCGTTTCTACGACGTCGAGTCGGGCACGATCGAGATCGACGGCCAGGACATTTCCAAGATCACCAAGCAATCGCTGCGCAGCTCCATCGCCTATGTTTCGCAGCAGCCCTATCTGTTCGAAGGCACCATCCGCGACAACATCCGCTATGGCCGGCTCTCCGCCACAGATGCCGAGATCGAGCAGGCCGCGCGACTGGCCCAGGCCGACGGCTTCATCCGCCAGCAGCCGCTGGGCTACGACACGCCCGTCGGCGAAAACGGCGCGTCGCTGTCGGGTGGCCAGCGCCAGCGTGTGTCGATCGCCCGCGCCATCGTCCGCCAGGCGCCGATCCTGCTGCTCGACGAGGCGACCTCGGCGCTCGACAATGAGGCGGAAGCCAAGGTCCAGGAAGCGCTGACCCACGTCATGGAGGGGCGCACCACCATCGTGATCGCCCACCGGCTGTCGACGGTGGTCAATGCCGACCACATCATCGTGCTGGAACAGGGTCATCTGGTCGAACAGGGCACCCATGCCTCGCTGATGGCCGACCCGCACAGCGTCTATTCCCGCTTCCACCGGGTGCAGGGCAGGAAGGGCCTGGGGCTTGTCGATGACGGCGCGCCGATCCAAACTCCGGCGCCAGGGCCGACGCAACCTATCGAGACGCAGGGCATCGCCGGGAGCGCGAGATGAGTGAAACGCCGACAGCCGACAGACCCGCGGGCGATATGGGCCTGGTGGTGGTGGGCGCCGCCGGCCGCATGGGCCAGACGCTGATCCGCGCCATCCACACAATGCCGGGCGCACGCGTCGCCGGCGCGATCGAGCGGCAGGGATCGCCCTATCTCGGCAAGGATGCGGGCGAGCTTGCCGGCATCGGCATCATCAATGTGCCGATATCGGACGATCCGCTGCCGGCCTTCGCAGGGGCGGACGGCGTGCTCGATTTCACCGCCCCGGCTGCGACCGTCGAATTCGCCGGCTATGCGGCGCAGGCGCGCATCGTCCATGTCATCGGCACGACCGGCTGCTCGGCCGACGACAATGCCAGGATCGCCGCTGCGGCGCGCCATGCGACGATCGTCAAGTCGGGCAATATGAGCCTCGGCGTCAATCTCCTGGCGGTGCTGGTCGAACAGGCCGCGCGCGCACTCGACGCCGGGGATTTCGACATCGAGATCCTCGAAATGCATCACAGGCACAAGGTCGACGCGCCGTCCGGCACCGCTCTGCTGCTGGGCGAAGCCGCCGCCGCGGGGCGTGGCGTGCCGCTTGCCGGCAACGATGTGCGCGTCCGCGACGGCCACACCGGCGTGCGCAAGCCGGGCTCGATCGGCTTCGCAACGCTGCGCGGCGGCTCGGTGGTCGGCGACCACAGCGTCATCCTGGCCGGCACCGGCGAACGCATCACGCTGGCCCACCATGCCGAGGACCGCACCATCTTCGCCCGCGGCGCCGTCAAGGCAGCCCTGTGGGCGCATGGCAGGAAGCCCGGCCTTTACTCGATGCGGGACGTGCTCGGGCTTGCCTGAAACGACCCCGGACCATCTTCATCCCCATGCAATTCCAGACAGAAAACCGCTTCCCACTTCTGCTGGAATTGCTCAGATCCCAGAGGAGCAAAAATGTCGAGAACCCTCGTGCTCGTGCGCCATGGCCAGAGCGAATGGAATTTGAAGAATCTCTTCACCGGCTGGCGTGACGTCGACCTGACCGAACAGGGCCACGCCGAGGCCAAGGCAGCCGGGCAGAAGCTCAAGGCACGCGGCCTGAAGTTCGACATCGCCTTCACCTCGGCGCTGGTCCGGGCGCAAAAAACCTGCCAGCACATTCTTGACGCCGTCGGCCAGAGCGACCTGAAAACCGTCCGCGACCAGGCGCTGAACGAGCGCGACTATGGCGACCTCTCCGGCCTCAACAAGGACGACGCGCGCAAGAAATGGGGCGAGGAGCAGGTGCATGTCTGGCGCCGCTCCTACGACGTGCCGCCCCCCGGTGGCGAAAGCCTGAAGGACACCGGCGCCCGCGTCTGGCCTTATTACCTGCACGACCTCCAGCCGCATGTGTTGCGCGGCGGCACGGTCCTGGTCGCCGCCCACGGAAATTCGCTGCGTGCGCTGATCATGGCGCTGGACGGCAAGTCGGGCGAGGAGATCGTCAAGCTGGAGCTCGGCACCGGCGTGCCGGTCATCTACACGCTCAACGCCGATTCCACCGTGGCGTCGAAGGAAGTGTTGGAGGGCTGACCGCTCCGGAGCCGGCAGTCGGAGGCTGCGGCTCTTGCCGGGCATGGCCTTTTGCGAAAGCCGGTTCCACCTTTCGGGATCATGGTCCAAAAACCGCGTTGACACGCACCGCTTGCCCGCTTATTGAGCCCGCACCAGCCCAGATGGCGGAATTGGTAGACGCGCACGGTTCAGGTCCGTGTTCCGCAAGGAGTGGAGGTTCGAGTCCTCTTCTGGGCACCAAATTCCCGTCTCTGAATCGTTCGACGGTTCAGAGACTCGCAGAAAAAGCCCGGCTCGTCCGGGCTTTTTTGTTGCCTGTGCGACCGATCGCATCGTCATTCCCGCCAACAGAAAGCCGCAGGGATTTGCCCGACATCATGCGCACGCCTGCCGGGAAACGTGCGCTGTCGATGACCGAGCCCTTATCGCACGGAGCCTGTCACCGTCCGGTCGACGGCGGGAACGGATTTGCGGTCGTTGCCGGCAAGTGCGGCGATGATCAGCAGGCTGGCGACGACCGGGACGAACAGGACCGCCACGCGGGCTTGCACGTAAAGAATGGCGCGCCATTCATTGCGCTTGTCAGGGCTGTCGCTCATCATACACTCTCTGTCATGCCCCTCCCGGGCGCTGACATAGCGACGAACGGTTAAACAACCCCTTCCGAAATCGTTAATCGGCGGGAATTGCGCGGGTTCAGTTCAATCCGATCCGCTTTGCGCCTTGCCGGAACAATGCCTCCGCGTCCGCCTCGAAACGGAACGTGCCGATGAAATCGTCGGCGCGGTAGTCCGGCAGCGCCTTGCGGAGGGCGGCGGCGAAATTGCGTGCCTCGTCGAGCCGCCCGGCCAGCGCCAGGCAGTGTGCTGCTATCGCCAGGATGATGGCGTGGGCATTGGGCCGCGCCGCCGCCTTCAGCGCCCATTCCGCGGCTTCCTCGAACTGGCCGAGCCGCACATGCGACATGGCGCGCGCGCCCAGCATGCCGAACAGCAGCGGGTCGAAAGGGCTGAGATGGCGCGAATGGTCGGACGAGCCGATCGCCGCCTGCGGATCGCCCGACTGCGAGTGGACGAAGGACAGCGCATAGTGGCCGAGCGCGAAATTGGGGCTGAGCTCCACTGCCCGTTCCAATTCGAAGAGCGATCCGTCCTGTTCGCCGCGCAGCCACAGCGCCCGGCCCATCGCCCAGTGCGCGGCAGGGTTCTGTTCGTCGACCAGGAGACTGTGCCCCGCTGTCTCGTAGGCTAGCGCGCTTTCGTGGTCGCGGTCGCCCCAGCGCTGGAAAGCGCTTTGCCAATGGGTGAAGGACAGGCCGGCATGGGCGCGGGCGAAGGTCGGGTCGAGCGCCGTCGCCACGCCGAAGAAATGCTGCGCCAACTCGTTTTCCGGCTGGGTGAAGCGGTACATATGCCAGAGGCCGCGGTGATAGGCTTCCCAGGCGTTGAGCGAGTTGGGCGCCTTCAGCATCGCGCGGTTGCGTTCGACCGTCTCGATCTCGGCCGAGATAGACGAGACGATCGCGTTGCCGATATCGTCGAGCACGCCGAAGAGGTCGTCGGCCCGGCGCTCGAAGCTCTCGGCCCAGACGATCCTGGCCGTGCGAACCTCGATGAGCTCGACGGCGATGATGACGCGGCCGGCCACGGTGCCCACCGTGCCGGTGGCGACATAGTCCACATTCAGCTGCCGCCCCGCTTCCTGCGGCGCGATGTTTTTCTCGGCGAGCGCGAAGACCGAGCCGCGCGCGATGACGAAGAAATCCCTGAGCTTGGCCAGACGCGTGATGATGTCATGGGTCAGGCCGTCGGCGATCCCGCCGCGCGTGCCGCAAGGGCCGGCAGTCTCGACGAACGGCATCACCGCCAGCGAGGCGTGGCTGGGCTCCACGCCCGCCGGAGCGGGCGACGGCGGCGATGCCGCGATGCCGGCGGGCTGCGCCGAAGGCCGATCTACAGCCGGCCGATCTATCGCCGGCCGATCTTCCGCTGGCCGATCTTTCGCTGGCTTGTCGCGCAGCGCCTGCCAGGCCGCGCGCACCGGTCCGAAGTCCAACCCTTCCGATTGGAACAATTGCGCCGTCGCCGTCAGGTGCTGCTCGGCCGCGCCGATGGCGCCGCGCCCGGCCAGATGCGTGAGCAGCGCCAGATGCGCGCGGCCGTCGAACGGCGCCAGCTCCACCCACCGGTCAAGACCGGCTGCTGCCGCCTCCGAACCGGGCGGAACCGCCGCGACCAGGTGCTCCAGCACGGCGGCGTGAGACGACTGGAAGCGGCGGCGCTGCGCGATCAGCCAACTCTCGAAAAACGGACTGCGGTCGAGCTCCAGACCGTCGAGAAAGTCGCCGGCGAACAGCTCCGACAGCGATCGCAGGCGCTCGGCGTCGAGCGAGGCGATCCCTTGCGCGGCGGCGGCGCTAACCTCCAGCGCGTCGACGAAACAGCCGTCGAGGCGCAATGCGACCGTGTCGTCCTGTGTCTCGACCCGACGGTGCCCCGGCTCGTCGAGGACGGCGCGAAGCTTGCTGAGGCACCAACGCAACTCGCCCCTGGGGTCGTTCGGAACATCCCACAAGAGCTCGCACAGCCGAGCGCGTCCCACCGGATGCGGCGCCAGCGCCAGATAGGCAAGCAGCGCGCGCAGCTTGCGCGATGCCGGCAATTCGGCCCGCACGCCATCGCGCACGACCGCGAACGGCCCGAGCAGGCGCACGGCAAGAGCGGGCTTGCCGCGATCCAGGCTCGGTCGAGCGGATTCCACGTGCATTTCCACGCTTGCTCCCACGCTTCCTCCCACGTTGGCCGGTCGGCCCTCGTTTATCACCGAACACGGCATGAACGCACCCGGTTGCGAGTTGCGCGCCGGGATGCGGGCAGCCGCATTGCCGGCACGTCGAGCGACCCTAGCGCGGCAAGGTCTCGAAACCTCGCCGCCCAAGCCGCCGGTTTGTAACCGGCCCGTGACCGCAAGGTACCAACACAGACGAGGAGACAGATATGTTGCAGCAAGCAAGAATCAGAACCACGGCCGGCCGCGGCCGCCTGTTCGACAGCATTTTGGACACGGTCGGCGACACGCCGGTCATCCGCATCAACAATCTCGGCCCGGCCCACGCGACGATCTACGTCAAGGCCGAGTTCTTCAACCCGGCTGCCTCGGTGAAGGACCGGCTGGCGCTCAACATCATCGAGGAGGGCGAGCGCAGCGGCGCGTTGAAGCCGGGCCAGACCATCGTCGAGGCGACCAGCGGCAACACCGGCATCGGGCTCGCCATGTTCTGCGCGCAGAAAGCCTATCCGCTGGTCGTCACCATGGCCGATAGTTTTTCCGTCGAGCGCCGCAAGCTGATGCGCATGCTGGGTGCCAAGGTGGTGCTGACGCCGCGCGCCGAAAAGGGGTTCGGCATGTACAAGAAGGCCGTGGAGCTGGCCGAGGCCAATGGCTGGTTCCTGGCGCGACAGTTCGAAACCAGCGCCAACGCCGCCATCCACGAGGCGACGACGGCGCGCGAGATCATCAATGATTTCGCCGGCTCGCGGCTCGATTGCTTCGTCACCGGCTACGGCACTGGCGGCACCGTGGTCGGCGTGGCGCGCGTGCTGCGCCGTGAGCGGCCGGATGTCCGCATCATCCTGTCCGAGCCGGCCAACGCCCAGCTCATCGGCAGCGGCAAGGCGCAGCAGCGCGGTGTCGACGGGGCGCCCGCCGCCAGCCACCCGGCCTTCGAGCCGCATCCGATCCAGGGCTGGACGCCTGATTTCATCCCCAACGTGCTGCAGGAAGCGGTCGATGCCGGCCTCTATGACGAGGTGATGCCGATCGCCGGGCCCGAGGGCATCAAATGGGCCAAGGCGCTGGCGCAGAAGGAAGGCATCTTCACCGGCATTTCCGGCGGCGCCACCTTCGCCGTGGCGCGGCAGGTCGCCGAGGAGGCGCCGGCCGGATCGGTGATCCTGTGCATGCTGCCCGACACCGGCGAACGCTACATGACGACGCCGCTGTTCGACGGCATCGATGCCGAGATGGATGCCGACGAGACGGCGCTGTCGCGCTCGACGCCCGGCTGCCAGTTCCCGGCGGCTTGACGGGCGGCTGTCATGGACGTCGCGCAGGAAACCCTTGGCGCTGTAGCCGAGGAGACGCTTGACCCCCTGGACTGGGCCGATGTGCAGGCCCTGTCGCACCGGGTCATCGACGATGCCGTCGACTATCTGCGCGACGTGCGCGACCGTCCGGTCTGGCGGGAGGTGCCGGCTGACGTGAGGGAGGTCTTCGCCGCGCCCCTGCCGCGAACGCCGGCGCGGCTGGCCGCCGTCTATGGCGAGGTCTCCCGCACCGTGATGTCATACCCGATGGGCAACATCCATCCTCGCTTCTGGGCCTGGTACATGGGCTCGAGCAACTTCACCGGCGCGCTCGGCGATTTCCTGGCGGCGATCCAGGGTTCCAACCTCGGCGGCGGCAACCATGCCGCCGGGCTGATGGACTGCCAGGTCGTCAACTGGTGCAAGCAAATGCTGGGGTTTCCAGTCTCGGCCAGCGGCACGCTGGTCAGCGGCGGTTCGATGGCAAACATGATCGGGCTGACGGTGGCGCGCAACGTCAAGGCCGGCATCGACGTGCGCGAGCACGGCGTTGCCGCCATCGAGAAGCCCCTGCGCTATTATGGCTCGGACCAGCTCCATTCCTGTCACCGCAAGGCCATGGAGGCGCTCGGCCTCGGCAACCGGGCCTTGCGGCGAATACCGACCGATGCCGGGCTGCGCATCGACATCGCCGCCTTGCGGGCGGCAATTGCCGAGGACCGCCAGGCGGGCTTCAAACCGGCCTGCGTCATCGGCAATGCGGGCACCGTCAACACCGGAGCGATCGACGACTTGCGGGCGCTTGCCAAGCTGGCGCATGAGGAAGACCTCTGGTTCCATGTCGATGGCTGCATCGGCGCCCTGGTCGCCATCGCTCCGCAGAACGCCCATCGCGTCGCCGGCATCGAATGGGCCGATTCGATCGCGCTCGATCCGCACAAATGGCTGCACGCGCCGTTCGAGGCCGGCTGCGCCCTGGTCAGGGACGCCCTCGCGCATCGCCGTACCTTCGCCGTGACGCCCGAATATCTGGAATCGACGCCGCGTGGTCTCGCCTCCGGCGAATGGCTGCACGACTATGGTTTGCAGACGTCGCGAGGCTTTCGCGCGCTCAAAGTATGGATGGCGCTGAAGGAGCATGGCGTCGACAAATTCGGCCGCCTGATCGACCAGAACATCGCGCAAGCGGCCTATCTCGCCGGACTGATCGAGGCCGAGCCGTCGCTGGTGCTGATGGCGCCGACCACGATCAACATCGTCTGCTTCCGGCATCGGCTTGCCGGGGCGTCCGGCGAGGAGCTTAAGCGGTTCAACACGGAGATCATGCTGCGTTTGCAGGAACAAGGCATTGCGGCACTGTCGGACACGACGGTGCAAGGCCAGCATTGCCTGCGCGTGGCGATCACCAACCACCGGACCCGGCGCGACGATCTTCACCTGCTGGTGCGGGAAACGCTGCGGCTGGGACGCCAGATCGCGGCGGAGGCGGCTTCCTAGTTCGCGGCGGCCATGCGAGTCTGCCGGCATGATTCGAAAGGTCCAATCGTGACGCTCTTTCGCGCGGCCACACTCGCGGCATTGGTTTTCACCACCTCGGCCGGGGCTGCCGACATGGCTTTCTTCGTCAAGAACCAGCGCGGGCAGGCCGTTGCGGTCGAACTGTTCAGCCGCGACCGCGAAACGGTCTGGCCGGGCGACGACAAGGTGTTCCTGATCGATCCCGGCTCACGCAAATCGGTGCCGATTTCGTGCAATGAGGGCGAACGCATCTGCTACGGCGCGTGGGTCAACGGCAATGACGCCATCTCGGCCGGCGTCGGCCCGGACAACGACCGGCCCTGCGACGATTGCTGTTTCATCTGCGTGCACCATTCGACCGAGACCGTCGACCTGGTGGAGTAGCGCCAATCTCCCCAAAATTAGTCCGGGATTGTCGCGGTCGCCCCCTTTAGCGATCGCTCGCCCCGTGCAATGCCCGCAAGGCGGCCGGGTGGGCCGTTTATTTTTGGGGGATATCATGTTCTACGCCTATGCGCGCCGCTCGCTGGCCGCGCTGTCTCTTGCCATGCTGCTGGTGCCGTCGGCCCATGCCGGCGACGTCACCTTCGCCATCAAGAACAGCCATCCCAATGCCATGCGCCTCGAGCTCTACAGCCGGGACCGCGACTATGTGTGGCCGGGCAACGGCAAGGATTTCTACCTCGATGACGGCGAGACCAGGCAATTGCCGGTCTCCTGCGACGAGGGCGAATCGATCTGCTACGGCGCCTGGGTCGACGGCGACGAAGGCACCTATTGGGGCGTCGGCCCCGGCGACAAGGAAAAATGCGACGATTGCTGCTATACCTGCAGCGGCGGCGAGACCGAGGAGATCGAACTGGTTCCCTGACCGGCTTGCCAGCTTGACGCTTTTCCTGCCTGGGGCATAGCCTGCAAGAACAGCACCCAAAGCACGCCGCATCCAGGCGGCGTGCGTCAGGCAACAGGAGCAAGGCGATGGCAGGTCCGGTCGAGGGCGAGAAGATAGACGTCGGCTTTGCCGGCCGGCGCTGCATCCATTCGCGCAATTGCGTGCTGGGCGATCCGCATGTCTTCGTGCCGAACGCGCCGGGAGAGTGGATCCATCCCGACGCGGCCAGCGTCGAGAAGATCGTCGCCATTGCCGAAAGCTGCCCGTCAGGCGCCATTACCTATGTCAGGAAGGATGGCGGGCCGCAGGAAAGGCCGCCGGTGGTCAACACCGTGCGCATCAGGGAAAACGGCCCGCTGGCCGTCCACGCCGAGATTATGCTCGACGGCGAGACGTTACACCGCGCCACGCTCTGCCGCTGCGGCGCGTCGCAGAACAAGCCGTTCTGCGACGGCAGCCACAACAAATTAGGTTTTGCCGCCACCGGCGAGCCGGCGCTGAAGGACACGCCGGCGCTGGACGCGCGCGACGGTCCACTCAAGGTTACGCCGACGAAAGACGGGCCGCTCAAGCTCGAAGGCAATGTCGAAATCGTCACCGGCACCGGCCACACGGTCGACCGCACGCAACGCGCCTTCCTGTGCCGCTGCGGCCATTCGGCGAACAAGCCGTATTGCGATGGGTCGCATAAAAAGGTTGGGTTCGCGGGGTAGGTTGACCCTGCCATTGAAGCTGCCAATCTCCCCCCTCGTGGGGGAGATCGAACTCCTCCCGTGGCCCAGCGCTCTCAGCTTTATCGTCCGGCCGCTATAGGTTAAGGGCGAGAAGCATTTTCCTATCTGCTCGGGCCATCATCAGACATGACCAAGACCAAGCCAAAACCTCTTTTCCTCGGCATCGACACCGGCGGCACCTACACCGATGCCGTGCTGTGGTCCGAAACCGAAGGCCCGCAGAGCGGGCCGAACAAGGGAAAGGTGCTGGCCAAGGCCAAGGCTCTGACCACCAGGCACGATCTCGCCGTTGGCATTTCCGGCGCCGTCGACGCGGTTCTGGAAAAAGCGGTCACCGATCCGGCCGCCATCAAGCTTGTCTCCATGTCGACGACGCTTGCCACCAACGCGCTGGTCGAGGGCCAGGGTGGCCGCGTCGCGCTGGTGATGATCGGCTTTTCCGAGGCGGACCTTGCCCGCGATGGGCTGAAGGCGGCATTGGGCACCGATCCGGTCGTGTTCTGCCCCGGCGGCCACGATGTGCACGGCAATACCGCCAAGCTCGATCTGTCCGGCCTCGAGGCGGCGCTGCCCGGACTCGGCGGCTCGGTCTCGGGCTTTGCCGTCTGCGCCTATTTCGCCACCCGCAACCCGGCGCACGAGATCGCCGCCCGCGAGCTGATCCGGGAGAAAACCGGCCTGCCGGTCACCGCGAGCCATGAATTGTCGGCCAAGCTAGGCGGTCCGCGCCGGGCGCTGACGACGCTGCTCAACGCCCGGCTGATCTCGATGATCGACCGGCTGGTGGCGGCGACCGAGGGCTTTCTCGAGGCGCGCGGCATCGCGGCGCCCCTGATGGTGGTGCGCGGCGACGGTGCGCTGGTGTCGGCGGCGTTCGCCCGCCAGCGGCCGATCGAGACCATTCTGTCCGGCCCGGCCGCCAGCCTGGTCGGGGCGCACCACATGACCGGATTGGAAAACGCGGTGGTTTCCGACATCGGCGGCACCACCACCGACGTTGCCGTGCTCGACAAGGGCCGGCCGCGGCTCGATCCGGAAGGCGCCACCGTCGGCGGCTTTCGCACCATGGTCGAAGCGGTCGCCATGCGCACCTTCGGCCTCGGCGGCGATTCCGAAGTGGCATTGGAAGACGGCGCTCTCAACCCCAGGCTCCTGCTTGGACCGCGCCGGCTGGTGCCGCTGGCGCTGGCCGGCATGGTGCATCGCGAGGCCGTTCTGGCGGAACTCGAGCGCCAGCTGCGCGCGCCAAACACTGGCCGCATGGACGGCCGTTTCGCGGTGCGCACCGGCGTGCCCGACCGTCTTGCCGCCGGGCTGACTGCTCCGGAAGCAAGGCTCTATGAAGCGATCGGCGCAATGCCCTTGCCCCTCGACAGGCTTTTGACCTCGAATGCCCAGAACGCTACCCTGAACCGCCTGGTGTCGCGCGGGCTGGTGCACATTTCAGGTTTCACGCCGTCGGATGCGGCGCATGTGCTTGGCAAGCAGGCGAACTGGGATGCCGCGGCCGCCCGCCTCGGCGCAGAGCTGTTTGCCCGCAAGCGCGACGGCCGCGGCCAGGCGATCGCGGCCTCCCCCAAGGCGATTTCGGAGCGCGTGCTGGCCGCGCTGACGCGCTGGTCGGCCGAATATATCCTTCAAACCGCCTTCGCCGAGGACGGGCTCGACGGTGCGTCCACCGTGGCGCATGCGCTGGTGCAGCGCGCCGTCGACGCGCATCCCGGCATTGCGCGCCTGAGCGTCGCGCTCGACCGGCCGGTGATCGGCCTCGGTGCCTCCGCGCCGCTGCACTATGCCGGACTCCCGCCATTGGTCGGCAATGACTGCGTGGTGCCTGATGACACCGACGTCGCCAACGCGCTCGGCGCCGTTGTCGGCCAGGTCCGGGTATCGGCGGAGGCGCGCGTCAGCCAGCCCAAGGAAGGTCTGTTCCGTCTTGCCTCGGGCGAAACCGTGCGCGATTTCCTCGACGAGGCGGCGGCGATCGCGGCCGCCGAGGCCGATGTGCGCAGCATCGCTGCGCAGCGCGCCAGGGATGCCGGCACTGACAGCGCCGAGATCGATGTCGCGACCGAATTCCGCGTCTCCACCGTCGAAGCCCAGCGTATGTTCATCGAGGCGCATGTGGTGGCGGTGGCTTCGGGCAGGCCACGGATCGCGGTGTGATGGAGGGTGTAATCTCCCCTCTTGTGGGGGAGATCGCCGGCAGGCCAGGGGGGGCGCTGTCCCGCCAGCGTCTCGGAGCAGCGCCCGCTCATACTCGACGTCGACCGACTGCACGAAATACCGAAACTTGCCGAGGTCGGCATTCCTTCGCGCCCCCCTCTGCCCTGCCGGGCATCTCCCCCACTTGGGGGGAGATTGGCAGCGTCGCCGCCGGCACCAAGCCTAAAAACCGCGCCTACCTGCCTTGCCTTCACCCTAAGCTGAATTGACCCTGCACTCCCAACATGCCAAAGGCCCGCGAAAGCCTTTCATCTGGAGCAGCCTGATGACCGATCGCGTCGAAATCGCCGGATTGCGGATCGCCCGCGAACTTCATGACTTCGTTGTCAACGAGGCCGCTCCGGGCACCGGCATCGATTCGGATAAATTCTGGAACGGCTTTTCGGCCATCGTCCACGACCTCGCTCCGAAGAACCGGGCACTGCTGGCGAAGCGCGACGCTATCCAGGAAAAGCTCGATGACTGGTATCGCGCCAATGGCGCGCCGGTCGACATGGAAGCCTACAAAACCTTCCTGAAGGAGATCGGCTATCTCGTCCCCGAAGGCCCGGTCTTCTCGGTGACGACCGAAAAGGTTGATCCCGAGATCGCCGTCGTCGCCGGGCCGCAGCTTGTGGTGCCGGTGATGAATGCGCGCTATGCGCTCAACGCCGCCAATGCGCGCTGGGGCTCGCTCTATGATGCGCTTTACGGCACCGATGCGATTCCCGAGACAGACGGCGCCGGGAAGGGCAACGGCTTCAACCCCGCGCGCGGTGCGAAAGTCGTCGCCTGGGCCAAGGACTTTCTCGACCAGTCGGTGCCGCTCACATCGGGCAAATGGGCCGGCGTCAACGGCCTTTCGCTGGCCAATGGCGCGCTGCGGCTCAGCGCCGGCGCCGGCTCGACCACGCTTGCCGACGTCAGGCAGTTCGTCGCCTATCGCGGCGATGCCGCCAACCCGCAAGCCGTGCTGCTGGTCAGCAACGGCCTGCATATCGAGATCCTGATCAACCGCGACAACCAGATCGGCCGCACCGATCCGGCCGGCATCGCCGACATCATCCTGGAATCGGCGCTGACCACCATCCAGGACTGCGAGGATTCGGTCGCGGCGGTGGATGCGCAGGACAAGGTCGTCGTGTACCGCAACTGGCTCGGCCTGATGAAGGGCGACCTGGCCGAAGAGATCACCAAGGGCGGCCGGACCTTTGTCCGCAAGCTCAACCCCGATCGGTCCTATACCTCGCCCAATGGCGGTACTGTGACGCTGCCCGGCCGCTCGCTGATGCTGGTCAGGAATGTCGGCCACCTCATGACCAATCCGGCGATAACGGACCGCGACGGCAACGAGGTGCCGGAAGGCATCATGGACACGGCGATGACCGCGCTGATCGCGCTGCACGATATCGGGCCGAACGGCCGCCGCGCCAATTCCCGCGCCGGCTCGATGTATGTCGTGAAACCCAAGATGCATGGGCCCGAGGAAGTCGCCTTCGCCGTCGAGATTTTCGATCGCGTCGAGGCCGTGCTCGGTATGGACCAGAATACCATCAAGATGGGCATCATGGACGAGGAGCGGCGCACCACCGTCAACCTCAAGGAGGCGATCCGCGCCGCCAGGGAGCGCGTCGTGTTCATCAACACCGGCTTCCTCGACCGCACCGGCGACGAGATCCACACCTCGATGGAAGCCGGCCCGATGATCCGCAAGGGCGACATGAAGCAGGCCGCCTGGATTTCCGCCTACGAGGCCTGGAATGTCGACACCGGGCTGGAATGCGGGCTTGCCGGCCATGCCCAGATCGGCAAGGGCATGTGGGCGATGCCCGATTTGATGGCGGCGATGCTCACCGAGAAGATCGCCCATCCCAAGGCCGGCGCCAACACCGCTTGGGTGCCCTCGCCGACCGCGGCGACGCTGCACGCCACCCATTATCACAAGGTCGATGTCCACGCCGTCCAGGCGGCGCTGAAGAGCCGGCCGAGGGCCAAGCTCGACGACATCCTGTCGGTGCCGGTCGCGGTGCGGCCCAACTGGTCTCCGGCCGACATCCAGGCGGAACTCGACAACAACGCGCAAGGCATTCTGGGCTATGTCGTGCGCTGGATCGACCAGGGCGTCGGCTGCTCGAAAGTGCCCGATATCAACGATGTCGGCCTGATGGAGGACCGCGCCACGCTGCGCATCTCCTCGCAGCACATCGCCAACTGGCTGCACCATGGCGTCTGCACGGCCGACCAGGTGATGGAAACGATGAGGCGCATGGCTGATATCGTCGACCAGCAGAACCAAGGCGACCCGCTCTACCGGCCGATGGCCGCCGATTTCAACGGCTCCGTCGCCTTCCAGGCCGCCTGCGACCTCGTCTTCAAAGGCCGCATCCAGCCCAACGGCTACACCGAACCGGTGCTGCACGCGCGGAGGCTGGAACTGAAGGCGAAGGGAGAAATAGCCCGTGGATACCGAGGGTCCGTACGACTATAAGTCATGCAAACCCGCACAACTGTTCTGTCGTATGAAAGTGAGGTAAGTCCTCACCGGGGAGGACGATTCTATGGCTGCTGCGACAACCAACATTGTAAATTTGGATGCACTCATCCGTCGGGAGGATTTAGCTGCTCCCGGTGAGGTAGGCGAAGACATAAGTTCTTTGTCTATCGCGGGGCTAGAGCCAAAAGGCTTTCTATATCCCGCACTGCGGAAGCCCGATTTTCAAAGAGAAACTGCGAATTGGAGTCCAGAACAGGTCGCTGATCTCATTGGCACGTTTGCTCGCAAGGATTTGATCCCTGCAGTTATCCTGTGGCGAGCAGGGCAGAATGTCTTTGTCATAGATGGAGCGCATCGCCTTAGCGCCCTTGTTGCATGGGTTCACAACGACTACGGCGACGGAGAGGTTTCCAGGCATTTCTTTCAGAATGCAATTCCGGATGATCAGCAGATAGCAGCGAGAAGAACGAGAGACTTGGTGGCGCTATCAATTGGCTCATATGCCGATCACAAAATGGCTATCGAATATCCGCAAAATTCCCGCCCAGATATTGCTGAGAGAGCAGCCAGAATTGGATGGCAAGAGATTCCAGCCCAATGGATCAGAAACGCCGACCATGACAAGGCGGAGAAAGCCTTCTTCCGGATCAATCAAGGGGGCACGAAGATAGATGCGACAGAGCGCCGTATCCTAGCCGCCAGACGTTCCTCAACGGCCTTGGCAGCTCGAGCGATCTTGAGGGCTGGCACCGGCCACAATTATTGGAAGAAATTCGCTGAAGAGTCCCAACGGGAAATCGAAGACCTTGGCCGTGAAATATCAGCTTTGCTATTCGAGCCCACGATATCTCTACCAATCAAAACACTTGATTTGCCGCCCGCCGGACAGGGCTACGGACCGCAAGCGCTACCGTTAGTTTTCGATCTGGTGAATTTGGCCAATCGAGTTCAAGTCAGGGACTCAAGCTACAAGGGAGCAACCAAGGAAGAACCGCTAGACGTTGATCAAGATGGAGCCAGGACCGTTGATTATCTTGTAAAGGTGAGAGCGACAATCTGGCGTTTGTGCTCGACCCACGCCTCATCTCTTGGCTTGCATCCCGCGTTATATTTTTACAGTCGAAATGGGACCTTTTCAGCATCTTCACTTCTGACGTTCCTCTCGCTATTCCGTGACTGGGGAACGGATGACTTCGTTACATTCACGAAGATCAGAGCGAAGTTTGAAGAATTTCTGATGGCGAACCGTGGCATGAGCGAAGCGGTCAGGAAATTGGGAAGCGGCGTGCGCAGCAGACCTCGTGCTGTTGCCTTCTACAAGGCAATAGTAGAGCACTTGACTAAGGGATTCTCTGCGTCAGACGTCGCAAAAATACTCAGGGAAATGCCGGAATTCGAATTTCTAATTACCAGTTCCGGCGAACTCGACCTTGAGGGCGGATCGTTCTCGCGCGACGTAAAAGGCGCAGCATTCATTCGAGATGCATTGCCCACTGCGCCGAAATGTCCAACTTGTGGAGGTCTCATGCATAGAAATGGCATGCAGGTTGGTCACAAGCGCCCGAAACGGGATGGCGGATCGGGTAATCTTTCAAACGCTATGATGCAGCATCCATTCTGTAATAGTACCGTGGATAACTAGGATTTCCATCGGCAAACTATTCCCTTGGACATAGGCCGATTACGCGAGGTCTCTACGCCGCCTGCGCCACCCGCTCCGAACTCATCCGGTAGGAGATCGCTTCGGCGAGATGAATGCGGCCGACGGTTTCGCTGGCGTCGAGATCGGCCAGTGTTCTCGCGACCTTCAGCACGCGGTGATAGGCCCGCGCCGAAAAGGCAAGCTTTTCGCTGGCGTCCTTGAGCAGCGACAGGCCCGATGCGTCAGGCATAGCGATCTCCTCGATGACCGCCGGCGCGCAATGCGCGTTTGTGGTGGCGCTGGTGACGCCGAGCCGTTCGAAGCGCTCGCGCTGGAGGGTGCGGGCACGCGCCACGCGCAGCGCCACGTCGGCGCTCTTCTCCGCCCGGTCGGGCCGGATCAGGTCGCTGGCCGAGACCGCCGGCACCTCGATCCTGAGATCGATGCGGTCGAGCAGCGGGCCCGAGATGCGCGCCTGGTAGTCGGTGCGGCAGCGATCGCCGCGCAGGCAGCGATAGCCGGGCTCGCCGGCCATGCCGCAGCGGCACGGGTTCATCGCCGCCACAAGCTGGATACGCGCCGGATAGGTGACGCGATGGTTGGCCCGCGCGATCATGCAGTCGCCGGTCTCCAATGGCTGGCGCAACGCGTCGAGCGTCTGCGGCGTGAATTCGGGAAATTCGTCGAGGAACAGCACGCCGTGATGGGCAAGCGACACTTCGCCCGGCCGCGCCCGGATGCCGCCGCCGACCATCGCCGCCATCGAGGCCGAATGGTGCGGCGCGCGGAACGGCCGCCGGTCGGTCAGCTTGCCCTCGCCGAGCTCGCCGGCGACGGAGGCGATCATCGATACTTCGAGCAATTCCTTCGGCGCCAGCGGCGGCAGGATCGACGGCAGCCGCTGCGCCAGCATCGATTTTCCCGATCCCGGCGGGCCGACCATCAGCAGGTTGTGCCCGCCGGCCGCCGCCACCTCCAGTGCCCGCTTGGCGGTTTCCTGGCCCTTGATGTCGGCAAGATCGGGCAGGTCGCGCGCCGCGGCATGGATGCCGGCTTCGGGGCGCGACAGCACCTGCGTGCCGCGAAAATGATTGGCGATGGCGATCAGGCTGCGCGGCGCGAGTATGTCGAAGTCCTTGCCGGCCCAGGCGGCTTCGGGGCCGCAGGCGAAGGGGCAGATCAGGCCCTTGCCTTCGGAATTCGCGCCGATCGCGGCCGGCAAGGCGCCGGCGACGGCGGCAATGGTGCCGTCGAGCGACAATTCGCCAAGCACGACATAACCGGCCAGCATGTCGCCCGGAATGGCGCCAAGCGCCGCCATCAGGCCGAGCGCGATCGGCAAATCGTAATGGCTGCCCTCCTTGGGCAGGTCGGCGGGCGCCAGATTGACAGTGACTTTCTTGGACGGCATCGACAGGCCGGAAGCATGGAGTGCCGCCTGCACCCGTTCGCGGCTTTCGGCCACTGCCTTATCGGCCAGACCGACGATGTGCATGTTGACCTTGCCGGGCGCGATCATCACCTGCACGTCGACCGGCACGGCCTCGATGCCCTGGAAAGCAACCGTGCGAACCCGCGCCACCATGTCTTGTCCCCGGATCTGGGCTTGCCCCAAGCCTTCTACAATCAGGCCGCGAAGGGCCTGGGCCGGACACAATCACAATTCCTCGGTTAAATCAAGAACATTACAGGAACACGCAACCGCTTAAGTTGCGGCGCGGTTGTCTCCGGTTGCAAAAACGGAACATGGTTAATACGAAATGAAAACGGCTACTTCCGCTTGGCCTCCACCGCGTCCCAGAACAGGCTGGCGATGTCGGCGCCGCCGAAGCGTTTGACTTCGCGTACGCCGGTCGGCGAGGTCACGTTGATTTCGGTCATGTAGTCGCCGATCACGTCGATGCCGACGAGGATGAAGCCGCGTTCCCTCAGTGCCGGCCCGATGCGGGCGCAGATCTCGCGCTCGCGCTCGGTCAGCTCGGTCTTCTCGGCGCGGCCGCCGACATGCATATTGGAGCGGGAATCGTGCTCGGCCGGCACCCGGTTGATGGCCCCGACCGGCTCGCCGTCGATCAGGATGATGCGCTTGTCACCCTTGCGCACGTCCTTCAGGTAACGCTGCACGATGTAGGGCTCACGGAACAACTGGCCGAACATTTCGAGCAGCGAGGCGAGGTTGCGGTCGGCCTCCAGCAGGTGGAAGATGCCCGCGCCGCCATTGCCGTAGAGCGGCTTGACGATGATGTCGCCGAATTCCTTGCGGAAGGCGGCGACCTCCTGGGGATCCTTGGTGATCAGCGTTTCCGGCATCAGGTCGGAAAACTCGGTGACGAAGATCTTTTCCGGGCTGTTGCGCACCCAGGCGGGGTCGTTGACCACCAGCGTCCTGGGGTGGATGCGCTCCAGTATGTGCGTGGTGGTGATGTAGTTCATATCGAAGGGCGGATCCTGTCTCAGCAGGATCACGTCCATCTCCGACAGGTCGGTGCGCACCTTCTCCCCCAGCGAATAGTGGCTGCCCTTCTCGTCGCGTACCTGCATCTCCTCGATGCGGGCGAACACCTTGCCGTCGCGCAGCGACAGCCGGTCGGGCGTGTAGTGGTAGAGCTGATGGCCGCGCCGCTGCGCCTCCAGCGACAGCGCGAAAGAAGTGTCTCCGGCGATCGACACGGTGGAGACGTGGTCCATCTGGACGGCGATTTTCAGCTTCATGGCAGGTCCCCAGCACGGTCGATGAGAGAGCGATATAAGGGTCCCGGCGCCTTCTGCCAATCGGGCCACGCCGCTAGCGGTCGAAGACCAGCCTGGAATAGCCGAGGAAGGACAGCGCCATGGCGGCCAGCGAAGCGAAAGCAAGGGCGGCCAATGGTGGGGTTGTCGGCAGGACGACAAGGATGGCGCAGTAGACCAGATAGTTGGCGATGCTGGTGGCGATGCCGACGCTGCCATAGCGGGCGCCTTCCCGCACCAAGCCGCGGCTCGACGGCGAGAAGGTCAGATGCCGGTTTATCTGCCAGGTGACGCAGAGCGCAAAGCCGATGGACAGCACGCGGGCGCTGAAAGGGCCGAGCGGCGTGACGGCAAGCAGCAGCCAGAGGGCGGCCGCGTCGGCGACGAAGCCGATGCCGCCGGCAAAGAGGAAGCGGATAAGACGGCTCACCGCTTCATGCGGCGCGAGGCGTCTTGCCTGGGCCGGCCTTCGCGGCAGTCGGCTCGCTGGCGCGCTCGCGCCGCTCTATGCGGCCCGAAGGCATCGACAGGTAGAAGATGCGCTTCTGTTCGGCGCGGCCGCGCGACACCGAATCGAGGATCACCCCGGTCACACCAGCCAGCATCGAGAGCAAGAGCAGGCCGACCGACAGCACCCATGTCGGCATGCGCGGCACCAGCCCGGTCTCGGCGAATTCGACCAGCACCGGCGCCATCAGGAACAGGCTCGACGCCAGGAAGACCAGGGCGAAGGCGCCGAAGAAACGCAGCGGTTGCGTTTCCTTCATCAGCATGGCGAACATCCAAAGGATCCTGGCGCCGTCGCGAAACGTCGAAAGCTTCGACGACGAGCCGTCCGGCCGCTTGCCGTAATCGAGCGCGATCTCGCTGACGGGCAATTTGAGCTGCGAGGCATGCACCGACATTTCGGTCTCGATCTCGAAGCCGCCGGAGACGGCCGGGAAGCTCTTGACGAAGCGCCGGGTGAAGACGCGGTAGCCCGAGAAGATGTCGGTGAAATCGCTGCCGAACAGCCCTTTATAGAGGCTGTTGAAGACGCGGTTGCCGAAGGCATGGCCGGTCCTGCCGGCATCGTCGGTGACGCCGCGCCGGGTGCCCACCGCCATGTCGGAGCGCTCGGTCAGAAGCGTGTTGATCAATTGCGGCGCGTCTTCCGGCGCATAGGTGCCGTCGCCGTCGGCCATCAGGTAAATGTCGGCGTCGATGTCGGCGAACATGCGCCGCACCACATTGCCCTTGCCCTGGTGCGGTTCGCGCACCACGATGGCGCCGGCGGCGCGGGCCCTGAGCGCGGTCAGGTCGCGCGAATTGTTGTCGTAGACATAGACCGTCGCCAAAGGCAGCGTCTCGCGGAAGCGCCGCACCACCTCGGCGATCGTCAATTCCTCGTTGTAGCAAGGCAGCAGCACGGCGATGGCGGGTTCGTAGCGAAGCTCTTGCGGCATTTTCCTCTCCGGGTGCCTCGCCGCCACGCGCGGTTCGCGCCGAAAGTCAGGCGCGTTCAGGCGGTTTTACTATTTATTGAAGCCGTTAAGGCTAGGTTTAAGGCCGACTTTACGAGTGTCGATTGGCCGAAAAAGCCCGGCATTCCTGCCAGGGGCGATGGGATGAGCACAGCCAGCAACGGCGCTTCCACCTGGAAGTCCGACATAGCGTTTGCGTTGCTTGCCGCCTTGCTGCTGCTGGCGCTCGATCTCTATGCCGGATTCCCGCAACTGGCCAACCCGGCCGGCGACAATGACAGCCTGCTGCAACTGGTGGAGGTTCGCGACCTCCTGGCCGGCCAGGGCTGGTTCGACCTGCACCAGTACAGGATGGGGCTGGAGGGTGGCTTCGTCATGCACTGGTCGCGGCTGCTCGACGCCCCGCTGGCGCTCGGCATGCTTGCCCTGTCGGCCCTGACGGGCAGTGCCGCTTTGGGCGAGCAGGTCGTGCAGGTGCTTTGGCCTCTCCTGCAATTCTGGCTCGCGCTGTTCTCCATCATGCGCGCCGCGCGCGCTTTCGCCGGCGAGCACGCGGTCCTGCCCGCCGCGGTGGTCGGCGGAGCGGCCTTGTATTATCTCGGAATCTTCTCGCCCGGCGCGCTCGATCACCACAATGTCCAGCTGATGCTGACCTTGGCCGGCTTGGCTTTGCTGCTTGAAGCACCTCGCCACCGGACAGCCGCCCTGTTTGCCGGCGCGTGCGCCACGCTGGCATTGGCGATCGGCATGGAAAGCGCCCCCTATGCTGGAACCCTGGGCGCCATCGTCGCCCTGCTGTTCCTCGTCAGCGGTGGCGGCGAAAGGCTGATCGCCAGGGATTTTGGCTTGGGCGTCACCGCCGTCTCGGCCCTTGTTTTCATCACCACCATACCGGCGTCGGCATGGGGGCAGACCCAGTGCGACACCTTCTCGACCGTGCAGTTCGTGGTTGCCGCGCTTGCCGGCGCCGGCCTTGCGGTCATCGCCTCATGGGGCGCCGTCAATGCGACGTACGGCCGTCGCCTGGCCTCGCTCGGCCTGCTGGCGTTCGTGCTTGTCCTTGTCGTGATGTTTCTGTTCCCGCAATGCCTGGCTGCCCCCTATGCCGGCCTCGACCCGCGCCTCCAGCAGATGTGGCTCGGTCATATCGACGAAGCGCAGTCGATATTCCAGCTCGTCGCGGCCGATCCGGCCAGAGCGGTGGCGCGCTTCGCGACGCCGCTGGTGGCGATCGTCCTGATGGCGCTGCGCCTCGGCAAGGGCGGCTGGCGGCGGCAAGACAGTCTCGTCGGCGCGCTGCTGGTGATGGCTTTCCTGGTCAGTGCCTGGGAGGTCCGCGGCTCGACCTTCTCCATCGCCTTCGCGGTGATCCCGCTTTGCGCCTGGATCGCCGAATGGCGGCAGCGCGCCGAAAACAGCCCGTCCGGCGGCTCCGTGCTCCGTATGGCCGCGGCCTGGCTGATCTCGGTCAATGCGGTTTGGTCCAGCGCTGCCGAGGCGGCATCGAGCGCCTTCCAGACCGGTGCGGCCGTCACCAATGCCGGCATCGATGCACCTTGCAACAGCAAGGCCTCGTTCGCCGCGCTCGCCCGCATGCCTGACACCACGGTGCTGGCCATCTCCAATCTCGGCTCGCCGATCCTGGCCTTTACCGGTCATCGCGCGCTCGCTGGGCCCTACCACCGCAACGTCGCCGGAAACCTGCTCGTATTCGATGCCTTGCTGGGCTCGGCCACTGACGCGAAAGCCGTCGTGGCAAACCATCGCGTCGGGATTGTCGCGCTCTGCCGCGGCAATCCCGAAACCAGGCTTCTCGCAACCAAGGCGCCTGACGGCTTTCTGGCCGGGCTGATGCATGGCAGCGTGCCGGATTGGCTGGAACCGGTGGCGGAGACCCAGGGCGCGCCGCTGGAGCTCTATCGCGTTCGCACCGCCGGTTGAGAATCCGCCTGAGCGACGGCGCCCTTGAGCCCGGGCGGCTTTGCGGAGGGCAACGCGCTCTAGCGGCGAAAAATCGATTTTCCCGATACGTTTCCTAAAGGGTTTGCTGCCAGTCTCGGAAATAAATTCCGACTTCGAGAAACAGGGACACCGATGCAAACTTCGTTTGGCACCGGTCAGGCAAACAGGGAGAGCACGGATCTGGCATTCACCGATCCGTTGACCGGGCTTGGCAACCATCGCCGCTTCTTCGACAAGGTCGATCGCCTGATCAGCGACCGTGCCGACGATCCCGCGCCCTTCACCGTCGGCATTCTCGACCTTGATGGATTCAAGCCGATCAACGATCTGTTCGGCCACAAGGCCGGCGACGACATCCTGATCCAGGTGGCGATGCGCCTGCGCGCCTCGATGGACGGCCATTCCACCGTCTGCCGCATCGGCGCCGACGAATTCGCCTTCCTCTATCCGCTGGTGTTCAGCGAGGAGGCGGCCGCCGAAAAGTCGCGCATGCTGATCGAAATCCTGTCGGCCCCGTATGATGTCGGCGAACGCACGGCGAGGCTGTCGGCCTCCGTCGGCTGTTCGCTGTTCTATTCCGGCGACGAGACCACCGAGATCCTCATCAACAAGGCCGAAACGGCGCTTTACCATGCCAAGCGATCCGGCCGCGGCCGGGTCGTCGTCTATACCCGCGAAATGGAAGAGGCGGCCAAGCGCGTCACCCGCATCGAGCAGGCGCTGCGCCGCGCCGTCTCGGCCGGCGAGGTGGAGCCGCATTTCCAGCCGATCGTCGACCTCACCACGCGCCGCACCATCGGCTTCGAGACGCTGGCGCGCTGGACCGACCGCGATCTCGGCTCGGTGCCGCCGACCGTCTTCATTCCGATCGCCGAGGAGCGCGGCATCATCGGCCCGCTGTCGCAGCTAGTGCTGCGCAAGGCGACCGAGGCGGCGAGGAGTTGGCCGAAGGACCTGTTCCTGTCCTTCAACCTGTCGCCCTCGCAACTCGTCGACCAGAACACCGGCCTGCACATATTGGCGATCCTCGACCGTACGGGCTTCGATCCGCGCCGGCTGGAGATCGAGATTACCGAGACCGGCCTGATGAACGATCCGGCCTCGGCCGCGCAGATCGTCGAGGACCTGCGCCGCGTCGGCATCCGCGTCTCGCTCGACGATTTCGGCACCGGCCAGTCCTCGCTCGGGCGGCTGCGCGAATTCCATTTCGACAAGTTGAAGATCGACCGCGCCTTCGTCTCCTCCATTCTCGATGACCGCCCGTCGGAGCACATCATCCGCGCCATTCTCGCAATGTGCGAAGGGCTCGGCATGGATGTCGTCGCCGAAGGCATCGAGGAAGAGGCGCAGGCCGACCGCCTCGTCCAGTTCGGCTGCGCCGGTGGGCAGGGCTATCTGTTCGGCAAGCCGGCCGATGCCGACGCCACGCTCGGCTATCTCCGCGATTCCTTCCGCGGCGCCTTGCGCGCCAAGGCAATCTGACCGGGCGATTGACCGGTCCTCGATCGAGGACCGGCCGTGCCTGTGCGTGGTCTCCAGGCTTTTTGACAGACATAAGCCTCAAAATCCGTCTTTTCGCCCTTGCCCGCCGGATCGGTCTGGCTAGGATGCGCGCCGGTCAACCCGGGAGACGAAAACCATGATGCCATCGGCACGTTTTGCCGACCTCGAAGGCGCTTCGGTGCTGATCACCGGCGGCGGCTCCGGCATTGGCGCGGCATTGACCGAGGGTTTCATGCGCCAGGGCGCCAAGGTCGCCTTCATCGACATCGCCGACAAGCCCAGCACCGCGCTTGCCGACCGCATCGAGAAAGAGCTCGGCCGCCGGCCGCTCTACCTCAAGTCCGATCTGCGCGACATCGAAGCGCTCCGGGCGTCTGCCGCGAAGGCGGCCGAAGCGCATGGCGACGTCACCGTGCTGGTCAACAATGCCGCCTGGGACGAACGCCACGCCGTCGAAGACGTGACGGTGGAGTTTTGGGACAACAACCAGGCGATCAACCTCAGACCGCATTTCTTCACCGCGCAGGCGGTGGCGCCGGGCATGAAGCGGGCCGGCGGCGGCTCGATCATCAATTTCACCTCGACCTCCTACCTGATCAACCACCCCGACATGCCGGCCTACACCGCCGCCAAGGCGGGCATACTCGGCCTCACCAAGGGTTTGGCCGGCAAGCTCGGGCCCGACCGTATCCGCGTCAACGCCGTCGCGCCCGGCTGGGTCATCACGGAACGGCAGCAGGAACGCTGGGTGACGGAGCAGGCGCTTGCCTCTCATGTCGCCAAGCAGTGCATCAAGGACGTCATGCGGCCGGACGATTTGGTCGGCACCGTGCTGTTCCTGGCCTCGGACGCCTCGCGCATGCTGACCGCGCAAATGCTGATCGTCGACGGAGGTTTCCTGTGAGCCCCGGGTTTGCCGGCCCCCGATTTGTCGGCAATGTGCCGGCGGTCGCGGCGCTCGATTGGGGCACGACCCGGCTTCGTGCCTGGCTGATCGACGGCGGCGGCAAGGTGCTTGCCGAGCGTCGCGGCGACGACGGACTGATCACCGCGCGCGAGAAGGGCTTTTCCCGGGTTCTCGAGGGTCATCTCGCCGCCATGGGCGCGCCGGAAACGCTGCCCGTCATCATCTGCGGCATGGCAGGCTCGCGCCAGGGCTGGCTCGAAGCGCCCTATGTCACCGTGCCGGCGCCGATCGGCGCCATCCTGGCCGGCGCGGCCCGCATCCCGGGGGAGAGCCGCGACATTCGTATCGTGCCCGGCCTTGCCCAACGCCTGGCCGATGCGCCAGACGTCATGCGCGGCGAGGAGACACAGCTTGCCGGCGCCGGTTTGCCGGCAAAGGGGCGTGAAATCGTCTGCATGCCGGGCACCCATTCGAAATGGGTTCTGGTCGAGGACGGCGCCGTTGCCGGCTTCGGCACATGGCCGACCGGCGAGCTGTTCTCGGTGCTGGCCGCGCATTCGATCCTGCGCCATTCGCTCGGCGAGCATCCCAAGCCGGTCGACCCGCAGAACCCTTTCTTCCGCCGCTGGTGTGGTGCGGCGTTGACCGAAGGTGGCGACGTCACCGCAAAACTGTTCTCGATCCGCGCCGCCGGTCTGCTCCAGGACATGAAGGCCGACGATGCCGCGGCCTGCCTGTCGGGCCTGCTGATCGGCGGCGAGATCGCCTCGGCGAGGCGCCGCCAGGCTGCGGGCGCCACATCGGTGGTGCTGATTGCCTCCGGCGCGCTTGCGGCGCTTTATCGGCAGGCGCTCGGCCTTGCCGGGCTTGGCGTGCGGACCGTCGACGCGGATGAGGCGGTGCGCGCCGGCCTGGTCGAGGCGGCGCGCGAAAACGGCATGATCGCCAGAACCGGAGTTGCCTGATGAACCAGACCGCTGCGTTCCCGAAGCTCAAGCGCGGGCTGGTCGCCATCCTGCGCGGCCTCAAGCCTGCCGAGGCGGTGGCGATCGGCCAGGCGGTCTTCGATGCCGGCATCGAGGCGATCGAGGTGCCGCTCAATTCACCCGATCCGTTCGCGTCCATCGCCGCCATCCTCAAGGCGCTGCCGCCGGCCGCGCTGGTCGGTGCCGGCACGGTGCTGACGCCAGCCGATGTCGATGGCCTGCACGAAGCCGGCGGCCGGCTGCTGGTCAGTCCCAATATCGATGCCGAGGTGATGGAACGCGCCATGCAATACGGCATGGTCACCATGCCCGGCGTGTTCACGCCCACGGAGGCCTTCCTGGCGATCCGGCTCGGCGCCTCGGCGCTGAAATTCTTCCCGGCCAGCGTGCTCGGCGCGTCGGGCATTTCCGCCATCCGCGCGGTGCTGCCGGCTTCGACATTGGTCGGCGCGGTCGGCGGCGTCTCGGAGAAGGACTTTGCCGGCTACAAGGCCGCCGGCGTCACGGTTTTCGGGCTTGGTTCCAGCCTGTTCAAGCCGGGCATGAGCGTCGACGACGTGGCCGCGCGGGCCCAGGCGGCGGTGACGGCCTGGGACGCGGTGTTCGGCGGAGACGCAGGATGAGCGAAGCGATCGTTTCGGTTTTTTCCGACCATGTCTGCCAGCTCGGCGAGGGGCCGAGCTACGACCCCGCCACAGACACGCTCTACTGGTTCGACATCGTCAAGGGCCATCTCCTGGAAATGCGCCTGTCCGGCGGCGCGGCCCAGGTGCACGAGCTTGGCCGGATGGCCAGCGCTATCGCCATCATCGACGACAAGCGCCAGCTGATCGCCACCGAAACCGGGCTTTTTGTCCGCGACGTCGCCACCGGCAGGATGACGCTGCACACGCCTGTCGAGGCCGACAATCCGGTCACCCGTTCCAACGATTCGCGCGTCCATCCCTGCGGCGCTTTGTGGACCGGCACGATGGGCAAGGGCGAGGAGAAGCGCGCCGGCGCGATCTACTGGTTCTTCAAGGGCGAATTGCGCAAGCTGTTCTCCGACATCACCGTGTCGAACTCGATCTGTTTTTCCGCGGACGGCGCGCTCGCTTATTACACCGACACCTCGACCGGCCTGTTGATGCGTGTTGCCTGCGATCCGGCGACCGGCCTGCCGGAGGGCGAGCCGAAAGTGTTCGTTGATCACCGGTCGGCCAAGGGCTTCGTCGACGGCTCCGTGCTCGACCGCGACGGCATCCTGTGGAATGCCGTCTGGGGCGGCAAGGTGGTCAAGGGCTATGCGCCCGACGGCAAGCTGGTGCGCACGATCGCCATGCCGGTGACGCAGCCTTCCTGCCCGGCCTTTGTCGGCAAGAACGCCAGCCGGCTGGCGGTCACCTCGGCCTGGCACGGCAAGGACGAGAAGCAGCGTCAGCTTGACCCGCAGGCAGGCATGACCTTCCTCCTCGACATCGAGGTCAATGGCCGGTTCGAGCCGCGCGTGCTGATCGCCTAGGGCATCTCTATATTCAGGTGACGCCGGCCTTTTCGGCTCGGCCCGACTTGAGTCTCGGTACCCGATGCACCGCGTCTGACGGGATCATTCGGCCGGCTGTCACGCAGGCGTCCGGCCCGCGTCGGTTTCGCGAAAGCCTGGCGTCTTCGCCATGCGATGGTGTGGAATTGCACCATTGGGAATCATGTCATGTCCAGCCTAAGGCTGATCCTCGTCCACGAGCCGGAAAAGGCCTGCCTCGAGCGGCTCCTCGCCGATGGCCACCCGCCGGAGCGTGCCGCCGAAATCGCTTCTTACCTGGCGCAATCGACCGATCTCGCGCATGAGTTCGACGCCCTCGCTTCTGCCTTCAAACGACGCGATCTCGGCTTCGCGGCGGTGGAGCTGGACGATGCCGCCGATATGCTCGCCAAGGCCGACCCGGCGGCCACGCTGGTCTGGACGCTGACCGACGGCATCGCCTATTTCCGGGGCGGCGCGGCGCCTGCGCTTGCCAGGCTGAACGGCCTGAAGGCGATCGGCGCCGAGGATTCGCTGTTCGCGCTCTGCCAGGACAAGTTTCGCTCCGGCGCCGTGCTCGGCGCGCTCGGCCTGCCTGTGCCGCGGGCCGGCCTGGCGCGCAACGGACAATGGCTGGTCGAGCCGCCGGTTTCCGCCGCCGGCTGGTTCGTCAAGCCGAACCGGCTCGGCGCCAAGATCGGCATCTGGCCGGAGTCGCGCTGCGGCGATCTCGGCCACGCGCTGGAGCTTAGCCGGCGTGTTTTCGCCGCCTATCGCGACGACGTCGTCGTCCAGCCCTATGTCGCCGGCCGCAACGCGCGCGCCAGTTTCCTGGGTCTGACGCCGGACACCGGCGTCGAAGCGCTCGGCGTCGCCTTCGTCGAGTCCGGCGGCGATTTCCAGACCATGGAGGACAGCCTGGCGCTTTACGGCGAGACCGGCGAGGCGGCGAGGACAGCAGGGAAATACGCTGAGCCGCTGCTGCTTGCGGTCGCCGAAAGCCAGCCGGTCGCCGATGCAAAAGTCCGCGCGATCGCCGAACGGCTGATGAGCGGGCTCGGCCTGCGCGACGTGTTCTCCATCGATCTCCGCATCGAGCCCGACGACACCGTTCACCTCATAGAATTCGAAGTCTGCCCCGGCCTGCCCTGCTTCGATTTCCGCGCCTATTGCCGGTCGCAATGGAACCTGGAGCTCGCCGACGCCATGGCCGAAACCGCCGCCAGCCGGCTAATCGGGCCGAATCGTCGCGCCTAGAGCAATCCAACAAAAGTGTGTGCGGTTTTCCCCGCAAAAGCGCGTAGCGCTTTCCCTTGGGAATTGCGCAAAAACAAAGAGATAGAGCGGCTCGCCGCTTCCCGTGAAACGGTGAACTGCTCTAAGCGGCGCGACGGCAAATCCAAGCTTACTCGGCGAAAATGGACGTCCGGCGGAATTATCCCTGCGGCATTCGCTCGAAGGTCTGCAACGATGGGTCGATCATGTCCCAGGCATGGCCGCGGATGGCATATGTGACCACCTGCGGATTGAACTGGCCGGGATCATCAAGGCTGGTCGCGTGGACCGCTATCAGGTCCGGCATCGCGACTTGCGTCAGGTAGACCGGCGTTCCACAGGTCGGGCAGAAGGCGTGGATCTTTTCGTTGCCGCTGTCGCCAGCCACCCGCCAGGTGTTCGCTTCGCCCGTTATCGTCACATCGGCTCGCCGGGGGAAGGTCAGATAGGAGCTGTGGCCCGTGCCGCTTCGCTTCTGGCACTCGTGGCATTGGCAGTGGTTTTGAAAGATGGGTTCGCTGCTCGTTTCATAGCGGATCGCACCGCATGCGCATCCGCCGGTGTAGCGTTTGGTCATTGTCGTTTTCCTGCAGTCGGATTTGCTGGTCAGGCCGATTTCGGCTTGGCGAAAATATCGATGCCGCTGCCGGTCTCCAGGAAGGATTTCATGCTGGACAGCACCGCCGGCCATCCCTGGCTGACGCCCTTCGCCATGCCGCTGCCGGCTTCGAGTTCGTCATGGCTGACGGTCAGCCGCACCATCGTGTCGTATTCCTCGATGGCGAACGTCACCCGGCTGTGTTTCGACGGATCGTCGGCCTGCGAAGCGTTTGCCCAGGTCATCACGAGACGGGTCGGCGGCGAGATCTCGACGACCTTGCCGACCAGTTCGACGGTGCGCTCGTCATTGGCGCGGATATGTTCCCATTTCGATCCCGCCTTCCAGTCCGAGACGTTCTCATGGCCCCAGTAACGCCGTGCGATGTCGGGCCTGGTTATGGCCTCGAACACTTTTTGCGGCGTCGAGCGGATGTAGGTCACGTAGACAAAGCTGGTCGTCTCTGCGGTCATTTGTCTTCTCCTTCGAGTTCCTGTTTCAGGTCATGCAGCAGGCTGAGCCGCTGGCGTTCGAATTTGCGCACCCAGCGCTCGTAGACCTCGTGCAGCGGCACGGGATTGATGAAATGCAGCTTCTCGCGGCCGCGTTTGACCGTGCTCACCAGATTGGCCGCCTCCAGCAGGTCGATGTGTTGGGTGGCGGATTGCCTGGCCATATCGAGATGTTCGCAAAGCTGGCCCAGCGTCTGCCCGTTCTTCTCGCACAGAAGATCAAGCAGCCTTCTGCGTGTCGGGTCGCCCAGTGCCTTGAAAACCTTGTCCGCGTCCATCGGGTTCACTCTGATGTGAAGCCATAATATGCAGGTAAATACCTGCATGTCAACCCGCGATCGGCCGGCATCAAAATTACCCCCGTGTAAGGGCTGTTCGGACGCGATTGCTAAAGGGATTATGCGTCAGCCATGTCGTGGCCGTTGTCGAACGACTGTGCCGGTTGTCGCTCAAAGACAACCGGGCGGGGCGCCGCCTGCTGGGCCAGGCTGCGGGATGTGAACCTCAGGACTCGTGCAAAGGCCGCGGCCGGCACTGATGCCGGCCGGGATAGCCTCAGACGCCCTCGACCAGCACGATCTCGCCGTCGGCGACCTTCTGGCGAATGGCGGCGGCGCGCTGGTATTCAGGTGAATGGTAGCAGTCATGCGCGGCGGCAAGCGTCTCGAACTCGATGACGACGTTGCGCGCGCGGCCGGCCCCTTCTGCCTTCTCATGCTCGCCGCCGCGCGCCAGGAATTTCGCGCCGAAGCGCTCGAAGGCCGGCTTGGCGGCGGCGACATAATCCTTGTAGCCTTCCGCGTCGCGCACATCGACGCGGGCGATCCAGTATCCCTTGGGCATCCTTCTTCTCCGAAGCCGTTCGTTGGAAATTATGCCGAGCGCATTTCGTCGAGGATGGCTTCAGCCGCCGCGCGTCTGTCCGCCGCGGCGACGATCGGGCGCCCGACGACCAGATGGCTGGAGCCGCTGCGGATGGCATCCGCCGGCGTCATCACGCGCTTCTGGTCGCCATGGTCGCTGCCGGCGGGGCGTATGCCTGGCGTTACCACCGCCATGTCGGGCCCGACGATGCGGCGCACCGCCTCTGTTTCCGCGGCCGAGCAGACGATGCCGCCCATGCCGGCATGCAGCGCCTGTTCCGCGCGCCGCAGCACCAGCGTGTGCGGGTCGTATTCGTAGCCCGCGTCGATCACGTCCTGTTCGTCCATCGAGGTCAGCACGGTGACGGCAAGCAGGCAAAGCTCGCTGCCTCTCGCCGCCTCGACCGCCGCCCGCATGGTCTTCGGGTAGGCATGCAGCGTCAGCATGGTCATGCCCATCTTGACGATGTTCTCGACCCCCTTGGCCACCGTGTTGTCGATGTCGAGCAGCTTCATGTCGAGGAAGATCTTCTTGCCCCCGCTGGCGAGCTCCCTGGCGAAATCGAGACCGCCGGCGAAGGCGAGCTGGTAGCCGATCTTGTAGAAGGAGACGACGCCATCGAGTTCGCGTACCGCCTTCTCGGCCTCTTTCAAGCTCGGCACGTCGAGGCCGACGATCAGCCTTTCGCGCATTGTGTCGGTCTGCATGGCGTTGGCGATCACGGCTCGACCCGGGTCGACAGCATGCGCGAGGTTTCGATCAGCGTGCGGCATAGGTGCTCCATGGTTCGGTGCAGTCGTTCGTCCTTGAAACGCCCGTCCTCGTCGAAGGCGTTGCCGCCTTCCGGCACCGAGCATTCCGGCGTCACCACCTCCATCTGGCAACGCACCAGCACGGCGCGCAGATGGTTGATGCAGCGTATCCCGGCGAAGTGTCCGCTGGAAGACGAACTGAGGCCGGCGACCTTGCCGGCAAACGGCCTCACCGCACGGCCGCCATCCTTGCGCACCCGGCTCACCCAGTCGATCGTGTTCTTGAGCAGCGGCGGAATGGAGCCGTTATATTCGGGCGTGGCGATCAGCAGCCCGTCATGGGCAATGATCATCCGGGCAAGTTTCAGGGCGTTTTCGGGGACGCCTTTTTCCTTCTCCAGATCCTCATCCATGATCGGCAAGGGGTAGTCGCCGAGCGAGATGCGAGTGACCTCGGCGCCTTGTACCGCAAGTTCCTTCTGCGCCACGTCGGCGGTCCTGCCACTGAAGGCCCCGGCCCGGACCGAGCCGGCAAAGACGAGGATTTTTGGGATCACTGCCATTGGCCAACCTTGTTCCCGGACAGGTACAGCCAGAGCCCGCTCAAATCAATGCAGATCAGGCAAAGCGTCATCCCCGGGCTTGCCCCGAGGATCTGCCAACGCATCCAAGTCAGACATTTTCGTCCCAATGCCCACCGCATCTGATACCGCTATGCGGCAGATCCTCGGGACAAGCCGCAGGATGACGACTTTCGAAGACATTCGCGGTCGGCTTCGCAATCCTTAATGCGCCTCGCGCCGGTAGATCCACAGCTGCGTCGGCGGGATGTTGCGGATGATGAAGTCGAAATGCTTGACCGTATAGTCGCCGCGGCCGGGCGGGATCGGCGACATCGGGCCGTAGGTCAGCTGCACGATCGGCCGGCCGGCCGGAATGCGGTCAAGCAGGCTTTCGATATAGGCGATGCGCTGGGCGACCGGGAAGTTGAGCAGCGGCACGCCCGAGACCACCGAATCGAACATCATCCCGCTCTTGGCGCCAAGCGTGGCGTTGAGATTGAAGGCGTCGCCCTCGATGACGTTGACGCCGGGGTAGAGCCGGCGCAGATGGCGCACGAAGTCGGTGGAATATTCGACCGCGTAGAGGTTTTCAGGCCTCACGCCCTGGGCCAGGATGGCGCGGGTGATGACGCCGGTGCCGGGCCCGACCTCGAGCACCGGCAGACCGGACTTCGGGTCGACGATCGAAGCCATCTTGCGGGCGGTGATGGAGCTGGTCGGCACGATCGAGCCGACCGTCTTCGGCTTGTCGATCCAGCCCTTGAAGAACTTCAGCTCGTCATCGAACTTTTCGGCAAGCGCCTTCCGCAGTCCCGGACCACGTGTCATGCAAGCTCTCCTCAGCGCTCCCCTGAGAGCTACTTAACACCTAAGCCGCCCAAGGCAAGGCAGGGTTATGCCAATGTCGTGGATAAGATAGTTTTCGTCGCGTCTAAAAATGCGCGCCTACTGCGGTTTTCACGGCGCGTGTTGGCCGCCCGGCAGGTGAGGGGCAGCGCCGACATCGGCAAGGCAAGCCATATGCGCACAGGCCGTCGATCAACGCTCGCCGAACGACTCGAAAAAGTCCTTCATGCGGGCGAAAAAGCCGCTCGATTGGGGGGAATTGTCCTGTGAGGAGAGCTGTTCGAACTCCTCCAGCAACTCGCGTTGGCGGCGCGACAGGTTCTGCGGCGTCTCGACCGCCGTCTGGATGTAGAGGTCGCCGACATTGGGCTGGCGCAGCACCGGCATGCCCTTGCCCTTGAGGCGGAACTGGCGGCCGTTCTGGGTGCCCTCCGGCACCTTCACCTTGGTCTGCGTTCCGTCCAGCGTCGTCACCTCGAACGAGCCGCCAAGGGCGGCCGTCGTCATCGAGATCGGCACCTTGCAGTAGAGGTCGGCGCCGTCGCGCTGGAAGAATTCGTGCGGCTTGACCGCCAGGAAAATGTAGAGGTCGCCCGACGGTCCGCCGCGCAAGCCGGCTTCGCCCTCATTGGCAAGCCGGATGCGGGTGCCGTCCTCGATGCCGGCTGGGATGTTGACCGACAGCGACCGCTCCTCGGTGACGCGGCCCTGGCCGGCGCATTTCGGGCACGGATCCTTGATCGTCTGGCCGCGGCCCTGGCATTGCGGGCAGGTGCGCTCGATGGAGAAGAAGCCTTGCGTGGCGCGCACCTTGCCGTGGCCGTTGCACATCGAGCACGTGACCGGCTGGGTTCCGGGCTTGGCGCCGGTTCCCGAGCATTCCGAACAGGAGATCGAGGCCGGCACGCGGATCTGCGCGGTCTTGCCGGCAAAGGCCTCTTCCAGTGAGATTTCCATGTTGTAGCGCAGGTCGGCGCCGCGCTCGCGGCCGCCGGAAGAGCGGCGCTGGCGGCCACCCATCATGTCGCCGAAAATGTCCTCGAAAATGTCGGCGAAGCCGCCGGCGCCGAAGCCGTGTGCGCCGCCGTTCATGCCGCCCTGCTCGAAGGCCGCGTGACCGAAACGGTCATAGGCCGCGCGCTTCTGCGGATCCTTCAGCGTCTCGTAGGCTTCGTTGATTTCCTTGAACTTGTGCTCGCAGGCATGGTCGCCCGGATTGCGGTCGGGGTGGAACTGCATGGCGAGCTTGCGGAAAGCGCTCTTCAGTTCCTTGTCGTCGGCACCCTTGTGCACGCCCAGCGTCTCGTAGAAATCAGCTTTCATTTTTTCCCGCTGTCCGGATGCTCAACGTCTTCATGCAGTGTTGCGTCGTTTGCCGGCACGTTGCCACGATTTAGGATCGGCGCAGCCCGGATGCTAGGGCCGGTGCGGAGCTGTTCGTGCTTTTCGACGATTTTTTCCGCACTTTTTCTGCCAGGGTTGCAAAAAAGCCCGGCTTTGCGCCGGGCTTTCCGCTTTATCTTGCCGTCAGCCGGTTCAGGCCGACTTCTTCTTGTCGTCGTCCTCGTCGATTTCCTCGAAATCGGCATCGACCACATCCGAGTCCTTGGCGGCGTCCGCCTTGGCATCGGCTTCCGCCGCTTCCTTCTGCGAGGCCTCGTACATGGCCTGGCCGAGCTTCATCGAAGCCTCCGCGAGCGCTTGGCTCTTGGCTTCGATTTCCGCTGCGTCGTCACCCTCGGTAGCGGTCTTCAGCGCCGCGATCGCGTCCGATATCGCCGTGCGGTCGGCTTCCGAGACCTTGTCGCCATATTCCTTCAGCGACTTCTCCGAGGAATGCACCAGCGCCTCGGCCTGGTTGCGGGCCTCGACCAGCGCGCGCCGCTTCTTGTCGGCGTCGGCATTGGCTTCGGCATCCTTCACCATCTTCTCGATGTCGGCGTCCGAAAGGCCACCCGAGGCCTGGATGCGGATTTGGTGCTCCTTGCCGGTGCCCTTGTCCTTGGCCGAAACGTTGACGATGCCGTTGGCGTCGATGTCGAAGGTGACCTCGATCTGCGGCACGCCGCGCGGGGCCGGCGGAATGCCGACCAGGTCGAACTGGCCGAGCGCCTTGTTGTCGGCGGCCATTTCGCGCTCGCCCTGGAAGACCCGGATGGTCACGGCCGACTGCGAATCCTCAGCCGTCGAGAACACCTGGCTCTTCTTCGTCGGGATCGTCGTGTTGCGCTCGATAAGCCGGGTGAACACGCCGCCCAGGGTCTCGATGCCGAGCGACAGCGGGGTCACGTCGAGCAGCAGCACGTCCTTGACATCGCCCTGCAGCACGCCGGCCTGAATGGCGGCGCCGAGTGCGACGACCTCATCGGGGTTGACGCCCTTGTGCGGCTCCTTGCCGAAGAACTGCTTCACGATTTCCTGGATCTTGGGCATGCGGGTCATGCCGCCGACCAGCACCACTTCGTCGATCTCGCCCGCCTTCAGGCCGGCATCCTTGAGCGCCGCCTTGCACGGATCGATGGTGCGCTGGACGAGGTCTTCGACCAGGCTTTCGAACTTGGCGCGCGTCAGCTTCAGCGTCAGGTGCTTGGGCCCGGTGGCGTCGGCGGTGATGAACGGCAGGTTGATCTCGGTCTGCGTCGTCGACGACAGCTCGATCTTGGCCTTCTCGGCAGCCTCCTTGAGGCGCTGCAAGGCAAGCTTGTCGTTCTTCAGGTCGATGCCCTGTTCCTTCTTGAACTCGGCCGCCAGATACTCGACGAGGCGCATGTCGAAATCCTCGCCGCCGAGGAAGGTGTCGCCATTGGTCGACTTCACCTCGAACACGCCGTCACCGATCTCGAGCACCGAAATGTCGAACGTGCCGCCGCCAAGGTCATAGACGGCGATGGTCTTGCCGTCCTTCTTGTCGAGGCCGTAGGCGAGGGCAGCCGCGGTCGGCTCGTTGATGATGCGCAGCACTTCGAGGCCGGCGATCTTGCCGGCGTCCTTGGTCGCCTGGCGCTGGGCGTCATTGAAATAGGCGGGAACGGTGATGACCGCCTTCTCGACCTTCTCGCCGAGATAGGCTTCCGCCGTTTCCTTCATCTTCTGCAGGATCATGGCCGAGATCTGGCTGGGCGACTGCTTCTTGCCGCCGGCCTCGACCCAGGCATCGCCATTGTCGCCCTTGACGATCTTGTAGGGGACAAGCTTCTTGTCCTTTTCCGTCACCGGATCGTCATAGCGGCGGCCGATCAGGCGCTTGACCGCGAAGATGGTGTTTTCAGGATTGGTGACCGCCTGGCGCTTGGCCGGCTGGCCGACGAGACGTTCGCCGTCGCCCGAGATGGCGACGATGGAAGGCGTCGTGCGCGCGCCTTCCGCATTCTCGATCACCTTCGGCTCCTTGCCGTCCATGATGGCGATGCAGGAGTTGGTGGTGCCGAGATCGATACCGATTACTTTTGCCATTTTTCTAGTCTCTCCGCTAAGCAGGCTCTCAGGACCCGTAAGGCGTTCCGACGAAAGCCCCTGTTCACAAGAAATCCCGTTCGGCAACCGCTGTTGCGGCGCTGGACGGCTTGGCGCGTATATAAGAACAGGCGGCATCGGGCGCAAGCATTCTGCGCAAGGCTTCCACCATCCTCGACAGCGGATGGCGAAACGGCCCGATTACGCCTGCGCCCGAGGCATCGCGTCCGCCCGCTTCGCGGCGTCTGAAAGAATAGCCGGGCCCCACAGTGAACCTTTCCGCCTCCGCGTGCGACTGACGCTCAGGCGCCGCATGATGCGGCCACGGGAAAGGGAGCCACCATGACCAGCACCCCAGGGACGCCATGGCCTCCCCGACCAACAGGAGCTCGGCGCGACCATCGTCTTCGCGACAGGGTCGATGCGCTTGGCTTTCCGCTGGTTCCGTTGACCCTGCACAGGAGCAGGCGTATCGTAATTATGAGGAAAGCAGACAATTCGATCGGGGACGAACGTGCTGGAACGCCGCGCCTTGCGCTGGTTTGCGCGGCAGGATCGGTTGGTTCTCCGTTAGACTTCGGGGGGAGTTCCATGTCTCGCGATCACCGCCGGTTCGCGCCCTCTCGTGCCGGCCGTTTGGGCGGCGTGGCGAAGGCCGCCAGCGCCTTTCTTGTCCTGGCGCTGACCGCCGGCCTATGGCTTGGCGGCCCCGCGCGGGCGCAGGAAACCCGGATCATCTATCCCGGCTCGATGGCGGTCACCGGATTTTCCGGCACCGTCATTCCCGATTTCGACTCTTCAGATTCCGAAAAGGGGGGCCTGCCGCCCGGCGTCGATCCGATTGACGAGACCTTCATCGACACGGCGCGCGCCACCTTGCGCGTTTTCGACGTTTCAAGCCTGGGCGGGCCGGCCTCCGGCCAACTCGTCTACACGCCGCCGCCTTTCGAGGTGACATCAGGCCAGATCGGCCAGGTGTTCGGCCTCACTTATGATGACGGCATGCGCGATGGCGCCCCGTCAGGCGTTCCCAATCTCTATGCCGGCGCCACCTCGCTGCACGGCATCCGCATCGTCACGCCTGACGCCGACGATGACGGCCGTCCGGAGCGGCAGCACCGCGGCATGGCAGGCGCTGCCTTCATGGAGGGCCAGTTCGGCACCGAGAACGGCGGCGGGCCGGGCACCATCTGGAAGGTCGACGGCATCACCGGCCAGGTCGCCAAATTCGCCGACATCGACACCAACAGCGGGCCCGGCATCGGAAATCTCACCTTCGACCCCATCCACCACCAGGTCTTCGCCTCCGACCTCGATACCGGTCTGATCCATCGCATCGACCCCAATGGCGCGCTGGTCGACACGTTCGACCATGGCGTCGCCGGGCGCCCGGCGCATGGCCTGGCTCCGGTCACCGACGATGGCGCCGTCATGGACATACAGGGCGCGGCCTTCGACACGGAAGACCCCGAGACCTGGGGCTACACCCAGGACGAGCGCCGTGTCTGGGCCGTCGCCTATCATGGCGGCCGGCTCTATTATTCCGTCGGCGAGAAGGCCGAGATCTGGTCGGTGGGCATTGCCCGCGACGGCCGCTTCGCCGGCGATCCCCGTTGGGAGCTGACGGTCAAGGCCGACAAGGACTACGCCGTCACCGACATCGCCTTCGACGATAGCGGCTTCATGTACCTGGCCCAGCGCGGCCCGGTCGAGAACCGCTACGACTACAGCCAGCTCGCCGATTCCGGCAAGGGCGAGGTCATCCGCTACTTCAGCGAAAACCCGGACGATCCGGCAACGGAATCGGTCTGGGTGGAAGCGCCGCAGGAATATGCCGTCGGCTTCCCGCAAGGTTTCAGGCAGTCGGCCGGCGGGCTGGACCTGCAATATGGCTACGACGCCGAGGGCGATCTCGACACGTCGGCCTGCACCCGGACGCTGGTCAACACCGGCGATAAATTGCGCGACAATCCGGCTCTTGCCGAGCGGCTCGCCGCTGGCGGGCCGCTCGCCGTGCATGGCGTGCAGATCACGCCCAGGGAGCTGGTCAAGCCGGCCAATGTGCCGCCTTTCGGCTCCCGGTTCGTCGACTTCGACGGCTATTTCGAGGACCCGGAAGTGGAAGGCCATGTCGGCGACGTCGCCGTCTGGCACCCCTGCGAGGGCCGCGCCGGCTATTATGAGGAAATCCCGGGCGGCTATCTGCCACCGTTCTATCCGCCGGACTTCCAACCGCCCGGCAACCTGCCCCCTTGTCTCGATGTCGACGATGTCAGGTATTTCTGCACACCGCGCGGGCTCGAGGCGGACCTTTATCTCCATGACCATGCCGGCCTCGGGGGCGATTCGATCAAAGCCCAATCCAGGACGCCAGGCGTCGGGGTGACCTCGCCCATGTCGCATGTGCCTGGCAAGCCATACACGATCGGCATCACCGGCCACGATCCGGGCGACACGGTCGATGTCGGACTCTGCTTCTACAGGAAGTCCGACAAGGACAAGGGCGGCTACTACCCTTGCTGCAAGATGACCTTGCCGCTCAGAACGCCAGCCGTCAGCTGCGACCGTTGAGGAGGGGACGATGAACAATCTCGCACTCTCCCCGCTGGGCGTCGCCGACAAATCAACCGTCATGAACACGAGGCGCCTGTCATATGCCAGGCGCGGCGCGCGCTGGCTGGTGGCCGCCGGTATCGCGGTCGCCATGCTGCCTGCGCTGCCGGCACTTGCCGAAGACACGGCTCCGGCCAGGACCGTCCAGGCCGCCAGCCCGAATATGGAATTCAAGCTGGACAATCCGCACATCATCAATCCGGAGCCCGGACGGGCCGTGCCGTTCTTCACCAAGACCGGCGGCCAGCGAAGCTGCGACTATGTCTTCTACACGTTGAGCTTCGGCCTGCGCGGCGCCCCGCAAGACTTCTCCAGTCCGGGGCTGTCGGCTTCGCTGCAGAGGGCCCGGCTCGACTTCAAGGACCAGCTCCCGCATGGCTTGCAAATCGTCGACATGCAGGTCTCCGGTGACGGCACCGATGCGCTGGGCGGACCTCTGCCTGCCGCCGTCATCAGCAATTCGGCCGGCCCCAACGACACGGCAACGGTTTCGGATTTCCGGATTTCCGCTTCCGATCTCGACGGCTCGGGCGCACCGGGCGAACGCGTCATCACTTTCCGTATCACCGCCAGGATCGACCACGCGGCGTTCCCCGCGCCGGCGACGGTCGACAATCAGGGCCTGGTCAAAGTCACCGTCGGCACCGGCACGGGAACCATCATTCCCTCACAGGATCCGGGCAAGCCGGACGACGGCAATTTTCTCACCGGCGAAAAGACCTCGATCCGGATCGACCTGACCAAGTGCAATCCGCCGCCACCGCCGCCTCCGGGCAAGGAATGCTTCAAGGTGGAGCGCGGCACGGTCGACTGCGTGCCCGGCGGCGGCGCGTTCATCTACCATATGCCTGTCGGTCCCGAGATGGGCGGCAAGTGGGTGCAGCTTTCGACGGCCACGCCAGGCATCACGATCGTCCCCGACACACAGAAGGTGCCGGCCGGCGGCGGTGTGCTGAACTGGAAGATCGTCGGCGCCTCGCCCGGCGACGTCATCCACCTCGTCGTCACCGGCATCGAGACCTATGCCGGGCCGAAAGAGGGTTGGGGGCTCTGCTGCACGCAGACCATCGACATCGTCATCCCGCGCGACCAGAGATGTCCGCCCAAGGACAGGGAACCGGACCTGAAGGTCGAGAAACGCGCCGATGTCACGCGCTGCACCATGGGCGGCGGCTGCGACTTCAGCATCCGGGTCACCAATGTCGGCGACGCGCCCTACAACGGCAAGATCGTGCTCGACGAGGTGACGCTGCCGGCGGGCTCGACGCTCGATTCGGGACCCAATCCGCCCTGGACCTGTGTGCCCGGCGCCACCCCGATGATGTGCACCCATCCGGTGACCACGCTCAATCCGGGGGCTTTCATCGACCTGGAGTTCGGCTTCAAGCCGGCTGGCGGCTGGCAAGGCAGCAGCTTGCGCAACTGTGCCACCTATAACTATGCCGCCAGCGGCAAGCCGCTGTTCGGCAGCCAGGCCAACGACCGTGGCTGCGCCTCGATCCCGATCTGCCGGCGTGGCGATCGCGATCGCGACTGCCGGCCGCCGGTCGAGAAGAAGGCCGACCTGATCCTGAAAAAGCGTGCCCGCGCGGAAGCCTGCACCGCCGATGGCGTGTGCAGCTTCGTCATCGACATCATCAACAACGGCACCTCGACCTATAACGGGCCGCTGACCGTGGTCGACACCTATCCCGGGGGCGCGCCGGCCTCCTCGACCTTTGGCCCGAGCCCACCCTGGACATGCGGTCCGAACGGCCCCGGCCAGTTCCGTTGCGACAATGCCGGCATCTCGCTGCCGCCGGGCGCTTTGACGGCGATCGTCGTCAAGGCGGTGGTGCCGGCCGGCTACCGGTCGGACACGGTCGAGAATTGCGCCGAGGTGAAACCGATCCCCGGCGAAACCGACCTCACCAACAACCGGGCCTGCGCCAAGCAACGCATCCCTCGTCCCAATGGCGGCCAGCCTGTCCTGCGTATCACCAAGACATGCGGCAGTTCGTTGGCGGGTGCCGCTTTCGTCTCCTGCCGCATCACCGTCAGCAATGCCGGCACGGCTGCCCCCACCGGTCCGGTGCGGGTCAACGATGCCGCCACTTTGGTGGCGGGCGGCGCGCCCGTCCAGATCCAGACCGTCACATCAAACGGCGCGGAATGGGCATGCGGGCCGGTTCCGGCCGACACGCTGGCGTGCCAGATTCCAGGCGCCGTCATGACACCCGGAACCAGCAGGCACTTCGACGTGACGGTTTCGGCCAACGGCGAGTTCGAGAATTGCGCGCGGGGCTCCTACGGCCCGGCGCAGGGCGAGGACGTCGTCCATCCGGTCGGCCGGGCCTGCGCCAAGGGCGGCGGGGTCTCGTCCATCCGCGTCGAGAAGACCGGCGACCGCGAGTGCCGGCCCGGAGAACCCTGCTCGTTCGAGATCACCATCACCAACGACGGCCCGGCGGAATTTTCCGGCCCTGTCCGCATCGGCGATGCGATCGGCGTCGAAGGCCTCGGCCGGCTGGAAGGCGTCGCGATCACCTCGATCGAGCCGGCCTTCGGCTGCTCGCCGGAACCGGCGGCCTTGCCTGCGTCCTGCATCGCAGACCTGACACTTGGCGCCGGCGAAAGCCGCGTCCACCACGTCACCTTGGTCATCCCCGACGACGGCCGCCTGGCCAATCTGCAAGGCAGCGTCAACGGCCAGAACTGCGTCGGCGTGCTTTCTCCCGATACGCGGGTGCAGGGCGGCGGCGATGTGCTTTCCCGCGACCAGGCCAACACCCAAGCCGATCGCGGCAAGGCCTATGCCTGCCATCCCTTCACCATCAGGCATGAGACGAAGAAGGAATGCTCGGCAGACTTCGTCATGAACGACGCCGGCCGGTGCGTCTGCCCGCAGGGCACCACCTATCGCAACGGCCAGTGCTCGTCCGGCGGCGTCATCATCCCGCCGAAGGAGCCAAAGCGTTGCGTGCTGCTCGAGGGCCAGGTCCGCACAGAGGATGGACGCTGCGTCTGTCCGCGCGGGACCGAGCTGGAGAATGGCGCCTGCGTCAAGACATCCAGGCCGGGCTGCGCGATACCGGGATCGGTGCCGACATCGGACGGCGATGGCTGCACCTGCCCCAAGGGCACGCATCTCGACCGGGATGCCAACGCCTGCGTGCGCGACAGGCCGAAGCCCGAGCAATGCACCATCCGTGGCCAGGTCCACGGCGCGGAAGGCGAATGCGTCTGCCCACGAGGGACCGAACTGCGCAAGGGAGCCTGCCGGGCTCTCCAGCCGGAGCCTGAGCAATGCACCATCCGCGGCCAGGTCCACGACGCCAATGGCGACTGCGTCTGCCCGAGGGGGACCGAGCTGCGCAATGGAGTGTGCCGGCGCAAGCAGCCCGATGTGGAGCAGTGCGACATTCGCGGCCAGATCCACAACAAGCGCGGCGAGTGTGTCTGTCCGCGTGGAACCCGGGTGATCGACGGCGCATGCCGCCGGTCCAGGCAAGAGAGCGAATGCGCGCCGGGCTCGCAAATGGTCAACGGCCAGTGCCAGCCGATCTTCAGGCGGCGTTGCCCGGAAGGCATGATCGGCCGTTATCCAAACTGCAGGCCGGTGCGCGGGCAGCCCTCGCTGGAACTCAACCCGGGCATGCTGCTGCAGCAGGTTCTGCCACGGCGCAGGCCGCAGTCCGAACAGCAGCAGGATACGGCTCCAAACAGAATCCTGAATCTCCAGCAGCAGTAACCATCGCCTGAAGGCACATCGGAAACCCGGCCGGAGGAATCCCGGCGGGGTTCTTCGTGGCCGGGCAGGCTGAAGCTGCAACACGAAGAGGACGCCGCACTACCCCAGCTGTGGAACCGCCAAGCTCGCACCCTCGACAAGTCAGCGGCTGCGCTTTAGGCAGTGATCAGATGAAAAAGGCGCTCGGAAAGGCCCCGTCATCATGACGAAAAAAACCTTGATCGCACCTTCGGTGCTGGCTTCGGACTTTTCGAAGCTGGGCGACGAGGTCGAGGCCGTCGCGGCAGCCGGCGCCGACTGGATCCATCTCGATGTGATGGACGGCCATTTCGTCCCCAACATCACCTTCGGTCCGCCGGTGATCAAGGCGATCCGCAATCGCACCAAGGCTTTCTTCGACTGCCATTTGATGATTGCGCCGGCCGATCCCTATCTGGCAGCCTTCGCCGAGGCCGGGTGCGACGGCATGACCGTGCATGCCGAGGCCGGGCCGCATCTCGACCGCTCGCTGCAGACGATCAGGAATCTCGGCAAGAAGGCCGGCGTTTCGCTCAATCCGGCAACGCCGGAAAGTGCGATCGAATACGTGCTCGACAGGCTCGACCTGATCCTGATCATGACCGTCAACCCGGGTTTCGGGGGCCAGGCCTTCATTCCGGCAATCGTCGACAAGGTGAGGCGGGTCAAGGCGCTGATCGGCGGCCGGCCGATCCGCATCGAGATCGACGGCGGCGTGTCGCCCGAAACCGCGCCGCTGGTGACCGCCGCCGGCGCCGATGTGCTGGTGGCCGGCGCCGCCATCTTCAAGGGCGGCAGCGTGGAAGCGTACCGGGCAAATATAGAGGCGATCAGGACGGCGGCCGACAAGGCAGCCGGCTAAAAGCACCGCACAAGAACCGATGGAGGCCAGGATCTCCCCACGTGGTCAACCCCGGGGGCCTGCACTGCGCGCTTCGCTGCGGCTGGCCCCGCGACAAAAGCCATGGGCAGGATAAAAGGCCTGATTCGGTCCCACTGTTCGGTGTCTTTTGCGCGCGACGGAAAAGAGGTTCGCGCGGAGGCACGGAAGAACAGGTGATCCTGCATATAAACACGTTAAATTTCCGCCGGTTGTAGCCGAACACGATTTCGTTCGACCAGATATAGGATCGTGCATATTTCTTTGTTCTAAAGTACAATGACGCGATCTCCCGCTTGAGCGCGTCGAGGCGCGCGCGGTAGGGTACGTGTACGGAAAGGGAACTGTTTCTCGGACTCGAATTGCCCAAGACCAGATTTGGGGACAAGGAGCCGATTTTGACATACGCAGCTGCCAATCTGAATGACGACGGCACAGGCTCGAAGAGTACGCTCGCCAGCACTGTCTATCATCAACTCCGTGCCGATCTTCTGCGGGGCGCCTTTGAAACCGAGAGCAAGCTGCGGGTTGAGTGGGTTGTTTCCAAATATGGCGCCGGCGCTTCCCCGGTTCGTGAGGCTCTCAATCGCTTGGCTTCGGAAGGGCTTCTCGGTCGGCATGACCAGCGAGGCTTCTTCATCATGCCGGTCAGCGCGGCAGAGCTCGAGGAATTGACACGTACCCGTTGCTGGCTCGAGGAACGGGCGCTTCGCGAATCCATCGCCCACCGCACCGCCGAATGGGAAGAACAGCTGGTTCTGGCGTTGCATCGGTTGGGGCGCACCTCACGTCTCATGCCAACGGATCTGTCGTCGCTCAATCCGGACTGGGAGAGACTGCACCGCACTTTCCACCGTGCGCTGATCTCGGCCTGCCGGTCGCGATGGCTGGTGGGGTTTTGCGACCAGCTTTCCGATCACGCCTACCGCTACCGCCGAATGGCCAGTAACGGCGAAGGCGTCCAGCGCGACGATTTTGCGGAGCACCGCCTGATCGCGGAAAATGCGCTGGACGGTAATGCCGACGCCGCGGTCGAAGCCCTGCTCAATCACTATCGCCTGACGGCAGCCATGTGCATGGAGCGCTTCAAGCAGGTCGAAGCATCAGAGCCGGCCAGCGCCAGGGCCGAGCGCACCCCACGGTAGCGCCGCATCGCGCCCCAAGCCTTTGCCCCCCACCGCCGAGGCCTTCCGCTTTTCGCCGGCGACATGATCATGGCGGCCGCGTGGAGCCGCCCTTGCGGGCTTGACGGGTCGGCAAGAACCACCAACAGTCTGGCGCCGTGCAAGCGGCCGAACCGGAAGACAGGCCCGGCTCCGTCGGATGCATGCCTTTGGCCGCCAGACGCAGGAAGACCTCATGAGCAATCATCTGTTCGACATTTTCCGGTCCCGGATGCCGAAGCCCGGACGCCTGTTGATGCGGACGGATGACGGCCGCGTGCTGACTTATGGCGACATGCTGGCGCGCTCGGCGCAACTGGCGCACGCGCTTTCGCAACTTAGCGTCGAGCCCGGCGACCGGGTCGCGGTGCAGGTCGAGAAGAGCCCGGAAGCTATGCTGCTGTACCTCGCCTGCCTGCGTGCCGGCGCCGTCTTCCTGCCGCTCAACACCGCCTATACGCTGGCCGAACTCGCCTATTTCTTCGGCGACGCCGAGCCCCGGCTGGTCGTCTGCGATCCGGCACGGGCAGCCGACATCGAAGCCCTGGCGCAAAAATGCGGAGCCCTTGCCGTCACCCTCGACGGCAAGGGGCAAGGATCGCTGGCGGACCAGGCGTCGCGGCAATCGCCCGACTTCCACGACGTCGCGCGCGGTCCCGACGATCTTGCGGCGATCCTCTACACGTCGGGAACGACCGGCCGCTCGAAAGGGGCCATGCTCAGCCACGAGAACCTCGCCTCGAATGCGCGCGTGCTGGTCGACTATTGGCGCTTCACATCGGACGATGTGCTGATCCACGCACTGCCCATCTTCCACACCCATGGGCTGTTCGTCGCCACCAACGTCATCCTGATGGCCGGCGCCTCGATGCTGTTCGAGCAGAAATTCGACGCAGGGCGCATCGTCTCGCTCTTGCCGGACGCCACGGCGCTGATGGGCGTGCCGACCTTCTATGTCCGGCTCTTGCAGCAGGACGGGTTGACCCGCGAGGCGGCAAGAAACATCCGCCTGTTCGTTTCCGGCTCCGCGCCGCTGCTGGCCGAGACGCACAGGGCCTGGCGCGAGCGCACAGGCCACGCCATTCTCGAGCGCTACGGCATGACCGAGACCAACATGAACACCTCGAACCCCTATGATGGCGAGCGCCGCGCCGGCACCGTCGGCTTTCCCTTGCCTGGCGTGTCGTTGCGCATCGCCGACCCCGACACTGGCAGGCCGCTTGCCCAGGGTGAGGTCGGCATGATCGAGGTCAAGGGCCCGAACGTCTTCTCCGGCTACTGGCGCATGCCGGAAAAGACCAAAGCGGAATTCCGCGCCGACGGCTTCTTCATCACGGGCGATCTCGGCATGATCGACCCCGACGGTTATGTCCACATCGTCGGCCGCGGCAAGGACCTGATCATCTCGGGCGGCTACAACATCTATCCCAAGGAGCTCGAGAGCGAGATCGACGCGCTTGACGGCGTCCTGGAAAGTGCCGTCATCGGCGTTGCCCATCCCGATTTCGGCGAAGGCGTAACGGCCGTCGTGGTTCGCTCGCCGGCTTCGACCGTCACCGCTGCCGAGATACTCAATGCCATTGCCGCGCGCGTGGCGAAATACAAGCATCCCAAGCGCGTGGTCTTCGTCGACGAATTGCCGCGCAACACCATGGGCAAGGTGCAGAAGAATCTGCTGCGCGATACCTACAAGGACCTTTTTTCCATAAGCAGTCCCGCCAGCTAAGTCGATCCAGGCAAGGATACCTCATCCCGCTTGTTTGGACGGGAGGCATCGCGACAGTTTCGTGCGGTCGCCTGGGCACTATCGGGGGAACAAGAGACCGACGACATGCTCGGCCAGCGCCAGGCTTGCCGTCAGGCCCGGGCTCTCTATGCCGAACAGGTTGACGATCCGGCCCGCGCGGTGGTCGGCCGGCCCCTGCACCATGAAGTCGGCCGCCGGCTGGTTCGGGCCCGACAGTTTCGGCCTGATCCCGGCATAGGCCGGCAGCAGGGCGCCGTCCCTCAGATCCGGCCAATAGCGCCGGATCTCGTCATAGAAGACCGTGCTGCGGCCGGGATCCACCGTATAGTCCGCCTGGCCGATCCATTCGACGTCGGGGCCGAAGCGCGCGCTGCCGCCGAGGTCGAGGGTCAGGTGCACGCCCAGGCCGCCATTGACCGGCACTGGATAGATCAGCCGCGAGAATGGCGAGCGGTCCGAAAGCGAAAAGTAGTTGCCGCGCGCCAGCCAGAGCGGCGGCACGAGCTCTGGCGGGAACCCTTCGATGCTACCGGCCAGCGCCTGCGCGTCGAGCCCTGCGGCGTTGACGAAAGCGCCGGCTTTCAACGCGAACGTCTCGCCGTCGCCATCGCGCGTGGTGATACGAATCCCGTCGGCCTCGACCGTCGCCGCTGCGACGGCGGTCAGGAAGGCGAACGACGCACCGGCCGCCTCCGCGTCGCCGCGCAGCGACAGCATCAGCCCCTGGCTGTCGACGATGCCCGTCGACGGCGACAGCAGCGCCCCGGCGCAGCTCAGCGCCGGTTCGAGGCTTTCTGCTTGCGCGGCGGTCAGCAAATCGAGGTCGTCGACGCCGCATTGTTCCGCATTGGCCCGGATTGCATTGAGCCGAGGCAGCTGGCCCGGTCCGACGGCGACGATCAGCTTGCCGGTGCGTCGATGGCCGATGCCACGCTCGCGGCAATAGGCATAGAGCCGTTCGCGTCCTTCGACGCAGAAACGCGTCTTCAGGCTTCCGGGCGCGTAATAGAGCCCGGCATGAACGACTTCCGAATTGCGCGAGCTGGTGACGGTGCCGATCGAGGCGGCCTTTTCGATAACCAGCACTTCGCGGCCCGACAAGGCGAGCGCCCTGGCAATGGCGAGCCCGACGACGCCGGCTCCGGCGACGACGCAATCGACGTCAGCCATGGCCGGCTTTCACCGTTGCCCGCCGGCGCTGGTCGAAAAAACACTGTCGCCGCCGATCCAGACCCTTTTGATGTCGAGATCGTCCGAAAGCGCAACGATGTCGGCGGCGGTGCCCTTGGCGAAGCGGCCGAGCCGGTGCGACTGGCCGATCGCCTGCGCCGGATAGAGAGACGCCATGCGCAAGGCCTCGGAAAGCTCCACGCCCACGCTGCGATGGGTGAAACGCACAGCCGAGATCATGTCGAGATCCGCGCCGGCCAGCGTTCCATCGGCAAGCCGCAGGCTGCCGTCCTTGCGGTAGATGGTGCGGCCGTTGAGCGTGAAGGAGGTCATGTCGGTGCCGATCGTCGCCATGGCGTCGGTGACCAGCACGATCCTGCCCGGCCCCTCTTTGGCCCGCAGCGCTATTGCGATGGTGGCGGGATCGACATGGATGCCGTCGGCGATCAGTCCCGCGGACAGGCCGCCGATGTCGATGGCGGCGCCGGCCAGTCCCGGCTCCCGGTTGCCGATCTGGCTCATGGCGTTGAACAGATGCGTGACCACGCTGGCGCCGGCCTCGCTGAATGCTTTGGCCGTGGCGTAGCCGCTGTCGGAATGGCCGAGGCTGACGATGATGCCGGCCTTGGCCAGCGCCGTCACGCGGGTCGCCTCGACGGATTCGGGTGCGATCGTGGTGAGCAGCACCGGGAGCTTGGCTCTTGCCGCGATCAGCATCGCCTCGTCCTTGTCCGTCATCGGCCGGATCAGCGCCGGGTCATGCGCGCCCTTGCGGGCGATCGACAGATGTGGACCTTCCAGATGCAGCCCGAGAAACCCCGGCACTTTCCGCAGTGCCGACGCCTCGCCGGCGGCAATCGCCGCGGCGGTGATATCAGCCGTATCGGTGATCAGCGTCGGCAGCAGCGCCGTGGTGCCGAACGGCGCATGCGCCCGGCAGATGGTCTCGATCGAGGCGACATCGGGGTGATCGTTGAGCATGACGCCGCCGCCGCCATTGACCTGGATGTCGACGAAGCCCGGCGTCAGCATGCCGCCGCCGGTGTCGACGCGGCGCATATCCGCGGCAAGCGCGCCGGTGGGCAGGATGGCCTCGACCAGGCTGTCGCGCACGACGAGGGCATGACCGTCATGCCAGTCGTCGCCGTCGAAGATACGGGCGCCAGTCAGGGCGAAACGGTCGCTCATACGGTCTCCGTCACCTTGCGAAGGTTGCGCGGCGTATCCGGGTCGAGGCCGCGGTGGCGCGCAAGGGCCTCGACGAACACGTAGAAGGACACGATCAGCGTCAGCGGATCGGTCAGTGGATGGCCGGTGGCGACATGCGGCAGGCGTGTGGCCTTGTTCGCCAGCATCGAGGTGACGAAGACCGGCGCCCCCTTGGCCGCCAGGCTGTCGGCGGCTTCGGCCACGGACGGTTCGGATGCGTCGCGCGCGGCCAGGGCCAGCACCGGAAAATCGGGGCCGATCAGCGCCAGCGGGCCATGCATGACTTCGGCAGCACTGTAGGCCTCGGCATGCATGCCGCAGGTTTCCTTGAATTTCAGCGCCGCTTCGTTAGCCATCGCCGCGGATGGGCCGCGGCCGAGGATGAACAGCGACTTCTGCTTTTCGATCGTTTCGACGAGCACGCTCATCCAGTCGCAAGCGATCGCCTTGCCGAAATGCTCGGGCAAGCGGGCAAGCGCCTTGAGAAGCGCTTCGTCGCCGGTGGAATGCGCCATCAGAGCAAGGCCGGCGACGGCGGAATTGACGAAGGTCTTGGTCGCCGCGACGCTGCGCTCGGGCCCGGCCAGGATGTCGATCGCATGGTCCGAGGCGCGCGCCAGCGGTGAATCGGCGGTGTTGGTGACGGCGATGGTCAGCGCGCCACCTGCCCGTGCGGTTTCGGCCATGGCGACGATGTCGGGGCTCTTGCCCGACTGCGAGATGGCCAGGCACGCGGAGCCGCCGAGCCTGAGCTTGCGGCCATAGATCGAAGCGATGGAAGGGCCGACCGAAGCCACCGCAAGACCGGCGGTGAGTTCGACCGCGTATTTCATGAAAGTAGCGGCATGGTCGGACGAGCCGCGCGCCACAGTGACGACGAAATGCGGGTCGCGCTCGCGAATGCCGCGGCCGGCTTCGGAAAGTACGGCACCGGAACCGTCGAGCAGGCGGGCGACGGCTTGCGGGATCTCCTCGATCTCGCGCCGCATATGGGTCGGCTCCGTCGATTTGTTAGGCTCGGTCGTCATGGTCGGCCCTCTTCGCTCGGCCCTGTCAGCCGCAGTTCGGCGACGAAATCATAAGCGTCGCCCCTGTAGATGGAGCGGGTGAACTCGATCACCTTGCCGCTCGCCAGATAGGAAATACGCTCGATGTGCAGGCCGGCAATGCCCGGCGGCACTTCGAGCAGGCGCGCGTCGCCGTCGCCGAGATTGGCGGCCGAGATGCGCTGCACCGCGCGCACCGGCCTGTTGCCGGTCAATTCCAGGGCTGCGTAGAGCGAGGAGCCAATTCCAGCGGGGTCCGGCAGCACGCTGGCCGACAGCGAGGCGCGCTCGATCGCCAGCGGCGTGTCGTTGGCGATGCGCAGGCGCGCCACGCGCGCCACCAATTCGTTCGACGACAGGCCAAGCACCATCATCTCGTCGGGCGAGGGCGCGTAAAGGCCGCGGTCGAGCCAGGCCGAGCGCACAACCATGCCGCGCCGCGCCATGTCCTCGGTGAAGGAGGTCAGCCGCGACAGCGACTGCTCGACCCGCTCCATGCGCGGCGCCACGAAGGTGCCGGAGCCGTGGCGCTGGACCAGGATGCCGCCCTTGACGAGGTCCTGCACCGCCTTACGCACGGTGACACGCGAAATATCGGCCTTGATGGCGATGTCGCGCTCGGAAGGCAGCGCGTCGCCGGGCCCGATCAGACCGCGATTGACGGCATCCTCAATGCTTTTGCGCAGTTGCAGGTAGAGCGGCGCACCGCTTTGCGAGGACTGTTTCAGCGCGGCGAAGATCTGGTCGGCGGCGTCGCTCATCGAGCCGCTCCCCTCGGCGCGAACAGGCGGACCGCCATCTGCACGGCGCCGCCGAGCGCATCGTCGAGCGGCTCCCGAAGCAGCGCCCGATAGCGTGCAGACAAGCGCGGCGCGTAGAGCGGCGCCAGCCCGCCGAGCAGGCAGAGCGGCGCGTCTGCCGCCAACTCCAGCGCGCCAAGCGAGGCCTCGACATCGGCGACCGCCTTGTCGAGGATCCAGTTGGCGACCGCGTCGCCTTTTTCGGCATGTTCGAACACTTTGGGGGCGAAGCCGCCGAAATCGCCGGGCTTGGCATTGGTGGTGAACTCGACCACATCCTCCGGATTGTCGCGGAACACGGCCATCATGCTATCGGTCAGCGGCGTGCGCGCTCGCACGCCATCATGGGCAAGCAGGGTCTGTTCGAGCAGGTCGCGGCCGATGCGGGCGCCGCTGCCCTGGTCGCCGACCTGGAAGCCCCAGCCGCCGATGGCACGCGACTTGCCGTTCTTGCGCGCCATGTAGGCGGTGCCGGTGCCGAGGATCGCCATGGCGCCGTCGCCGGAACCGACTGCGCCTTCCAGCGCGATTTCGGCATCGGTTTCGACGCGGCTGGTGCTGAACGGCAGGATCGCCTCGAGCTGCTGCCGGTAGGTGCCGACATTGGCGCCGGCGAGGCCGAGAATGGCCGGTGTTTGCGGGATCAGGTCCGGATCCTGGCCAGCCGCGACAAAGGCTTGCCGCGCCGCCTCGACGATGTTCGACCGGGCGCCGGTCAGGTCGGTGCGGATGTTGGCGGCGCCGCTTTTGGCGCGGCCGAGCACCGTGCCGTCCGCCATTGCCAAGGCCGCCCTGCAGCTGGTGCCGCCGCCATCGATGCCAAGCACGAATTTCACGTGATTTCTCCTCCAGGCCGATAATACCAATAAAATACCAATAGCCAAGGGTTAATTTCCGCTGCAAAAAGATTAGAGCGTATTTCACTGAAAAACTTGGCCATTTACCTGCGCCAGCGATTTCGGTGCGGCGAATTCGTTAATGCGTGTGGACAAGTGGTATTTTTTTGGTATTGTTTTCCGAATTGGAGGAATTGGGATGGCCGAAACGCGCACCGAAGCGCTGCACAGGAATGCTGAGGGGCTGGATATCCAGGCTCCCGAAGCGATCCTTGCTTCGCTGGCCGATGCGCAGGTCGAGGCGGCGAAGATTGTGCGCAACGCCATTCCCTCCATCGCCGAAGCGGCCGAGATCATCACCGGTAGCCTGAAGGGCGGCGGCAAGCTCGCCTATGCCGCGGCCGGCAGCTCCGGCCTGATGGCGCTTGCCGATGCGCTGGAACTGCCTGGCACCTTCGGCATCCGTCGCGACCGCATCGCCATCCTGATCGCCGGCGGCGATGAGGCCTTCAGAACGCTGGCCGGCGGCCCCGAAGACGATAAAGAGGAGGCCGCGACAGCGGTCGCCAACGCCGGCATTGGCAAGGGCGACTGCCTGATCGCAATCTCGGCCAGTGGTACGACGCCCTATGCACTGCGGGCGATCGAGGAAGCCGCCCGTCGCGGTGCGGCCACCATCGGCATCGCCAACAACCGGGACTCGGCTCTGCTGCGTCTGTCTGGAATCGCCATCCTGCTCGAAACGCCGCCGGAAGTGATCGCCGGCTCGACGCGCATGGGCGCCGGCACGGCCCAGAAGATCGCCCTCAATATGCTGTCGACGCTCGCCGCCATCCATCTCGGCCATGTCCATGACGGCTACATGGTCAATCTCATGGCCGACAACAGCAAGCTGCGCGACCGCGCGGCGCGGATCGTCGCGGCCATCAGCGGCGGCAGCCGCGACGACGCGGCCCGCCTGCTCGAAAAGAGCGGCGGTGCGGTCAAGACCGCCATTCTGCTTGCCGCCGGCGCCGACAGCGCCGACACGGCGCAGAAGATACTGGAAGAGGCCGGCCAGAAGCTGCGGCCGGCCCTTTCCGCGCTGGGGCATGATCCCGAAAAGTGGAGACCGCTTTTCGGAAAAGATCATGCTCGAACAAAGAAATAGAGCCTGTTTCATCCCGGTGTCCATCGGGGTGAAACAGGCTTGCGAGGGGAGCAAGGGGCGCAACGCCTCTGTTCTCATCAAAACCGAACCTGAAAAAGGTCAACAGGGAGACTGAGCATGACAACGAAACTACTGACGGCACTGCTTCTGGGCACCAGCATTCTCGGCTCCGCCGGGGTGGCTTACGCCGAGGACGTAACGCTCAACATCGAAAGCTGGCGCGGCGACGACCTTGCCATCTGGAAGGACAAGCTGATCCCGGCTTTCGAAGCCAAGAACCCCGGCATCAAGGTGGTGTTCGCGCCCTCGGCGCCGACCGAATATGACGCGGCTCTCGGCGCCAAGCTCGCCGCCGGTTCGGCGGGCGACCTGATCACCTGCCGCCCGTTCGACAAGTCGCTCGAGCTGTTCAAGAAGGGCAATCTCGCGGACCTCTCCTCGCTGCCGGGCATGGACAACTTCTCGCCGGTGGCCAAGTCCGCCTGGCAGACCGACGACGGCAAGGCGACCTTCTGCGTGCCGATGGCGTCGGTCATCCATGGCTTCATCTACAACAAGGACGCCTTCGACAAGCTCGGCATCAAGGTGCCGGAGACCCGTGACGAGTTCTTCGCCGCGCTCGACAAGATCAAGGCCGACGGCACTTACATCCCGATGGCGATGGGCACCAAGGATCTCTGGGAAGCCGCGACCATGGGCTACCAGAACATCGGCCCCAACTACTGGAAGGGCGAGGAAGGCCGCGCGGCCCTCATCAAGGGCGAGCAGAAGCTGACCGACAAGGACTGGGTCGCGCCCTATGAGGAACTGGCCAAGTGGAAGCCCTATCTCGGCGACGGCTTCGAGGCGCAGACCTATCCGGACAGCCAGAACCTGTTCACGCTCGGCCGCGCCGCCATTTACCCGGCCGGCTCGTGGGAAATCGGCCTGTTCAACACTCAGGCCCAGTTCAAGATGGGTGCCTTCCCGCCGCCGGTCGAGAAGGCCGGCGATACCTGCTACATCTCCGACCATACCGATATCGGCATGGGCCTGAATGCGGGCTCCAAGCATGCGGATGCGGCCAAGACCTTCTTGTCCTGGGTGGCCTCGCCGGATTTCGCCACCATCTACGCCAACGCGCTGCCGGGCTTCTTCAGCCTGAACTCCTCGCCGGTGAAGATGGAAGACCCGCTGGCGCAGGAATTCGTCTCCTGGCGCGGCAAGTGCAAGTCGACGATCCGCTCGACCTACCAGATCCTGTCGCGCGGCACGCCGAACCTCGAGAACGAGACCTGGGTCGAATCGGCCAATGTCATCAACGGCACCGATACGCCGGAAGCCGCTGCCAAGAAGCTGCAGGACGGCCTCGACAGTTGGTACAAGCCCGCCAAGTAAGGCTCGGGCAATGAGCTGGGCCGTTCCAAGTGGACGGCCCAGCGTTTTTCGATAGCATCGACTGCGAAGGACGGCGCCGCCCCTTATCCGCCTGCCGGCACCTTCTCCCCGTACAGTGACGGTGAGAAAGGGAGTTGCCGCAACGCTGGCGACCTCCTCTCCGTTCTTCACCGGGAGAGGGTAAGGATGAGGGGCACCGCTGTTGTCGAAAGCATTTTCCCAGACCTGATCGGTGGGGACCGAACTCATGGCCGCACAAGCACGACCGAAAAGACCGATCCGCTGGCATATCGCCGTCTTCCTGGCGCCGGCGGTGCTCGTCTATACGGCGATCATGATCCTGCCGCTCGCCGGCACTTTGCAGCTGTCGCTGTTCCGCAACATCGAGCAATCCCAGGTCTTCGTCGGGCTGGCAAACTTCCGCACCCTGTTCGGCGATCCAAACTGGTCGGTGAATTTCTGGAACGCGCTGCGCAACAATGTCTGGTTCTTCATCATCCACATGCTGGTGCAGAACCCGATCGGCGTACTGCTGGCCGCACTTCTGTCCAGCCCCAGGCTGCGCTTTTCGGCCTTCTACCGCACGGCGATCTTCGTGCCGACCATCCTGTCCTTCGTCATCGTCGGCTTCGCCTGGAAGCTCATCCTGTCGCCGCTATGGGGCGTGGCACCGCACATGATGGACCTGGTCGGCCTTAAAAGCCTGTTCACGCCATGGCTCGGCAAGGAGCAGTATGCGCTGACCGCGCTTAGCCTGGTCTCGGTGTGGCAGTTCGTCGGCATCCCCATGATGCTGATCTACGCCGCGCTGCTGTCGATCCCCAATGAGGTCATAGAGGCGGCGGAATGCGATGGCATCACCGGCCTGTCGCAGTTCTGGAAGATCAAGCTGCCGCTGATCCTGCCCTCGATCGGCATCATCTCGATCCTGACCTTCGTCGGCAATTTCAACGCCTTCGACCTGATCTACACCGCGCAGGGCGCGCTCGCCGGGCCGAATTATTCGACCGACATTCTCGGCACCTTCCTCTACCGCGCATTCTTCGGCTTCCAGCTGCAGGTCGGCGACCCCAACATGGGCGCGACCATCGCCACGATCATGTTCCTGATCATCCTCGGCGGTGTCTGCGTCTACCTCTTCCTCATCCAGACGCGCCTGCGTCGATATCAGTTTTAGGGGGCGATATGTCGAGCTCGAGCACCCCCCTCTGTCCTGCCGGACATCTCCCCCGCAAGGGGGGAGATCAGCTGTTGTCACGGCCTTCGCCAGCCACCAGCGATGCAGGAGATGTGTCGGCGCCAAAGCTGCCAATCTCCCCCCTTGCGGGGGAGATGGCCGGCAGGCCAGAGGGGGGTGGCTGGGTGCTGTTCCTCGGCAAAGTAGCTCCTCAGGAGACCATCCAATGAGCACCGCCACCCGTTCGCTGCCCCGCACGATCGGCGCTCATGCGATCCTGCTGACCTACACGGCGATCGCGCTGTTCCCGGTGATCCTGGTCATCATGAATTCGTTCAAATCCCGCGCCGGCATATTCGGCGCGCCGCTGACACCGCCGACGCCAAAGACCTTCGACCTGATCGGCTATACCACGGTGATCGGCCAGGGCGATTTCATCCACTATTTCCAGAACAGCCTCGTCGTCACCGTCGCCTCGCTGTTCTTCGTGCTGCTGTTCGGCGCCATGGCGGCATTCGCCCTGTCGGAATACCGTTTTCGCGGCAATACGCTGATGGGCCTCTATCTGGCGCTGGGCATCATGATCCCGATCCGGCTGGCCACCGTCGCCATCCTGCAATTGATGGTGGCGAGCGGGCTGGTCAACACGCTGACGGCGCTGATCCTGGTCTACACCGCGCAAGGCCTGCCGCTGGCCGTCTTCATTCTGTCGGAATTCATGAGGCAGGTGTCGGACGATCTGAAGAACGCCGGCCGCATCGACGGCCTGTCGGAATACACCATCTTCTTCCGGCTGGTGCTGCCGCTGGTGCGGCCATCGATGGCGACAGTCGCCGTCTTCACCATGATCCCGATCTGGAACGATCTGTGGTTCCCGCTGATCCTGGCGCCGTCGGAAGAGACCAAGACGGTGACGCTCGGCGCGCAGCTCTTTCTCGGCCAGTTCGTCACCAACTGGAACGCCATCCTGGCCGCGCTCTCGCTGGCGATCATGCCGGTGCTGATCCTCTACGTCATCTTCTCGCGGCAGCTGATCCGCGGCATCACGTCAGGAGCCGTCAAGTGAGCGGACAAATCTCTGTTGGAGCCTTCACCCCACCCGGCGCTTCGCGCCGACCTCCCCATGATGGGGAGGTCGAAGGTCACGGCTTCATTCACGACGGCCAAGGGACACGTTTCGGAGAAGCCTCTTTGAGCGTGGCGGGGGTCACGCCGACGTCCTACCTCCCCTCGATGGGGAGGTCGGCGCGTAGCGCCGGGTGGGGTGACACCCTCTCAAGAGAAATCAGGATATCTGGAGCAGCTCGGTGAACTCTGAAACGCCCCTTCGCGTCGTCGTCGCCGGCCTCGGCAATATGGGCCGCAGCCATGCGCTCGCCTATCACACCAATCCGGGCTTCGAGATCGCCGCGTTGATCAACCGCTCCGACGTGCCGCTGCCGAATGGGCTGTCGGGCTACGGCATCAGGCGCTCCTTCGACGATGCGCTGCGCGACGAAAAGCCCGATGTCGCCTGCATAGCCACTTATTCCGACAGCCACGCCGACTATGCGGTGAGGGCGTTCGAGGCCGGCTGCCATGTCTTCGTCGAAAAGCCCCTGGCGACGACGGTGGCCGACGCCAGGCGCGTCGTCGCGGCCGCCAAGGCCAATGGCAGGAAACTGGTGATCGGCTACATACTGCGCCACCACCCGTCCTGGATCAGGCTGATCGCCGAGGCGCGCAAGCTCGGCGGCCCTTATGTCTTCCGCATGAACCTCAACCAGCAGTCCTCTGGCCATACCTGGGAGACGCACAAGCAATTGATGCGCACGACCTCGCCGATCGTCGACTGCGGCGTGCATTATCTCGACGTCATGCTGCAGATCACCGACGCCAGGCCGGTCGAGGTGCGCGGCATGGGCGTGCGGCTGACCGAGGAGGTGGCGCCCACGATGTACAATTACGGCCACCTCCAGGTGCTGTTCGATGACGGCTCGGTCGGCTGGTACGAGGCCGGCTGGGGACCGATGATTTCGGAGACCGCGTTCTTTGTCAAAGATGTCATCTCGCCGACGGGCTGCGTGTCGATCGTCATGAAGGAAGGCGTTAAGTCCGACGACATCGACACTCACACCAAGACGTCGACCATCCGCCTGCACAGTGCGAAAACCGGCGCGGACGGCAAGTTCGCCAAGCCAGACGAGATGCTGTCGATGGAGGGCGAACCCGGCCACCAGGATCTCTGCGATCTCGAACAGGCTTTTGTCCTCAAGGCGATCCGCGAGGATATCGATCTCACCCGCCATATGGACGACGCCGTGAAATCGCTCGCCGTCTGCCTTGCCGCCGACGAGAGCGTGCGCAGCGGGAAGGCGGTGCGATTGTGAAAAGGGAGCTAGCGGCAGGGGTTGCGGTCTACGGCGCCCCCCTCTGGCCTGCCGGCCATCTCCCCCTCAAGGAGGGAGATCAGCTGTCGGCATGGCCTTCGCCGATCACAAACGTCAAAAAGAGTGTTTCAGCGTCAAAGCTGCCAATCTCCCCAGTTGAGGGGGAGATGTCCGGCAGGACAGAGGGAGGCGCCCTGGCGCCCACTCATCAATTTGGAGGACTGCCGTGGGCTCGCTGAAGATCGAGAATGTGAAGAAGGCCTTCGGCCCGGTCGAGGTGCTGAAGGGCATCGACCTCGAGGTGACGGATGGCGAATTCGTCGTCTTCGTCGGCCCCTCGGGCTGCGGCAAGTCGACTTTGCTGAGGGTGATCGCCGGGCTGGAGGATTCGACCTCGGGCCGGGTGGTCATCGATGGCGCGGATGTCTCGGCCACGCCGCCGGCCAAGCGCGGCATCGCCATGGTGTTCCAGACCTATGCGCTCTATCCGCACCTGACGGTGAAGAACAATATGGGCCTTGGCCTCAAGCAGGCCGGCACGCCGGCGCCCGAGATCGAGCGCCGCATCGGCATCGCCTCGTCCATGCTGTCGCTTGAGCCCTATCTGGAAAGGCGTCCCGCGGAACTCTCCGGCGGCCAGCGCCAGCGCGTCGCCATCGGCCGCGCCGTGGTGCGCGAGCCAAAGCTGTTCCTGTTCGACGAGCCTTTGTCCAATCTCGACGCGGCACTGCGCGTCAACACGCGGTTGGAAATCGCGCAGCTGCATCGCCGCCTCAAGGCGACGATGATCTACGTCACCCACGACCAGGTCGAGGCGATGACGCTGGCAGACAAGATCGTGGTGCTCAATGCCGGGAAAATCGAGCAGATCGGCGGACCGATGGAACTCTACAATTCGCCGGCGAACGAATTTGTCGCGGGCTTCATCGGCTCGCCGAAGATGAACTTCATCGACGGCGCCAGGCTTGGGGAAACCGCCAAGAGCATCGGCGTGCGGCCGGAGCATCTGACTGTCGACCCGAAATCCGGCGCCTGGAAAGGCACGGTCGTGCATGCCGAGCACCTCGGCGCCGACACCAATCTCTATCTCGACTGCGAGAAGGCCGGGCTGATCACCGTGCGCATTTTCGGTGTTTATGACGCCGAGCCGGGGGCGACACTTTATGCAACGCCGGATCCGGCGAAGACCTATCGGTTTGGCGCGGATGGGAAGGTGCTGAAGTAGTATCGCAACATAGTTGGCGCTGCCCCTCATTCGCCTGCCGGCACCTTCTCCCCGTATAGTGACGGGGAGAAGGAAGATAGCTCCAGCGCCGGCGATTGGCGAAAGCAGCAACGACAGCGTCCTTCTCCCCGTTTTACGGGGAGAAGATGGCGGCAGCCAGATGAGGGGCGGCGCGACTTGTGAAAGTTATGCGTCAGCCCTGAACGTCTGCTTCTGCTGGCCCAACCCTTCGATGCCCAGCTCCACCACGTCGCCGGCCTTCAAGAACACCGGCGGCTTCATGCCCAATCCAACGCCGGGCGGCGTGCCTGTCGAAATGATGTCGCCGGGATGCAGCGACATGAACTGGCTGAGATAGGACACAAGATAGGCGACGCCGTAGACCATGGTCTTCGTCGAGCCGTTCTGCATGGTCTTGCCGTTGACGGTCAGCCACATCTTCAGGTTCTGCGGATCCGAGACCTCGTCCTTGGTCACCAGCCATGGGCCGGTCGGGCCGAACGTGTCGCAGCTCTTGCCCTTGGTCCATTGGCCCTGGCGCTCGGCCTGGAAGGCGCGCTCGGAGACATCGTGCGCGACGCAGTAGCCGGCGACATAATCGAGCGCATCGGCCTGGCTGACATATTTTGCCGTTTTGCCGATGACCACGCCGAGCTCGACCTCCCAGTCGGTCTTTTCCGAGCCGCGCGGGATCAGCACGTCATCGTCCGGTCCGACGATGGCCGAGCTGGCCTTCATGAAGATGATCGGCTCCGGCGGCACGGTGGCGCCGGTCTCGGCGGCGTGGTCGGAATAGTTGAGGCCGATGCAGATGAACTTGCCGGTGCCGGCAACGCAGGCACCGAGCCGCGGCTTGCCGGAAACCGCCGGCAGCGACTTTGCGTCGAGCTTGGACAGCATCTCCAGCGAGGCCGGGTGAAGCGTGGTGCCGGCAATGTCGGCGACATGGGCGGAGAGGTCGCGGATCGTCCCATCCGCATCGAGCAGGCCGGGGCGTTCGCTCCCCACCTCGCCATAGCGCAGCAGTTTCATTTAGACCCTTCTCCTGGTTGCGGCCTCGCGGCCTTTTGCAAACTCTTCACCGAAACGAATGGCTCCCGTTGGGGCAAGCCGGCGGACCGTACCACCGGCCTGATCCAGGGCAAGCGCGGACACCATATAGTGATCGCCGGTGAGCGGGATTTTCAGACTCCTCGATCCGGTCAGATCGACCAGCCACCATCGATATTGTAGGCCTGCCCGGATGTGTAGGTGGCGCCGGCCAGATAGACGGCCAGATCGGCGATTTCCTCCGGCGTGCCGAGCCGGCCCATCGGCTGGCGCGCGATGAAGGCGGCGCGCGCGGCTTCATAATCGCCCTGCGCGTGCATGCGATCCTGCAGCGACGGGCTCTCGACCGTACCGGGGCAGATGGCGTTGCAGCGTATGCCCTTGCCGACATAGTCGGCCGCGACTGCCTTGGTCAGGCCGATCACCGCAGCCTTGGTGACGCCATAGGCGAAACGGTTCGGCACGCCCTTCTGCGAACTCGCCAGCGAGGCCATGTTGATGATCGACCCGTCTGCGCGCTCCAGCATGCCGGGCAGCACGGCGCGGATGGTGCGGATCATGGCGCGAACGTTGAGGTTGAGAGCGAAATCGAGATCGCTGTCCTTCATCTCCAGGATTGAGCCGGAGTGGACGAAACCGGCGCAGTTGAACAGCACGTCGACGCGGCCGATCCCGGCGAAGGCGGTGTTGACCGCCTCGTCATTGAGCACGTCGACCTTGCGTGTCTTGATCCCGGCAGTCTTGGCGAGTTCCGCCAGCAGCGTTTCGTTGATGTCGGTGGCATGGACGGTAGCTCCTGCCTTGGCGAAGGCGAGCGCGCTTGCCTTGCCGATGCCTTGCGCCGCTGCCGTGATGACGACGACCTTGCCTGCCAGATCCGCCATGCTGTTCTCCTCCTGGGTTAACTGCCTTTATCGGCGGCCTGCGAAGGCGTCATGTGCCAGTCACAGGCCATGATGTGGCCTGCTCTGTCAGTTCACAGATAAAGATGTTTTTTCTCGTTAAAGAACATAAGCCCGAGCGTCAAGCCCGAACCCGATCTCCATTGTGACAGCATGGAACGTCAGTCGCCGTAGGGCACCCAGACGTTCTTCACCTCGACGGCGCGGCGCAGCAAAGCATCGCCAGCGGCTTCTTCCGAGGCCCAGTCGAGGCTACGGCCATTGCCGCTCCAGATACGTTTGAGGTTGCCGACGGACTCGACCTCCGCCTTGGCGCAGGTGTCGGCATCGGCGAACAGCCAGAGCCCATCGACATCGTCATGCTTGGCCAGCACGCCGGCAAGTTCGGCCGTGCGGCCGGTGACGATGTTGATGGCGCCGGCAGGCACGTCGGAATATTCGATGACCTGATACAAGTCGGTGGCGAGCAGCGGATGGCGCTCCGAAGGCACCGCGACCACCGTGTTGCCCATTGCCAGCGCCGGCGCGACCAGCGAGATGAACCCGAGCAGCGGCTGACTGTCGGGCGCGACGATGCCGACGACGCCAACCGGCTCATGCAATGCCAGCGTCACCGCCCGTGCCGGCGGCTGGTGCACGCGCCCCTCGAACTTGTCGGCAAGTCCGGCATAGAGAAACAACCGCTCGATCGACTGGTCGACCTCCTCGCGTGCCGCCTTGGCGGTCGCGCCCGTGAGCTGGACGAGGCGTGAAGCGAATTCCTCCGCCCGGCCGGAGAGGTTTTCCGCCAGATAGTAGAGCACCTGTGAGCGGTTGTAGGCGGTCGCCTCCGGCCAGCTCTTGCAGGCCCGCGCCGCGGAGACGGCATCGCGTATATCCTTGCGGTTGCCCAAGCCGACTTCGCCGGCAAGCTTGCCCTTGGCGGTGACAACCGCCAGCGAGTAGTTGCCGTCCGGCCGGACCTGTTTGCCGCCGATGAACAGCTTTGCCGTCCGGTCGATTGCTGTGCCATCGGCCTGCTCGACCGGTTGTGTCGAGGCTGCCGCCGGCTTGATGACCGGGCCAAGCGGCAGCTTTGCCGTGAGATATTCGAACATGCCTTCGCGCCCGCCCTCGCGGCCGAAACCGCTCTCGCGGTAGCCGCCAAAGCCGCAGGCGGCGTCGAACATATTGGTGCCGTTGACCCAGACGACACCCGCTTTCAATTGCGGCGCGACGTGCAAGGCAAGATTGACGTTTTCGCTCCACACCGAAGCGGCAAGGCCATAGCGGGTGTTGTTGGCGAGCTCGATCGCTTCCTCGGTGTTGCGGAACGTCATGGTCGCCAGAACGGGGCCGAATACTTCTTCCTGGGCGAGAATATTAGCCGGCGAAACGCCGGTAGCGAGGGTCGGCAGATGGTAATAGCCGGATGAGGGCAGCGCCGCATCCGGCTGCCAGCAGACCGCCCCCTGTTTTGCGCCCTCGGCGACCAGGCCCTTGACGCGATCGAGCTGCGTCAGATCGACCAGCGGGCCGATATCGGTGTTCTTGTCCAGTGGGCTGCCGACGCGCAGCCGGCTCATCCTGACCTTGACCTTGGCGATGAAGGCGTCGGCGATGCCCTCCTGCACCAGCAGCCGCGAACCGGCGCAGCAGACCTGTCCCTGGTTGAACCAGATGCCGTCGACCAGACCTTCGACGGCGCTGTCGAGATCGGCATCCTCGAACACGATGAAGGCCGACTTGCCGCCAAGCTCCAGCGACAGCTTCTTGCCCGAGCCGGCGGTAGCCTTGCGTATGATCTTGCCGACTTCCGAAGACCCGGTGAAGGCGATCTTCTGGATGCCGGGGTGGTTGACGATGGCCGCACCCGCTTCCGGGCCGCCCTGCACGATGTTGACGACGCCTTTCGGCACGCCGGCGCGTTCGCAGATTTCGGTGAACAGGATGGCTGTCAGCGGCGTGAACTCGGCCGGCTTCAGCACCACCGTGCAGCCGGCGGCCAGCGCCGGCGCGATCTTCCAGGCCAGCATCAGCAGCGGAAAGTTCCAAGGGATGATCTGGCCGACGACGCCGACGCCCTTGTGGCCGGGGAAATCCTTGTCCAGCGCCTGCGCCCAGCCGGCGTGATGGATGAAGTGGCGGATCGCCAATGGCACATCGATGTCGCGGCTCTCACGGATCGGTTTGCCATTGTCGATTGTCTCAAGCACCGCGAACAGGCGCTGGTGGCGCTGCATGGCGCGGCCGATGGCATAGAGCACTTTTGCCCTGGTATAGCCCGAGGAGGCCGACCATTTCGGCAGCGCCTTGGTGGCCGCCGCGACCGCGGCGTCGATGTCGGCGGCTCCGGCATCCGAGACCTTGGCCAGCAGCTTGCCGGAAGAAGGCTCGCTGGTCTCGAAGGTCTTGCCGCCGCCAGCCGCCTTCCAGGTGCCGTCGATGAACAATGCCTTGGAAAAATCGCGCGCGGCAAGCCAGGCGTCGGCCTCGTTGCGGGCTTCCGGCGCCGGACCGTATTCCATGGCGTGATAGCGTTCGAGAATGTTCATGGGGCCCTCCAGATAATTGCCTCGGCAAGCGCTCTGTCGCGCCCCCCTCTGTCCTGCCGGACATCTCCCCCACAAGGGGGGAGATTGGCAGTTTCAGCGTGTCGCTGCCCTTGCGACGTTGAAAATGGACGAAAACAAGGAAGCGCGTGATCTCCCCCCGTGTGGGGGAGATGTCCGGTAGGACAGAGGGGGGCGCCGTAGGGCTCCACGTTCGAGCCCTGACTCAAGCCATCGCGTGGCGGTGATTGGCCGAATAGTGCCCGGTCAGGTGATGTTCGAGTTGCCGCTCGATGTCTGTCAGCAGGCTCGAGGCGCCGAAGCGGAACAGATCCGGTTCCAGCCACGGCCGGCCGAGTTCTTCCTTCATCAGCACCAGCCAGTCGAGCGACACCTTGGCGGTAGAAATGCCGCCGGCCGGCTTGAAGCCGATGAGATAGCCGGTTTCCTCGAAATAGGCCCTGATGGCGCGCACCATGGCAAGGCCGACGGGCAGCGTGGCGTTGACGCTTTCCTTGCCGGTCGAGGTCTTGATGAAATCGGCGCCCGCCATCATTGCCACCATAGAGGCCAGCATCACATTCCGCAGCGTGGCGAGGTCGCCGGTGCCGAGAATGACCTTCAGATGCGCATCGCCGCAGGCAGCGCGCATCGAGACGATCTCGTTGTAGAACTCGCGCCATTTGGCCCCGAACACCAGGCCGCGCGGGATGACGACGTCGATCTCGTCGGCGCCGTCGCGCACCGAGGCCTCGATCTCCTGGAGGCGGGTCGACAGTGGCGCAAGACCATGCGGGAAGGCGGTGGAGACGGCGGCGACATGGATGCCGGTGCCGCGCACGGCGTCGACCGCGGTGGCGACGAACGGATGATACACGCAGACGGCGGCCGGGCGGATGGGTTCGCCCGCAATGCCCAGGCCCTCGGCGATGTCGCGGCGCAGCGGATTGATCGCTTTGGCGCAAAGCCGGCGCACGCGCTCTTCCGTGTCGTTCGAGTTGAGCGTCGTCAGGTCCATGCAGGCTATCGCCCGCAGCAGCCAGGCCGCCTGGTCGTCGGCCTTGATCGAGCGCCGCTTGGTCAGGCTGGCGACGCGCCGTTCCAGCGCCGAGCGGTTGACGCTGCGCACCGACTCCAGAAAGCCGAGGTCGAGCTTCATGCCGGGATTGCGCGCGATGCGATGATCCAGCGGGAGGGCGGTGTTGGCGGCGGCGCGCGCCGGCAGCGGCATCACCTTGGCCTCGGCCTCGCGGATTGTGCTGCTCATCTCCTGCCCTTTCACTCAGCGACTGCGCCTATGTCTTGGTGTGTATCGTCTTCCCAAACCGCTCGGCACTTTTGGGCGACACGCACGAAGATAGCCCGCGAAGCCGCGCTTCACGAGTCCTCAAGCGAGGGATAGCTGAAAAAGGCCGCGAAAGCAGCTAATTTTTGACCAGAAGGTCAAAAGGTCGATCGCCGGGAAGAGCAGGCCTCAGCCGACGAAGGCGCGCTCGACGACAAAAGTCGAGGGATGGCTGAGCGAGCCTTCCTGGAAACCGAGGCTCTCGGCCATTTCCTTGACGTCCTTTAGCATATGCATCGAGCCGCAGATCATGATGCGGTCGGTCTCGGGATTGAGCTTCTCGATGCCGAGGTCGGCGTAGAACTTGCCGGAGCCGATGAGCGCGGTGATACGGCCCATGCGCGCCGACTCCTCGCGGGTCGTGGAGTTGTAGAGCGTGACACGGCCGCCGGTCAGTTCGCCGATCAGCGGGTCGCTTTCGAGCGTCGCCACCAGTTCCTGGCCATAGGTCAGCTCGGCATTGTCACGGCAGGTGTGGGTCAGGATCAGCTGCTCGAATTTTTCATAAGTGTCAGGGTCACGCAGCAGGCTGGCGAAGGGCGCGATGCCGGTGCCGGTGGAGATCATGAACAGCCGCTTGGCCGGCGTCAGCGCGTCGACCACCAGCGTGCCGGTCGACTTCTGGCGCATGATGACGGTGTCGCCGACCTGGATCTTCTGCAACTCCGAGGTCAGGGGGCCGTCCGGTACCTTGATGGAAAAGAATTCCAGCTCTTCGTCCCAGGCCGGGCTGGCCACCGAATAGGCGCGGAACACCGGCTTCTCGGCATTGGGCAGGCCGATCATGACGAATTCGCCGGAACGGAAGCGCAGCGACTGCGGACGGGTGATGCGGAACGAGAACAGCCGGTCGGTGTAGTGCTTCACCGAGACCACGGTTTCGGCATAGACATTGGATGGAATCGGAAATTGCAGCGGGCGGGCGCCGGCGGTGTTGAACGCGGATGTGGTGTTCATCAAATCCAACCTTCTGGCCCAACTCACGAACGCGGGCGCCAAACCTTATTCCTGCGCGCCCGGACCGTTCAGGTTCCGGCGTGCTGCTCGCACACTCCAAAGCGGTAAGCTCTTGTGTCCGGAATTTATTAGTATACAAACGATATTTGCGTCAAGATGCCGCCGTAAAACACCTTTCCAAACTGTGACATATCCGTAGTCCCAGCATTTCGGGTTTCGACAATGAAAGAGAATTTTTCGGTGCAGCCGCCGGATTCCCTGGGCAGTGTCGTCGCCGGCATCGACGTCGGCGGAACCTTCACCGATCTGCTTCTGATTGATGGCAAGGATGGCGGGCGGGTACATATCGCCAAGACGCCCACGACCGTCGACAACCAGGCCTTCGGCGTCGTTTCGGCACTCGATACCACCGGCTTTCCGATCGACGGCATCGATCTTATCGTGCATGGCACGACGACAACCACCAACGCGGTGCTCGAACGCCGGCTGGCGAAGACCGGCATGATCACCACGCGCGGCTTTCGCGACGTGATCGAGCTCGGCCGGCGCACGCGGCCGCAGCCCTATGGCATGACCGGCACCTTTGTTCCGGTCATCCCGCGCAACCTGCGGCTCGAAGTGTCCGAGCGCGTCGAGGCGTCGGGAGCGGTACGCATGCCACTCGACGAAGCCGAAATGCGCGAGGCGGTGAAGGCGCTGATCGATGCCGGCTGCGAATCCCTGGTCATCCACTTCCTGCATTCCTACGCTAACCCTTCGCACGAGCGGCGCGCCGCCGAGATCGCCGCCGAACTCTGGCCGAACGACTACATCACCGCGGGTCATGCGCTGCTGTCGGAAGCGCGCGAATTCGAGCGCGGCGTCACCGCCTCGGTCAACGCTTCGGTGCAGCCGATCCTCGAGCGCTATGTCGAGCGGCTGCGCAAGGAACTCGCCGACAAAGGCTACGCCCGCGACTTCCTGATCATGAACGGCAATGGCGGTATGATCTCGGCCCGCTTCGTCACACGTGAATCGGCCAAGACCGTGATGTCCGGCCCGGCCTCGGGCGTCATCGCCGCCGCCTACACGGGCAAGCGCGCCGGCTTCGAAAATCTCGTCACCTACGACATGGGCGGCACCTCGACCGACGTGGCGCTGATCCGCAACGCCGAACCGGCGGTTTCGAACGAGATCGAGATCGAATACGCCATGCCCATCCATGTGCCGATGGTGGCGGTGCACACGGTCGGCGCCGGCGGCGGCTCGATCGCGCGCGTCGACGCGGCAGGCCTGATCCAGATCGGCCCGGAAAGTGCCGGCGCCAATCCAGGCCCGATCTGCTACGGCCGCGGCGGCCTGCAGCCGACCATCACCGACGCCAATCTGGTGCTCGGCCGGCTGGCGTCGAAGAAGCTGCTTGCCGTCGACAATCCGGTCACATCAGAGCGTGTCACCGGCATTTTCGCCGACAGGATCGGCAAGGCGACGGGCTTGTCCGGCGTCGAAGCAGCCGGCGCGGTGCTCAGGCTCGGCAACATGAAGATGGCCGGCGCCATCCGCATGGTGTCGGTGTCGCGCGGCCACGATCCGCGCGATTTCGCGCTGTTCGCCTTCGGCGGCGCCGGCCCGCTGCACGCCACCGCTCTGGCGCGCGAACTTGGACTGCCCCGGGTGCTGGTGCCGGCACGGCCCGGCATCACCAATGCGCTCGGCTGCGTCGTCGCCGATCTGCGCCATGATTTCGTCAACACCATCAACCGGCCGGTAGGCGTTCTTGATGAAAGCCAGCTCCATCGGGTTTTGGAACGGCATCGAAACGAAGGCGAGGAGCTGATCGCCAAGGAGGCGGTGAAACCGCAGACCATCCGCGTCACCCATTCCGCCGACATGCAGTTCGTCGGCCAGACCCACATCATCAACGTGCCGCTGCCGTCCTCGTCGGTGACCCGGCAGGAGCTGCAGGCGCTGTTCGAAAAGGCCTATTTCGCGCGCTTCAAGGTCGAGCTGCCGGAAATCCGCGCCAATCTGGTCAACTTGAACACCTCGGTGACGGGTGTCAGGCCGGCGATCGATCTGTCGCGGCTGATCGACCCCGCCGGGCGGGCAAAGACGCTCGACGAGGCCCGGCGCGAGATCCGGCCGGTCTGGTACAGCGGGCGCTGGCATGACACGCCCGTATACGCACGCGAAGAACTGCCGCTCGATGTGATCATCGAAGGGCCCGCGATCCTCGAACAGATGGACGCTACCACGGTGCTCGAACCCGGCGACCGTGCCCGCTCGGACGCCGACGGCAACATCATCATCGACATTGGCGAGGCCTGAGATGCAAAAGCTCGACGCCATCACGCTCTCGGTTCTCCAGGCAGCCCTGCAGCAGGTCTGCGATGAGATGGACCTGACCTTTTCCCGCGCCGCCTTCTCACCTGTCATCGCCGAGGCCAATGACCGCTCCGACGGCATCTATTCGGCCGTCGACGGCTCGCTGATCGCGCAAGGCAGCCAGGGCCTGCCGGTATTCGTCGGCGTCATGCAATATTCGACCAGGACGGTGATCGAGATGATCGCCGACGGCCGCTGCCTGGCCCCGGAGCCGGGCGATATCTACATCGTCAACGACCCGTATCTCGGCGGCACGCATCTGATGGACGTGCGCTTCGTCATGCCGGTCTACCGGGACGGCAAGATTTTCTGTTGGCTGTCCAACACCGGTCATTGGCCCGACATTGGCGGTTCGGTGCCCGGCGGCTTCTCGGCTTCGGCGACGGCGGTCGAGCAGGAAGGCTTGCGGCTGCCGCCGGTCAAACTGTTCAAGAAAGGCGTACTCGACCCGGAGATCTACGCCATCATCTGTTCGAACATCCGCGTCGCCGACCAGCGCATCGGCGACATCAGGGCGCAGGCTGCCGCACTGCTGATCGGCCAGGATCGGCTCAATGGAATTCTGGATCGTTACGGAGACGAAACCGTTGTCGAGGCGATCGCAGAACTGCGCCGCCGCGCTGCCGAGCAGATGCGCGCCAACATAGCGGCCATTCCCGACGGGACGTACCGCTCGAAGGCCTTCGTCGATTCCGACGGCGTGGTCAACGAGCCGCTGACCATCGCGCTCACCGTCGAGAAGAAGGACGACACCCTGACTTTCGATTTCGCCGGCTCGTCAAAGCCCTGCGCGGGGCCGATGAACAGCGTGCTGGCGACCACCTTGTCCTCGGTTTATCTCGCCATGCGCCATATCTTCCCCGATGTGCCGATCAGCGCCGGCGCCTTCGAGCCGCTCGAGGTCAAGCGGCCGGAGGGTACCTTCCTGGATGCCAGATATCCCCGCCCGGTCTCGGGCTGCGCCGCGGAAGTGTCGCAGCGCATCGCCGAGGCGGTGTTTGCGGCCATGGTGCAGGCGCTGCCCGACAAGGTAACGGCGGCGCCCGCCGGCTCCAGCGGCAATTTCGCGCTCGGCGGCAACGATCCGGCGCGCGGCCGCGACTATGTCATGTACCAGATCTCTGGTGGCGGCTATGGCGGCAATGCCGGCCATGACGGGCTGACCAATGGCTGCTCGACCATCGGCATCTCCAAGTCGCCGCCGGTCGAGATCATGGAGCAGGCCTTTCCGGTGCTTTACCGTCACTATGCGTTGCGCGAGGGCTCGGGCGGCGCCGGCAAACATCGCGGCGGCTTTGGCCTTGCCTACGAGGTCGAGATCCTGCGTGGAGAAGCCCGCGCCTCCTTTGTCATGGACCATGGCCGCTTCGGCCCGCAAGGCGCGCTCGGCGGCCGGGATGGCGAGCCCAACACGGTGGCCGTCATCCGCGACGGGAAGGAACATGTGCCGCCGCACCTCTCCAAGGAGCAGGACATCGCGCTCAAGGCCGGTGACCGCGTCCGCGTCGGTACGCCGGGTGGTGGCGGCTACGGCGATCCGCGTGAGCGCGATCCGGAACTGGTGGCTCAGGACGTCAGGCTTGGTTATTATACGGCTGAACAGGCCAGGGATTTGTTCGGCGCCGCATGAACTCGCTGGCGCCTTGTTCGACCCGGAGGAGTAAGGCCGCGGCCTGGTCCGGCTTGCTCGGAAATCGTTTTGGCCTCTCCTGCGGGTCCATGATATGATTTGCGAATGAAGTATCTTAATTCAAGAACCGGCCGCTCAGCCAAGACGGGTCATTTCGTGCTGACGAGAGCGCATGGCGAGAAAATCAGCGCTGTCGAAGGTATGAAGTTGTCGTCCCGCATGGCGAAAATACTCAACCATAGTGTGCGGCAAGGGTTGTCCGGTGACGAGCGGCGCTCGCTGATCAAAGAAGAAATCCGCAAAAAGAAATAGGCCGTTGGTCTACGCTGCCGAGTTCGATCCACTCTGCTACCCCGGCACGACCGTGCTTATGAATCTGCTTGATATCCGCGAGCAGGCAGAGCTCGATGAGGTCGAGCTCGCCTTGTTCCTGACTCGCGCGGACGAGCCCCTTCCGGCAGGCGAACTCGACTACCGTCACTATCTCCACCTGCATCGGCACCTGTTCCAAGACGTGTATGCTTGGGCCGGTCAGCCGCGCACCATCCGGATCGGCAAGGGTGGCAGCTGGTTTTGCTATCCCGAGCACATCGCCAGCGAGATGGTTCGGGTGTTCCGTGAACTTGGCGACCCCGACTCCTTGGCAGACCTAGACAGCCTCGGTTTTGCGAGGCACGTGGCCCACGTCGTTGCGGAGATCAATGCCGTTCATCCCTTTCGCGAAGGCAACGGCCGTACCCAACTCACCTTCCTTGCGATGCTTGCTGAACATGCGGGCTTCACATTCAACGCCGATATCCTGGAGCGAGATCGCGTTATTCAGGCGATGATTGACAGCTTCGGTGGTTCCGAGGCGCCGCTTCAAACGCTTATCGAAGACATCATCGCGTAGCTCAGCCGCTCACCCCCTCCGGTCCAGCTTCGCCGCCAGCCGGTCGCCCACCCACTGGATGCCGCAGACCAGGATGATCAGCACGATCACCACGGCGATCATCACCGAAGTCTCGAACCGCTGGTAGCCGTAACGGATGGCGAGGTCTCCGAGGCCGCCGGCGCCGATCGCGCCGGCCATGGCTGAGGCGCCGACCAGCGTCACCAGCGTCACGGTGAAGCCCGCGACGATGCCTGGCAGCGCTTCCGGCACCAGCACCTCGCGGATGATCGTCCAGCGATTGCCGCCCATGGCGCGAGCCGCCTCGATCAGCCCATGATCGACCTCGCGCAATGACACTTCGGCGATGCGCGCGTAGTAGGGCGTGGCGGCGATCGACAGCGGCACGATCGCGGCCCAGGTGCCAATCGAGGTGCCGACGATCAGCCGCGTCACCGGGATCAGCGCCACCAACAGGATGATGAACGGCACCGAGCGGAAGCCGTTGATGACCGCCCCCAGCACGCGATTGACCCAAGGACTTTCGGCGATGCCGCCGCGTTCGGTGGCGATCAAGGCGAGACCAAGCGGCAGGCCGAAAACCAGCGAGATGAGGCCGGAAGCGGCCGTCATCAGCACCGTCTCCCAGATCGACCGCAGCAGAAGCTCAAACAGGATCGGCGACATGGCCAAGCACCTCCACCCGCGCCTGGCGGGACTTCAGGAATGCGATCACTCGCGCGAGATGGCTTGCATCCTTGCCGGGAACAGACAGGAACAATGTGCCGACCGGCTGCTGCTGGACATGGTCGATGCCACCATGGATAAGGCGGAACGGGCCAGGCACCGTCGCCGCGAGATCGGACAAGAGCGGGCTTTGCGCGGCCTCCCCGGCCACATCCACGCGCAGGATCGTCTCCGCGCCGGTCGCGGGCAGCAGCCGGGCCAAGAGCTCGGCCGGCAGTTGCGGCCGGATGGCGCCAAGCAGGCTTTTCGTGATCGGCGACCGCGGCTCGGCAAACACCGACCAGACCGGGCCTTGCTCGACGAAGCGCCCGGCGTCGATCACCGCCACGCGGTCGGCGATCGAGCGGATCACCTCCATCTCATGGGTGATCAAAAGGATGGTCAGGCCAAGCTGCCGGTTGATGTCCCTCAGCAAGGCGAGGATGGACCGCGTCGTCTCCGGGTCAAGCGCGGAGGTGGCTTCATCCGACAACAGCAGCGCCGGCCGCGCGGCCAGTGCCCTGGCGATGCCGACGCGCTGCTTCTGTCCGCCCGACAGCGATGCCGGATACGCCTTTGCCTTCTCCGACAGGCCGACCAGTTCAAGCAGTTCGGCGGCGCGGCGCAGCCGCTCCGCCTTCGGGCGGCCCTCGATCTTGAGCGGCAGCGCCACATTGTCCTCGACGGTCTTGGCCGACAAAAGGTTGAAATGCTGGAAGATCATGCCGATGCGCCGCCGCAGCGGCTGCAGGTCGCGCTCGCCGAGCCGGCTGATCTCGCGGCCTTCGATGAAAACCTCGCCGGAATCCGGCCGCTCCAGTCCGTTCAGGCAGCGGATCAGCGTCGATTTGCCGGCGCCGCTGCGTCCGATGATGCCGAGGATCTCCCCCTTGCGCGCCGTCAGCGAAATGCCGTCGAGTGCCGCCGTCGCGCCGAAGCGGCGCTTCAGGTCGACGAGCCGCACCACGTCTTGCGGCGGTGGGCCTGTGCCCTCCATGGCTTCTGCGGTTGCTGAGAAATGCTGGTTCATGCGCGGATCCCGAATACGATCGCGGCCCGCGCACCGCGCGGACCGCCTTTTCATATCAAATGCACTAACAGCCTCAATAGGCGCTGAGGCCGGTGCCCTTGTAGACCTTGTCGAACTCGGCTTTCACCGCCTCGTTCTGGTAGGAGGCGACCAGCGTCTTCACCCAGGGCTCGTTCTCATTGCCAACCTTGACCGCGATGAAGTTGCGGTAGGGGTTGTCGGCGATAGGCTCCTGCGCGATACGGTTTTCCGGTGTCAGGCCGCTCTTCAGCGCCCAGTCGGTGTTGACCACGGCGGCATCGAGATCCTCGACGGAGCGGCCGACAATGCCGGCGTCAAGCTCCTTGATCTCGACCTTCTTCGGGTTTTCCGCGATGTCGGCGGTGGTGGCGAGAATGCCGGTGCCGTCCTTCAGTTTAATCACGCCCTCGTTCTGCAGCACGCGCAGCGCCCGGCCTTCATTGGAGGGATCGTTCGGCACGCCGATCACCGCGCCCTCGGGCAGGTCGGCGATCTTCGTATATTTCTTGGAGTAGAGGCCGATCGGCCAGACGCCGGTATAGCCGACGCGCACGATGTGGTAGCCCTGTGTCTTGATCTGGTTGTCGAGATAGGGCTGGTGCTGGAAGGCATTGGCGTCGATCTCGCCGCGTTCCAGCGCCTCATTGGGCTGGGTGTAATCGTTGAAGACCACGGTTTCGATGCTGAGGCCCTTTTGCGCCGCCTGGGCGACGACGACGCGCCAGACATCCTCGTCCTCGCCGCTGATGATGCCGACCTTGATCGCCTTCTTGTCCTCGGCGAACGAAGCGCTGGGCGCAATCAGCCCGGCGACCGCGACCGCCGAAGCGAAAAGCAAGCCAAGACCCGCGCGGCGGTTGAAATATGACGAGAGGGAAGACGACAAGGTGTTCCTGAAATCGGACATGATGGATCTCTGCGGTTGCGAAGTCACAAGCCGGGCGGAACGCCAAGCCTTGTCCAGATCATCAGAAACTCTAGGGATATTATCAAAGAACCGCGTTCCCGGTTCGCCCGGAAGCCCGGAATATTCTCTCAAAATTTTCTGAACGGCGAGCACGGCAGCCTAGCCGCCGCGCCAAACGGGCCGCAGCGCCGCGGTTGAACTAACGCTTGCACTTTCCCGCTTGACTGCGTGGTGGCACGGAATAGTTTAGGCTGAAAATACCGGCCCTGATCGCCGGGCGGCAAGAATGCCTCGTATGCCTCGCCCTCCGGCGGTGGCTGCGGGGCATTGTTATTTTGGGGATCTGTTTGAAACGGCGTATCGAGATCGGCATCCTCTATTCCCGCTCGGGAAGCTACCAGCTCGTCTCCGATGCGTGCCGGATGGGCGCCATGCGCGCCATCGCCGACATCAATGCCGACCGCGCCTCGGGTATCGAACTGGTGCCCGTCGAGCGTGACCCACAGAGCAATGCCGATCGCTACGCGACGCTGTGCGAGGACATCTTCAGGACCAGCAGCGCCCGCCACGTGGTCGGCTGCGTCACCTCCTGGAGCCGCAAGGAGACCATTCCCGTGCTGGAGAAAGCCGGCGGCATGCTCTGGTACGCCTGCCCCTATGAAGGCTTCGAGGCCAACGAGCACGTCGTCTACATGCACGCTTGTCCAAACCAGCATCTGGTGCCGCTGATGGCCCATGTCGTGCCCCGCTTCGGCGCCAACGGCTTCCTGCTCGGCTCGAACTACATCTGGGGCTGGGAGATGAACCGCGTTGCGCGCGACCTGATCGCGGATGCCGGCGGCAAGGTCTTGGGCGAGCGCTATCTTCGTATCGGCGAGACCGACGTGTCACGGCTGATCGCCGAGATCAGGGCGACGCGGCCGAATTTCGTCCTGAATAATCTTATCGGCACCTCCTCCTACGCCTTCCTGGCGGCTTACCGCGACCTGGGCGCCGAGGAGCCGGCCTTCAGCCCGCAAAACTGCCCGGTCATCTCCTGCAACCTCACCGAGGGCGAACTGCCGGCGATCGGCGAAACCGGCAAGGGGCATTTGTCGGTCGGGCCGTATTTCGCGCCTCGGCCGGCGGCCTTCGCCTCCTCCTTCGAGGCCTCCGCCTATGCCTCCGTGCAAGTGATGGCCGACGTCCTGTCCCGGGATCCCGACGCCGGTCCGGCGGAATTTTCCAAGGCTTTCGCCGAACGGCGCTTCTCCACCCGGCTCGGCCCGATCGCCATCGACGCCCATTCCCAGCACGCGACGCTGCCCGTGATCATTGGCCGGATCGCCGACGGGTTCTTCGAGGTCGTCAGCCGGCAGCACGAGGTCGCGCCGGACCCGTATCTGTCGCGCTATGACCCGGCCAAAACATTCGGCCGGCCGCGCCTGAGGGTGGTGTCGTGACCAGGCCATCGCGCATCCCGAATCTCGGCGGCGCCAGGGCATTCATCCTGCATCGCCCGCACCCGACCGTGCAGGCCATCACCAGGCAATTGTCGGCCATCGGCCTGGTCACTGTGGACTGCTGGCCCGAACTGCCGCCCGAAGCGCTGGCCGCTGATTTCGTGTTTTTCGACGCCGATCTCGGCTTCGACGAGCAATTCCCGTGGAAGGCCGGCGAGGCGCCGATGCCGCTGGTGGCGCTGATCGGTTCGGAGGCGCCCGGCCGCATCGAATGGGCGCTGTCGCACAAGGCCGACGCGCAGCTCCTGAAGCCGGTCGGCACTGCCGGCGTCTATAGCGCGCTGCTGATCGCAAGGCAGAGCTTCGAGGCGCGAAAACATTTAGCCGGCGAGATCGCCACGCTGCGCCAGCGCGTCGCCGAGCGCCAGACCATCGTGCGCGCGGTCGCGGCACTGTCGAAAGGCGCCGACGACGATCGCGCCTATGCGCAGCTGCGCTCGCTGGCGATGAGCTGGCAGATCAGCGTCGAGAATGCGGCGCGCCGCATCGTGGCGATGACGAGTGACGAAATAACGGGTGAGGAAGGCGGCGATGACCAGTCCTATCGCGCCTGACCTCCCGGCGGCCGCACGCATGCCGGTCAAGCCGCGCGCCGGCGTCTGGCGCCGGCTGGTCAAACGCCGCCTGGCGCTGCTCGGCCTGTTCATCGTCGCCATCGTCCTTGCCGGCGCGATCCTCGCGCCATGGCTGACCGGCTATAACCCGAATGAGCAGATGTTCGACGGGCTGACGCTGGAAGGCTCGCCCTTGCCGCCCGACGCAAAATTCTGGCTGGGCACCGACCTGCTCGGTCGTGACCTGTTGACCCGCATCCTCTACGGCGCCCGCACCTCGCTGATCATCGGCATCGCCGCCAACGGCGTGGCGCTGTTGATCGGCACGCTGGTCGGCGTCACGGCGGGTTATTTCCGCGGCTGGATCGGCAGTGCTCTCATGCGCTTCACCGATCTGATGATGGCGTTTCCGGCATTGCTGCTCGCCATTTGTCTCGCGGCCGTGTTCGAGCCAAGTCTTTGGATCGTCGCTCTCGTCATCGCGCTGGTCAACTGGGTGCAGACCGCGCGCGTCATCTACACCGAAACCTCTTCGCTCGCCGAACGCGAGTTCATCGACGCCGAACGCACCATCGGGGCGAGCGCGCCGCGCATCCTGTTTCGCCACATCCTGCCGCATCTCCTGCCCACCATCATCGTCTGGGGCACGCTCGGCATCTCGACCACGGTGCTGCTGGAAGCGACGCTTTCCTTCCTGGGCATCGGCGTGCAGCCGCCGACGGCGTCCTGGGGCAACATCATTTTCGAGAACCAGACCTACTTCCAGGCGGCACCCTGGCTGGTGTTCTTCCCGGGTGCGGCGATCCTGGCGCTGGCGCTGGCCTTCAACCTCATCGGCGACGCGCTGCGCGACATCCTCGATCCGACGCAAAGGGGCCGGGCATGATCGCCTATCTCGGCCGCCGCCTGATCCAGTCGCTGCTCATCCTGCTCGGCGTCTCGCTGATCACCTTCGCGCTGCTTTATTTGCTGCCTGCCGACCCGGTGCGCCAGATCGCCGGCCGCAGCGCCACGCCGCAGACGGTCGAGAACATCCGCCAGCAGCTCGGCCTCGACCAGCCCTTCGTGGTCCAGTACTGGCACTATCTCACGAAGCTCGCCAGCGGCGATCTCGGCCGCTCCTACATCCAACGCTCCGAGGTCACCGAACTGATCGTCTCGCGGCTGCCGGCGAGCCTGCTTCTGATGGTCGGCGCCATCCTGTGCGAATTGCTGATCGGGCTCTCGATGGGCCTGACCGCCGCCGTCAAGCGCGGCACCGTCACCGACCAGACGCTGATGGTCGCCTCCTTCGTCGGCGTCTCGGCGCCGCAATTCGTCGTCGGCCTGCTTTTGCTCTACGTGTTCGCCGTGCGGCTCGGCTGGTTCCCGATCGGCGGCTACGGCACCTGGCGCCATCTGGTACTACCGTCGTTAACCATGGGCATTCTCGGCGCGGGCTGGTACGCGCGCATGATGCGCTCCTCGATGATCGACGTGCTCCGCCAGGATTATGTGCGCACCGCGCGCGCCAAGGGCCTTGCGCGCCGCGCCATCCTGTTCCGCCATGCGCTCCCCAATGCCATCCTGCCGGTCATCGCCATGATCGGCATCGACATCGGCATCTTCATGGGCGGCATCGTGGTGGTCGAAAGCGTGTTCGGCTGGCCAGGCATCGGCCAGCTCGCCTGGCAGGCGATCCAGCGCGTCGACATTCCGATCATCATGGGCGTCACGCTGGTGTCGGCCTTCGCCATCGTGCTCGGCAATCTCTTGGCCGACATCATCGCCCCGTTCATCGATCCCCGCATCAAGCTCAGATGAAACCAGAAAACCAACAGAGAAAGGGAACATAACAATGAAAAAGCTTCTCGCATCAACCGTGGCCGCATCGGCGCTGGCGCTGATGCTCGGCATGACGAGCGTCCGCGCCGAGGACACTATCGATCCCAACGCCAAGCAGGGCGGCGCCATCACCATCACCTACAAGGACGATGTCGCGACCCTCGACCCGGCGATCGGCTATGACTGGCAGAACTGGTCGATGATCAAGAGCCTGTTCGACGGGCTGATGGACTACGAGCCGGGTACCACGAACCTCAAGCCCGATCTCGCCGAAAGCTACGAGATCTCGCCCGACGGCAAGACCTTCACCTTCAAGCTGCGCCATGGTGTGAAATTCCACAATGGCCGCGAAATGACCGCCGAGGACGTGAAATACTCGCTCGACCGCGTCACCAACCCGAAGACGCAGAGCCCCGGCGCCGGCTTCTTCGGCTCGATCAAGGGCTATGACGATGTCGCCGCCGGCAAGGCGGAGACACTATCGGGTGTCACCGTGGTCGACCCCTATACCGTCAAGTTCGAGCTGACCCGGCCCGACGCCACCTTCCTGCATGTCATGGCCATCAACTTCTCGCATGTCGTGCCGAAGGAAGAGGTCGAGAAATACGGCGCCGATTTCGGCAAGCATCCGGTCGGCACCGGCGCCTTCAAGCTCGCGGAGTGGACGCTCGGCCAGCGCATCGTCTTCGAGCGCAACGCGGACTACTGGCATAAGGGACTGCCGCATCTGGACAAGATCACCTTCGAAATCGGCCAGGAGCCGATCGTGGCGCTGCTGCGCCTTCAGAAGGGCGAGATCGACGTGCCCGGCGACGGCATTCCGCCGGCCAAGTTCCAGGAGGTGATGGCCGATCCCGAGCAGAAGGCGCGCGTCGTGGAGGGCGGGCAACTGCACACCGGCTACGTCACCATGAACACCACCATGGCGCCGTTCGACAATGTGAAGGTGCGCCAGGCGGTCAACATGGCGATCAACAAGGCGCGCGTCGTGCAGATCATCAACAACCGCGCCGTGCCGGCCAACCAGCCGCTGCCGCCGTCGATGCCGGGCTACGACAAGGCGTACAAGGGCTATCCCTATGACGTCGCCAAGGCCAAGGCGCTGCTGGCCGAAGCCGGCCATCCCGACGGCTTCGAGACGCAGCTTTTCGCCATGAACACCGATCCCAATCCGCGCATCGCGCAGGCGATCCAGCAGGATTTGGCGGCGATCGGCATCAAGGCCAGCATCCAGTCGCTTGCCCAGGCAAACGTCATCGCCGCCGGCGGCGACAAGGCCGGCGCGCCGATGATCTGGTCGGGCGGCATGGCCTGGATCGCCGACTTCCCGGACCCATCGAACTTCTACGGTCCGATCCTCGGCTGCGCCGGCGCGGTGCCTGGCGGCTGGAACTGGTCGTGGTATTGCAACAAGGACCTCGACGCCAAGGCGGCCGAGGCCGACTCGGTGGTCGACCCAGCCAAATCAGGCGAGCGCGACAAGATGTGGAGCGCCATCTACGACAAGGTGATGGAGGACGCGCCCTGGGCGCCGGTCTTCAACGAGCAGCGCTTCACCATGAAGTCCGCGCGCATGGGCGGCGCCGACAACCTCTATGTCGACCCGGTCCATATCCCGATCAACTACGACAATGTGTACGTAAAAGATGTGCAATAACTGCGACTACACCATCCACGGACGCCATCACCATTTCGGCTGGGACAATTCCTTTGCCCCGGCGCAGCGCGTGGCGCCCGGCTCGACCATCGAGTTTCAGTGCCTCGATTCCTCCGGTGGCCAGCTCAAGCCCGACAGCACCGTCGCCGACATCGCCAAGCTCGACTTCGCCGGGATCAACCCTGTCACCGGGCCGATTTTCGTCGAGGGCGCCGAGCCGGGCGACGCGCTGAAGGTGACGATCGAGATGTTCAAACCGTCCGGCTTCGGCTGGACGGCGAACATTCCAGGTTTCGGCCTGCTCGCCGACGACTTCAAGCAGCCGGCGCTCAACATCTGGAAATACGATGCCGCCTCGCTGGAGCCGGCCTTGTTCGGCAAGAACGGCCGCGTGCCGCTGAAACCCTTCGCCGGCACCATCGGCAACGCGCCGGGCGAGATGGGCCATCACTCGGTGGTGCCGCCCCGCCGCGTCGGCGGCAATCTGGACATTCGCGACCTCGCCGCCGGCACAACGCTCTATCTGCCGGTGGAGGTGGCCGGCGCGCTGTTTTCGGTCGGCGACACGCATGCCGCGCAGGGCGATGGCGAGGTCTGCGGCACGGCGATCGAAAGCCCGATGGACGTCGTGCTCAAGCTCGACCTTGTCAAGGACGCCAGGCTGAAGATGCCGCGCTTCACCACGCCCGGCCCGGTGACGCGCCACCTCGACACCAAGGGTTACGAGGTGACCACGGGCATCGGCCCGGACCTGATGACCGGCGCGAAAGAGGCGGTCGCCCAGATGATCGACCTGCTCGCCGGCCGTTACCAGATCGATCCGGTCGAGGCCTATATGCTGGCCTCGGTCTGTGGCGATCTCAGGATCAGCGAGATCGTCGACATGCCGAACTGGGTGGTGTCGTTCTACTTCCCGCGCTGCGTGTTCGAATGATGTTCGGTCGGCGCTGCACCCCCACCCCGCTGCTTCGCAGCGACCCTCGCCACAAGGGGGAGAGTAAAAAACTGGCGCCCTACCTCCCCCTTGTGGGGAGGTCGGACCGAAGGTCCGGGTGGGGGGCGCCACAGAATAAATCCCTTGCAGGTTTGCGTCTGCAATGACATCAGCCACCGAAACCATTCTCGACATCGCCAATCTCTCCGTCTCCGTGCGTGGCGAGGACGGCGAGCGCGACGTCGTCTCCAACCTCTCTCTGACGCTTTCACGCGGCGAGACGCTCTGCATCGCCGGCGAATCCGGCTCCGGCAAATCGATGACCGCGCTGGCGATCATGCAACTACTGCCGCGGCCCGCCGCGCGCATATCTTCGGGCACGATCCGCCTTCTTGGCGGGGATGCGGGCGACACCGATCTCACAGCGCTCGACGAGCGCCGGATGCGCCGCATCCGCGGCGACCGCATCGCCATGATCTTCCAGGAGCCGATGACCTCGCTGAACCCGGTGCTGTCGATCGGCCGCCAGCTCACCGAATCCATCGAGGCGCATACCAGCCTCTCGCCCGCCGAGGCCCGAAGCCGCGCCAGCGAGGCGTTGAAGGCAGTGCGCATTTCGGAAGCCGAAAGCCGGCTGAAACAGTTTCCGCATGAGCTGTCCGGCGGTATGCGCCAGCGGGTGATGATCGCCATGGCGCTGGCGCTGGAACCCGACGTGCTGATCGCCGACGAGCCGACGACTGCGCTCGACGTCACCGTGCAGGGCGAGGTTCTGGAACTGCTGCGCGACCTGCAGCGCCAGCACGGCACCAGCGTCATCCTCATCACCCACGACATGGGCGTGGTCGCCGAAATGGCCGACCGCGTCATCATCATGCGGCATGGCCGCATGGTCGAGGAAGGCAAGACATCGGACATTTTCGCCAGGCCGCAAGCCGAGTACACACGCGAGCTGCTCGCCGCCGTGCCGCGCATCGGCACTGGCGCCGGCCGCCAGAAATCGAAAGAGATTGCCGAGCCGGTTGCGCCGGCGAACGTCGCCGATGTCACCGATCTGCATGTCCGGTTCGACCTGCGTGGCGGCTTCTTCGGCCGGGTCAACCGGCGCGTCCATGCCGTCGAAGGCGTCAGCTTTTCGATCGCGCCCAACGAAACGCTGGCGCTGGTGGGCGAATCCGGCTGCGGCAAGTCGACCACCGCCAAGGCGCTGGCCGGACTGGTGCCTTATACCGGCGACATCGTCATCGGCGGACGCAACCTGTCGGGCCTCGGCCGCGACGAGCGCAAGGCGGTGCGCCGCGACGTGCAGATGATCTTCCAGGACCCCTACGCTTCGCTCGACCCGCGCATGCGCGTCGGCGATCTCGTCGCCGAGCCGCTGGTCATCCATGGCGTCGCTTCGAAGGAAGAGCGCAGGGAGCGGGTGGCGGCATTATTCGAGCGTGTCGGCCTGTCGGCCGGCCAGATGGAGCTCTATCCCCACGAATTCTCCGGCGGCCAGCGCCAGCGCGTCTGCATCGCCCGTGCCCTGGCGCTCAGGCCGAAGCTGATCATCGCCGACGAAAGCGTTTCGGCCCTCGACGTTTCCGTGCAGGCGCGCGTGCTCGACCTGTTGAAGGAATTGCAGCGCGAATTCGGCGTCGCCTACCTCTTCATCTCCCATGATATGGCCGTAGTCGAAAACATCTCCGACCGCGTCGCCGTCATGTATCTCGGCCAGATCGTCGAAATGGGCACGCGCGACCAGGTTTTCTCCAACCCGCGCCACCCTTACACCAGGCGGCTGATCGAAGCTGTGCCGGTGCCCGATCCGGCGAAGCGCAGGAGCCGGTTCGCAAGGCTGGACCAGGAGATACCGAGTGCGACGCGGAGGCTGGGCGAGAGCCCGCAGAGGCTGGCGCTGAGCGATGTCGGAGGCGGTCACCTGGTGGCGGGGTGAGGGTATGCTGCTCATGTGGGGCGGCGCCGACGCTTGCTGCGGCAACTGCAGCCAAATCCGGGCCGCGACGGCTGTCCCGATCCCATCAATACCCAAGCGCCATTCCGTCCTTGCGTGGATCCGACGCCCCGGTCAGCGTTCCCTTTTCCCAGTCGATCAACACCGCCTGGCCGCCGCCGAGCGGATGGTGCGGCTGGGTGATGGCATGGCCGCGGCGGCGCAGGCCTTCGATCGCATCAGCGGGAACACCGCGCTCGGCCTCCACCATGCCGTCATTGTAGAACACTCGCGGCGCATCGAGCGCCTGCTGCGGATCCATGCCGAAGTCGAGCATGTTGGTCAAAAGATGGACGTGACCGAACGGCTGGTAGCCGCCGCCCATGACGCCGAACGGCATCACCACGCGGCCGTTTCGCGTCGCCATGCCGGGCATGATCGTGTGCATCGGCCGCTTGCCGGGCGCGATGGCGTTCGGATGCGCCGGGTCGAGGCGGAAGCTCGAGCCGCGGTTCTGCAGCACCACGCCGGTCTTCGGGCCGACGACGCCGCTGCCGAAGGAATAATAGGTCGAGTTGATGAAGGAGACCGCGTTGCGGTCGCGGTCGACGATGGAGATGTAGACCGTGTCGCTGCCGGGCAGCTGCACATCCGGCAGGTGCGTCATGGCACGCTGGCGGTCGATCTCGGCGCGCAGCCGCTCGGCATAGGCGGCCGACAGAAGCTCTTTTACCGGCACCGGCACATGGTCCTGGTCGCCGAGGAAACGGTCGCGGTCGCGGTAGGCCAACCGCCCCGCTTCGATCTCCAAGTGCAGGCGCTCGGCGCCGCCGGGGTCGAGCTCGCCGAGCCTGAGCCCCGACAGCACATTCAGCATCACGAGCGCCGTCAGCCCCTGATTGTTCGGCGGCATCTGGTGGATCTCGTGGCCGCCATAGGAGACGCTGACCGGCGCTACATAATCGCCCTTGGTCGAAGCGAAATCCTCAAGCGAATGCAGTCCGCCCAACGCCCTGAGCCGGCTCACAATGTCGTCGGCCACGGTGCCTTCATAGAACCCGGCGCGGCCATGCCTGGCAATGATGCGTAAGGTGGCGGCAAGCTCCGGCTGCCGGTGCACGTCGCCGGCCCTGGGCGCCTCGCCGCCCGGCAGGAAAATGCGCGCGGCGTGCTCGTCGACCGACAGGTCGGTCTCCGGTTCGGCCCAGTCGAAGGCGACGCGGTCATGCACGACATAGCCGTTCTCGGCATAGTTGATCGCTGGCGCCAACACCTCTGCAAGGTCCTTGCTGCCATGGTCTTCCAGCAGCCTGCACCAGGCGTCGATCGCGCCGGGCACGGTCACGGCATGCGGTCCCTGTTTGGGAAGTTCGCTGAAGCCTTTGTCGCGATACCAGTCCACGGTCGCCTTGGCGGGCGCCCGGCCGGAGCCATTGAAAGCCAGCACGTGTCCCTGCCCCGCGGGGCAATAGAGGACAAAGCAGTCGCCGCCTATGCCGGTCGATTGCGGCTCGACCACGCCCTGCACGGCGGCGGCGCAGACAGCGGCGTCCATGGCATTGCCGCCGGCGCGCAGCATGTCAATGGCTGCAAGCGTCGAAAGCGGATGCGAGGTCGCGGCGATCGCTTCGGTGGCACGGACCGGCGAGCGGCCGGGAAACTGGAAATCACGCATTCTGTCCGAATATCTCCTGGTCACTTGAAGCCAATTGGTCCGGTGAAATCAATGCCGTCTGCCGAAGATCTGCGCCACCGACAAGAGCACGACCGACAGCACGATCAGGCAGGTCGAGATGGCAGCGATCGTCGGGTCTATCTGGTCGCGCAGGGCGTTGAACATGCGGCGCGTCAAGCTCGTCGTCTCGCCGCCCGAGATGAACAGCGAAACCACCACTTCGTCGAAGGAGGTGATGAAGGCAAACAGCGCGCCCGAGACGATCGAGAAGCGGATCTGCGGCATGGTAACTTGCCAGAAGGCGGCTACGCGTCCGGCGCCCAGGCTGCGCGCCACGCGCTCCTGGTTCATGTCGTAGGAGCGCAGGCCCGAAAGCACCGTCAGCACCACCAGCGGCAGCGCCTGCACCGTATGCGCGATGACCAGGCCGGTCAGCGTGTTGTTCAGCCCGATGCGCGCGTAGAGGAAGAAAGTGCCGATGCCGATCAGGATCACAGGTACGATCAGCGATGCCGTCATCAGTGCGTTGATGCTGCCGTTGAAGCGCAGCGTGCCGCGATTGATGGCGTAGGCGGCGGCCGTGCCGAGCGGCGTCGCCACCAGCGCTGTCATAACGGCCACCTTGACCGAGACGACCGTCGCGTCGCGCCACTCCGGCGACTGGAAGTAGGTCTGGTACCAGCGCAGCGACCATTGCTGGGGCGGAAACTGCAGCAGCGTCGAATCCGAAAACGACATGATGACGATGATGACCGACGGCGCGATCAGGAACAGCAGCACGAGGCCGCCCAGCGCATAGAGCCACAGACGTTGCCGGTGCGAGATCGGCAGGCCGACATCTCCACTCATCGCGAACTCCACACACCTGTGGCGCGCGCGCCGAGCAGCCACTGGAACAGGCCGAGCAGCGCCAGCGTGACCGCGAGCAGCACGACGCCGAGCGCCGCGCCGGCGCCCCAGTTGGAATAGAGACTGGTGGTCTGTTCCATGCGCATCGCCCACATGACAACCTTGCCGCCGCCCATCAGCGCCGGCGTGACGAAAAAACCGAGGCACAGCACGAAGACGATGACCACGCCCGAGGCGAGGCCGGGCAGCGACAGCGGAAAGAAGATCTGCCGGAAGGTGGCGACGGGGCCGGCGCCCAGGTTCATCCCGGCGCGCAGGCAGTCGGTGTCGATGGTCTTCATCGAGGCGTAGAGCGGCAGCACCAGGAACGGCAGCAATATATGCGTCATGCCGATGACGACGCCGGAAAAATTGTTGGCCAGCGGCAGCGGCTGGCTGATGACTCCGAGGTCGATCAGCCAGCTGTTGATCAGCCCCTTGCGCTGCAGGATCACCAGCCAGGCATAGGTGCGCACCAGCACCGATGTCCAGAACGGCAGGATGACGAAGATCAGGCAGATCGACGCCGCCCGGCGCGGCAATTGCGACAGCATATAAGCCAAGGGATAGCCCAGCAGCACGCAAGCGGCGGTGACGATGAAGGCGACCTTGAAGGTGGTGAGGAAGGTCTTGATGTAGGAGGTCTGCTCGAAAAAGCGCGCATAGTTGGCCGCGCTCAAGACGCCGGCCTCGTCGAACAGCGACAGCCAGAACAGCCAGCCGATCGGCACGATGATGATGGCAAAGACGAGGAACAGGCTTGGCGACAGCAGCGCCAACAGCCGAAACTGCTCGCGCCGCGCATCGGCGCGCAACGCATGCGCGTTCAGGTCCTGGGTCATGGCGCCAATTGCCTCGTCCATCGTGGCGGTTTGCACGCTCATCAGTCCGCCGCCACCAGGATCGTATCCTGCGCATCGAGGCCAAGCGCGATCGGCTGCCCGGAGGCCGGCAACCTGGCCAGCACGTCGCTGCGGCAATAGTCGCGCAATGTCAGCTGCCTGCCGTCGCGCAGCACGGCGTAGCAGACGAAGCTGTCGCCCTGATAAATCACGTCACTGAGCGTCGCGCTGAGCACGTTGACGCCCTTGGCCGGCTCTGCATTTGACAGCAGCCGCAGCTTTTCCGGCCGCACCACCATCAGCTGCTGGCCCGATGCCGGCGCCGGCGCCGCGGTGTGGATTTGCCTGTCCTCGTACCAGACCGAACCGCTGCGGCATTCGACGGGAATGAAATTCGATTCCCCGATGAAGCCGGCGACGAACCGGGTGCGCGGCGCGGCGTAGAGAATTTCGGGCTTGTCGAGCTGCTCGATGCGCCCGGCATTCATGACGGCGATACGATCCGACATGGTGATCGCCTCGCGCTGGTCGTGCGTGACATAGACAGTCGTCATGCCAAGCCGCCGATGCAGGGCGCGCAGTTCGATCTGCATGTGCTCGCGCAAGCCCTTGTCCAACGCCGACAGCGGCTCGTCCATCAGCACGATGCGCGGCTCGAACACGATGGCGCGCGCCAGCGCCACGCGCTGGCGCTGGCCACCGGAGAGCTGGTCGACGCGCCGTTCGCCGAGGCCCTGCAACTTCACCAACTCCAGCGCTTTCTCGACGCGTTCCACCGTCTCGGCGGCCGGAACGCGGCGCTGCTTCAGCGGAAAGGCGATGTTGTGGAAGACGTTCATATGCGGGAACAGGGCATAGTTCTGGAACACCATGCCGATATTGCGCCTGTGCGGCGGCGTGGTGATGATCTCCTCGTCGCCGACCTTGATTGAGCCGGCATTGGCCCTGACGAATCCCGCCAGGATCATCAGCAGCGTCGTCTTTCCGGAGCCGGAAGGGCCGAGCAACGTCAGGAATTCGCCGGCCGCGACGTCGAGATTGAGGTCGCGCAGCACCGATACGGAGCCAAAACGTTTCTCTATCGCGCGCATGCCGATCGGCAGCGCGGATGGCGCAATGGACAAGATTGTTTTCTCCTGGGCAGGACTCCAAGAAGCAGGGCCAGGCGGCCCCGCAATGTCAGGGTTTCCGGTCTATTGCTGGATCAGATTGTTGAACTTCTCCGTCGCCTCGACGAGGTTGTCGCGCCAGAACTCGGCGTCCTGCAGCACCTGCTTCTTGACGTTCTCAGGCGACGAGTTGATGTCCTTGATCCGCTCCGGCGGGATCTTCCCGGTCTCGAACGCCTTCTCGTTGACCGGTCCGTTGTCGACATAAAGCGGCAGATTGGCCTGTAATTGCGGACTGACGAACATCGCCAGCGCCTTCATCGCGACCTCCTTGTTCTTGGCGCCCTTGGGAATGACCATGCAGTCGGCGGTGAGTACGCCCTGGTCGAAGGAGAAGCTGACCGGCGCGCCTTCCTTCTTCAAGGTGCCGGCGCGGCCGTTCCAGATGCTTGCCATGTCGACCTCGCCGTCCTTCACCAGTTGCATGGCCTGCGCGCCGGAAGTCCACCAGGCATCGACATGGCCACGGATCTTGTCGACCGATTTCAGCGCGCCGTCGATGTCGACAGGATAGACCTTGTCGATCGGAATGCCTTCGGCGAGGGCTGCAACGCTAAGCGTCTCCGTCGCCTGGCTGCTGCTCAGTGCGCGCCGTCCGGGAAACTTCTCCACATTCCAGAAGTCGGCCCAGGTCTTGGGGCCTTTGTCACCGAATACGTCGGTCCGGTAGACGAGTACCACGGAGGTGTAGGAGATGCCGACCCAGTCGTCATGCACGAGCTTGGGATTGATGCCGCTCTTGTCGATGAGGTTGTAGTCGAGCTTTTCGAAAAGCCCTTCCTTCGAGCCGCGCGCGCATTCGTCGGCGCCGAGCTCGGTGATGTCCCACTTCACCGCGTTGCCTGTCACCTGCAGGCGCACGTCATCGAGACCGTTGGTGGTGTCTTCCTTGATGGTGATGCCGAGCGCATCGGCGGTCGGCTTGAAGAAGGCTTTGGCCTGCGCCTCCTGATAGGTGCCGCCCCATGAGGCGACGGTAATGGTGTCGCCTGCCGCGGCGGGCGCCGTGACCGTTGCCATGAGGCCCGCTATGGCAACGACGCTAATGCCTTTGGTGCTGTTCATTTCGGTTCTCCAACCGGCGTTCCCATTGTTTTTGATTTCGCATGCGATTTTGTATACAATTCTGAGTGTAGCTCGGGGATCAGCGAAGTCAACACCGCTCGGCGGGGCCTTGGGGCCACCGACCCGGGGCCGGGGAATGGCAAAACGCGCCGATTTTGAATACAGCTACGCGCGAAACACATCGATTTCCGGCACGGACCGGAGACTGGATACGGAACTTGGCCAAGGAAACAAAAAACACGCTGCGCGACTCGGTCTATTCCGCGCTCAAGGCAATGATCGTGACCGGCCAGATCCCGCCGGGCGCGCGCGTCACCGAGAGCGACATTGCGGCAAAGCTGAATGTCAGCCGCACGCCCGTGCGCGAGGCCTTCAACCGCCTCGAGCGCGACGGGTTGGTCACCGGCCGGCCGCGGCAGGGCTACGCCGTCACCGAGTTCGACATAAACATGTTCCGCGAGGCCTTCGACATCCGCGAACTGCTCGACGGCCACGCCACCGAACTGGCGGCGGCTGCGGCCACCGAGAAAGACAAGGCGCGGCTGCGCGTCATGCTGGCCGAATGCGAGAGGCTGGCCGCCATTGCGGATCGAACCACAAGGGAAAAATTCCAGGAGCTTGAAGTCGGCATCGACCTGCACCGCGTCATCGCCGAAATCAGCGGCAATGCCATGCTGCACGGCATGCTGTGCGGCATCCTCGACAAGTGCCAGCACTATGTCTGGACGGAACTGCTGTGGCTCGACGAATGGAAGATCGCCCGCGACGAGCATGCCGAGATTGTCGAGGCGATCTGCGCCGGCGACGCCAAGCGCGCCGGCGCCCTGGCGCGCGCCCATGTGCGCGGCTCGCGCGAGAACGTGCTGCGCCTGCTGCAGGCCAAATCGGATTACCAGAGCTTTCTGGCCAAGGCGTCGTGAGCGGAGTTGGACTTGGCGCGAAGCAACGCGTTAGCGATCTCAACTGGGCAGCCATGGATATTGCGGGTGGCGATGCTACCATAGGCCGGACGAACCTCGACAAGGACACTCCAGGTGCTTCCCTCGACAGGGCTTGAGCGATTGAGCGCATTTTCGGATGGCGTGTTCGCCGTCCTTATCACCGTGCTCGTGCTTGACCTGCGCCCACCGGAGGTGCCGACCTTCACTGCGTTGCTGGCCTTGTGGCCGACATGGCTGAGCTACGGCGTGAGCTATCTCTTCATCGCCATCGTCTGGGCGAACCACCATCATCTCCTGCGCCATGCCACGGCGGCGACGACCAGCCTGATGTGGTACAATTTCGCGCACCTGTTCTCGGTGTCGCTGCTGCCGCTGGCAACCGCGTGGATGGCGGTCAGCGAGCTGGCCCCGCAGCCGGTGGCGTTCTACGCGGTCGTCTTCTTCCTGGTGAACCTGACCTACATTCTCCTGATCCGGGAACTCATCGGCCCGATGCCGGCCGACACCGTTCCGCTCAAGGTGCGCAAGGTCATGCGCATCCGCTCGATCGTGACGCTGTGCCTTTTCGGCTTGGCGGCGGTCGTCGCCCTGAAATACCCGATCGCCGGACTGGCGATCTGTTGCTGCTGCCTGACGGTCTATCTCCGGCCGGAAGCGCCGGGATCGCGCGCCGGCTGAGCGCAATGTCAGGTCATACCGCCCGCGTCGGCTTTCGGCCTCGATCCGCCAGGCCGCACTGAATTTGCCCTGGGCAGTTCTCCACATGCTCTCCGCATTGCTACTTCGCGCTGCTCGAACGGAGAAGTCGTCACGGCCGAAAACGGTCAGTCGGCGGAGCGCTTCTCGAATACGGAGCGTGCGACCGGGGCTGCCGAGAAAGCGTTTGGCCATCCCGCGTAATAGGCGAGATGACTGATCACCTCCGAGGCCTCGGCGCGCGTCAGTCCATTATCCATGGCCCTGTTGAGATGATAGGGAATCTGCTCCACCTGACCGGCGGCGACCAGTGCGCTGACCGTCACCAGGCTGCGGTCGCGCGGCGCGAGGTTGGGACGCAGCCACAAGTCGCGAAACAGCACTTCCGTCGTGTCGCGCACCAGGCCCGGCGACGCCGGTCCCGTGCCTTGCTCGACCCGTGCGGCACGATCGGCCTCCGCCTTTTCGTCGAGCGGCAGCAAATCGACGACAGCCTTGGGGAGCTGGTCCGGCCCGATGCCGCGTGCCTCGAACACCGCTTTGGCGATGGCCGTGGCTGCCATCGCGTTGCCCCACCCGGCATAGAAGGCAAGATGCGTGATCATCTCCGAGATCTCGGCCGGCTTCACGCCACTGTCGAGGGCGAGGCTCAACTGCTCCGGCAGGAGTATGCCCTGGTTCCGGGTGACCACCGCCGCGATGGTGACGATGCTGCGATCGCGCCGCGACAGGCCGGGGCGCTTCCAAACGTCATTGGCAAGCTTGTCCGTCGCATAGCGCGCAAGGGCGGGCGAGACGGCCTGCAAATCCTCTGGAGGCAGGCTGTCGGTCTGCGACCCCGTCTGCGCCGCAGCGTCGGCAGCCCCCATCGACAAAGCGAGTGCGAGAATGGTTGAAGGTTTCATGATGATGCCTTTCGTTCCTGCGTACGGTCAGCGGTATTGCTCGTCGGAGACAGGCTCCAGCCAGTCGACATTCTTGCCGTCATGCATGTAGCTCAACGCGATATGGGCCATCGGGCTGGTGGCGGTTGCGCCATGCCAGTGCTTCACCCCGGCGGGAATCCAGACGACGTCGCCTGGATTGATGACGAGGGCCTCCTTGCCGTCTTCGCGAATCCAGCCTTGGCCTGATGTGACGATCAGCAATTGACCGGCAGGATGGGTGTGCCAGACGGTGCGCGCTCCGGGAGCAAAGTTCACCAGCCCCGTGCTTGCGCGCGTTATCTCGGTGGCGGGAAACAGCGCAGTGATGACCGCTTGCCCGGTAAAGTTTTCTGCCGCTCCGATCATCGCCGGCGTGCTGCCGTTTGTGCGGATTTCGATGCCCTGCGCTTGCACGGGCATGCCTCCCGCTACACTCGCGGCCGCTGCTGTCAGGATTTTCTTCATTTTGGTCTCCTTAAGATTTGCTCCCCTGCATTTGTGGGCTGAACGCAGCGCGGCGCTTACAGACGAAGCAGCGTCTTGATCGCCCGCCTCTCATCCATGGCGCGATAGCCCTCGGCGACATCGGCCAGCGGCAGGGTCAGGTCGAAGACCTTGCCGGGATTGACCTTGCGCTCCAGCACCAGATCCATCAGATGCGGAAGAAAACGGCGCACGGGCGCGGGGCCGCCGAGCAGGCTCTTCTGGGCGAAGAAGAGGCCCTGGCCGTCGAGCTGGACGCCATGCGGCACGCCGACGAAGCCGATCGAGCCGCCGGGGCGGGCGCAGTTGATCGCCTGCATCATGGATTCCTGCGTGCCGACGCATTCCAGCACGGATTCCGCGCCGACGCCGCGGGTCAGATCCTTGATCCGCGCCACGCCGTCATCGCCGCGCTCCGAAATGATATCGGTGGCGCCGAATTCGAGCGCGAGATCCTGGCGCGTCTTGTGGCGGCTCATGGCGATGATGCGCTCAGCGCCCATCTGCTTGGCCGCAAGCACGCCCATCAGCCCGACCGCGCCGTCACCCACGACGACCGCGGTCGCGCCGGGCTCGACGCGCGCGGCGTCGGCGGCATACCAGCCGGTGCCAAGCACATCCGATGCCGCCAGCAGGCTCGGGATCAGATCGTCCTCGGGCATGCCGGGGGTGGCGACCAGCGTGCCGTCGGCAAGCGGCACGCGCAGCATCGGCGCCTGCGCCCGGCTCATGAACTCGCGCTGCTCGCAGGACGAGGGGAAGCCGAAGCGGCAATGCGGGCAGGTGTTGTCGGAGGTGCAGAACGAGCCGACGACGAACTGGCCGGGCTTCACCGTTCTCACCGCGCTGCCCACTTCCACCACCACGCCGCAATATTCGTGGCCCATATGCATCGGTTCGTTCAGCGGCTGGAGCCCGCGATAGGGCCACAGGTCGGAGCCGCAGATGCAGGTGGCCGAGAGCTTGAGGATGGCGTCGGTGGGATGAAGGATTTCGGGCTCCGCCACTTCCTCGCAGCGGATGTCGCCGGCACCGTAAAGAACTGTTCCGAGCATGGTTTTCTCCTTGAGCTATGTCAGGCGTTCTATGCGTATGTTGAAGCGTCCGCCGCGCAGCAGCGGCGCGATACCGCTGTCCAGCCGGCCGAGCCGGATCAGGCCGCGCGAATACCGGTAGGGGCCATAAAAGAAGATGAGATTGCCCCAGGGCGCGTAGTAGGCGATGTCGCCGATGGCCTCATTGTCGAACGGGCCGCTGCCCTCGAGCCGCAATTTGCGCGGCAGGTAGCCGATCTTCTCGACGGATGCGTAGTCTTCCAGTGTCAGATCGAGCGGTAGCATCGCGGCGAAATCCTGCGCGCTCGGATTGTCGAACAGGGATGCCGTCAGGCGCATTGCGTCCACTTCAATAGCAATCCTCATCAACGGTTTCTCCTGTCCGTCCGTTCCGCCGGCTTGGCCTGGCGCGGCGGAGGGTGCGAACGCGGCTGCCAGTGCGGCGGCAACCGCGGTGCGGCGCGTCATGTGGCTGCGTGTCATGGTGCGCCCTTGGAGTGGTCATGGGCGGCTGCCGCCGCGGCCAGCGCGGATCCCACAAGCAGCACCGCGCCAAGTGCGAAGGGGCTTCGCCAGCCGAGCGTGTCCAGCAGCAGGCCGCCGCCCGCCGCGCCGAGCGTGATGGCGAACTGGATGACGGCGACCTGCAAGCCGCCGCCGGCTTCGGCATCGTCGCGCAGCGCGCGGCTCAGCCAGGTGCCCCAGCCGACCGGCGCCGCGGTTCCGAAAAAGCCCCAGCCGACGAGCAACGCGGTGACGGCCACCGGCATCGATCCAAGCACGATCAATGCGACCGCCAACAGCGCCATGGCCAGCGGAATGATGATGACGATGCCGTAGAGCCGCGTCTTGAGCAGCCGGCCTATGGTCCAGGTGCCGGCGACGCCTGCTAGTCCCATCACGAGCAGGATCGCCGAGAGCGCCGAAACGCCGACACCGGTCACGGTTTCCAGGAAAGGCCTGAGATAGGTGAAGAGCGCGAACTGGCCCATGAAGAGCAACAGGATCGAGGTCATGCCGAGCGCGACCTGACGGCGCAGCAGCAACCGGAGGACATTGCCCGACGCCTTGCGGCCGCGTGGCGGCAGCGCAGGCAGGCTGAAGCTTTGCCAGACAAGGGCAAAGAGGGCCAGCGGCACCACGAGGAAGAACGCGCCGCGCCAGCCGACATAATCGCCGAGCAGGCTTCCGAGCGGCGCCGATATGGTTGCCGCGATGGCGTTGCCGGCGTTGATCATCGCCAGGCCCTCGGACACGGAGTCCTCCGGCACGAGGCGCATCACGATCGCGGTGGACATCGACCAGAAACCGCCGATGGCAATGCCGAGCAAGACGCGGCCGATCATCAGCACGGCATAGTTGGGCGCAAAGGTCACCACCAAGCCGGACACGGCGAGCAGCAGCGAGAACGACGTCAGCACCAGCTTGCGGTCGATATGCCGCGTCAGGCCGGCGATGAACAGGCTGGTGACGACCGCGAAGATGCCGGAGACCGAGATCGCCTGTCCCGCCCGGCCTTCGGTGATGCCGAGCCCGTCGGCGATCGGCGTCAGCAAGCTGACCGGCATGAACTCGGAAGCGATGAGGACGGCGACGCAAAGCGTCATCGAGAACACCGCACCCCATGCTGCCCGAGGCTTCACCAGCCTGTCGTCGTAAGTCGTTTCCATCAGCCGTCACCACGCACAAAAAGCCGGCCGCCGGAAAACGCATCGGCGGCCCGTTCGCGACAGGAGATAGCGCCGGACTATTGGAATGATTAGCGGCTGAAAGTCGCTTGAACTTATCGATGCAGGCCATAAATAACGTCGGGCCGTATTCAGCGGGGCAGAAGGCCATGCGCGAAAACTTCAACGATCTTCTGTGGTTCCTGATGGTGGCCGAGGAGCGCAGTTTCACCAAGGCCGCCGCCAAGATCGGTATTACTCAATCGACCCTCAGCCACACCATCAAGCGGCTCGAAACGCGCCTGGGCCTGCGGCTGCTGGCGCGAACGACGCGCAGTGTCTCGACGACCGAGGCGGGGGAGCGGTTGCGTCAATCCCTGGCACCGCGCATCGTCGATATCGAAACCGACATCGCGGCGCTGACGGCCTATCGCGACAAACCCTCGGGGACCGTGCGCATCACCGTCTCCGATCATGCGCTCGAGCAGCTGGTCTGGCCGAAACTGCGGCCTGTCCTTGCCGACTATCCCGACATCAAGCTCGAATTCAGCCGGGACAACGGATTGCGCAACATTGTCGAGGATGGTTTCGATGCTGGCGTGCGGCT